>DASQPD010000162.1:0-250078 GCA_035644135.1 Pyrinomonadaceae bacterium
GACGACGGTAAAATCTACGTTGCCACGGGTCGTGGGCTGGATCGCGTGAATCCAGAAACAGGCCGCGTCAGTCATTTTACGGCCGCCGATGGTCTTGCCGGTGGTGACTTGTTAGCCGCTTTCCGAGACCGCCACGGCGCGTTATGGTTTGGAACGCAGAAGGGTTTGTCACGGTTGTTGCCAAGCGCGGAGCGAAGGTCCGTTGAACCTCCGCCGATATTGATTACCAATCTCCGGATCGCCGGTGAACCACAGATCGTCTCTGCGCTGGGCGAGACGGAAGTCGTTCTTCCCGAGCTTGCAGCGGATCATAACGAACTACAGATTGAGTTTGTCGGGTTAAGCTTTGCTCCAGGAGAATTGCTGCGTTACCAGTTTCGGCTGGAAGGGGCAGATCAGGACTGGGGCGCGCCCACTACGGAACGGGCGATTACGTATGCGCGCCTCTCCTCCGGACATTACAAATTTCTCGTTCGCGCGCTGACTGCGGATGGAATGGTCAGCGGCATCCCGGCTGCCATCACATTCACCATACTGCCGCACATATGGCAACGCTGGTGGTTCATAACAATCGTTGCCCTGCTAATTGGGTTGATCGCGCATTCGGTCTATCGCTATCGCGTCGCGCATCTGGTTGAGCTCGAGCGAGTGAGAACGCGTATTGCGGCAGACCTGCATGACGACATCGGATCCAGCCTTGCACAGATTTCCATCCTCAGCGAGGTTCTTCGTAAGCAGTTGGACTCGCAGGAGGCTCCGGCTTTAAGAAATCTGTCCTTGATTAACCGAGTGGCACATGAGGCGCTCGATTCGATGAGCGATATTGTTTGGGCGATAAACCCTTTGCAGGATCACCTGAACAACCTTGTGCGTAGAATGCGTCGCGTAGCCAGCGAAGTGCTCCCAGCAAGCGACATCGAGTTTGCCTTCAGTGTGCCGACCACAGGCCTCGACTTGAGGCTTGGTGCCGACATCCGTCGTGAGGTTTTCCTGATGTTTAAGGAAACAATCAACAACATGGTGCGGCATTCAAGATGTACGCGCGCCAAGATCGACTTGAAGGTTGACGGTGCGTGGTTAGTCGTAATAGTTTCCGACAACGGAAGAGGTTTTGACCTGGGCCAAGCAACCGAAGGCAATGGACTTGTGAGTCTCAGTCGGCGGGCCCGTTCCCTGGGCGGTGAAACAGTAGTCTTGTCGCAGAGAGACGCTGGCACAACTGTGACGATCGGGATCCCACATAGCCATCAGAAACGGTTACGCGGTCGCGATGGCAAAGCATGAGCTAGAAAGGAATTTAGAGTACATCGAAGGACCACTTGACCTGAATGGTGTGTTCTCGGCAGCCATCAGTCTCACCACTTTAGGTGAGAGACGTGCAGATTTTCGTCCGGTAATCTAAGCGGTCGCATTTGAAGATAACAAACATGCCATGGGGATCTGACATCATTAAAGTTGCCCTTATCGAAGATCAGCAGGTCCTTCGCGAGGGCCTGGCGTTCTTGATTGACGGGACTGATGGCTTTCGCTGCACAGGAAGTTTCGGCTCAATTGAGCTGGCGTTAAAAAAACTCATCGACGATCTGCCGCAGGTCGTCCTCGTAGACATCGGTTTGCCCGGGATCAGCGGCATCGAAGGTATTCGCCTCCTTAAGGATCGTTGGCCCGAACTGCTTTGTATTACGCTTACCGTTTACGAAGACGACGAGAAAATTTTCGATGCGCTTTGCGCAGGGGCATCCGGCTATTTGCTGAAGCGAACGCCACCTGCGCGACTGGTGGAATCGCTGAGAGAAGTGGTCAGTGGCGGCGCGCCGATGTCACCGGAAGTGGCCAGCCGTGTAGTCTCGCTCTTTAAGCACACGCGTCCGCCTGAGCCTGCCAATTACCAACTGACTCCGCACGAGCTGCGTTTGTTGAAAATGCTCGTCGAGGGCCACAGCTACAAAACGGCCGCCGCTGAGTTGGGAAGTAGCATCAATACTATTGGCACTCACATGCAGAGCATTTATCGAAAGCTACAGGTGCATTCCAAGTCAGAAGCCGTCGTTAAGGCCCTTCGTAGCGGATTAACCCGCTGATAAGGCCTGGTGGCAGTTTTACACCCTCCCGGTCTGCAACTTATCGGAACTCAGATAAACCTGCGAAGCAGGTGACAGCATAAAGCCTGGGGCGTGAGCCCCAGGAATCAGGCGATGCGCGATCTAAGCCCGTGAAACGGGCGACAGTGCCCCGAAGAAACTTCATCCGTCTCGATCACAAGAACTCTATCGCCCGCTCCAGAGTCTGTCGGGAAAAAGCGGTAGCGGCTCTGCCGCCTTCCCCTGCGGAAAGCCTCTGGCTTTCCGCAGGACTCCTTTTGGGATTTTTCGAGGCTTTGCCTCGCCAGCCATCGAGAGGCGGAGCCTCAGATCAAAACTACGCCAATCGGAAAGCCGTAGGCTTTCCGCAAGGGAAGGCGGCAGAGCCGCGCGGACTCTTTTTGACATAGCCCACGATCGCGGGCTGAGCTTTGACGTCACACAAAACCCAACCACTCAAACTCACTTAAATAGGTGATTGTTTTCCCGCCCCGCGAAATATCTACTGCCCATCTTGGAGATCGTTGCTTTGGAGAAGTCAGGAGGAATGAATCATGGCGCCAGTCCGCCCTGCGCATGCGCGTTATTTACTGCTGTTAGCATCTGCTGCATTATGGCTGCTTGCCGCGAACTCTGCCAATGCGCAGGGAACTGTCTTTACGTACCAGGGTAAGCTGACCGTTTCGGGCAATCCGGCCAACGGAAGTTACGATTTACAGTTCAAGCTCTTCGATAGTGCAGGGGGCCCGACACAGATTGGCACAACGCAAACTGTTAATGCAGTCGCCGTGAGTGCCGGCATCTTCACCGTTCAACTCGACTTTGGCGCAGGTTCCTTTCCTGGCACAAACCGCTACCTGGAAATTGGCGCACGTGCAGCAGGCGTTGGTACGTTTTCGATCCTCTCGCCGAGACAGCAGATCACTGCGACACCTCCTACCGCGGGCAGTGGCCACTACATCCAGAACACTCTCAACCAGCAAGCCGGGGCCAGCCTCAACATCAGCGGCAATGGGATCTTTGGGGGAAAGGTTACGAGCGCCAGCTTAGGTGTCGGGACAATTCTCCCACAGACGACGCTGGACGTGAGAGGCTGGTTGACGCTCGATCCAGGTGCAGATCCACTTCTTTTCACGGCGGCCAGCGGCGCGGAGCACAATCGGTATCTTGAGCTATTCAATTCTCCTGACGTCATGACCGCATCCGGACTCAAAGCCGGAGGAGTATTGGTTAGTAATGACTATGCCTATGCCAATCCGGCAAAGGACGAGCTGATTGTCAAGGGAAGCGTCGCTATCGGCCAGTCCAACACATCCTTTGAGCAGTTGGTAGTGAAGGGGGACATCTTTGGTGCAATAAGGGGCGAAAGCCAGTTTGATGATGGAGTCGTGGGCCAGACCGCCACTGGCGTCGGCGTAGAAGGCATAGGTACCTCCCCAGGCTCGGTTGCGATTCATGCCGTCGGTACGAGTTTTTTTTCCGGAGATACTACGCCGTTGTCCGGTTTTGCAAAGGGTATAGCCGTGGGCTTCAACACAAATGCGACCGTCGGTTACGTGTTTGCCTACGACTACGCTGCGAATCTAGCGCAGTCACTCGCCTTAAACAGTCCGGGCGGCAACGTCGGAATCGGCACGGCCGCTCCGGATCGGACTCTAACGGTGAACGGGCGCGCGAAGATTGGTGTTATTCCACTGGAGGAGTCTCTCGCACAGGTTTGTTTCAATAATGCTGGCGACCTTTTGCGGTGCGGCATTTCTAGTTTGCGCTTCAAGACCAACGTGCAACCGTTCGTCGGTGGTTTGGACATCGTGCGGCGCCTCAGGCCCATCACCTTCAACTGGAAAAAAGGCGGCCAATCCGACATTGGACTCGGCGCAGAAGATGTGGCTAAGGTCGCGCCGGCGCTCACCTTCAATAACAGCAAAGGCGAAGTCGCAGGAGTCAAGTACGAGCGCCTTGATCTGCTGCTCATCAATGCCATAAAAGAACAACAGAAAGAGATCGAGCAACTGAAGGAACAAGTCCGCCGATTGCGAGCCGCCTCGCATAGACAAAGACTGCGGAGGTAATTGAATCGCTACGATCCTCGAGAGTCTAGAGTCGGGAGTCGGGAGTCTGGAGTCCGGAACCCAGAGAAGCAAGAATTATGAAAGAGCGAAGAACGGCAGTTAACCGATTTCGCGCATAGTGAGACCACTTCCGACTCCGGCTCCAGACTCCGGACCCCCGACTCCAGACTCCCGACTCTTGAGCGGGGGCAAGCCCACCTTCCCAACCTGCGATTTTCTTTCCTTGAGTGGGTATTCCAAATCTATTCTTTTTCTTCCGCCTCCCTTACGCAGACTCGACTAGTTCGGCAACGTCTTCCCTAGCACTCGACTGGGCGCGGCGTTCGAGCTTCCACTTGCGCCGCATCTCGCTCGCATCAAAAGGACGACGAGCGCGGTCGCGAAGGTTTTCGACCTCGTTTTTCACCAGCGCGGCGATTAAACGATAAGCTTCGGCACGCGGCAGACCGCCTGTCATTTCTTCCAATTCCTCGATCGGCAGGAAACGCCCGATGCGCGCCCCGACGTCCCGGCTCTTGATGATCGTGGAGCCTTTGGGCATCGCCTCATGCGTGCCAATCAGGTAAACGGGCAGAATCCCCACGCGCGCGTGCAATGCGAGATAACCCACCACCGGTTTGAAGTCTGCCATTTCACCGGTTATCGAACGCGTCCCTTCCGGGAACAGCAAGGCGTTGTAGCCTCGGGCGAGGAACGAGAGCGCGTGCCGCAACGATTGTCGCAGCGACCCGGTGCGCTCCATCGGCACCAGGTTCGTAAAGTTCTCCATCACTGCCCGCTTGTACTTCGTGTCGAAGAAGTAGTCGGCCGCCGCCAGCGCGACGAGGTCGTTCCCAGCATCGCCAAGGGCCATCTTCGTCAGCCCCATATCGAGGTGCGAACAATGGTTGGCGGCAACAATGAAGTTCGTGTGTGGCGGAATATTTGAGCGTCCCTCGTAGGCAGTATTGAGAAACCCGTCATAGAACATTCGCTGGAGCGCGTCTGCCGCTTTATTCCCGACGGTCTTGAGCAGCGACGGTATGCGAATTTCATCGTCAGCGTTTCTACGTTCTACCGGGCGGGCTTCACGGCTGACGGTTGAACCCGGACGGCGATTAACTACGCTCGCCAGTTCGCGAACGTCCTGAATCTCATTAAATCGTTCGGGAGCTGAGATCGAGCCGCCGGCGTTTTCAATCGCCGTGGCTAGTTCTACAAACATCAAACTGTCGAACCCCAGATCACTGAATCGCGAGTTGATCGAGATCTCGTCGCGCTGCCGGTTAGAAACAGTGGCGATGATTCCGATCAACCATGACGCGTCGCCCTGCGCCGTCCCACTCTCCATGGCCCGGCCGGCTTTCGGGCTCTGGTCCAGACTCTGCATCATGCTCACGATCTCCCGCCGCTTAACCTTCCTTGTTGCAGTGCGGGGCAGCTCCACACTGGTAAACTGGAGGACCTTGACGCGCTTGTAGTAGGGCAGCGAAGCTGAAACCTCGCGAAAGTGCTCCTCGATCAAGCGGTGCAACTCGGCGCGAGGCAGAGTGATGTCGTATTCATCGTCGGGCACAACCAGACAAGCCACCTTCTCCCCAATGCCGTCCGGCAGACCCACGATGCTCAGTTCTTTGATGTATGGGGAATGGGAATAAACCTCTTCAAGTTCGTCGGGATAGACATTCTTACCGTTCGTGTCAACGATGATCTCTTTTGAGCGGCCAACCAGATAAAGATTGCCGCTGTCGTCTATTCGGCCCAGGTCACCGGTGTATAACCAGCGCTCGACCAGTGCATCGCGAGTGGCCTGGTCATCTTCGTAGTAACCGACCATTACATTTGGCCCACGCGCAATTACTTCACCCACACCACTCAGGTCAGGTTCGACGATTTTTATTTCAACCCCCGGCAGCGGCCGGCCCACGCTGCCGGTGAGCATGCGATTCTCAGGGCGCGTCACAGTCAAGACTGGAGCAGCCTCAGTCAAACCGTATCCTTCCAAAATCGTGAACCCCAAACCCTGAAAGTCTCGCTGCAACTTTTCGCTTAAGGCTGAGCCGCCGCTGATGAAGTAGCGGATTCGCCCGCCGAGCCCTTCATGAATCGGATAGAACAGAACCTGCCCAAAATTCAGAGGTGTCTTGTCCCGTAACCAGGCGTTGGCGCGAATCAGGCCGTCAGCAGTTTTGCCGATCCAGTCGCTTCGCTCATAGAGTCTGTTTTTGATGCGACGATGCAGCAGCTCCCATAACGCCGGCACTCCTACCATGCCGGTGACGTGACCATTCTTGATGGCTTTCGCCAGAGCTTCGCTGGTCAATTCCGGCAAATACGTGATCTGCGCTCCCCGGCTGAGCGGCGTCAGAAAGCCGGTCGAGAATTCAAAGGTGTGATGCATGGGCAGCACTGAGAGGACGCCGTCCCTTGTGCTCATATCAAACACCGAAGACAACATCGAGACCATGCTCGTAAAGTTGCGATGCGAGAGCATGACGCCCTTCGGTCGGCCGGTTGTGCCCGAAGTGAAGATCAGCGAGGCCACTGATTGCGCGTGCACTCTCTGCGGCAGCAGAGCAATTCGTTCGTCCTCCGTCGTTTCATCAGGAAGGGCAAAAAGGTCTTCAAAAGTCCAGACGCGGGGCGCAGTCGCAGCTTGGGCGAGACGATCGCGCAAATCCACATGCTTTTGATTGAGCTTCTCACTGAGAATGATGGCGGCAGCGGATCCGGCTTCCGCAAAGTTGATGATCTCGTCTGTCGAGCTTTCCGGATCGACGGGGATACAAGTAGCACCGGCTTTGAGCACGCCAAAGTAGGTCATGCCCCACTCAGGCGCGTTGTCGCTGACGAGCATAACGCGCTCGCCCGGTTTAATTCCCTCGCTCGCCAGGAAGCCCGCGGCTCGCGTTGCCAGCTCGCGCAGATCTGCATAGGTGTACTGCTCTTTTCGGCCATCGCGCTCGATGCGCATGGCCACGCGAGTCGAATGCCGGCGAGTGGAGGTCTCGAAGAGCTCGAGCAGATCGCGATACGTATAGATGCGCTTGGGTTTGGCGCGCATGTCTTCTTCGAGCGTTGGAAAGACCCACTTCTTGAGGCCCGGCAGATGAATGTTCAGCCAATAGTCGTACCAGTCAAAGTTCTCGGGATGCCAGCTTAGCAGGGAACGCTCTTCCTCTCTTATCTCGGCAAACAACGAGCGCACATTATCGGAGCGAAAGATGTAGGCGTTTTCCACCGTGAACGGACTAAACATTTCAAACGCTTCGGTCGTTTCGCGCGTAACTTCTTCGACCCGGTCAACACTGCTCTTGATTCGCTCGATTACCTCAACTGCCCGGCCACCGCCCCACCGCGGCTGAGCCCGGTCAAGCAAGGAGGAAGCCTTTTTTGCCACAGCATTCAGCATCGGTATCGAGGTCTTCTCGAACGTTGAGGTGGGCACTGGGCGAGGTTCCATACGCGAGGCAAGCTCGTTGACCAGCTTGAACCCGGTTTCTTTTTCCTGGAAATGCTGGCGTTTGAATAAGCCGACGAGGCCGATGATACGTTGCATGTTGTTGGGATTGGAATCACCGGTAGCGGCCTGATAAACCAACTCCGGTTGGCGCACGCAAGCTTGGGCGGCAACCGCAAGCATCACGGAAGCCACTTGATCCACCGGAGTGATATCCAGAATCAGTTTCTCGTCCGCGGGCAACTGGGTCTGACCTTTGAGCACCAGGAAAATAATCGGCGCCGTGGTGGTAAAGCCCTCGTTCCAGCCGGGAAACGGATAGGCCAGGGCCGACTCGACAATGCTCGGACGTACAATGGCCCGCACCATGTCCGTCTCAGCGGCGACAAGTTGTTCGCCCAGGGCCTTGGTGTAGGTGTAGATATTCGGCCAGCCCCACCACTTCGACCGTTCCACGCCCAGGTCGGTGAGGCGCGTGCGTGTCCATACCTTACGCTCACGGGCTACGGCCAGTCCGAGCGCGTCCGGATCGTTTGCATCGCGTCCTTCTTCGTTCAGCCGTTTGCGGGCGAGGTCGCGAAAGCGCGCCACCATCATTGCGTCTCGCGCCTCTTCTCTGACTCGTTCCGCGAGTCTTGCACAGTCTTTGATTTCCTGCTGTGCTGAGAACTCAATGCCCTGAAGCTCTTCGCGACGTGGAAAGTAGCCGGGAACGGTCTCGCTTTCCCAGACCGAGCCCGAGCGGCTGCCGGCAACAAAGCAGGTAGACACATGGACCAGTGCCGGTCGTTTCATGCGCTTGGCAAACGCAATGACGTTTTGTGTTCCCACGACATTAGTGCGAAGGGCACTTTCAAGGGTGGGATTGAAAGTGACATTGCCGGCGCTGTTAATAATCACGTCCACGTCATCGGCTACGCGTTGTGCTTCTTCTTCGCTGTAGCCGAGGTTCGGATCGCCTATATCACCACCGAGCACGACCACCTTGTCGCGGATAAAACCTTCCAGGGCATCTCCATAGCGTTCGCGCAAGGGATCAAATGGCGCCGAGGTGAGCACACTATTCCAGAAGCGGGATTCGGATTCTTCCTGCGAGCGGGCACGCACTGTCAGATAGACGCGTCCGATATTCGGAAATCGGTGGAGCAGCATGCTGAGCGTGACCTTGCCGAGAAAGCCCGTGCTGCCGATCAAAAAGATGTTTCGACCGTTATAGATTTCCGTCGGAGATAATTTCATAAAGTCAATTTAGAAATTGGAAATTAGAAATTAGAAATTATTAGAAAACTAGAATTTTGTGTCCTCGTAAGACGAGGATTTCCGTTCCAAGCCAATTCCAATACGGTAATACTTCCAAATTCCATACTTCCAAATTCTAAATTCCAAATTCTAAATTCTAATTCGCTCCTCATTCCATATCCGCGATGCCGATCATCGGTTGGTGCAACATAGTGATTTCCGCAGAGTTGCCCATGTAACTTCGGGCCATCGCGATTGCTTCGGTCAGGTTGTCGGCGCGTTCCCAGCCGAGCATTGCCGGCACATGCGCATTTTCTGCTCCGGCGGCGATCACTTTTCCGATATGCTGGCGCCCGTTCTCACCCCAATACCACATGAAAAACGGATGCGCGCCATGATACGCATTCCCGCGACGGTACATTTCAATATAGCTTGGATTATTAGCAAACTCTCGTTCGTATTTATCACGGAGCACAAAGGCGTCCCGGGTCTCGGGCAAAAGCCGATTAAAGAATTCGATGTAGCTGGGATGAAACTGGTGATCGAAATCATCGTAGCAAGGGTGGTGCAGAATCAGGACGCCACCTTTTTTCAACAAGGGCTTGTTTCGGTAAAAGTTGAAGTGATAGCCGAGTCCCATAACCTGAACCAGCAGCGGGTTCAAAATCGAGTACACGTTGTAAGGAGAAATGTCGGGAATGCCGGTAATCAGAATGTCGCATTGCCCACGGACCGGGATGATGTATTGCTCGAAGCCTTTTTCCAGGATCTTCTCATGCACCGGATCGGTCTTGCCGGCATGGCAGGCAATCATTTCGTACTGCGAAGGCCGCGAGTGCAAAAGTTTGCGGCGGGCGGCGCGGGGTAGCTTACCCATCGTATAGCGCATGGCCTCGAACTTCATCCGGTCGAATGCCGTGAAGTCGTCCTCGTTTTTTAGCAGGAAATCCATGTCGCCCTTGTACATGCGATTGTTTATCGCCGTCTCAATATGAAAGACATTCAAGTGCTCATCCACCAACCGGCCAAGGCGCGTGCACTTCGTGTTGAGTTCCGATGAAGCCGGAACCATGTAGCTGTCCGAATCGCGAATGGTTTGAGGTTCGTGATGAACTCGCAACGATTCGTAATCGCAAAGGCCAACGGCGACCGACTTGTGTCCCCCGTCCATTGGGACCAGATTGATGTTTACGTAGATCAAGAGATCACTTTCCACGGCGCGGCGGTTTAGCGACAACGGCTCTTTGTGTTTGGTCTCGCCAATTTTTGCCATTCCGTCAACCCACTCTGCGTCGTGGTTGTAGTACCGATCGGGATAGTATTCGTTGAAGATCCTGGGTCCCGCCATGCGCTTCATTTCCCATTCGGTCATTTTGCGGTGCAGGGAATTGGCGACGATGATGTGAACATCATCAACGCCGTGTCCGGCAAGCATGTCCAGTACAATTTCGAGTACTGTCTGGCGAATGTCCGGCGTGGCCATTGGCGGCAGGGGTAGGCTGATATCATCAACCGCCACGGTGACGCGCATGCCTGGTTCGAGCTGGGCGAATAAAGGATCGCAACCATGCGGATGATTCAGGGCATAGCGGATTGCCGCTTCGCGGTTCGGCAGACCCTTAATAGGAGGATTGGGATAGAGGACCCGCGTTCCGATCGGCAGATCTTCGAGAATGAAATCCTCTCCCGAAGGCATGATTCTCGGGGCGCTGTCGCGGTCGATATAGACAACGGACTCGTGCGTTTTGCGTCGTAACTGTAGGGCCATAAGCGATTTCCGATTTCCGATTTGCGATTTCCGATTTTAAGAAGTGAACAAGCAATGCTCGACCAGGACAATTGGCTATTCACCATTTACTTGAGATTGAGAATCGGCCAATCGTGATGCAGCGCCGTCTGGCGCAGGCGCATGTCGGGGTTCACCGCAGCCGGATGGCCCACCACCGAGAGCATGGGCAAGTCGCTCATGCTGTCGGTATAGGCGTAGGAGTCACTGAGGCTGAGCCCTTCCCGTTCGGCAAAGGTCCTGATCCAGGAGGCCTTGGTCGCAGCTGCCATAACGGGCGGCAGTAAACGACCAGTGGCAACTCCGTTAACGAACTCCAGACGGTTTGCCACATAGTCAGTTATTCCCAGATGTTGCATCAGCGGCTTTACAGATACGTCGAGGGCGCCGGTAACCACTACTTGACGCAAACCAAGACTTCGCGATTTTTCAATTAATTCGTAGGCGCCCGGGAAAACGGCGGGCTTCAGTAAGGAATCAAAGAGTTCCTGGGCAAAGAAGCGCAGCCGATCCTCGGATTCGCCTTTGTAACGTTTGAAATACAGATCGTTGAAGACCTTTCGACTATACTGATCGGTGATGGCAAACACGGGCAGACTCAGGACAGTGGCCGCGCTTTTTCTCAGACTGCTAAGAAGGTTTGGTTGATGCCGGGCATAGAAGCCCAAGGTATGAACAAGATTAGTACCGACCAGTGTGCCTTCAAGGTCGTAAAATGCTGCACCTGCCAAATGTGCCTCCAAATGATATCGAAATGCAGTTGCGCCCGTCCCGGTTTCCTGGAAATGCACGGAATGTTAGGCGTAGGCGTGCCACTATAACCGATAAATCGAGCTTTGGATACCCGTCAAATTGTCTGTATGTAAACGCTATACAATTCACTGGTAAAAAGAGGGCAAATTTTGAAATACCTGAGCAAAAGTGAGAATTGGATCTTAATTGGGATGCTTTGTGTAGCTGCTTTTGCGGTGATTTCCTGCCGGAAATCTCCGCCCGCGGTAGATCCAGCCACGGTTGACTCAGGAGACGCGAAGGCGGCTGTGGACGGCATCACAGAAGCTGACCGTCTCTATGCAGAACGTGGCGATCCGGCCAAGGCCAGGATGGCCGTTACCGCTTTGCGACAGGCGCGAACAGCTGATTATGGCAACTTTGAAGCAGCGTGGAAGCTTTCGCGGGCCGACTACTATCTCGGTTCGCATACCATCGATGACGAGGCAGAGGACCTTTTTCGCGAAGGAGTCGAGACCGGCAAAATCGCCATTCAGCTCAACGGGTCCCGACCCGAGGGTCACTTTTGGTTGGGAGCAAACTACGGAGGCAGCGCGCAGCGAAGTACGCTGGCCGGTCTGGCGTCGGTGGAGGACATTCGCCGGGAGATGGAGACCGTAATCAAGATGGATGAGAACTTCCAGGGAGGCAGCGCATACCTGGCCCTGGGCCAGCTCTATTTGGAAGCTCCGCGGGCGCTGGGTGGCGAAACGGCAAAGGCGATTGACTACCTTCAGAAGGGTCTGCGGATTGCACCTAACAATTCGCTAATGCGTTTGCATCTGGCCGAAGCCTATCACTCTGCCGGTCGTGATGCCGAGGCCCGAAAGCAGATCGAAGAACTCATGGCAATGAAGCCCGACCCTGATTATTTGCCGGAGCATCAGGACGCCCTTGAGAAGGCCAAAAAGCTTCAAGAGAAGTTGAAGTGACGATCCACGAAATCACACTAAAGTCTCGTGTGATTTCGTGGATAATGTTTTGCTTCGACTGCGCTAAGGCTTTGCGGCGCGTTTTATCTCTTCGAGTGTGCGCTTGTGTTGCTCGAGTTTTTGCCCGGCTTCACCCAGTTTTCCCTGAGCGGTTAGTCGTTGATACTCATCAAACTCTTGAATCGCCCGATCGATGAGCTGTTGCATTGAGGCCGCCGCGGCAGGTGAGGCGGATGGTTTTGGCTGACCCTCCACCGGTTTTTCGTTACCCGCTTGCGGTTTCTCGGCGGTGGGAGTTTTTCCAGCTTCCCCAAACAGGTTAAGCATGGCCTCTTCGAAGGTTAGGCCGTAGGCCAATCGCTCCTGAGTCGCCAGCACCACCAGGCGCAGTTCGGGCATGGGACTGCGCTCTGCCTGCAAGTAAATCGGTTCAACATAAATGAGCGAACTGCCCACCGGGATTACCAGCAGATGGCCGCGAATCACGTGTGAGCCCTGTTGGTTCCATAATGTGAACTGGGCCGACAATTGCGCGTTTTGATCGATGCGCGCCTCGATCTGCAACGGACCATCGATCAACCTAGACTTGGGAAAGTTATAGACCAGAAGTTTTCCATAGTTCTCGGCATCGCAACGTCCGGCCATCCAGCCAATCATGTTATTTCGATTGCCGGGAGTGAAGGGAAGAAAAATCAGAAACTCGAGTTTCTCGCGCTCGCCCGGTAACTGCATCAGCACGTAGTAAGGATCGATAGGTTGTGTTTGCTTCTTGCCCTGTGCATCGGCGCCTACCTGCTGGGCCACGCTCCAAACATCCTCGCGTTGAAAAAACGCCTTGGTGTTCTGGGTGTGATAGAGGCCATAGACTTCTCCCTGCGCGCGAATCAATGTCTCGGGATAGCGGACGTGGGCACGGAGAGCTGCCGGCATCTGGGCTGCATCCTGGAAGAGTCCTGGAAACATCGCACGGTAAGCCTTGATTAGCGGATCCTCCGGATCAAATACATAGAACCGCAACGTGCCGTCATAGGCATCGATCGCAACCTTGACGCTATTGCGAATGTAGTTGATATCGTTGTTCGCCACGACGTGATGGGTCGAGTAAGGAAAGGTTGCCGACTCAGTGAAGGCATCAAGCATCCAGACTAGTCTGCCTTCATCAGTGATCACGATATAAGGATCATCATCGTAAATCAGAAACGGGGCCACCCCATTCACCATTTCGCGAATGTTGCGATGAATCAAAATGCGACTTTCTGAAGTTACATCATCCGAAAACGGCAGTTTCGACAGATCACCGAGGGCCCAGGCGAGCAAGGTCCGGCGCAGCCCGCCTCCGATTCTTATGCCGCCTTGTCCTTCGTAAGTCGTGTAGGTATTCGCCTCACCCTGCGGATAGTCGAACTCTTTTTGTCTGGTTTTCACATAGACATCTGTATTGGTTTCCTCGCCGTAGTAGATTTGTGGCCGGTTAACCTGAACCTCCGGAGCATTGGACTTCACCGGCATGTCTGAGACCACAAACAACGGCATGCCCTCAGGCGTGAAGCCGTTCGCAGTATTCATTGTCAAACCGTACCCATGTGTGTAGATCAATCTTTCATTGATCCAATTCCGCGACTGGTCCGGAAGTCTGTTGATGTTGATTTCACGCGGCGCGACCATCATCTGGCGCATCTGTCCGCCCACTCGATAGCGATCCACATCGACATCAGAAAAGTCGTAGTAAGTTCGGATCGCCTGAATCTGCTTGAGAGTGTCGCGCAGCGCCTGCCAGTCCCAGAGGCGAATATTGTCCAAGGTTGGGCGATTGGTCGACAGGTTGAGTGCTTCTACGGAATTTTCCGCCGCAAAATCTCGCAGTTCGATTCCATCGAGACCAAAGGCTCGCCTGGTCCAGGCGATGTTGTGTTCGATGTATGGGCTCTCGCGATCTATTTCGTTTGGCTTGACGATGAAACTGGTCACGTAGGCGGGTACCGCTACCACCCCTAAGATATAGGTAATCACAGGCAAGCCCAGGGCCAGCAAAAGGAGACGTATTTTGCGCATACTCACTGCATTGAAAACCGAGATCGCCGCCGCGATAATCAACGCCACAGAAACCAGCAGCAGAGCAGGCAATAAGTAGTTAGCCTCAGCGTAAGTGACGCCCGTAAAAGTTTGATGATCCTCCCAAATGTAAGGAAAGCGGGCCAGGTAGGTCTTAGCTGCCAGCAAGAGGAGGAAGAACGCAACGGAAAGAGAAATTGCCACAATTGCCGTTCCCGTTGGCAGAGCTGAGGATTTCAAGACTTTTTGCGGCAACGCAAGCAGCGAATAAAGAAGGGTAACGCAGAGAATGATGAACGCAAGCGAAATCAACCACGAACTCAGCGCGTCGTAGACAGGCAGCGAGAAAAGATAGAAGCCGAGTGGTTTTCCGAAGATTGGATCCGGCAGGCCAGTGGACGGCTGTCTCAAATAAAGGCCGAACTCCCGCCATTCCGCTTTCATCGCAAAACCATTTATCAACGCAAAAACTATCGAGACAATCCACGCGACAGGCCGGGTGAAGCGTGCTGGAGAGAATTGAACCGGCTGGTTATTGACGACGATGGTTCGTTTTTCTGTGGCGTAGGCGGCGAACCCGCGTTCCAGCAACCAGAAAGCCCCCCGCAGGATCAGGGCAGTGAGCAGCGCAAAGATCAGGAACAGTCCTGTTTTCAGTTTGAAGATGGTCCAGTAGACTGAAGAGTATCCAAGCGAGCCAAACCATAAGGCCGAGACGTAAACAGCAAGAATGCGCGAAAGCAGAATGAAGACAACCACCAGGCCTGCCAGAGCCCAGCGTCGCCATCGCCGCCGCTTACGTGGACCGACATCGATAACATCGTCATCGGACGAGGCGAAGGGGGTTTTCATGCGCCGTAGCATACGCTGGAAATGGAAAGGGCTCAATGTTCAGAGGATGAAAGAATCATTTTCCATTCATCATTTGACATTTTTCATTTTTCATTTGTTTGGATTCGGAACTTCTTCAATCCACGAAACAACACAAAACTTAGTGTTATTTCGTGGATCGCATTTGGTTGCTGTTGAGCCTTGTAATGAAAACAAATGAAAAATGAAAAATCGAAAATGATGAATGGAAAATGATTGTCTTCGATAGTTGGCTCTTTAACCCAGATTTCTCGTGGCTTAGTGCCCGTGTATAATATCCGCGTTTTGCAGGCAGTAGATGTTGCATGACAACGCATCGCACAGAACCCAGCTGATATCAGCAACGCACGATCGAAACGAAAAGACCAAATGCTTTCACCGGAAACCATCCTCCAAAGCCGATATCGAATCATTCGACAGCTCGGTCAAGGGGGCATGGGGGCGGTGTATGAAGCCATAGACGAGCGCCTTGACACGACCGTCGCTCTAAAAGAAACGCTATTCGCTGACGAGCGCCTGCGGAAACAGTTCGAACGCGAAGCTCGCCTGCTGGCGCGCCTTCACCATCCCGCGCTGCCGCGTGTCAGTGACCATTTCTCTGAAGGTGAAGGACAGTTTCTCGTGATGCAGTACATTGCAGGCGAGGACCTGGCGGAAATGGCTACGCAACGACGAGGGCCTTTTCCTCCGAGTCAGGTTTTAACGTGGGCCGATCAACTATTGGACGCGCTTGACTATCTGCATACGCAGGAGCCGCAAATCGTCCATCGAGACATCAAGCCTCAAAATCTGAAAATCACGGCGCGTGGTCAGATCATTTTGCTGGACTTTGGTCTGGCAAAGGGTCAAGCAGGTGAAGTCTCGCGGGTGACAACCTCTGCGAGCATCTTCGGTTACACGCCAAACTACGCTCCCCTCGAGCAAATTCAGGGACTGGGAACCGACGCTCGCAGTGACATCTATTCCCTGGCGGCGACGGTTTACCACTTGATGACGGGCATGAAGCCGCCTGATGCTTTGTCGCGAGCTGCGGCGATTGTCAATGGTCAAGCCGACCCCTTGCAAAATGCACACGCTGCTAATAGTGCAATCGACCCCACCGTGGCGGCTGTTCTCGAGAAGGCGATATCCCAAAATCGAGATCAGCGATATTCGAGTGCCGCCGAGATGCAGAAAGCGTTAAGCCAGGCTGACGAAGCAGCGACTTTGACCAGTCGCGGAGAGGCAGCCACTGTACTTTTTCCGCCGCAGGGATCGACGGTTTCTTCGTCCACCCAGGTGCCGGGCGATGAAACTAGCGCGAAACTACCGACTAAAGTGACAGGTGAGACTACGGTCGCGCGAGTTGAAAGAAAGTCTCCTCGAAAGTTGTCTCCGGCCGCAGTTGCCGCTGGAGCTCTGGCCCTGCTGGGTGTGTGCGCTGTTGGATTCTATGCACTTCAACAACGTCAGGGTGGTGTGCGAATTACACAGGAGTCTGTTGTCCCCATAAACTCGCCTGCTGCGAGCCCAAGTCCTTCTGCACCAGCAGAAGCGAATGCAAACAGTGAAAAGGCCGCCGCCCGTGAAGAAGAAGCTGCAGTAAAAGCCGAGAAGCAAACAACAAAGGCAGAGCGTGCAAAGAATTCCGAGAAACGGACCGCCAAGAACGACGAAAACAGTGATGCGACGGATGATGAATCCCGGCGGGCCAAGAAGTCGAAGGATGAGGCAGAACCTGACGTCCCTGATCCGGATGTCCCGACTCCCCCGGGTCGTCAACCTCGAGTGCGAAGAGTTGGTGGCGGCGTAACCATTCGCAATCTTCCTGATGGCTCACAACTAGTCACCACGCCGCAGGGTGATCGAATACTCATCACACCCGATGGTAAACGGCGCTTCCTTCGACGGGGTGAGAGATTCAGACGTAATCAGACACCTTGACTAAAGAAAGAGGCATCAGTTTAATCAAATGAAGCACCATCACATTATTCGAATCGTGCTAGCGGCTCTCGTTCTCTCCGCGTTCCTTGGCGAAACGTTATTCAAGAATCAGCCTGTTCACGCCAGCGGCAACGAGACTCGCACTCCGCCGAGCTTGAGAATCACACCACCCGCCCCCGTATTCGATGAAAAGGAAAAACTGGCTGAGTTGGCCCAACGACGCTCCCGCGTTGCCCAGAAAATTGGTTCGAAAGGAATAATGATCCTTTTCAGCAGTGAGCCGCGTGTGTATGCCAACGACGTCGATTACGAATACCGGCAGGAGAATAACCTCTATTATCTGACTAACCTCAAACAGAAAGGGGCGACGCTGGTCCTCATGCCCGGCAATTCACAAATGCCCGAGATCCTGTTCCTGCCGCGGCGCGATCCGGCGGCGGAAACCTGGACCGGTCACATGTACAGCCCGCAGGAGGCGAACCAGATTTCCGGCATCAAAGAGATTTGGGAGGCAAGCGAATTCGAACCTTTTGTGCGCGCATTTCGCAATCGACAACCCTACCGCCCCAAGGCCGACAAAATCTTCATGACTTCGTTGGCCGAAGCCCTGCAGACTGGCTCGGTCACGGGTTTCGAAAGTCTTTTCGAGGCTGCAGCGAAGAATGAAGCCGAACTTTACCTGCTTGTTCCCAGAGAGGTGGAGAGCAGGGAATACAAGCAGGAACAACGCTTTGCTGCTGATTGGGCTCGTTCGGCAACCAATTACGTTATAAAAAATGCTACTTCGATTTTCACAGAAATGCGTCTGCGCAAATCTCGCATGGAGCTGCGATTGATGCAGCATGCCATAGACATAACCACTGAAGCGCATGAAAGAGCCTGGGCCGTGGCGGGAGCCGCGAAATGGGAATACGAGGTTGACGCGGAAGTGGCTTACACTTTTAAGCTACGCAACGCGGATCATTGGGGCTACCCGTCAATTGTGGGGTGTGGTCCAAATGCTACGACTCTTCATTATGAAGAATCACAGGGCCCGGTCAAATCTGGCGATGTGCTGCTGATGGACGTGGGCGCCGAATACGAACACTACAGCGCGGATGTGACCCGAACCTTTCCGGTCAACGGCAAATTCTCACCGGCACAGGCTGAGGTCTATCAGGTCGTTTATGATGCTCAGGAGGCAGTTGCAAACGCGACCCGGCCAGGTTCGTCATTGTCGGACGTAAATCGTGCCGGCACAGAGATCATCAAGGATGGGTTGCTGAAACTTGGTCTCATTACAGACCGCAATTCAAACCAGTATCGAGTCTGGTTCATGCACGGAACCTCACACTGGCTGGGAATGAATGTGCATGACGTTGGTGGGGCAGCGAAATTTGAGCCAGGGATGGTCTTCACCAACGAACCGGGAATTTATGTTCGACCCGATGTGTTTGATTACCTGCCATTCGGTTGGAAACAAGAAGATTGGGAGAAGTTCAAAACTGCGGTTCGCCCGGCGTTTGAGAAGTACAAGAATATTGGCGTGCGAATAGAGGATGACCTTTTGGTTACTGCCGACGGAGCGAAGTGGATGACCAAAGCCTTGCCCAGAAAGATGGCGGACATCGAAGCCTTCATGGCCCAGTCAAAGAAATGATTTCGCGGACCGGTTCGTGTCGTTTTTCTGCGATGCGCGTGGATCGTTTTTATGGTCGAATGAGTCACGCGAACGACCTAAACATTCGTCGAAGCCACCCTGAGAACCACCTCAGGGCGGTGCGAAAAAAGCCATGTTTAGGAGGTGGTGCATCCTTTGCCGTTTTAGCTTCGGCTTCGAGCGCGGTAAAGAATTGCGTCGCCATCATCCGGGCAGTTGCCTGAAGCATGCGTTGACCTACACTTGCAATCGTACCGCCCACCTGGACCTCACCGGCGTACCTTACGATGGTTGTCTTCCCGTGGTCTTCCAGATCCAGATCGCCCGTGCCTTTTAGAAAACCTGGCGTGCCCTTGCCCTCAACCACCAGACGGTAGTGCTCGGGCGGACGCATATCCTCAAGTCGCACGGTCCCGTTAAAGACCCCCTTAATCGATCCGACGCCGGTGCGAATTGTTGTTGCAAAAACGTTTTCTCCTGTTTTTTCAAGGCGCTCGCAACCCGGAATGCAGCGCTTTAGAACCCCTGCGTTGGTCAAGCATTCATACACGCGTTCTCGCGAAGCATTGATTTCGTGTGTCCCCTCTATCTTCACAGGCTACCTTTTGCGAGCGGAAAGCTATCTTTGAACGGTAAGGAAAAGAATTTGACATTGGTCATTTGACGTTGGTCATTTTCCATTTGAAATCGTTCGTCGAATGGCGCGCGCGGTATGTATCTGCGCCAGATGTACCCGATAATCGGCGGAAGCGTACAGGTCCGCGTTGGCTTCTATGCCATCGCACGCGTGGGCCGCAGCCAGGGTGATTGTTTGTTCGTCGTCCAATGGTTTGCCTGTAAGGGCAGACTCAACGCCTGTAGCGCGGAACGCTTTGGCCCCGACCCCGGTTATTCCAATGGAAGCGGTTTCACAGATAGCATCGCCGCTAACCTGCAACGATACAGCAACCCCAACCACCGCGAAGCCCGAGGCGGGATGCGGCACCTTTTGGTAAGCCTGCCTCGAGGAGCTATTGGGCCGATCGATTCGGATTTCGCGAATGATTTCACCCGGATGCAGCGCAGTCGTAAATAGATCAACGAAGAAATCGTCGGCGTTGATAACGCGCTCACCACTGCTGCCGATAGCCACAATTTCCGCACGCAAAGCCAACATCGCCGCGGGCCAGTCAGCAGCGGGATCTGAGTGGGCCAAACTGCCGCCAATAGTTCCTTTGTTACGGACTTGAACGTCGCCGATGCTCGCGGCGCATTCTGTCAAAAGTGGACAGCTGTCTCTGAGGCCCGCTGACGATTCGAGTTGGTAGTGGGTCGTCATAGCACCGATCAGAATCTTGCCGCCCTCTTCGCGGATGTATGCCAGGTCTTTGATGCGCCCGAGGTCAATCAGCAATTGAGGTTGAGCGAGGCGCAATTTCATCGCCGGAATCAGACTGTGCCCGCCGGCGAGAATCTTAGCGTCGTCCCGATTCTGAGCCAGTAAGGCAACTGCTTCCGCAATTGTGTTTGGAGTGGCGTAATCAAACTGAGCCGTAATCATAAGGTCTCCTCCCGGAAAGGCATTCTTGCGCAGGTGCCTGTTTCAATGCTGGTTAATTATTCTCCAGATAGTTTCAGGTTTGAGCGGCATGTCGAGATGTTTCACGCCAAAGGGCGCGAGCGCATCTACGACCGCCCCTACAATGGCGGGCGTGGCGCCGATAGTTCCTGCCTCGCCAACGCCCTTCACTCCCAGCGGATTTACCGGTGAAGGCGTTTCGGTTCTTCCCAATTCAAACCAGGGAACGTGGGCGGCCCTGGGAACGGCATAATCCATTAAGGTGCCGGTCACCAGTTGTCCCTGCTCGTCATAGACGACTTCCTCAAACAACGCTTGCCCAATCGATTGCACGATGCCGCCATGCAGTTGTCCGTCGACGAGCATCGGGTTGATCACCTTTCCGCAGTCGTCAACGGCAACGTAACGCAAGAACTTTACATCGCCGGTGTCGCGATCGATCTCCACGACGCAAATGTGCGTACCGAAAGGAAATGTAAAATTCTTTGGTTCAAAAAAGTATGTGGCGGAAAGTCCGGGTTCGGTGTCGGGTGGGAGGTCCTTGGCCAGGTGCGCCGCCAGCGCCACATCCTGGATGCTTACGCCGGACTTGCCATCGAGCTCCGGTTCAGGTAGAGCCGCAGCCGGAGCCTCACCAACCGGCAGCACCGGTTCGGAACTTTCGGCTGCCGCTGCTGCTTTGGTTGCTGGAAGCGAATATCGCCCGCCTTCGAATGCCAGCCGCGCCGCATCGGCTTGAAGCATGTGGGCCGCGATCTTGTTCGCCTTTTCCTTCAATTTCTGAATTGCGATCAAGACAGCCGTGCCGCCGACTGCCGTAGCGCGGCTGCCAAAAGTGCCGATGCCGTACTGGACCACGCCGGTATCGCCGTGAATGACTGTGACGTCATTCAAATCGACACCCAGCTCGTCGGCTGCAATTTGTGCGAATGAGGTTTCTTGTCCCTGTCCGTGGGGTGAAGCCCCGGTGAGCACTGTGACCTTTCCCGTTGGTTCAATCCTGACCGTCGCA
Source organism: Pyrinomonadaceae bacterium (assembly GCA_035644135.1). Classification (GTDB taxonomy): domain Bacteria; phylum Acidobacteriota; class Blastocatellia; order Pyrinomonadales; family Pyrinomonadaceae; genus PSRF01. Next base: position 21,375 of record DASQPD010000162.1, read on the forward strand.
CTCTCCCACCCACCGGCAGGCATCGCCTGTGAAGGACCAAGGGCACAGATTTCCACGTAGGTCGAGACACCGATCCCGATTAGTTTTCCTTGTTCGCGCGCTTTTTTCTGTTCCTCGCGAAGGTTCTGATAGCTGGAAAGCTCCTGCGCTTTGTTTAGGGCCGCCTCATAATTACCGCTGTCATAGTCAAGGCCAGTGGCCGTGTGAAAAGGAAACTCATTTGCTGCGGGAAAATTCCTGCGGCGCACCTCCGCCGGATCGATCCCGAGTTCGGCCGCGACCAAATCCATCGCGCGTTCTACTACGTAGGTTGCCTCCGGTCTGCCTGCGCCACGATAGGCGTCGGTGGCCATTTTGTTCGTAAAACAGCCGGTGATATTGATCTGGATAGCCGGAATCTTGTATGCGCCGGACAGCATTAATCCGGTCAGTGTTGGAATGGCCGGGGTCAACAGTTGGTGATAAGCGCCCAGGTCGGCAAAGACGTTGTACCGCAGACCGGTCACCCTCCCATCGTTCCGGCAGCCCACTTCAATATAGCCAACCTGACCGCGGCCATGGATCGTGGCTTGAATATTCTCGCGGCGTGTCTCGATCCATTTGACGGGCTTGGCCAACTGCATTGAAATCCAACCGAGCAACGCCTCTTCGGCGTAGACATTCAACTTTGAGCCAAAGCCTCCGCCGACTTCCGGCGTGATTACACGCAGCTTGTTTTCCGGAATGCCAATCATTAGTGCGAGCTGTGTTCGCAGGAGGTGGGGAATTTGGGTCGATGACCAGATCGTCAACTCCGCTTCGCCGGGGAAATACCGGGCAAGCACTCCGCGCGGTTCCATGGCAATGGGGGCGAGACGTTGATGAATGATTCGTTGCTTGATGACGTGATCAGCAGCCTCGAGTGCGGCAGCGATATCGCCCTCGCCGGCGGTAAGTTTGTAAGCAATATTGTCGCCGAAGTTTTCATGCACTAGTGCTCCACCCCTGGCAGCCTCTTCAACGTCGACGACCGCCGGCAGGTCCTCGTAATCGACCATTATCAGATCGACCGCGTCGCGAGCGGCATAGCTGGTCGTTGCGACGACAGCGGCCACAGGATGGCCGACGAAGAGTACTTTCTCCTTTGCCAGCACCCGATAGTCAGGCACCTTGAGTTCCGGCAGCGCACTGGCGCAGGGAACGGGCCCAACTTTCTCGCTGACATCAGCGCCGGTGTAAATCGCCACCACTCCCGGCGCTTTCAAGGCCTCGGTTGTGTCTATCGAGTTGATACGCGCGTGCGCATATACCGATCGGACAAATGAGACATGCAGTGTGTCCGGGAGTCGGATGTCGTCGACATAGTGCGCCAGCCCTTTGATGAGGCGAGGGTCTTCGGTGCGCTTTACTCGTTGGCCAACGTATTTACTCATAACTCCTCCCTTGCGTTGGGTCTTAGGATTTTGGTCTTTGGCCTTGGGTCTTGGGCCTTTGGTTTTAGGTCTTTGGTCTTTGGCCTTGGAACGGCAATAAAGACCAGTCAAGGCCTAAGACCAAAGGCCCAAAGACCAAAGTCCAAAGACCCAAGATCTTGGACCAGAGATTAAGACCCGGCCCCTTTCTTGGCAGCGTACTCAACCGCTTCGACAATATGCTGATAGCCGGTGCATCGACACAGATTGCCATCCAGGCCGTGCCGGATTTGGTCTCGCGTTGGCTGAGAGTTGCGATCGAGCAGCTGGGCCGCCGTCACAATCATTCCCGGCGTGCAATATCCGCACTGGAGTCCGTGGCGCTCCCAAAATCCTTCTTGCACGGGATGTAACTCCCCATTACTGGCGAACCCTTCAATTGTCTTGATGCTCGCGCCGTCTGCCTGAACCGCAAACATGGTGCATGACTTAACAGCTTGACCGTCTACCATCACTGTACAAGCGCCACATAGTGACGTCTCGCAGCCGACGTGCGTGCCTGTCAGACCGAGTACGTCTCGCAAGTAATGGACCAGCAAGAGGCGTGGCTCGACTTCGTTTTGATGAGCGACGCCGTTGACGCTGACGCTGATAGCTCGATTCATAAGCTACCTCTCTTTTTTATTATGTTGGAAGGCGAAAGTTTTCTGCCGCAGTTTCTAAGCCACTTTCGGGTGAAAGTCAATGGGAAGCATCGACGAACTATCAGATATGACCGGCCTTGCACAAAAAGTGCTTCTCAACCACTGGGATATTTTCAGTCGTCCGCTGCGCGGACTGGTTGAGAGCCGATATGACCGGTACCGAAGAAGACAGCACAACGCAAACTAGACAGTGGCTTTATGGATCTGCCGCTTTAATCTGTGAATCGTTCTCCTGACTACTTTTAGCTGCTGGTGATCGTGCGCCGCGAGAGCTTCGGCCCGCTTGCCTTTCAACTCCCTTATGCGTGACTTGATCGAGGCCTTATCCACGCCAACAACGTCATGATGCTCATGTTTAATGCCTAACGCCTTCGAGATGGCCACAACCAGATGCTCTTTGTTGAGTTGGGTATAACCCTGCACCGCCTCGTTTTCAATACCTTTCGCTATCTCGCGCAATTCAGCAACTGTCATATGTTTCAGTTGTTCAAATGTGTATTCCATCACCCTTTTCTCCCTTCGCAAAAAACCGCTCCCCGAATTCTACGAACACACCCAAACCGACGAATTGTTTCGTGTTACTTCGTGGATCGATCCACTTCAAGCAAAACGGCCTTCACAAAATGAGTCTCAGCACCCTGTACCCAAAACCTTTAATCGACTGCCGCAAAAATCTGACTCAAATGGTGCCGCAAGTGCACTAAGTAGTCACGCATCAAAAAGTCGAGTGTAGCGGCTTCATCGACCCCCACCTTACGGAACGCAATCTCTTCAAGGGTATGCTGTTTCCGCGCCCGATCCCGCTTTTCATCGTTCGCCACTGAAATCACATGAGCGAGGTGCAGGTTGTAATTCCTCCACAACGCCACTAGTTGTTCCCATGGCTCCTCATTGTAGTGTTGAATCTCCACCCATTCGTTCTGCTCGTAGCCCTGGAATACAAGGTCATCCTGGAGCTGTGCGCGGACGAAACGGGCGTGATTGTTGGCGGCGGAATCGATTAGATGGCCGATAACCTGTTTGGCAGACCACTTTCCCTCCTCGAGTGGAACGCAGCTTCCTTGCTCAGTGATCCGTTCGAGTTGCTTCGTTGCAGTTTCGATCGTCTCGCGAAAATCGCTAATAAATTCCTGCATGCAGCAAAAAGCAGAATCCTTACTGGAAGATCCAGTTGTAAAGCGCCTGCATCCGTTTCAGGGTAGCCGCCGGAGAGCGGTCGCGGGCTTTGTCCAGAACCTGTTGTGCTTCTGCCTGACTCGTGCCACCGTAAACGGCCAGAAAGGTGTCATCGAGAGTCTTACGACCGCTCAAGTATTGTACCGCCGCCATGTCCGGACACTGATAGCCGGCAAAAGCTTTTCGATCGGGAAAAATCTTTTGCGCTTGTTTGCGCTCGGTCTCTATAGCTGTCGAGAATTCCCCGCCATCGCACCCTTCGCCCCCAGCTTCGAAATCTTTGTAGCTTTTTAGCACCACCGCATAAAAGGGCGCGGACTTGTAATCGGTATTCTTCCGCAGCCGGGCGGGCATTCGGAAAGACAGTTCGTACGGCGCAAACTCTTTGTCTTTATGCTGGCAGGGCGTACGTGGATTCCCGCAGATCGGATATCCAGTCTGTGCTTGAATGCTCAAGGCAAATAGTAGCAATGACATAAAGACGAGTAGGCGCAATGAAAGTGGCATCTCAGGAGAAACCCCCAGCCAGGTTTTTGGAAAACAGTGTATTAGAGATGATATGCCCCAACCCAGCAAGTAACGCAAGCTGTTAGCTTGCGTGCTGCTGCATCGGGCGCAAGCTAACAGCTTGCGCTACGTACGGACTGGCCGGTCGATTCCGTAGATCAATACGTCATGACCAAGGAGGTGGGTCGTTCCTTCAACCTTCTCACCCAACCTTTCGGCGACTCGGATTGAAGCGTTATTGTCAGGGTGAATCAGGCTGATAATATGCGAGCGGTCAAGTTCCTCGAACCCGTATTGCAAGGCCCGGCGCGCGCCTTCAGTTGCATAGCCGCGCCCCCAGTATTCTCGGGCGAGGGTCCAGCCCAGCTCGAAGCCCGGCCAGCCTGCCGGGTTCAAAAAGCCAATTCGCCCCATAAGGTTGCCCGTGCTCTTTTCTTCTACTGCCCAATGACCGTAGCCCAGGAGGTGCCAGTGGCCGACCATAAAAGCCATTCCACGCCAGGCCTCGAGGCGATCAAATGTTTTTCCGCCGATGAAACGCATCACCTCGGGGTCTGCCGTAAGCTTCGCGTAGGCCTCGAAATCGTCTTCGCGGAACATGCGAAGCTTTAGACGGTCTGTTTCTAAAATAATCTCGTTCAAAGCAAGTCACCGTTCTGAGTAGAGGTAGAGCAGCGTGCCTACTGGATCGTTCAATTGAATTCTGTTACCCGTAATCTCGGTGGTACTGCCACCTGCGGGAGGGTAGATCACGCGGTAGTCATCGTTTCAATATTTCGCCCCAATACGTCTCTCGCCCACTAACCGGTAGTCGTGCTCGTCGATTGCTCGCTGAATCCGTGCTCGATCCACGTACAGCGATGATCTCGAATACTTGTGAGCGGCCAAGCCGATATTGAATATGATGCCACAAACAACTACCGCGAGTGCAACCTTCCGCCAGAAAGGCTTTCTCAGCGGTTCGTTCCAGCAGTACAAGCTATATAATATTGCGACTGGCAACGTGACATAAAAGGTATGTGAACTCGGAGCTTTCATCGAAAACATGAAGCTCAGATAGAGCAGGGCGACAGTTCCCAGCGTGAAGTACCGGATAGCTTGCCAATCCTTTTGCGTCGATCGCCTCCTGAACCACAGGACCAGCAAGGCCAAAGGTTGCAGCAGGCCAACCACCGTCAGAAACAGAAGGAAGGGAAGCAACCAAAGGTGCTCCTTCGCGAAATCCAACCGCGCGGCCGTATTACGCCCGATGAATCTGGGAATCTCAAAACTGGCAAATGATAAGAACCGCCCCAGGACACCCTCAACAGGATTCAGATGTTGAAGAAGGTTACTCGAGTTGAATCCCACGACTTGGAGAGTGTTTCCCATTCCTGAATTGAGGCCGAACCTGAAAAAGGTTGGAAGCAGTAGACTGGCAGGCAGGATTGCGCCAGCGATAAACCACGTAATGAACTTGAATGCCCCGAGCCCTTTTTCCCTAAACTGAAAATAGACCGAGAGAACAACGTATGGAACCAGCACGATCCATGAAAGGTGAAATTGCATGATCCAGAAAAGCGCGAACGCCATCGTGAAACCTGCCCAGCGCACCGGAATCGCGCCGCAGCGCAGAAAGGGATAAGTCTCCAGCGCGGCACAGAAGAAAAGGATCGACGCGGGCAAAACATAAGAAGGATTGACTACCTGGGTAGAGAAATTGAGTGTCCAGGGAGCCGTTAAGAGCCAGGCCCAGATGAACCATCGGGGAAGACTAGAGAGACGCCTGCTGCAATACCAGGCAAAAAAGCAAAGGCCGGCAAATGAGAGGAGATTGACAAAAACATACGGCGCTTCCGGTAGGGGCAGCAGTCGAAGCGGAAGTCCAACTACAAGTCCTTGCAAGGCTCCCGGTATTTGAATCGTGCTTGTGACATCAGGTCCAAAATATGGCCACTCGGCGGTAGTGGAATACTTGAGTCCGATTAGATAGATCTGCTTTTCGTCATCTGAGTTGGCCCAAAAATCCGAACACAAGCCAAAGCCCAATCTAAAACAGAAAGCTAATAGAAGACCCGCCCCGATCAGCAGTCTCTTCCGATTTGCGGAAATCTGCATCAGCAGTGAAGGTCACGGGCAGCACGAGCCGGTAGTCGAGTTTTTCTCAATCCACCGTCGGAATGAATTTGCATTCGAGAACTGGCGCCCTTCAGTTCCTGGCTTTCTTCATCATTGTTGCCAGATTGCAATTGAAGTCAGACGGAATGTAGAGCTCTGTCTGGTAAGTCTTGTATCCCGGAGCCGAGATCTTCAGCACATACTCGCCCATTGATATCTGCGGAAAATCGTACGAGCCAGTGTTATTCGTGTCTGCCGTGTAAACTCCTTTGAAGCCTTCGGATACTGAACGCAGCTCAACTTTCGCGTGCAGTTTTCCGTTCGACAGTTCGTTATACGAGACATCTTCAAATGCGACATAGCCTTGCATCAGTCCGCGTCCCGACTGCGATACGGCGCTGATACCAACAGACAGTAGTGCCGCCAAGATGCCGGCAGCTGCAAAACTCGTTTTGAAACTCATAATATTCCTCGTGCTTTAATTAAAGCAGCAACGTTTCAACTCTATGCGCATGGACCATTTCTTCGCATGGTGACCACGCAAAAACGGTGAAGCGTCCATCCTGAGAGGCAACCAGGGCAACAGAGTCGCGTTGATCCTGCACAAATTGCGCCGCCGATAGGTGTCGCGTCCCGCCGAGTTCCAACGGGTGGACAGCCGAGATCACATTGCCGATCACGGGCTCCGTCACCCCCACCTGCTCGACCCGAAACCCGCCATCACGTCGTCCGATCTTCGCGCCGAAAGCCAACAGTTCATACTGATCCGTAATCAAGGCTGCTCCATCGACTGCAGTCAAACCGGCAATAGCATCTACCGCATCAATAAACGTCTCTTGCCAAATCTGCTGACTTCTCGGAATCGGATCCTGGCGCATCAGCGCCGCAAGTTCCGAGTAAGGTGGCACCACCGCGTAGGGAATGGGTTGAAGAATCGATTCCCGCCAACTCTGAGAGTCTTGCGGTACAACTAAAAGCGAGCCGCCGCGACCGTGCGCCCTCATCGAGACTGCAAGCTGAACGAGTACGTTGATTGAGTTGCCGTCAGCCGCAGTCGAGCCGAAGCCCAGGAGCGGCGTGAGCATGGCGGGACAGTCAAGCAGGGTCGTACCCTGTTCATCGATTACCTTTATTTGATCACCCTTAAGTACCACCACGTTGACATATTTTCCCGTCTCTTGCCCTCGGCGATATTTTATGACCAGCAGGCCCGGTTCAATTACCTCCAACACGAAGCACAACTGCGGTATCGCGCGTGTTGTTCCCCAGACGCGGAGTTCATCACCATATCCGTTCCAAACGCCCAGGTGAATTCCTGGTCGCTCCACAGCCGGCGCGAGCCGGGTGAGCACGTCCGGCGTCAACGGCAGCCCTCGCTCGAGCGTCAGCGGCTCGCCCGATTGTTCGGGAGGCAAGAAAGCAAGAGAGATTTTCGGAGAGTAGGCTTCCTCGTGCCGCAGACTGGCCCAGAATGCGGCATCGATGATTAGTTCAATTGAGCGAGCATCGGGCGCGGGGGCCAAATGCTGTAACCCCTTTTGGCGGGCCGCACTCATGTGGCCCGCAAAATGGTCCTCTACTGTCGCCGCAACCAATTGCGCGGCAGGGTATACAGATCTTGTCATAGCATAATTAACTCACAGACAAGGGTGTAGTGCGAAGCAAGGTCAATCTTGTTGGGAGTTGGTCCCGCCCCTGTGCGCAATCTGTGTGCAGTGTTCCGACAACAACTTCCAATTCTTACCCTGGCGGGCCAACACCAGGCTACAGCGCTGGTCGTCGCGGAACTCTTTCCCCTCGTATTTGCCATTCCCTTTCCAACGACTGCTTACAACCGCCGTACTATTCGTGAGGTGCACCTGGAGCTCAGTGCGCTCAGCAAAGTCCAGAATGTATTCCGGCGAGCGCAGCAGTTTAATCAGATTGTCGCGCGTCCAGACATTACCTTCCGAGGTGAAGTAAACGTAGTTGTCGCTGAGAATTCGCTCAATGGTGCCGGCGTCCTTTCGGTCCCAGGCTTTGTCAAATGCTGCCACGGTTTGAAGGACCTCGGATTCACCCGACGAAGCCTGCCTTGGCGGAAAACTTCCGATGTGAATTGACGATAGGAGTGCCACGAGGGCGATGTTCAGTACATGATTCATAGGATCTGGCCGGTTGAAATATCAGGCATACTTGGAAACAAGCCGCCGGACTGTGTTTACATTTCGGAAGGTTATTTGCATTCGCAGGATCTTCTCAAGCGGCGCTCCGGAAAATGGTACTTCGTCAGGTAAGCGACGCCGCAGCCAATACAATTCACGACCGTTGGTATGAAAGTCCCAAAATCGATTCCTCAATTCCAGCAGTTTCGTTTTTGCTTCTTCACTTGGACTCGCGGCCAGGAACCCAACGTAGATTACATTGCTATCCGATTCCAATTCGGAAGAGGCAAAAGGTTTGTAGCTGCTGATAGCCGCCAGTTCGGCGGTCGATCTTATGAAAGTTGTTACTTCGTAGCCAAGCGAATCGTGGAGATGGGTCTCTATTTTTCGTTCGAGTGTGAGTGTTTTCACTTTTTGGGCATCGAATATGACATTCCCGCTGGCGATAAAGGTTTCGACATTTGCAAGGCCCAACGCTTCAAACAGACCGCGAAGGTGATCCATCTTTACCGTGTGGCCGCCGACATTGATGGCGCGCAGAAAGGCAACGTATTTCAAGGGGTCTTGGGGTCCTGAGTCTTGAAGTCTTGAAGTCTTGGAGTCTTAAAGTCTTAAAGTCTTGTAGTCCGTGGTTGCAGACAAGATGTTCGACGTATTATTCGCTGTTCGCTGGGACTTCGTGTTGTTCGTCCTGTCTTTTTTCGTGTAGTTTCGTGGATGGTTTTTTCAATTAACGGTCTGCTCAACAAAGGCAGATGACCATCCTTTTAACTCTCAACGAATTATCCACGAAAAACACCAAATGACACGAAATGTCAACGATAACATTTTTTAAGGCTAGGTGCTTCCTGAAAGTTTTGATAGATACGGCTAGGCCGAGTACCTAACTGAAGGCGCAAGCGCCAAATCAACTGGTTGATGTATAACTGGATTCCATTACCAGTCCATACCAGTTAGTGAAGGGAAGTGAGGGTGAGGCGGTTGCTACCATCTGCTCAAACACTCGTCGACAGAGTTGCCGAAAAGAGGGGTAGACATCTGCCTTCCACCGTGCTGCCAGATCGCGAAAAGAATCACTGCGAAGACTGCCCAGGCCGTAGGCACGCGCAAAACCATATTGTATCGGGACGACGAAGCCATCGTTTTCGACGATTAGTGTTGAGACCAGATCACCCAGTGGTTGCCGGCAAAGCTCATCAAGGTCTGTGCGTTCATCAGCATAAACTTTGCATGGGTAATCGCGCACCACCTCGCGGTCGGCCACATCAAACTGCAACTGTAACTTGTCCGCATACATCTGCTTGACGCGGGCGCATTCGAGAAATGCATAAGAGAGTTCCAGATCGTCCGGCGACGAGCCGGCCAGCAAGCTCTGTGCCCGCCCGACTTCCTCCAAAGGGTGGACTTGAAGCAAGGACGCGCCCTGCTCCACGGCAAAGCTCGCCACCTGTTCCAGCTCATGCAGATTGTGCATTGTCAGGGTAAAGATAAACGCGAACTTGACCTGAGCGTCCCGAACATCCTCGAGACGTTTCTTCATCAATTCAAAAGCGCGCGGGTTGCCGCGCATGCGATTGTGCGAGGCTTCGATTCCGTCCAGGCTTATTGCTATCAGATCAACCAACTCCCGCAAATCCCGGAGCCGCTTTCGATCCAGGAGCAGTCCATTTGTGGTTACGGTAGTGACCATGCCCAGCGAGCGTGCTTGTTCGAGTACGCCGTGCAATGAACTGAACATCAAAGGCTCACCGCCGGACACTCCGACCGCGTTGTAACCTTCGGCGAACGCTTCGGAAAGGGTTTGCCGGAGGAGATCCAGAGGCAACTCTGCTACCTCCTCCGGGCTGGATGAGGAGTAGCAATGAGGACACTTCAGATTGCAGCGCAAGGTTGGATGGATCTGAAGTACACGGTAATCATCGCCGATAGGTCCCTGCATGACTGACACCTCATTCGGTTAGTAACCGCCGCTAGCGGTTTATTTCGCGCTCGAACGTGACATTGACCTGGACGCCTTCAACCTTTGGGAGGCCGTAGGGAAAAGCATCCAGGATCACGCTTGCTCGTTGGTTGCCGCCACCGGCATTGAGAATATCTTGAATGACGGATCCGGCGAGATCAGTTCGCACATCAAGCGTGGCCTTGATGCGATCGATCTGTGGTTGTCCGTACTTCCACCATCTAAGAATTCTGTAGCTTTCACGAGCACCCGTGACAGCTTTACTGAGGTCGGCCTGCGTTGGAGGCTCTGCTTCGAATACGCGGTCCCAAAGCTTGGCCGAACCTCGTGCAGCTTCTTGTGCCATCTTCTTGCTCCTTTCATATCTGTTCTCAGCTACTTCATTGGTCAGTGAGAACGGTGAGTTCCGTTGTTTAGATCGGAATCGGGTAATCCAGCAGATCGAGATGATCCGTAATCCCTATCCGTTTTGAACGAACGTGCACACTCTGGCAGGCTCGTTCAAAGTCATACATAGCCTCCAGAATGTCGAGGGGAGGTATCTATGCACATCGGGTTGGGTAGCAAATCGTATTCCCATGATGACGCGGTGGGAGGCTTGAACAAATCGATGACTTAACGGCTGAGGGCCTATCGTTTCGTCCACAGCTGTAACGGACGTGTCTACGATTGTCTACTGATATTTGGCACTTCACCGAACTGGTTGTACGATGCGCATCATGACTGACTCCAGAGAAAAACAAATATCCGCAATCGACACCTTTCGTTCGCTCCATACATCCGGATGTTTTGTCTTACCCAATCCGTGGGACGTGGGCTCGGCCGTTTACCTGGAGCATTTGGGGTTTCGGGCGTTGGCCACAACATCCGCCGGTTTTGCCTTTTCCCAGGGACTGCCCGATGGAGTGTCAGCCGTTTCACTTGAAGCAACACTCCGGCACTTTAGGGAAGTTGTGCAGGCCACCTCGCTGCCGGTGAATGCGGATTTTCAAAACTGTTACGCGGATCAACCAGACGACGCTGAGAAAAACGTGAGGCTGTGCGTTGCGACCGGAGTAGCCGGACTCTCGATTGAGGACTCTACAGGCAACAACCAGACTCCCCTCTACGAACGTGAGTTAGCTATCGAGCGTGTCAGGGCCGCGCGAACTGCGATCGACAAGAGTGGTCTGCCGGTTGTGTTGACTGCTCGTTGTGAGGCATGGCTCGTGCGCCATCCTGAAGTACCCAGCATTGCGCTCGATCGACTGGCAGCCTATGCCGACGCCGGTGCTGATTGTTTATATGCTCCCGGCGTGGGCGAGGCAGAGGACATCGCCGCTATTGTCAAAGCCGTGGCGCCCAAGCCGGTGAATGTGTTGGTCTCTTCGCCTGGCCACGATCTGACTATGGAGCGTCTGACGAAACTTGGGGTTCGTCGTGTGTCTGTGGGTGGCGCTCTTGCCCGTGTTGCCTGGGCCGCATTCATGCGCGCAGCCCGAGGTCTTGCCTCAGGTTCTTTTGAAGGCTTAACGGATGCGGCTTCATCTGCTGAACTGAATCAGATCTTCAGCAGGCGACAATAAATCTCGATCAGCTCATCTCCCCCATTTAGTCACTATCACACCGATAATCAGGCCGCCAATTGCTCCGAGGACAAGTATCGGAACGTATGCTTTCGTGATGATAGCGTCAGGGAGGCTGAGAAGAATGCCAAAGACAAGGCCGGTGGCCCAACCCGGCAGAGGTAGCCGGGCCGCGCCGATAACGAAACCAATAGCGAATCGATTGAGAAAAGCGCCCGTTAAGGCAGCGATCTTATCTTCGAAGGTCAACGGGATCATCGAGGCTGCTGACAATGCACCATAAACGAGCCCGCTGATTGCGCCGATAATGAGTCGAGACATATAGGAAGAGACCTCTTTTCGGCAGGCGCCTCTTGCCGGAGTAGCTGCTACTTTTTCAGTAGCGCGTTTTTCGCGAGAAAGGCCTGCAAAGTTCCGTTGAACTCCTCCGGTCGCTCCATCATTAGAAAGTGGCTCACATCTTCCCACATGTGAAACTCCAGTTGCGGCGCTACTGAACGAAGGAACGATTCAGTATCTTCAGGCCAGAACGGAGACTTAGCCAGCACCGCCAGCACGGGAACCTTGATTGCGTCTGGAGCGTAGATCTTCTCATCAGCCATCCCCTCCATGGCACTGATAGCCACATAATCAGGAGTTGAGAGCATGGCCGTGCGAATCTCGTTCTTCAGTTTTGCGTCCTTAACCGGCGTCAGCAGGCCGTCGATCATTTGCGGACCGACAACCTGATAATTGGCGCGAAACCCGGTGATAAGCTTTTCCATCTGTTCTTTGGGAATAAACAGCCTCAAGCCGCCATCTACGATGACCAAACCGAGGGTTTTCTCCGGATACAGCCGGTAAAACTGCCGTATTACCGGTGTACCCATACTATGACCCACCAGCACGGCGCGTTTAACTTTCGCATCGCGCATCACCGCTTCAATTGAGCGCGCGAAATAGTCCATCGTGTAAGCAACATGTGGCTTATCGCTCTGACCGTGTCCCGGCAAGTCAACGGTAATGACGCGCAGTGCAGGAAAAGCGCCCACCTGGCCTCGCCAGAAATCGCCGTTGCAGGTCCAGCCGTGTATGAAAATCAGAGCCTCTTCACCCTTGCCGCTAACCTGATAATGAATCTTATTATCGCCAAACTTGGCGAAGCGGCTCCGCATTTCGGCAGCCTGGCCTGCGAGGCAACATAGTAGAAGGATCACCGCCGAGGAGAGAAGGGAGGTGGTCCTAAATGCTTGTTTGGTGTTGTTCGCTTTCGTTATTTCCATATACACCTCCACGTAGAATTACAAGCCCGCGATTCAAGTAATTCGATGCCAGACGCATTCACAGAGCCTGATGAAATCGTTCGGCCGTCCTGGCCCGCGCTTTTAACGCTTCCAATTCGCGATCGCGGGGCGGAGCGTTTGTAACGAGAGACTGAAGCAGTTCCTCTGCCGCTTTGGCTACTTGTTCCACCGCCCGGTTGAAGGCGGGTTCGTTAGCCTTAGACGGTTTTGTAAAGCCACTAAGTTTTCGGACGAATTGCAGCGACGACGCGCAGATTTCTTCCTCGGTTGCCGGCGGCTTGAAGTTATGAAGGGTTTTGATATTTCGACACATAAGACTCATTCCGTAACTGATTCCACGAAATTACACGAAACCGTTCCACGAAATTACACGAAACCGAGCCTTGGTGCAATTTGAGATAATTGGTGGACCGGCGCTTTAGGGTGAGGGCCTCTCACCTATTCTTGATTACGACTGGGAGTGCTTCCACACTGCGAGATTCGTTCCTGTTTTTTTCAATCTTAACCCGCCACTGGTCGATCTCCGACGGTAACTTATCGGTTTGTTTGCGATCATTGGTGAAGTAGAGAAATCTCTCGCCATTGTCGAGGATTGCCGCGTACAGGTTGCCGCACGGCTCGATGATCAACTTAGCTTCCATAATCGTATAAAGCCCCGGCACTCCACCTTCAAGTGTGAGTACGCCGTTCTTGTCGAGGTACGATAGTGAGTCTTCAGGGTAAGTAACTTCTTTCAGACTCTCCTTGAGTTTTCCCAGGTCGCCTTTCAATAGTGCGCGCAGTGCCGGAGCAATCTCGCGATCATTGAATACTCGCGACCAGCTCTGGCCCTTGTACCTGCTCAAGTTGTGAAACTTTATTTCCGCGCAGGGCGGCTTAGTCCCCCTGGCCTTGAGCCTCTCGGCATGAGCTGAGTCAACAGGCAATGTCGAATTCGATCCCAGAACTAAACTCAAGATGAGAAGGGCTGTAAGTAGTCTCATGGCGTTGGTCTATTTAAGTAATGAGAATCAGGAACGCACTTAGCATCAAAGCGATGACCCAGAGTTGGTCGAGATTTATCCAGGCACGGCGCAGCAGCGCGAGTCCGAATTTCTCATAAACTACGAGAGCAATCAGCGCCATAACGAGCAGGTATCCCAAGCCATGCACGCCAATGGCTGCCAACCAGCGCAGGGAACTGCCAAACTGCGCCGTCGATGGCTGGAAGAGTTGGTCCATGTGGTTAGCATGCGACATATGTTCCAGATGCTGATTAGATTCGCCGGAGGTTGCATGAGACCGGCCGAGCATGATCGGTACCAACATTAAGCCGGCGCCATGTGCCGAAGCCATCAGGAAGGACCAGAGGGTCAGATCACGGAAGTTCACCCGCATGCCGACCCAGGCGGGATGGCGAGAGCGCAGCAATCGGTAAAGACCGAAGCCGAATAGAAGCGCCGCGGCGCCGAAGCGTAAAGCCCTGCCAGGCAAGCTTGCTTCCGCGACCCACAGCAGTCCAACTACGATCGCAATGGACAGAGCGTGCCCCAGCGCAATAGGTGGCAATGCTGACAGCACCGCTCGCCGACTTTTATTCTGCATTCCCAGCGCGACGGCAAAGAGCCAGCCCATCCCAGGGTTGATCCCGTGATAAGCACCCAGACCAAAAAGAGCCAGCCATGGCCAAACGCCACTCACGGATAGCAGTAGGAATCCGACGAACAATCTCCGCCCTCCAGGCGGATCTGGTGCGCCCGGTAATCATCAAACTCAACAAAGAAGTCGGGATCCGTGCTCAGACCACCATTTGGATCGGCGGTCAGCTTAACCATCCAACTGCCCACCCCCTCCGGATAGAACTGCTCATCCCAAGCGTAATACAGGGAGTTGGTGAAATAGACGCGTTTCCCATCGCGGCTCACCTCCACCATTTGCGGTCCACCGTTCAACTTTTCGGCAGGGTTTTTCGGGTGCGGCGTCCGGCGAACGATTCCGCCGATATGCACCGAACCGGTAAGCTTTGGCGCGAAAGGATCGGAAACATCATACTGTCGCATCTCTCCCGTGCCCCAACAGGAAACGTAGAGGAAACGGTCGTCGAGCGACAGATTGATGTCTGTCACCAATGGCGGCGCTGCTTTGAAACCTTGCAAGAGTGGTGGCAGTAGCCCAGGATCAGCCGGCTCGGCCGGAATCTCAATCACTTTACGGATCTTCCAGTTGCCGTTGTCGAGATGCCACACCCAGATTGAACTTGAAAGGTCCTTAATAGAGATCACCACCCCAACGAAACCGTAAGTCTTGGTGGGGTCATGTGCGGCGCGCAACTCCAGCACCAACTGCTGTTCCGCGCCCAGATCGAGCGTCTGCAGATGGCGACGACGACGCAGGTCCCAAATATGGAGCTGATGACCGTACTTACTATTAAGCAGAAGCTCTGGGACCAGTCCGTTCTCTATCATGTTCGGCGTGCCCCACTCGCTGGTGACCATGGTGTCGTGGCCAAGATGCCACCAGAAGTCATAAGCCAGATATTGCGGCCCGCGATTCAACTCCCATTGGCCAAGCACCTCAAAGGAAAAGTGGTCCAACAGGAAGATGCCGCCGGGTCCTTCGCCGTCCGGTGATCCCAGGGCGCTCACGTAAATGCCCTCAGGACCGCAGTGGATGGTGTGGAGCCTGGAGTATTGAGTACGGTCAAAGACCTCTTGAGGCTCAATTACTTTTACGATTTGAGGTTGTCGCGGATTAGGTTTGATGTCCAGGATGTGAATACGCGAAGAACGAAGGCCGGGAACCACCAGGTACCGCCGCTCGATGTGTGGATGTGGCGAATACGGGCAGAGCGCCGAACTGCAAGCGTTCCAACCAAAGTGGTGGAGCTCGTCGCCCGCCTGTGACATTTCCACTTGACCGACGCGCTTGCCATAAGTGGGCGAGCCAGACTTTATGTCCACCACTGTCAACGCATCGGGACGACCATTTTTGTTAGGATTAAAGGTAGCAACGTAGGCTAACGTTTCCGGCGGCGCCTGCATTGCCAGGCGAGGCGAGGGATAAAATGTTGGATCGGGTTTCCATTGCGCCATCTCTGATCTCCCTTCGCTGAGTAACCAACTTAAGAGCCGATTGCAAACTTGTTCGAGAACACTCTATGACCTGGTAACCTGACGATTGCCTCTCAGCGCCCAACACCGCCCAGCTGCATCATTAATGAGCTCACGGAACTCAGCCGGCTTGGGTCGCCTTCCAGTCCTCGGCGAGAATGGCCCATCGTTCGTGATCCCGCCACTGACCACAAATCTTGAGGTACCGTCGTGAGAATCCTTCCTGCACAAATCCCGCACGCTTAACCAACGCAAGCGAGGCAACATTAACCGGTTGGATATTTGCTTCCAGCCGATGTAGTTTCAGGTGACGGAAGGCGTAACGTAGCATCAGCTGCAGCGCCTCAGTCATAAAACCCTGACGAGCATAGGGCGCGCCAACATAGTATCCAAGGTAAGCACTCTGAAAGCCACCACGAAAAATTTGACTTAGGTCAGTGCAGCCGATGATAACGCTATCACCCTTGCAAACCAGCAAGCAAACAGAATCTAGTCTGCGAGAGCGCTTTAGAAAGCTGGTAAATTCTTCGGGTCTGGTAGGAGGTGAAACAAGGCCGCGGTGCAATCTTGTACTGGCGCGGTTGAGTGCTACGAACTCCGATAAATCTTTACGCAGCGGCGGGCGCAGAAATACCTTCATGCCTGCTATCACAGCGTTATGAAGGTGTGTTCGGTGCATTCAGAAACACAACCCGTCACAGGGTTCGCAACCAAACTCTAATCCAAAAGCATGATCCCACGAAATCACGCGAAGACCTCAAACAACGAGCATCACGATTGATTCATCAATACAAGAATCATGACAACTGACAAGAACAAGCCGCCTATTGTGAAAACCAACCCCATCGCCAGCATGCATCCCGGTAAAAGCCACAGCGCGGCTAAGGTATCAATCTCAGCTTGCTGCGGATTATGAGCATCATAAAGAACCTTCACTTGTTGACCGACAGAATATCCGGTTCGGCTACTACCTAGCGAGGATCTGAAACGGATCGTTTTGCCTGATGGAATCTCAAACTGTACCACAGGGTAATAGAGATGTCCGCTTCGGCCCATTTCCGTTGCAAACTCACTCACGAAACCGTTTGCAGAAAGAGAATTGGCAAGCTGCCGGTGCTTGTTCCAAATGGAGACGACACTGAAAATCAGGATCCCGATGCCTATCACAACAAACAACAAGCCAACGAAAATCGGGATTACCATTCAACATGCCTCAGGCGCGCTTTAGTCTAAACACACCCTTGGCCCAAACCAGGTCATAGAGTTTCTTGCCCGACCTGTCAGTGACGGCGATCGTGGTGCCGTCGCGAGGCAATTCGTAATACAAGTGTTTGTTGAAAGGTACCGGCAGGACGGACTTTGTTACATTGCTTAAGCGCCCACGATCGTAAATGTAAAAATCAAGGAACGATTCGAAGACTTCTTCTTTGTCATTGTAGTTGACGGCGATTAGGTACCGGCCATCCGATCGTTTGAAGAGGCAGGCGTAGATATCCGTCTGTGCACCATCTCCAGTGGCGTAAAGGTAGCCGTTCTTGATATCCACAATCGCCCCGCGTTTCGGATCAAGCATCCAGTGGAGGCGCTGCTCCCGGTTCGCTTCAAAAGTATTTGTCAGGGAGCAACATGTAGTAATCAACGACAGTGCGGGGCGGGGCTGACTGCTGCGTCCTGGTTTGAGGAAAAGTACTAAATGGCGCAAGACTGACGATGATCAAGATTAAGAGGTCTTTTTTCGACATTGGGTTTTTCCTAGTCGCGACTTTCAAGTCTCTGGTTTCCACTTCCGTCGCGCGCGACATTCGCTGGTGTTTCTCGGTTTGATGACCGTCCGGCCAAAAGAAAGGCAACAGTCAAAAGGTGTGGAAACATTATTAAAATTCCTTTCAATGAGTGGCCATTCTAATCATGTAACGCAAGCTGTTAGCTTGCGTGGGTTCGTCAGCACGCAAGCTAACAGCTTGCGTTACAGCCAGCATCAAAGCCGCACTTAGAGCAGGCTGATGGATTGCGTGGCCGCCGAATGCACAGCAAAACCGTTGGCTGCTCCTTGCTTATTTCTTCCAGGCCCCGAACTCCCGATGAGTTTGCATCCAGAGGTCGTTGATGGAACCTTCCCTCAGCATCTTTGTGACATAAACAATCTGACCGGTATGTGTCGCGAGGTGAATAGCAACGCCAAATAGGTCCTCAAGAATAGTGGAATAATAAGCCGGTTCAGTAGAGGCCTCCTCGAGGCGTGAGGCATCAAGCGCTTCAAATGTTTGTACTGCTTTCCCCACCATCTCATCGAACATACCGAGCAGTTCACGTTTGGTTACTGAACTCTCAGCGAACTCAGACGCGCGATCACGTTCATAATCAATTCCACCCACACCTCGACATAAGAAATGAAGAACTGCTCCGCGCACATGAAGCACCAAAGTCCCTACCGAATTACTTTGATCGTTCGGCCTCCACCATAACTGCTCTTCGCTTAATTGTTCAACGCATGATCTGATTTGGGCAGGGAAGACCCGGGTGATGCGAATACGCAAAGCTTCCAGGGCAAAAACACTGACGTTATTTCTTTGCATATCTCTCTCTTCCCGACTTATTCCCTCCAGCGCGTTTCTTGACTGCGCGTTTCTTGATCTCACTAGCAAAGTACCACTGATGACCTTCCGGATCCGCCGCGCCGTAGCGAAGGTTGCCGTAGAAAGTATCCTTAGGTTCCTCAAGGATTGTTGCTCCGGCCTTTCTGGCACGGGCAAAATGCTTGTCTACATTGTCGACGTTGACATACAGACTCTGTGTCGCTTGCCCGAGGCGCTTAGGGTTTCGATATTTGCCTCCCGGGCGTCCCATCATGATGAGATCGTCACCGAATTTCATCGCCGCGTGATTGGGCTTACCATCCGGGCCTGCAATTGGCCGGCCGTACTTGCGGAACCCAAACGCCCTGGCAAGAAACCTCAGTGCGCCGTCAACATCTTCATACAAAAGGTAAGGCGTGATGGACATCTGTATAGCCTCCGGCTCGGTTTGGGGAGTGAGGGCGCCGTCATTGTGGAACTTCTACCACGTCGTTTTCAACCAACAAAGCAACCATTGCGGATATTAGGTTGGGGTTTGCAACGACTAGAAATGGATTGGGCAAGACCCTGGATTTAAGCAGTAAGACTGTGGCTCCCGCCGCTTCGGCAATCGCGGCTGCAGCTGCAAAGTCCCACCTGCCGAGTCCACATTCGTAAAAAGCGTCAAGCACGCCCGCTGCTACGCCACAAATATCCAGCGATGGACACCCGCTGCGACGAACATCTCTGACCCGAGGCAGTATTTGCTTCAACACGTCCGCCTGTAAACGACGTATTTCGGCATCAGGAAGAAAACCAGTCCCAATTAGAGCCTGATCAAGATCGCCTTCATTCCGCACCGTTATTGGCTTGCCGCTACAAGTTGCACCCTCGCCGACAACGCCGGCATACACGCGATTACTCGATGTGTCATGCACCACGCCGATTACCCTGCGTCCTTCAATTTCAACGCCAACTGCCACCGAATGCGCAGGATACCGGTGGAAAAAGTTGGCAGTCCCGTCCAACGGATCAAGAATCCAACTGACACCTGAGCTGCCGTTAAGGTTCGTACCTTCCTCACCAATAATCCCATCAGCCGGGCGGGCGGATCGAATAGCTGTGACCATCTCCCGCTCAGCCTCGCGATCGACATCGGTCACAAGATCGTAACTCGAGCTCTTTGTACCGACATTGAATGCGCCAGCCACGATTGCGCGGCAATGGACCGCAGCGCCGAGACTCGCCGCGTGCCTGGCAATTTCGAGCAACTCACCGGTCTCTTTTCCCGTTAATCCCATTTAGACCTTTGACCCCTTTGGCGAAGCGGCCGCCCCTCTCAATATATCTTCGGGACCAACCGCCAGGTATCTTGGGCATACTTCTCATACTGTTGTCCAAAAGATTGCCTCAAAGCTTTTTCTTCAATATGGATGCGATAAACAACTGCGCCCAAAAGCGGAACAGAAATAAATATCACACTCAACCAATTGCCAAGACCGAGACCAAAACCAAAGTAACGGAGCAATAATCCTGCGTAAGATGGGTGACGAAGATATCTGTACAATCCGCGCCTCACAATTTGGTGGTTTTCCAGGATTGTAACATTCACCGTAAAATAATTTCTCAACGTAAGAATTGCGGCCCAACGTAAAGCCGTTCCAAGCAACATCATCACAATTCCGATTAGCGAAATGAGGGCAGAGGCAGTGTGGATTCGCCCAACATCGGTGAAGCTCACAATCATGCCCACGGGTACAGATAAAACGCCGCTAACATCAAAGATCAACAAGGAAGATCGGTCCCAATCTTTTTTCGACTTAACCTTATGCCCCCTCAGCATAATTTTCTCCGCAACAAAAGTTACGGCAAAAAAAACAGCGGCAACTAGTGGCAGTATCATTGTTCAATCTCGGCGAGTGCACCGTTCGATTGTACGCAATATTTATTACCTTCATTTCCCGAAAAAGCCGGGATCCATCAAATACCAGTTGAGCAATCCTGCCAGCAGCCCAATGCCAAACACTATTAGTGCGATGACCTTCTCCTTAGCAGTGGTGGGCTTTCCACCCCTCGAGGGAAATATCAGTAGATAGAGTCCTCCTACTATTCCGACAGGGCCCAACGCCGCCAGTTTCAAAGAGTAACGGCCCTCCTGTAAGACTTGATGCCAGTTGTAATAGACCAGGCCGATCGAAACAAGAATTATCAGTAACGCAAAAATGCGCGCTTTGAAATAAGGCATACCATACTCTCCTTGCGTGGGTCTTTAGCCTGGCTGATTCTGACTGCGATCAGTAAGCAGTTTATCCACAGATTACACAGATTACGCAGATTGAAAACCCATTAGCGGCAATGGGTTCATAGGCTTTTATTCCATAAGCACTTAGTGCTTCCAACATTTCTAAGTAGTAATCGGTGTAATCCGCGTAATCAGTGGATAACCCGGATTTCCAATTGTCCGGACTTCGGAACCGAACGGATGTGCACAAAGCGTCCGTTGTCGTCGAATCGGTAGAAATGGGCGCCATCGTCGCCATCTTTTTCGTTTCGCAGTCCGGAGAAAACAATCAGCCGGCTGTCAGGACGAAACTCGATTGGATTGAACTTCTCGTCAACGTTTGTTCCCCAGCAGCAAATGCTGAAGTTCCACCAATAAACCCTTCCCGTTTGGGCGTCAATGACGGCGCCCATCACACATTCAGCGCCGCATCCCCAGGTGGTCAATATGTAATGTCCCGCTAAGTTAGGCTTTTGGCTCTTGGCCGCCGATCTCAATCTGGTTTTGAAACTCTGGTCAGCGCGCGTGAGTACGAGCGAAGCCGTAGGACCTTTGTAGATTTCACCCGCAGGGAAATCTTTAAAGCGGGGAACATTAGATTGGGCTAACGCTGTCCCTGAGAGGAGGGAAGCAGTTGACATGAAAAGCGCTGCAAGAAACGCAGTCGGCGAGAATTTCAGCTTCATAAGCGACTCCTCAATTTTGCGCCTCGAACGATCACCTTGACCGGCGGGCGCAAGATAGCTTAGGCCAGATTGCGAGGCCGAGTCCGTGGTGATTTAACGCCCGTCTTGATCTTATTGAGCACCTCGCGTTTGACGCGAGATGAAAGCCGATCTTCTTCCTTCAGAAGAAACGCTTTGACAATTTTCGGATCGTGCTTGGCAAGCTCCCGAAGAGACCACGACATTGCCTTGACGACCATATCGTCCGAATCGCCGAGCAGCAAGCGGCAAACGCGCAAGGTTTTCCGAGCAGCGCCGGTGCCACCCCGGGCACGCGAGTTTAGCGGCACCGTTGCAACGAGTGCCAGCCGGCGGCGCCACCGATCTTGTGATCGCCCCCATGCAAGAATCATCGAGTCGCTGACAAGTCCCGCGCGCCACGCCTGGCCGACCACTGTAACGCCGAAGAGATCCACCGAGCCCCAATCAGCGAGGCCGTGAGCCATCTCCTGCACCAGTCGATCATTCAGAAGGTTGAACGCGGGTACGTGCGCAGCCAGGACCTCCCACGAAACTACACGTTCAGCCCAACCGGCGCCGTCGAGAAGCGACCTCACGAACCGAAGCACGATTTTCGGAGACTCATCGGCGAGTATTTTCGAGTAGCGGCGTCGAAGCGAGCGCACCGACAGCGTGTTGATGTGTGGAAGAGAAGCCAGGTCTCGTCGAGCTTCGTCAGCCAACTTGAGAGAGACCTTCATATTGAGCAGACCAGCTTCAATCTTTGGTAACATCCGGCTTTGCACCAAAGTCCTGACTAACGCACGTGGACCGCGATCAGTACAGTACCGCGAGCGAAGCGACCGGATGTTGCGGTTTGCTACAAACGCCAACCTCGACCGAGTTATTACCTTCCATCACCGCTTTCGGAAGAGTTGCGGTCTTGGATCGCGCTGGGCTCGCAAAGAAAACCGCATTGGGGGCATCCGACCGAGCCACGGCGATGTCTGGAAGGCCATCTCGATCTAGATCTGCGATGGCGAAACCGTAGACGGTACCCTTGTTGTCGCCAAAGTGGATCGGCGTGTACTGGCGACCGGAGGCGTCGTTGAAATAGATCGTTGATGGAGCATTGACATTGCCCACTACGATATCGAGGCTGCCATCGCGGTCCAGGTCGCTAGCCGCCAGTGCGTAGGGTGTCACTTTGCCGCTATCGAGCGCCACGCCCGACGAGAATGTGCCATCCTTCTGGCCGAAATAAATGGCGACGCCGCGCCGTTCGTCGATGGCGACGATGTCGAGTAACCCATCGCCATTGAGGTCTGCGGCTTCGGCCATCCGAATCGCTGCGTCCGTTGGGCCGAAGGGAACCCGCCTGAGGTTCGAATATACGGCCTGGGCGCTGGCGAGATACAGATAGCTCTGCCCACCGTCACGATGCGGAACGGCCAGGTCAATTAACCCGTCGTGATTGAAGTCGGCCGCAGTGATGGTCGTCGCGGACTCGTGGGAAAATGGAACGCAGTCGGCATCGAAGCGGCCTTTCCCTTTGTTTAGACAGATGTAGTTGGCGCCCTTGTCGGTTCGATTGGCGACGACGATATCGGGCTGGCCATCGCCGTTGAGATCGGCCACGCTGGCGTTCCGAGTCTCCCACGCAGCTTGACCGTAAGCTGAGCCGACACGGAAGTGACCCTTCCCATCGTTCATGTAGATGACTTTTGGGTCTGGCGTGTCATTGCTGAGCACGACATCCAAATCGCCATCCCCATCCATGTCGACCAGGCGTCCGGAGTACGAGCGATAGGGGACCTCGGCGAGATTGTAGGCTGCCGCAAAGTGGCCCCGTCCATCACCGAGGAGCACCCGGCTTACCAGCGGCCAATGCCGTCCCTTGACGAGCAAAATGTCGAGATTGCCATCACCATTCAGATCACCGATGCTCACGTTGGCTGAGGTATCGGAAGTCGTCTCAAGCAGGAGGACGCGATCAAAGCGCGGGAAAGTCTGAGAATTGGCGACTGCCTTCACGGCGCCATCTCTTTGTTGCGTGTCCAAAGCTGCAGATGAGGTTGTGAGCAAGATCAGACCGGCGAGAAATATGGCCAACTGAAACGTCATGTGTATCTCTTCTCGTGACAATCCAGATTCCCACGCGGCTTTTCACAAAAAGATGTGCTGGTCTGTACAGTACCGCAAGCGAAGCGACCGGATGTTACACTCGACTTCCCGATGCGATTCTCATAATTGGCAGCCGGTCAATTCGTTAGTTGAAGTGCAACATCCGGTTGCTTCGCTCGCGGTACTGGACTGATCGCGCTCCACGTGGCGGTAGTCAGGACTTTTTGTGCAAGGCCTTCCGACGCAATCCTTTCCGACGCAATCCTTTCCGACGCAATCCTTTCTCTAGTTCTTGAAACATCTGAAGACCATCGAGTGTCTAATCGAGCGTGATCTCAGATTGTGCATACTGCGGCATACTGGAGTTAGAGGAGACGGCTTTCTTTCTGGACACGTTTGCGCTTCTCGTCCTGGTCGTTCCCGCCGCAACGTGTTTCACGCTGTGGAGAATTTTTGTCACAAATAGGACCGGGCCTCGAGGCGGGGTTGTTGTCCTTGGGTTGGATGACAGTTCGTCATCTTCGGATCTAAGCGGGTCGGCCACCCCAGTTTACCTTCGCTTCTCGTATTGCATCACGAGCATTCTTACCTTTGTTATCGGGTTAGTAACGTCTGAAGCCTTCAAGTTTCTGCGAAAGACGATATTTAGAATCTTCGTTTGAGATGTTGCGCTCTGTGCTGGTGCCGCAACGCGCATTTGATTAATTCTTCTTTGATGAAGAACACGCAAGGTTGATTGAGGGAGGTCAGCGTAACTCATGATTGACCGTAATATTCCGTTACCTATCGCAGTGAAGGGGGCCCGCAAAGCATCCTGAAGATTAATCCTTGACCAATCCTCAAGGTGCAACGTGTCGCCTGTACCACCTGCGTCCGTGCCAGCCCTGAAGGTGCCAGCCAAGCGTCGATATAGGATCGAGTTCCTGAATCCAAAAGCTTGCCGGGATCTGCTCGTCGCTGACAACCTGTCCAATCTCAACGTCAGCTATGACAACGCCTGGTCCGTCACCTTTAGCACGGCGGGCAAGTACCTTACCCGTCGCATCGCAGATAATCGCGCCTCCGCCGAGGTCTGTCACGTATTCCATCGGCAACAAGGGTGTCTTGCAGCGAATGCCTCCGCAGTGCGTCGCCTCAATGACCGGACAACCGACAAGCTTCGCAAATGGAGCTGCCCAATCGGTGTACCGTTCTATAGAAGTTTGGAGGTACTGATAAAAAGGCGTTCCTCTGGGCGCTCCCCATACACAGGAGCCGCCCACTACAAGATCGGCCTTTCCGCGTAAGCGGACTACGGTTCGCGTGCGATTGAACTCCAGGCACAGGGCAACACCTGCTGTCAGACCTTCTACTTTGATCAGACCGTCATCTGTGCCACCAATGTAAAAGCAGTTCTCCCACATTGTGGGAATGTCCTTGTTATGTCTGCCGGCAATTCCTTCGGGAGTGGCAAGGAAGAATGCGTTACGGACATGCCCGTCAACGTCATGACACAGAAAGGATCCGCCGACGACTGCCCCGTGTCGCCTGGCAAGAGTGGAAAGCAAGGTTGTGGCAGATCCATCAGGCGGCAATGAGCGTTGCGCCAATTCCGGTAAGAATCCCATGCCGGTAGTAAAAAACTCAGGGAGGATGATCCACTCGGCGCCTTCTTGAGCCGCTGTATCGGCCAGGCGCTGACAGGCTGCCAGGTTGGCTTCGACATCGCCGATTACAGTCTCAAGTTGGATAGCTGCCACTCTCCTGCACTCTGTAACTGTCCTCACAGTAGCAGCCTGGCCTTACTCATCCTTGAGCGATTGCCGGAGTTGCTCCCGTAGCTCAGCGGTATTGTCGTGCCCATGGGCAGAAACAGCATGTTGAACTGCCGCATCGAGCACTTCACTCTCAGTTCCGGATATTTTGAGGGAGCAATTCTTTTCGCTGGGATATTCTCTGCAGTCAACAGATTTGCGTCGCTGTTGAGTTGGGGTTGCTGACATGGCCAATACTCCTTTTGTTGTGATTACCTTAACGAGATTTTATCTAACTTCAGAATGTTCTGGAAAGCCGCAAAACCCAGAGCGAGAGATCATCTGCAACATGGCTGCGGTTGGCGGAAAACATTAGCATTGTTAGGTTGGTTGCGCTCGGTTATATTTTGTGCCTCGTCTGGATCCAAAGCTTAGAAAACGAAAAAGTTGATGCAAAGGAAACAACATGACTAGAAGAACACCCTTACTAATTCTCTCCGTTTGCCTTTTTGGCTTTAATGCGTTTGCTCAAAACATGCGATCTCCTAATGGAAAACTATCACTCTCTTTCGGGTTGACCGCGGATGGTGAACCTACCTATCAGCTTTCATTCGGTGACAAGTCCGTGATCAAAAATAGCAGGCTGGGTATTGAATTGAAAGATCTGCTGGCCTTCACCAAAGGCTTCACGATAGCAAAAGCAGACACCTCAGAGAGCGACAACACCTGGGAGCCGGTATGGGGAGAGGTGAAACGAATTCGCAACCACTACAGAGAACTAGCAGTCACGCTGGAACAGGCGTCCGTCAACAATCGAAGGATGATCATTAGATTTCGTTTGTTCGATGACGGCCTGGGATTTCGCTATGAATTCCCCGAGCAAAAAGAGTTGAAGTATTTCATCGTTGCGGACGAAAAGACCGAGTTTAATCTGACCGGCGACCACAAAACCTTTTGGATTCCTGGCGATTATGACAGCAACGAGTATGCCTACTCAACCACAAAGCTGAGCGAGATAGACGCAACAAAGGCGAAGGACGTCCAGGAGATTGCCGTCAAATCACCCATCGCAGCCAATGCCGTACAAACACCCTTGATGATGAAGACTTCTGACGGCTTATACATCAACATCCACGAGGCGGCTTTGATCAATTACCCGGCCATGGATTTGATGGTGGACAAGCAGACGTTTGGATTGTCTTCACATCTAGTGCCTGACGGAGTCGGAAACAAAGCTTACCTGCAGGCGGGGGATAAGACGCCCTGGCGCACGATTGTGGTGAGCGATAAAGCTGCGGACATTCTTTCTTCCAAACTCATTTTGAACTTGAATGAACCTTCTAAAATTCGGGATGTGAGCTGGATCAAACCGCAGAAATTTGTAGGCATCTGGTGGGAAATGCATGTAGGCAAATCTTCATGGAATTACTCTGACCTGGGTAACACAAAACTAGGTGAGACAGATTGGGCCAGCCTGAAACCCAATGGCATACATGGCGCCAACACCGCTAACACTAAGCGCTACATAGATTTTGCGGCCAAGCACGGCTTTGACGGCGTACTGGTGGAAGGTTGGAACATAGGTTGGGAGGACTGGTTTGGGAACTGGAAAGAAGATGTCTTTGACTTTGTGACTCCCTACCCCGATTTCAACGTAACCGAACTCCAGAAGTACGCGTCTGAAAAGGGCGTCAAACTTATCATGCACCACGAGACTTCAGCCTCGGCGACAAACTATGAGCGCAGGATGGACGAAGCCTACCGATTCATGAAAGAACACGGGTACGACTCGGTCAAAACAGGCTACGTAGGCAGAATCATTCCGCGCGGCGAGCATCATGACGGCCAGTGGATGGTCAATCACTACGTCAGAGTGGTGGAGAAGACAGCCCAAAATAAAATCATGCTCGATGCCCACGAGCCGGTACGCCCGACGGGGTTGCAGCGCACTTACCCAAACTGGCTCGCTTGTGAAGCGGCACGGGGCAACGAGTTTAACGCATGGAGCGTGGGCAATCCTCCCGAACACGAAACGATTTTGCCTTTCACCCGCTTGATGGGTGGGCCGATGGATTACACTCCGGGAATTTTTCAAATCAAACTCGACTACTACAAACCGGGCAAGAAAGAACAGGTGCATACAACTCTTGCCAAACAGCTGGCTTTGTACGTGACTATGTACAGCCCCTTACAGATGGCCGCGGATTTGCCTGAAAACTATGAGAGGTTTATGGATGCGTTCCAGTTTATTGAAGACGTGCCGGTTGATTGGGACGATACGAGGATCTTGGAGGCAGAACCGGGTGACTACGTCGCAATAGCGCGCAAGGCGAAAGGCAAAGATGAATGGTATATCGGCGCGATCACGGATGAACAACAGCGTACCTTAAACATCTCCCTCAGCTACCTCGCGCCAAAGCGCTGGTACGTGGCCACTCTTTACACCGATGCGGCCAATGCTCATTGGGAAAACAATCCGATGGCCTACCAGATTCAGAACTTCCTGGTAGACGACCACACAACGCTGAAGATCAATTTAGCCAGCGGCGGCGGGGCTGCGATTAGCTTGAAACCGGCATCGGCCGAGGACATGAAAAAATGGAAGCACTACTAAGGAAGGTTCTTTTTATGCATTATTTTGGTTTACCTCGAACAGAGAGTGACAAGTATTTCAAAGTAAGCGCCGCTAAGACAAACCATGACGCGATGAATACGATGCTGACAAACGAAACTAGGACCGTATGTTGAAGGAGATATCCTCCGACTGAACAAAAGAAAATCGATCCCACCATTCCGAAAAAAATCCTTCGTCTCAATATTCGGAGTTCTAACTCCTCATCAGTTGATTTCGGATCTTTTATTAAGAATCTATTTATTTCCGCCATTATTTAGTGCAATCTGACACCGGGCTTCCGCTTTTTCCGACGCCGAATCCAGCAACGTTAGGCCTTCCCGAATTGTAAACTTCGCACCAGGAACCAAAGATTTTGTAATCCACCTTTGGCCAATAGACAACACTAGATCAGCATCCAACCTAATGGCTTCGTGCATTCTCGGTGTTCTCCGTGCCTCGGCTTTGGACAAAAAGTCCTGAGCACTGCGACGTTGAGGCGATCAGTACAGTACCGCGAGCGAAGCGACCGGATGTTGCGCTTCGACTAACTAATTGACTGGCTGCCAATTATGAGAATCACAGCTGGAAGTCGGTGTAACATCCGGTCGCTTCGCTCGCGGTACTGTACAGACCATCGCATCTTTTTGTGCAAGGCCCCGTGCCTCCGTGGTAACAAAAACCCTGGAACCATTTCACCACGGAGATATGAAGAACACCTTTCAATGGCTTCTTCCGAGAAGGGCATTTAATCTACATTTTCACTGAGGTCATCAGGACTACGGATTTGTCATCCCGCACGTTCGCCTTCAATCACGCTGTACGGGGACTTCGTCGAAATAACATTTGTCAACCTAAAGCCGGACGCCTCCAGAAGCTTTCCATACTCATCTTTTGTGCGTTCTTTGCCGCCCTCCATCAGTAGCATTAGGATGTCGAGCACCTTAGCCGGGTGCGGCTCGTTGCCTTCGGGAACAACCATTTCGATTATTAAAACTTTGCCATTTTCGTTTATCGCCGAATGGATGTTCCGAAGGATTTTGATGCTGCTTTCATCGTCCCAGTCGTGGATGATGTGCTTCATCATGTAGGCGTCCGCACCTGCTGGGACGGACTGGAAGAAGTCACCCGACGCGAGTTCGACACGGTGTAGGACCCCTTCTTTTTCGAGCAACTCACCCGCGCTGTCGAGCACGAAGGGCAGGTCAAACAAAGTCCCCTGCGCCTGCGAATTGGCTTTCAATATTCCCGTGAGCAACAATCCATGACCGCCTGCGATGTCAACCAATTGTTTCACACCGGAAAAATCATAAGCCTCGACAATGGCCGGAATAACCGCCAGTGTAAAATTCGTCATTACACGATTGAAGACCTTTCCGGCTTCCTCGTTCCGTTCGTAAAACTCAAAGGAACTCATGCCCTGAACTTTTTCATGAGCTACCCCGCCCGTTTGGACGCTGTACAATAGCTCACCCCAAGCCTGCCAAAGCCAATCTCGTCCATCATAATCACAAAATCGTGCATGGAGTTAGGTGCATCACTACGCAGCAGTGCGGCAATCGGTGTCAGCTCAAACTTATGGTCAGCAGTTTCTGCAAAGATGCCGATGCTGGCCAGAGTGCGTAGTAGTCGATAGAGGGATGGCGCATGCGTCTCTGTTTCAGCAGCAAGTTCGTCGGCGGTTTGCGGTCTTTCCGCAAGTAGCTCGGCAATGCCCAGTTTTGTCGCGACGCAAATGCTTTTTTGCATCTGCGCCCCAAATAGCATCTGCGTCAAGATTGCATCCGGCGGAGCACTAACTTGAATAGGCTGTGTCATATCTGTGCCTCATTTCATGTTGTAGAAAACAAGGGCGCAGGCAACTTAGAATTAAGGCCTGCTCATGACGAATCCGCTGCAAGCACGTGTTATGTTTGCAATCAACGTAAAAAGCATTCACGGAATTGCCAAGTCCCAACGCCTCAAATCGCAGCGGTCGGGGTGGTTGATCGTTTATTCCACAGATAACGATATCCCAGGCACGAGGATCTGGCCCATGCGCCTCGATGCTTGCGAACGGCCCAAACTCGTGGCCGTGAGGCCTAAGACTCCTCAAAAAGGTAAGAATCTGACGAGCCATTGAGATTTTTACAGACCGTGCCGGGAAGGAAACGTAACCATCTCCATCTGTTTGAGAAACCTCGTGCTTTGGTTCCGACCCGATTGCGTGGTACTCCCACTCCTGCTCCACACGCACGTT
Organism: Pyrinomonadaceae bacterium; assembly: GCA_035644135.1. GTDB lineage: Bacteria > Acidobacteriota > Blastocatellia > Pyrinomonadales > Pyrinomonadaceae > PSRF01. The sequence goes on from DASQPD010000162.1 coordinate 51,499, forward strand.
GGTTGGGGGGTTACCAGTTTCATCAAGCACCTGTATCCGAATAGCAGGTGCGATGTTATGTTTCCAAGGTACAAGAAGCACTCCCGTTAAGGCGAGAATCATACCCGTCAAGCCGAGCACACCCAGGACTAATAGACGTTTCTGTTTGGCATTCATCCAAGTGCTCCGTCTTCAGCGCGAGAGCGCATAAGGCTGATGGGCTTCAGCGGCTCGCCCGCAACTTAGCAAAGACGCCCGCTCATGGCGATGCAAGCGCTAGTTGTTAGGTTGCGGTTGTTGCGATGGGCATGAAGACATTCTTCGTAGCGACGGGGTCAATGCCATCGATGCCGGCGCCGTTAACGCAATCTACGGATCTGCAAACGGGCTGGCCTCGGCAACCAACCAGCTGTGGTTTCAAGGAAAAGACAAGATCATTTTGGGTGTGGCAGAAACGGGCGATCAGTTTGGGCGTTCCGTTTATTGAGATCAAACCAACTTCTCATGCTTGTTGAAAGCATGTAGTTGAAGCGAGAGACGCGCTCCAGGGGGACTCGCGCGCTGGCGTTCGTCAGTCGTGTCTTGTCTCATTGAGAGTATGAAGAAACTTATTCGTAGGACAGCGCCTCGACGGCATCCTGCTTAGCGGCTCTCAGGGCCGGATAAAGAGCGCCAATGCTACCACCGACGAGTCCGACCAACAGGGCCACGAGGATCCAACGAGGCTCGACTTCGATTGTCAGGCTCGTAACGCGCATTACTGCAAACCGGGCGGCAAAGGTGAGCACTACGCCGGCGGTAACTCCCAAAAGACTGACAATGATCGCCTCCTGCTCAATCACCCAGGCAATCGCCGGCTTTGACATCCCCAGAGCCTTCAAAATGCCAATCTGACGTGTGCGTTCAGTGACCGTCGTATACATTGCCAACAAGATCACCAGCATGCTGATCGCAGCCGCCACGCCGACGACCACCTTGATAAAAACATTCAACGCCGGTACTCCCGAGGCATAAAGCTCGGGCAAGTCGCGCGTGAAGATGATCTGCTGATCTGAAAACTGACTCTCGATGCGCGCCGCGACTTCTTCCTGCTTCGACGGATCAAGGCACGCCACCAGAATTGCCGAAGCGCGACCCTCGCCGCCCTCCTGCTCCTGCATGGTTGAAAGAGGAATCTTTATGCGCCCGCCGCCTGGTGGTTCGTACACGCCGACAATGCGAAAAGGCCGCTCGAACATTTGCACCGTTGAACCGACCGTGGCTTGCCTCTGTTGTTTCCAAACCGGATCGACGATTGCTTCATCACCGGATGTTGGAGCTCGCCCTTCACGAATCCTGAATCCGGTTAGCGCCGCGTACTCAGGAAAATTTATTCCATCAATCAGCCGCGAGCCAAAGCCTGCATCGCTCTTATCGATCGCCTGACCCAGCGGAGTGGCCGCGCGTACCCCCTCGATACGGGCGATCTCGGCCGCACGCGAAACAGGCAGCACGAATGGCGATGAACCGCCGAAACCCAGTGAGCCCGACGCTCTGATCATTATTTCGGCGCCTATGTTTGACTCGCGCCGGCCTCGCTCATGCAGAACGCCGTGGGCCAACCCAACCGTGAAAACTATGAGCAGCACCCCCACGGCGGTGCCGAGAACACTGACTGCCGTGCGCGCCGGCCGGTGCGCAATGTTTGATAAGACGAGACTGTCCATAAGCCTTTGTAAACGAGGACTGCGATCGAGTAAGCGCTGCCAGGCATTAGGCAACGTTCGCCAGGTCAGCACCAGCAGACCCAGCGAGGTCCAGAAAACGATTCCCGCCTTGCGTACCAGCGCAAGGGTGACGCCGGTTGCGGCTGCAAATCCAAGCGTTTGCAGGATGACTTCGGTGCCGCCCTCGTAGACGCCAATAGTGCCCGGCACAAACGCGAAAACAAAATTAATCACCTTGGTAAGCGATTCGATGATGTAGGCCTGCGCGAGCGCCGGTTGGAATCCAAGCATTCGCAACGTCACATAAACTTCAATAACACTGGTCGCGTGCGCAGCCAGATTGCACGCAACCATGCCTACGAATGGCGCTGGATGGTGTTTATAAAAATCGTAGACTTTGGATTCGAGATGATAGACATGCTGTCGTTTGCGGAGAATGACTTTGGGACTCAGCCGCAATCGGGCCAACTGATCGATGGACCAGGTGAGTAACATAACCCGGCGCCGGGCGGCCAGCGCGGCCGCAGCAATGCCGAGCGCGGCTACAATCGCAATTGCGAGCAGAACGTAATAAACCAGTGGTGGCAACCGGTAGGTGAACAACATTACACACGCGCCGCTGAGAATGAAGAAAACGACGGACAGGTTGTAAATCAAGTTGTCGACAACCAGCGCCGGCACACCGTACGTCAGCGGAATGCGTTTGCGAAGGAGAGCCACTTTGGTGGCCTCTCCGAGTAATGGACCGGTGAAAGTGAGAAAACTGATCGCTTCGCCGCCAAGACGGGCGGTGAATGCCTGGAGAAAACTGATCCGGCGATGTTCCGCGGGCACCGCTGTGCGCATCGCGATGGTGCGCAGAAAATGGCGAGCGCCGCTGATCGCCAGGACAAAAAAGAACCCGAATCCTATCCGCAGTAAGGCATCAAAAATCGGCTGGACGCCGACTCGATGGATTACGTAAACAAGGAGAGCTAAACCCAGTAGAAAAGCGAAACCCTGAAGCCAGATAAACGAGCGCCGAGACTTCCCGGAGATCGACGGCTCAGGTTCTTCAGACAGCTCTTCAGTGTCGTCTACCCAATCCGCGGTTAACTCTTCTCCAGATCTAATCAAGGCGCTGCGCTTGCTCCAGTGTTTGCAATGGTCGGGCTTGGCTTCGGCTCCGGCAGCAGTTCTCTCACAACGCGGCCCGGAAAATGGCGAAACCCTTTGCTCCAAAGCACGGGTATTGGGCTGCTATCATCCCGTAATTCGCCGGTTAATGCCAGCAGGGTAGGAACGAAGCTAAGACTGTCATAAGGCTCCTCGACCACCGCGGCCTTTGGAATTCCAGTCTTTTCACCGCCCGCGATCATGAAAGTGGAGTGAGTAGAGATGCGGAAAAACGAGCCGTGATTACCGCCCGGATTAAAACCTCGAACATCGAAATTCCAGTGATTCTTGGCTACAAGCAGTAGGTCAGCCTCGACCAACTCCCTCTGCCTTATCAATAGCCGGCGCATCAAGCGTTCGCCGGCTGCAATTCCCGGTTCGTCAAGCGACAATCGTTCAATCGCGTGGCGGCCCAGCTCTTCGTATAGTCCGATCAAACCGTTTGAGTAATTCGTTTTGTGTAGTGCCCGGAGCCAGTCAACATCGGTGTGCCATTCACTCAACCAGTCAACGCGATCAGCTTGAGGAATATTCAATTGGTTATCTTCGAAGATGTGCAGCGGCAAGCCGGCCCGCCATGGTACAGGCTCAAAATGCAAACGACCCTCCGCGTCCTGGCCGAGGTTGCTTACTGGTAAGTAACGGAAACTCAGATTTCGGCGAGAGTCTTCGCGCGCAAGAATCAAGGCCTGATTATCGGGTCCGTCATAAACCCAGATCACATCGCCAGTGATTTCCGGCTCGTCAATGAGTGGATGAATCAACTCAGCCGGCAATCGGGTAGCGATCATGTCGATAGGACGGTTGGCAACTCCTGGCTGCACATTGTTTCGCATCACCACATCGTGCAGCAGGGAAAAATAGTCAATGCGAGCAAAGCTCTTCTGTTCATCGAGCTTGCCATCAGCAGCGAGGACGAGCCCTCCAGGAGCAGGACCGGCGACGTAGTTCTGTAATTCGTAAATGCTATTACGGTCCCCCATGGAGTTGATTGGGATTAAATCCTCAATCCGGTAAACACCGGCAGAGAATCCTGTTCGCTTGAGTCCGAGCAAGCTCGCCATGGTCCGCGCATATTGGCTGTAGGCCCTTTCCTGACCCTGCCAGCGCAGCAATTGGGCGTGAATGCGTTTGATTTGATCATCGCGACCAGCGGCCGTTTCCTCTTTGGTCAGTTTCTTTGGTTGCTCGGACCAGAGTTTCTCTTGTTGTTGGATGCTCCGGCGCAAAGCTCCCAGTTCTTCATTGAGGGCTCCCAGTTCCTCCTGCCAGGCGGCACGTCGCCTGTCGATTGTTCTGAAGAAAAAATCAGTGGCTGCCACGCGAACGTTTTCTGCCAGGTCTTTCCGCTGGAGTTGCTGGAGCAGGATGTGCAGTAGATTGAGGTCGCTGTCGCGCAGGTGAACCGAGGCCCGCTCGTTACCGTCGAAATCCAGCAGGGCAGTGGGGTAGTCTGCACTCCGACCCTGCAAATAGAGCGAGTCGCGTGTCGTCGTCGTTATTAAGGGCACGAAAGGATTGACGCCTTTAATCGCGTAATCAAGCATCAGCCGGCGCTTTGTGATCACATGATGACCACCCCCGGCGGGACTACCCAGCAGCTTTACAAGGTTGTAACCCTGGCTATAGATGCGCTCGTCGCTATTGAAGCCGTGGTCGGAAACCACCACCATGGCAGTTTCGTCAGCCAGCGGACTCTTTTGTATTGCAGTCCATACCTGGCCCAGGAGCGAGTCGATTTGCCTAAGCGCGGCCAGTTGCGACTGATGGTCGTTGTTGTGATGAGCAACGTGATCGAAATCTGTTAGGATCAAATCGAGGTAGGCTACTTTCGGATCGTCGAGTTTTTTGACGAGTTCTCTCAGCAGCTCCTCGGGGATCGCATTACGCAGTTCGAGCCCCATGGTCCATTCGTCGAAAACGTCCTTTGGAGCTCGTTTGAATTTATTCAGCAAACCGTTCTGGTAGGTGATGAAGCGGGGGCCCCTTTGAAACAATGAGAAAGTCACATAACGCTCGTCGTGCGGATAGGCATCGACAAGCATGGGTGTTCTAAGGGAATCCAGCACCTCGACGGCCGCCATGTCTACGCGGTAACCGGGGACGCTCAACACCACAAACGGCACAAAATTAAGATAGTCATATGTCTTCAAAGTGTACCGATCGAACTCCACATTGCCTTTGATTTGCAGATGCTGGCCCGTTTCGAGCATGGACCATGAAGGCGCCGACAAACTCATCCCGCGGACATAAAAGTTAGCCAGGCGCGAACCGCGTTGGTAGTAGATGTAGTCGATCCAGGGGAGTTTGCTCTTGCCGGTCATCGGATCGCGTTCTTTGACCGCGCGGTCGACAACGCTGTAAGGCAGACCGTCGATTTTGATGAGCACAAGCCGCTTGGTCTGAGCGATGCAGAGGACTGGGGCGCCGAGGACGAGAAGTAATACAAATGCGATGAACGCAGTCTGAAATAAAGTGTTGTTAACCCCGAGGTTCGAGCGGCCGCTTTTGGTTTTCAAGGATCACCCCATGATCATTGTTGCGCGAATTGTCCGGTCCCTTGTTTTGGAGTAACTGCGGTTCCTGGTGGCTGGGGTGGATTGATTTGGCTGATATAAGTGTTGATTGTGTCTCGCCAAGACGGATCCAGCTCTTTGTTCTGGGAGATACGCAGCAGTTCGTTCCTGGCCTTTGGCGTAGCAATACGCGAAAGACTTTCCAGGCAAGCACGCCGCGTATCTTCGTCGTGGGTGCGAGAAAAAATTCGACCGGCGGCGACGATTGCTTCCGAGCCGGCCACGCTGCCATGATCGCCGATATAGGAGAGCGAGCGCCTGACTTCGTCAAGATTCCATGCTACATCGATTTGGAAGTTGGATTTCGCCACCTGCCGAAGAAAGTTTGTGTGATAGGCGAGCCGCCGCGCCACGTCCAGCCGTGCCTCAGTGTCAGGTGCCGCATCTTCCCGGTGCACGTATTTGCCGAACGACAAGATATTGGCAACGCGGAAGAACATCTGTTCGACGCGACTGTGTGCTAGTGGAACCATCTCTGCTCGCCGATCACGTTCGAGCTTCGCCGCCAATCCATCCGCGCGACTGGCGTAGGACAATAGCGCTTCGTATTGTTGCCGGGCGACCCTTGCTTCAACATCGAGATCATTTTCCAGCGGATTCAGCGAAACCTTCTCGAGTCGCTGGGTGATCTCATTGCGTAACTCAGGCTCTAACGAGTCATTGAGGGCAAGCAACAGTTTCAGCTGGGAGTAGGTTTGCAGACGCGAAGGTTGATTGACATCAATTCCGCGCCTCCCGGTTACGAAATCAAAGACTGTCCGGCCGAGCAGGTAAGGCAGGTTACCAAAGCGAGAAACTGACAGTATGTTTCGCGTAATGTCCTGGAGCACGCGTCGCGACATCTCGCGTTTTTTCGGATTGAGGTTGTCGCGAAAATCAATCAGCAGCATCGGAATCTTGGGGGTGTCCAAGCCGTAGAGCGCAATCGGAATCATCTCTACCGGTTCGGCATCTGTTGTTGCGGCGGTTACGGGACGACTGTCTTTGTCGAAGTAGCGTGTTTCGACATAACCCTTCCAATTCAAAAGGCGCTTGTCCGATCGAGGATCTGAGATATTCAGGAATCTACCGCTGAAGGGATGATTCAGCGGTTTTTCAAGATCGCGCCGGGCAATCCACAAAAGCGCGTGAGTGGTACTGCCGTCAGGCATCCGCAACGGCTCAAAATAAAGTGATTCAGCTTCCGCTCGTTGCCGCAGGAGTTCCCAGTTATGCCCTCGGTCGTCCTTTTGTTGGCTAGTGGTTTTTTCGTAGTAGTGCTCCAGATTCAGATCATCGACGAAACCGCCAAATGCTTTGTCGGTAAGAGAAAGACGTGAATGAATTTCGGCCATCTCTGACGGCGAGAAAGCCCCTTGACCACCATTGAGGGTTTGATAGAGAGACAGCACCGACAGGGCTCTGATGATGTGGGTCTTGCGATAATCGCTTATGTTTCGCCGATAAGAACGAGTGGAAGCCTTAATCGGCATTCCATATGGATCGAGCAAAATGTTCTGTAGCGCGGTCCAGAAGATATTGTTCCAAACGTCACTCTCCGGAGCAGCAAGGTCCATCGCCGGCGGCGGAGACTTTTCGGAGATCGTGCCCTTATTTCCCATCCTCGTATAGAGGAAGGGAATTGCTCCCAGAACCCGTTGTTTAAGGCTGGGTCGGGTATAAGTTAAGGGCCAAACGTAGCGGAGTCGATCGTTCTCAAGGCTTGCATCACCTAGCGTGTCGCGCAAGACGGTGACGAGCGGCACCAATTTCTTGTCTTGGGACGTTTCCAAACCGCCGAGTTTAGCGAATACGGTCACGAGTTCTGCCCCACCTGCGACAGGCACGCGTTCCAGCCGAAACACGTTTGGCACGCCGGCCGCCTCCGGCTCAGCAATGCTTTTTTCTGAGACTGCGGGCGTCTCGCCCGCCGAGGGTGCCTCAGCGCGCTCTATTGGTTGAGGGTTTTGGGCAGCTACAAAGTTGGGCGCGAAAACCGAGAGCGTGACGGCCAAAGCGAGTAGCAAACAGGCGATGTGGCGCAAAGAGTCACAGGCACTGAGGCACAGGTGGCGGCAAATCAGGTTCCCGGAATTAATTGAATGAAGCCCCATGATATGATTTTGCTGCACTTCGTATCGCGACGCTGTACGAAAATATAGAGCTTTGAGTGGTCCAACCACACGTGGAGCAAAGCTCATGCCGCAGGAACCTGCCCAAACAATATAGCATTAGTCTAAATTCATCGGGGCAAGTTTCGCTTTGCCCCTTGTGACACATCTATCACTGAAACAACACGTCCTCCGATGCTGCCGGTCGATCTTGAGTTGTCAGCAGCGTGGGGTATTGGCTCATCCTGGAAACTTTCTCACTTGAGCATGCCCTGGAGGTGTCAGGAGGATTTACTTCTGCGCGGAGGCGAGTGCGTGCGTGCTTTGAGGAGAGTTTAGAGCTTCTGCATCCTTGCCGTCTTTTGAGGCGGGGGGTTGCCATCCGGCCCGCTCCAGGAGAGCGATGCCGTAACGAACTGGAACCGCAAAGTTGGATGCCTGGTTTTCAGTGAACATGGCAAAGTTGACACCAATCACGCGTCCGGATGGTCCAAACAACGGGGCGCCGGAACCACCTTCAGCCGTGCGCGCGTCGTAGGCAATTCGACGAACGTTGAGATCCGTAATGCTGCCCTGCGTAGTATTTGGCTGTATGCGCCGTTTTTCGGCAAGGTACCCGAGCAAAGCGTCCATTGAGGCGTAACGCTGCTGGATACTGCGCGACTCGGCGTCGTCAAGGAGAGCAAGCAGACGATCCGGACCGGACGGATAGCCCATCATCACAACGGTTTGACCAACAGCGACCGCATCGGCCTCGGTTTCCAGGGGTAACACGGCGATACTTGAGGGGAATTCGGGCAAGTCCAGGGTGCAGACAGACAGGTCATCGCGTTGAGCCGCCGCTTTGAACTTGAGGGCAATCGGGGTGGTCATATTTGGAAAGTAAGCAGTGAGCTTCTTGAGCTTCGGTTGCCCTCGCACGCTGGTGCTCAGGCTCTGCGCGCGGTCATCAGCGAGCCAGGGTTGCGCTATGTGCCGGTTGGTTACTACAAAGCCATTGCCCACGTAAAATCCGCTGCCGACAAACTCATATTCGGCGATTGCCGCGCGGCCCTCTGGCGTCAACACTGTATTCTCGCCGGCGCTTTGCACTGCCTCTCCACTTTCATTCGTCTGCGATTCAGGATATCTAAGTGGCCGGCCGGTACCCGCCTCAACAAAATAGTATGATCCGGCAATCAGGCAGACCCCGCTGCCATATTCGCTGCGTAGTTTGATAGCCAGCGAGAGGCTGTCTTGAAGTTCTTTGGTCGAGCGAACGACTTCGGAGAGCTGCTTGTTCGTGTCAGCGCCCTGCTGTTTCACCTGACTGAGCTGCGCTCCCTGCTCGGCGATGACTTTCCTGCTCTGCTGCAACTCCTTATACATCGCAAAGCCGATATACAGGATGCCACCGACCAGGCAGAGCGCGATCGCCAGGGAGATCAATTTGGTGCTGGGGTTGATCTCACGCACCAGCTCCCGGGTGAATTCACGCAGAAATACCTTAGCATCATCACGCCGGGCGGTGGCTGCGGACTCTATCGCCGCCGCCTCTATAAAAGGAGCGACATGGGTCTCGCGGGCAGAACCGGAAACGACCGCAGGCAGCGAGCGAATCGGAAAAAACTGAAGGGCAAGGTTGCTCTGGTCGATGCGAACCTCATCACCATCATTTATTTCAGTATCCCGCTCGAGTGGCTCGCCGTTATAAGTGAGGACTAGCGAGCGATCAAAATCAGTTATCTTGTAGAAGCCGTTTGTGCGCTCGAGCTCGAGCAGGATACCGTCGTTTTCGGGGCGCTTGGGCAGGGAAGAGAGACGCAGTCGCAGATCGCAGTCATCGCAATTGCCAATACGGATACGCTCGTTCGTGAGCACTTCCGTGTGTTTGTCGTCTCCGGACGAGATGTGGATAACGAGGCCAGTCGCCATATACTGCTTGACTTACAATTCCGCCCTAACAATAGTTCGGGCGCCCGCGTCAGACCGCTGAAAGCCTTGATTGCGGTCTTTTTGAGCGGTCGCCCTGCCTTTTGTATTCTACAACGACTTCTGTAAAAGAGTTAATGGTTGGATTACACCGGAAAGATTCTTCACTTCAATCTTTGGAGCAAGCATTCAAGCCGGGGGAATTTGCACGTCAGGAAGGGGGCAAGCGCCGATCAACTATAGTGACACTCAACATGCCGCGCGCGCCCCCGCTCAAGATCCAGTGCCACTCATGATGGGGTGAGCCAAAACTTGAGCGGGGGCGCCCACTGCGCAGATTGAGGATCACCGGGGGCATCTTTTCCTAGCTGCGGTTCCCTTTGTAGCAACGAACGTGAGACTCCAGCGGGCAAGCCGCTGGCGTTTAATCGTGGTAGCATAAGCGCAGATTTTGTTATGAGCGATCCGGAATTCATTAGTAATCGCCAACGACTGGAAGAGCTGGCTCCGGTGGCGGCGGCGCCGATTCGACACCATATTTTCGTGTGTACCGGAAAATCCTGCAGCGCAGTTGAGAGCGCGACTGTCAAGGCGGCTTTCGAACGGGAATTGCTCGAGCGCCAGATGCTTTTTGGCAAAGAAAAGAAGGGAAAGAATCCCCGGGGAAGTGTGGTGCTCACCGAATGCGGCTCGGTCGGTTTTTGCGCCATCGGCACGGCCGTGATGGTTTATCCAGATGGTGTATGGTACGCGCAAGTAAATTCCGAAGACGTTGCGGAAATCGTAGAAGAGCACATCATTAACGGGAGAGTGGTTGAGCGCCTGGCTTTACTCCGGTTGCCATCCAAAGGTGTAGTGCTCGAGTCCGAAACGAATTTGAATTGGGAAGCTTAGTAGCAAGAATGTAAGCCACAGATAACGCTGATAAAGCAGATCAGAACTGACAAATAGCTGAAACTCCGACGAATAACCAACACCAAAAGACGATCCACGAAATATTGTCTTGCTTACAAAACCTATTTGTCTGTTCTGATCCGCGTCATCTGCGTTTATCTGTGGCTTACATTCTTACTGTGGAAACAAGTTTTTCTTCAGCTTATGCAGTTGGTGTATTTTGCGTTTGAGAATTAAGCGGCGTCGGCTTTTGCCCGGGGTTTCCAGCGAAGGACAGGTTTCCGTGCCGCGGCGGCTTCATCCAGGCGGCCGATGCGGGTTGAATGCGGGGCGTTCAAAACAAGATCAGGGTTTTCAACCGCCTCATGGGCGATTGATATCATCGAGGCCACAAACTGGTCCAGTTCCTGCCGGCCGACGGATTCAGTGGGCTCAATCAGCATAGCTCCCTGAACAATCAACGGAAAATAAATCGTCATTGGATGAAAGCCATAGTCGATAAGGCGTTTGGCAATATCCAGCGTGTGCACACCCTTACGCGTTTGTCGCTTGTCGGTGAACACAACCTCGTGCATGGGCGCTCCTTCGAAAGGTTTGTCGTAATCCGATGCCAGCCCGTGCGCGATGTACCGGGCATTCAACACCGCAGCCTCTGTCGCTTCCCGCAGTCCATCGTAACCATGGGTCAGAATGTAAGAGAGCGCTCGGAGCATCATCCCGTAGTTTCCGTAGAACGCCTTTACTCGTCCAATGGAGTGAGGCCGATCTGAGTCGAGCTTGAACTCATCGCCGGATTTGATCACCAGTGGTTTAGGCAGGAAGGGTGTTAAGTCTGCGGTGCAACAAACGGGGCCGGAGCCGGGACCGCCACCGCCATGCGGCGTAGAAAATGTTTTATGCAGGTTCAGATGAATTACATCGACGCCCATATCACCAGGCCGGGCGATTCCCACCAAGGCATTCATGTTCGCGCCGTCCATGTAGACGAGTCCACCAGCGTCGTGAACGATGCGGCAAATCTCCTTGATGTTGCTTTCAAACAAGCCGAGCGTGTTCGGGTTAGTGAGCATCAAGCCGGCCACCTCGCCGTGTGCGCACAACTCCCGCAGGTGGTCCAGATCGGTCAGACCAGCGGCGTTAGAACGAATTGTCTTAACTGAAAAGCCTGAAAGATGTGCCGAGGCAGGGTTGGTGCCATGAGCTGAATCGGGAATCAACATCGTCCGACGGTTTGCCGAAGCACCTTCACCATCGCGCCGATCCAGGTAGGCGCGAATCATCATTACACCGGTCATCTCGCCGTGAGCGCCGGCTGCCGGTTGTAACGATACACCCGGAAGACCCGTAATCTCTGCGAGGCACTCCTGCAATTCATGGATGACCTGCAATGCACCCTGCGCATCCTGCTCCACAGCCAGCGGGTGAAGGTTGGCAAAGTCGGCTATGCGGGCAACTTTCTCATTCAGACGCGAGTTGTATTTCATCGTGCACGAGCCGAGTGGATACATGCCCAGGTCGATTGAGTAATTCCAGGTCGAGATGCGAATGAAATGACGAATCACGTCTACTTCACTGACCTCGGGCACGCCTTCCAGATCATCATCACGTCGCAGGTTCGCCGGTAAGATATCGTCTATTGGTGTCTCGTCTACATCGAGCGGCGGGAGACAATACCCGATGCGACCTGTCTGCGAACGCTCAAAGATCAGGTGTTCATTCAGACTGAGATGTGAACTTACTTTCGTGATGCTTGTCTTCATGAAGTAAATATCCATAAAACCGTCCACGAAAACACACTAAATGTCGCCGCGTTTGGCGGCTCTTTCGTGTTATTTCGTGGATCGATAAATCTTGGATTACTCAAATTATTCGTTAGAAAAATCTCTCAATCCCTCGACCAGCGAGTCTATCTGTTCGCGACTGTTTATTTCTGTCACGCAGACGAGGAAATCATTTTCACAGTCGGGATAAAAGCGCGAGAGCGCGATCCCGCCGTCGATTGCTCGATCGCGAGCCAGACGACGGAGCTGGCTGGTTGCTTCGGCAGGTCCGCGGACTACGAACTCGTTGAATCGAGGACCGCTAAAGCGCAATGAAAACCCGTCAAGTTCTCCAATCCGCCGCGCTGCGTAAGCGGTCTTTTGTGCGCACTGTTGGGCTACTTCCTGAATTCCCTTCCTGCCCATGGTTTCCATGTAGACGGTTGCAGCCAAAGCAATCAGACCTTCGTTGGTGCAGATATTGGAGGTTGCCTTCTCGCGGCGAATGTGCTGTTCTCGGGTAGCCAGGGTTAATACAAACCCGCGGCGGCCCTGCTTATCATAGGCTTCGCCCACCAGCCGTCCCGGAATCTGCCTCGCATATTTCTCGCGCACAGCGAACAGCCCAACATATGGCCCGCCGAAAGAAAGCGGCACACCGAAAGATTGTCCCTCGGCGACGACGATGTCCGCATTGCAGGCGCCAGGCGGCTTGAGCAAGCCGAACGAAATAGCCTCCGTCACGGCGACGATCATGAGTGCCCCCCGAGCATGGGCCAGGGTGGCAAGAGCTGCAACGTCCTCGATACAACCGAAAAAGTTGGGCGACTGAACAACGATTGCCGCCGTTTGATCGTCAATCCGCTCACCGAGTGTGCTACTGATTTGTCCCGTCTTTTTGTCGAAGTCAGCCAGTTGCAATTCGATCCCCGCGTGTTGCACGTAGGTCTTTACCACTTCGAGGTACTGTGGATGCACTGAGGCGGCCGCAATCACCCTGGACCTTTTGGTTACTCGTTCGGCCATCAACACTGCTTCCGCCAGCCCAGTCGAACCGTCGTACATGGAAGCATTGGCTACTTCCATTCCCGTTAACTGGCAGACGAGTGTTTGAAACTCGAATATAGCCTGCAGGGTGCCCTGTGAGATCTCCGGCTGGTAAGGGGTGTAGGCAGTAAAGAACTCCGAACGTGAAATGATGTGATCGACAATTGTGGGGATGTAATGTGAATAGGCGCCGCCGCCCAGGAAGCTGACTCTGCCCGGCCCGGCGTTGCGCTGGCCCATGCGTTCGAAACGAGACAACAGCTCAAGTTCGGAAAGAGCGGCGGGCGTGTTCAGATGCTCCCGCAGGAGTAAATCATCTGGAATAGAGGCAAATAATTCTGCCGACTTGTTGAGGCCGATCGAGTTGAGCATCTCGGCCCGTTCTTCGGGCGAGTTCGGAATATAGCGCAAGTTTACTCGCTCTCAGCTTTCGTAAAGTCTTCGTACTCCGCCGCGGTCAACAGGCTGTCTACCTCACCCGGACTTGCCATTCTCACCTTGATCATCCAACCCTCACCGTAAGGATCGGAATTGACTTTCTCTGGCGTGTCGTTGAGCTGTTCATTGACCTCGATCACTTTCCCCGCAACCGGAGTGAACACTTCGGAAACCGCTTTGACGGATTCGACCGAACCGAAAGATTCGTTCGTCGCAAACTCCTCGCCGGGCTTTGGCAATTCCAGATAGACCACGTCGCCCAGTGAGTTCTGCGCGTAGTCAGTAATCCCGATTGTTGCCACATCGCCGTCTGGTCTGACCCACTCGTGGTCTTTGCTGTAGTGTAAATCTTCTGGGACGTTAGCCATGAGCTATCCTCTCTAAGAATGATCTTCGACCTTTGGCCTTGTCTTCGGTCATATGTCCTGCGGCACACCAGGAAATTTCGACTCATACGAAAAGTACAAGGCTAAAGACCAAAAGCCAAAGACCAAATCATTTAAGACGCTTGTAGAACGGCGTCTTAACAATTTGTGCGCCCACAGGGCGGCCGCGCACATCGATCTGAATTGCCTGGCCCGGGTTTGAAAACTCGACCGGCACATAAGCGAAGCCAATGTTCTTTTTAAGGAATGGAGCCGGACTACCAGAGGTGACTCGTCCCAGACGAGTGCCATCGATAACGACTTCCTGATCATCTCGGGCAATCCCGCGCTCAGTCATTTCAAAACCCGCGAGCCGCCGGCGTGGACCCTCTTCTTTCTGCTTTACCAGAGCGTCACGCCCAATGAATTCTCCCTTTCCCAATTTGCATATCCAGCCAAGATTGGCTTCCAACAGCGTCGTCGATTCATCGATCTCGTGACCATACAGAGCCATGCCGGCTTCCAGCCGCAGGGTATTGCGAGCTGCCAGGCCACAGGGCAGCACGCCGTCCGGCGTTCCGAACTTTCCGGCATCGAGCAATCTCCGCCACAGTCGTTCGGCTTGATCCGCGGCCGCATAGACTTCGAATCCATCTTCGCCGGTGTAGCCAGTGCGAGAGATGATGGCCGGCACATTCGCTACGGAGCTTTCTGTGAAGTGGTAGTACTTGATATTCGCCAGTGGGGCTGAGGTGAGCGGTTGCAGAATTGAAAGTGCATCGGGACCTTGCAGCGCCAGTTGACAGTACTCGTTGCTCACGTTGCGCAGATCAACGGATTCGCTTTGCCGGTGAGAAGCGATCCAGTCCCAATCCTTCTCGGTCGTCGCCGCGTTAACAACGAGCATAAGATGGTCAGCCGCAAAGCGATAAACGAGCAGGTCATCCACAATGGTGCCGGCTGGAGTCGTCAGAGTCGAGTACTGGGCCTGGCCGTCGATCAACTTGCCGGCGTCGTTCGAAGTGAGGCGATTGACAAATGCGATAGCATCGGCTCCGCGCACATCTATCTCGCCCATGTGCGAGACATCAAACAAACCCGCTCGCGTCCGGGTACGAAGGTGCTCCTCGACGGTTCCGGCAGGGTACTGAACAGGCAAGTCCCACCCGCCAAAGTCGACCATCCGGCCACCCATCTCACGATGAGCGGAATTCAGCGGTGTCTTCTTGAGTTGCGGCGCGGGTGCCGTCACGCGTTCTCCAGCCTACTGCAAAGCAAACAGTGTAAACTTCGCGAAAAATTAGGTAAAAAGGCAAACTAACATGCGCGGCGTGGTGCGTCAAGCGCGTGTTTTTGCGAGCCGTGAAGAGACGCGGACAGGGGTCCATGCCTTCGGACTCGGCGGGCTGTCAGCTGGACTAAGAGGTCAGAAATTGCGGTCGCGCACATCCACCTTCTGCACGGCAAAGACCACGCGCATGGTATCGGGGCGGCGGTCCATCGAGGCGGGCACGAATGCAGCAGATTGTCGTAAGGCGATCTCGAATTCAGTCAGCATTCTCCGATCACGAGGAGGTTGGACCACTCCTGACAACGATGCCGCTCCATTGCTGAACACGGTGGCCACGACCACCATATCGTCGCCGTCTTCGGTATGCGGATGGGAGTACGAACGTGTCAGCGCTGCCAGGGCGCCTGTTGGATTAAGACTTGGCGACTCTTCAGCAAAGGGAGCCCGGCTGGCAGCAAACAAGGCCGGCGTAACAGGTTCATAAATGCTGGGAACAAACGCAACTTTGCTGCTGGACGCTTCGCGCAGGGCAATGAAGTGGGGACGCAGACCGGCAAACATAGCAGCGAAAAGGAGAACTGAAGCAAAAGAGCCTACTGTGTACGGCATCACCCTGGGCTCGAGCCAATGCGCCAGGCGAATTGCCCAGGAAGGCTTTGGACTCTGACGACGCGCCGCAGCTTCAATCATTAGCGCATCGCTAATCGCGTTACTGAGATCGACCGGCGGGACCGGTCGGGGAAGCATAGCCAAACCTCGTGCGATCGAGCGCAACGCGGTCACCTCTGCTCTGCAGACGGGGCATTTATGCAAATGCTCATCAACAGCGACACGCGCCGGCAACGACAACGCATCGTCTATATAGAGGGAAAGGGACTGCTTTGTTTCTTCGCACAACATAAGAGACTTTCAATTGCCGATTTCCTATTGCCGACTGGACCAAACGCTTTTTGCAAAAGCCAATCGGCAATCGGCAATTGGCAATCGGCAATGCCCTGATGGCTGACCGACCCCGGCTGCTCCCTTTTCCGAAGGAAGCAACTCCGACAAGGTTCAAGGCTAAACGCCGGAAATAACTGCGAGCGACTCATCAACGGGTGTTGCTGGCCACGTTTTCAATTCGCCTTCATTCATCCCCTGACGTCTTCTCCCCCCGCTTCGTCACTTCGACCCATTTGGCACCGAGTTGTTGTGAGCCGGGGTGGGTCAGCCATCCGTGGAATTTCGGATTTCGGATTGCGAATTTCGAATTTTACGGTCCGTAACGGTATGGCAAAATTCGACATCCGCAATCCGCAATCCGAAATGTTTACAAAGATCCTTCTAACCTCCGCCGTAACTCCTGGCGGCCGCGTGCTAGTCTCGATTTGACCGTACCAACGCTTATACCCAGCATCGACGCAATTTCGTCGTAACTAAACCCCTCGATATCTCTGAGGATGACCGTTTCGCGGTAGGACCGACCCAAATTCTGTAGTGCGTCATTGAGTACGGCCTCCCGTTCGTGTGCAAGTGTCGCCTGTTCCGGGTTGCTGGAGTGGTCAGCTCGCAGACTGGCGACCAGAGGTTGGCCTCGCCCGTCATTCGCATCAAGCGAAACCGTGGCATCGCGTCTCCGGCGGCGCCACCAACGCCAGCGATTCCGGGCCTGGTTAATCGCGATCCTGTAAATCCAGGTTCTGACGTCCGCCTCGCCTCGGAAGTGGCCGATACTTTGAAAGGCCCGTAAAAAGGTTTCCTGCGTCAGATCCCGAGCCTCTTCAGCGTTCTCAGTCAAGCGATACAGCAGGCCGTAGATTTCCCCGGAACGCTCACGAACCAGGAGGTCAAAGGCCGCTGACTCGCCATTCTTCAGTCTTTCAATGAACTGGGCCTCGGCCGTTGGACACTCTTCAACCGAGGCCGCCGTAGCAACCTGCTCCAAATCCAACTGCCCGCGGAGGGCTATTGGCTCTCCGTAGCTCACTGATCACCCCCTGGGGCGGGAATCGGAGTTGCTGACGGCCTCTGCCCATTCCCGGACAGGCGAACCGTTAGACACCGCAAGCTCTGGATTTGTTCCCGACGACATTTCACTGGTATTTGGATGCTGTTTTACACTTTGATCAGGTACCTGCAATCAAGCCTTCCAGATTTTCCCGGTTAAAGCACCCTGCTTGACAAGTTTTCGTGACGGCCATTAGAGTGAACTTTTCGCCAATCATACACCCAAAAGAACGCAGCTCACTATGTGTACTTGCGAGAAGGAATCACGTGGCTAAATACAAGAAGAAGCGGGCAAGGCAACTTCAGCATGATCGCTTTCGCGACACGGCAATGACGGTGTTTGACCGTTTTGGCGACCGCCTCGAAGGTCGCGGCCGAACTATCCTATATGTACTGGCAGGGATCGTCATCGCCGTAGCTCTGGGCTTGTTTTTTATCAGGTGGAACCATCGCAAAACCGACGAAGCACGCCGGGCCCTGGGAAGGGCAATTACGATCGCAGTGACCCCGGTTTCACCAACGACGCCATCAACGCCGACAAGCCCGAGCTTCACCAGCGAGCAGGAACGGGCGCAAAAGTCTATTGAGGAGTTTCAGAAGGTGGCCGCCAAATATGGTGAACCTTACCGCAGTGAAGCCCGGTATTTCGCCGCGACTAACATGTTGACGGTCGACCGCGCCAAGGCCCTGGCTGAGTTGAGAGAGCTGAGCAAGAGTAGCAACGCGGATGTCGCTGCGCTGGCGAAGTTTGCCCTCGCGCAAGCGCTCGAGGCTGACACTAAGTACGACGAAGCGGCACAGCTTTACAGGGAACTGGCATCGTCCGGCGCCCAGGTTATCACGCCGGAAACAGCAAACCTGCGCCTCGCGCTGGTCTATTCGAAGCAGGGAAAGAAGAAGGAGGCAGCCGATCTCCTTTTTAATATCGTCGATGCCTCGCGCAAGGCCAAGGGTTCCGACCAGATGCCATTGCCACCATCCGGAGCAGCCACCGATGCAGCCAGCGAATTGCAGAAGCTCGATCCGGAGCGATACGCCCAGTTGCCACCTGAAGCTCCAGCACTCGGATGAGATATTGAAGTTTGGTGGGTTGGTGTGATCCAGAGGAATTTGAGATTCGAAATTGGATAACCTGACGCACTCGCTCGTTGGGCTTGCGGCTGCCAAAGCCGGGTTCGAAAGGTTATCGCCTCGGGCCACCGCTGTTTGCTTAATCGCCGCCAGCTTGCCAGATTCGGATATCGTTACTCTCATCTTCGGTGGCCGTTGGGAATTCCTAAAATATCACCGCGCTATTACTCACTCGATTGCCGGCACAATTGTCCTGGCACTGATTCTGCCTCTCCTCTTCTACCTGGGTGGCTACCTCTCGGCGCTGCGGCATTCGCTTCCGAATGTCATTAAACTCAAAGGCTTGTTAATTGCCTCACTGATAGTCGCCGCCACTCATCCGTTCATGGATTGGACCAACAACTATGGCATCAGATTGTTGCTGCCGTGGAATCCCAGGTGGTTCTACGGTGACTTTGTTTTCATCTTCGATCCCTTCATCTGGTTGATTTTTGGCGGCGCAGGATTCCTCTTGACGTCGAAGACCAGAATTAAGTTGGGGGTATGGTCGCTGCTAGGCCTGGTGCTTACATGTCTGGTGGTGCTAGGTCCGACGCGACGCGGCGGGCTCTCGGATCCAACCTTCGTTCGGATCTTCTGGATTACCGCAATCGTTGCCTTTGCGGTGCTTTACAGATTGCGAGCGGCGGAACGTTGGGGAGCAAAAATCGGAATTGCCGCTTTTATCCTGGCGGCGATCTACTGGGGATCCCTGGCGTACGCTCATAAGCTTGCTGTCAACCAGGCACGATCGCTTGCGACAATAGTGGCTAACCAGAACGGCGAGAGTATTACCGAACTGGCAGCCATGCCCACACTCGCGAACCCGTTTCACTGGCAGAGCGTTTTTGAAACAGATCGCGCTACATATCGCTTCGATTTAAACCTGACTTCCCAGGCAGATCTTTCCGGGCTGGTACGCTATGAGAAACCTGACCCCGCTCTCCAACCGTTGATAACGGAAGCTCTCAAAGATAAACGAGCGCAAATTCTTTCGGATTTTGCGAGATTCCCGGTGGTGCGAGTAGATCCGAACTGTGTGAATCAGACGCTCGTTGAATTTGCAGACTTACGTTACACTGAACCTGGAGGCAGTCGAGGTCCCTTTTCGTTGGACGTGCCAGTTGAATGCCCTGCACAGGGTCCCGTCAAACCGAAATGAACGACATAAAACAGATCGAGGCATTGCAGGCCATCGCCGAGGCAAAAGAACGCCAGAGTGCTGGTACCTCAAAGCGGCTCGCCAGTGTGCGCGTTTCACCTGGCGCCTATCTCGCCGCCGCAAGCCTGTTCACCTTCACCTCGGCTTTGCTGTTGCGATCAGGGAACAACGCGTGGGCACTTGTTGCCGTAGCAATCGCCTGGTTGCTTATCCCCATTCTTGCATTTACAGATCGAATCATCTTTGACGGCGAACGACTCACGCGTCGGGGTATTGTGCCTTCAATCGCGCAACTTCTTTTTGGCAGCGGTTGGCGTTTGAACCTCCTCGACTTTGAAACCGTAGAGACCAGTGCGGTGCGGACGCTACGGCGCGGAGGCTCGGTCAGGTATCGGTATCGGAGTCAGATCGCGGGCAAGGGAGTGCAGTTCGTGTTTGCCTCCGGCGGTAAGAGCTACCGCAGAATGGTACGCGTCCTGTTTCCACTTATTCATGAGGACAAATTAGACGGTCGCAGCCGTGATCTGCGCGACTATCTGGTGGAACCACGCTCACTTGAGAAGAAAACAAAACTGTCTCAACTGGCGCCGGCGAATGTTCTTGCCGGTGCGGCCACTGATTTCAAGTTGGGCGGCAAGAAGATCGATGAAGAGTCACTTTCCGAGCCGACTTCTGCGCTTCGCGTCGAAAAGGCGAATCTCCTGAGAAGACTTGCAAACGAACTGCGTGTGGCAGGGCGTCTTGCAGAGGCTAGCGAGGCCTTTCGCCGAGCTCTGAATGTCATCCCTCGAGAGGCCTGGCTGCTATACGAATTTGCCCGTTTGCTGCGCTCACAGGCGAGCGCGAATGCCGACGCTAGACTGTTGTCACGCGCGCGGGCTGCCCTTCATCTCGCGAGCATTCGCGCCGGCGGTGATGCCAACCTGCTGGCGCTAATCGGAGAAAGCACGCTCGAATGCGGCGATGTGAAGCGCGCACAACGAGTCTTTCACAAAGCGCTGCACATTGATTCCAAAAACCTGAAAGCGCGGTTTGGCTTGGCGGACGTGGCCTTAAGAGAAGGAAAGCTGGCCCACGTGATTCATCACCATCGCGATGCGGCCACGATAGCCGCCGAAAAGTCGTTGGCGCTGTATGCTCGTAGAGAAGCTGATTACTATGCTCGTCTCAACGATGACGACGAATACCTGGGCGCGGAGCTTCGTCGCATCAACTTAATGCAGCACGCCAGCCGGGTGCGACGGCTCGCTGGGGCTGTCACTAACGCAGCCATACTTCTGGCTCTCGTTGGGGGCTACTTTGACGCCACACTCGCGGCAATGGGTTGGTCTCTAGCGTCATCCGCACTCGTGACCTGGTTGGTCTCGCTCGTCGGCACCAGGTTTTTGTCTACGAGAAGGAAACCTCGCCTCCAGGAATAATCCTCAACGCTAGCGCAAACCGCCGGTCCGGCACACAAGAAAAATCCACGAACCATGGGGAGAAAGAACCGTTTCGGTTTTGTCCCATGATTCGTGGACCTTTTGACTAATGCCGCAATGTTGGCCGGGCTCAGCCCAGGGTTCCTAAAGTGGGTTCTTCAAACGCGGCGTCGCTGTCTTACCATTTTCTCGGCTTGGACCGCGGGTCGCCTTAGGCTTTGTCTGACGTGTGCTCCTGGTGCTTGATTTATCGGTCGTGATTGAATCTGCTGCCGAACTCTCGCCGGCGGCAGCTGACTTCACTTTATCTCGACTGGAGAGATCTGTTTTCGGGGTAACTGTACGCCCCTGTTGTTCTGTCGATGAGGCCACGGCTGAGGTTCGTGATGGCTCGGGATTCAACAGCGCGTCCCAGCGATAGCGAGGCGCAGATCTCTCTTCCCTTAAGCGGCGGAAAACCAGATTCGTAACTTCGTTGGTGATCCAGTTGTGATAGAACTCACCTACTGAAGCCAGTTCCGCATCCGGAGCAGGATTCATGAAATCGATTGCATAGGGAACCCCGTCCTTGATCGCAAACTCGACCGTATTGAGATCATAACCCAGCGCCGTGCAAAGCGTACGCACGTTTGCCTTAACACGCTCAGCCAGCTGAGGCGCCAGGTAATCCGGGTTGTGAACGTATTGCTCTCCGGAAAGATAAGGCTTGCGGGGATCGTAAGCCATGATCATGACTTCTTCCTGGCCCACACAGTAGCAACGCACGAATTGATCGAAGTCAATAAACTCCTGGAGTGTCATGCAGAGGGTGCCAGTCTGGTCATATTCGGACCAGAGTTCCTCGAGCGAATTTACACGTGACACGTTCTTCCAGCCGCCGCCATCAAATGGTTTCAGAATCGCGGGAAGGCCGACATAGTCAATGATTCCCTGCCAGTCGAGGGGAAACTCGAGATTGCGCAAACTCTCGCTCACAATACCGTCGATGTAATCCTTCTGCGGTAGCAGGACCGTTTTAGGAACGGCGACGCCGAGCTTGGGTGCCAACGAGTAATTGAAGAACTTGTCGTCGGCGGACCACCAGAACGGATTGTTAATGATGATCGTGCCTTCCAAAGCCATGCGCTTCAGAGTCGCGCGATAAAAAGGAACTTCATGGGATATCCGATCAACCACCAGGTCATAACGAGGAGGTGCATCATGCCGAATACCGCCCAGTTTGATGAAATCGGCCACAACTTCTCCCTTGCCGCGCTCGTTGATTCGCTCAATGAGGGCGTCAGGGAACGTCTTTTCACGGCCGACCAGAATGCCTATTCGTTTCATAAGAGCAAAATGTCCTTTCTTACTGCCAGGCGCGCTTCTTCTTTGCGCGGAGAGATTTTTTAAACTGCGGCAATGAACCCGGAACAATTGCCTGCCACTGTTAGCGGTCCCGCCGGGTTGGTTCGAAACCAAGCAAAATACTTGTCGTGAGAACGCTTGTCAAACAGCGACGGAACGCTTATCAGCCATCGGGCGCCGACAGGCATCCGAGCGGCGCATGGACGGCATCAATAACAATGCCAAGTGCTGCTACCAAACGGGATTTTGGTTGCGCCTGTGTTAGAATTCGCCGGAATGGTTCGCTTTCCCTTAACAACCGTTCTTAATCCAAACCAACTAGGGTAGAGGAGAATCGTTATTGCTTAGACTAGTATCGTCCTTAGTCTTGTGCGGTCTTTTAGCGGCCAATGTACCAACTATCCGGGCCAGTTTCGCTTTTCTCCCCGACGACCCGAAGAATCCAACAGCGGAGCAGGTTGCTGAATCAGCCATTCTGATATATGGCTCGCGTCCTGTCCTTGACCAAATCCGGCGCAATGGGGTGGAACGAGGCCGCATTACCCGTTTCGCCAGTGATGGGAAAACAGAAGAATCGACTTACGAGCGTCGCTTTGTGCGTGGTGAAAATCTCGAGAAAGACAAGATCAGGCTCGATCAGAAACTGCCCAGTGTCGAATACTCTTTAATTTACGGATCCGGTAAGCTTTGGGGTGTCATCAACGGCGCGGCTTTCACCCCGCGGGAAGATGCCGCGGCCAGCTTTCTTTACCAACATCAGCATAGTGTTGACTGTTTGCTTCGCTATAAGGAGAACGGCTCGACTTTGACTCTGGTGGGGAAGGATAAACAAAAGGGAATCGATCTCTACGTGCTGGACGTAACTGACAAGGAAAACCGCAAGACCCGTTATTACATCAGTGCCAGGACCCTTCGCGTGCTGTGGCTTGAGTATGAAGAACCTTCCAGCCCCGGAACGACGCCGGTTAAATACACCAGAAAGTTCTTTGATTACCGCTACGCCCAGCAGACGCTCGTACCCTATCGAACCGTCCTGCTTGAAGACGGAAGGGAAACGCAGGAAACGCGAATACTTACCGTCACTTTCGGTGTAAAGGTAGACGACTCAGTCTTCCAGAACCCTGAAGCCTAAGTGCCGCTGGGTTAAACATTTAATCGTCTCAGTCTCCTCAAAAAGCCATAGTTTTGGGAACATCGTGTACCCTTGCGCGTGTATAGCCTCCGGGTGGTTGTACGGTAAGGGTATAATGCGTTCCAAGTTCCGGGGTGTTGCGCCGTGTAGCCCCTGATAACCGTCAGCAAACGGCTATCTTGACGCCGACTGAGCCTCCTGCCGTGATGGAAACGCTTACCTCCGTAGATCAAATTACTTTCCCCAGCGCTGTTGGGCGAGATGTATTAGACGGTTCTGCGTCGGATCATGCTTTGCTTGAGGCGACCCGAACAGGTGACAACGACGCGTTTGCCCAGCTCGTGAGCCGCTATCGGAACCAGATCACCAGTTATATCTATCGGATGACTAGCGACTATGACGGTGCCGTGGATCTTACGCAGGAAACTTTCGTACGAGTGTACCGGGCAGCAGATCGCTACCAGCAAAGCCATGCGTTTTCCACCTACATCTACCGGATTGCGACTAACCTGGCCATCAGTGAGTTGAGAAAGAGAAAGCGCAGGCGTCTGGTGTCTTTGACCGGGTTCTTTCAGTCGACCGATTATGCTGAAGCACGAGAGTTTAATCCTCCTGACGAGCGGCCGCTGCAGGATACTGAGTTGGTGGACGCGGAACGACGAACGGCGGTGCAGCGGGCTATCAGCACTCTTCCGGAAAAGTATCGAGCGCCGCTGATTTTGCGAGATGTGGAAGGGAAGAGCTACGACGACATCTCGCGCATCCTGGGCACGAGCGAAGGGACCGTGAAGTCCCGGATTAGCCGGGCGCGAGGTTTCCTTCGAGAAAAGATGCGAGCCTATTTGTGATTGGAAAAGTCATGTACAAAAATGAATGCAGGATAGTTCGTCTCCGGATAGAGGAGGCCGACCTCGCTGAGGAACTCAACTCGGAATCTGTAGAGCATCTGCGCGGGTGCCGGTCATGTCGCGAGTTTTATGAGAGCGAGGCGAAATTAAGGTTACTCGTTGCCGGTCTCCCACAAGTAGAAGCTCCGGCGGATTTTGATTTTCGACTCAGGGCGCGAATAGCTAATGATCGCGCCCCGTCCTCATTCTCCCTGCGCAACTTCGGAGTCCCATCCCTCGCAGCCGCTGCCCTGATCCTGCTGGTGGCGGGATTTCTTTTTGTTCGGAATGTAACGACATCACCGGAGGCGCCTGCTAATGTCGTTGCTTCCGGCAAAAGCTCAACTACGAAATCAGAAGTCCCAAGTAGCACTGACCCTGGTTCCGTGATCCCAGGCAAGATCGCGAGTGCGACAAGCCCGAATAGTGTCGATACCGGGACTGCGCACAAGCGAGGAGAAAACAAACAGCTCTTGGCGGTAGGCAGAGGCCGGACCTTTGCCAGGGACTCCAGCAGTGTTGGCGCGACTGTGGTCCGGCAGAATACTTCAATCGCCGGCGTGCAATTACCGCTCATCTTTCCGGTGCAGACATTGAGCGTTTCGCTGGATGACGGCAGTGGAATCGCGCGAACGATCTCCTTTCCGACCGTTAGTTTCGGTTCAGAACGCGTTTTGACGCGCGCCGGGAATTCATTTCAAGGATCTGTGAAGGGCGATTGGTAAGCGTAAGACAGAGATGAGTGGGGCAAACGAAGCAATGAATACTAGATCCTGGATGCGCATCTTCGGTCTGTTGCTGATGGTTGTGATTGGTTGCGTGGCACCCATCCGGGCTCAGGTGGCGACGACTCCTGCACCCACAACAAAAAAACCCGCGGCAGCGCCACGCACAGACATGGTGAATGTGGATCAGCTCGCAGCGCCTCAGGTGGTGACGATTCTTCATCGTCTAAATGGCTTGAAGCTTTTCAGGCTAATGGCGCGTGAGAACAAGAAATTCGTGGCTATTGCTCAATTGGATGAAGCTTTCAAGATCATGGGCGACGTTCATACAAATGTGATAGCCGGCCTGGCAATGAACGATGGCCAGACAATAGTCGCGCGATTACCCGAGGTCGAGGCTGAACTGGGGTCGCCGCGCATTCCCTATACGCTCGAATCCCAGTCCGGGCTGCTTCCCGTCCCGCCAAAGAATTTTGCAACAACCACCCCGGCGGACGGAGAAGCTGCGGATCCCTTCGATGAACCCAATGTGACAGTTATCGCCAGGGATGGCCGGCGTTTTCTGGCCCGCTATGTAGGCCTCGACGGGGTTACCGGATTGTCCGTTCTTAAGCTGGTTGACAAGAGTGCTCTACCAGTTATCAAAGCCAGGATTGAAACGATTAGCGTTGGGCAGCATCTGCGTTTGTTCGGACCTGAGCCAATCGTACCCAGGGTTTTAAGCGGCAACGTTTCTGTTCGAATCGGCGAAATCGAGGGAACGATCACCAATCTAACGTCAACTCCTTCAGGTGGCGTTTCAAAAATGAAGATCCGATCGGATCGGATGACAGCGGCAAATATCGGGGGCATCGCCGTCAATGATGCCGGTCAAACGATCGGGATCGTCGATAGCATTGAGCAGGGGGAAGCAAGTCTCTTATCGACGGCTCAAATCAGCAATGCAGCCAGCAGGGTCCTGTCCCGGCAGTCGAGTGTGCCGCGACCCTGGCTTGGCGTCAGCGGGGAACCAATTGAATCCCTGGACGCCGATGATCTGATAAACAGCGGCTGGCAGAAGCCGCAAGCCATGGCCTTGACGCAGGACCGCTGTGGAATTCTGCTGACCGCGGTAGCGCCCGATAGTCCGGCGGCAGTTGGCTCACTTCGTTCCGGTGATGTCATCTTGCGGGTGAATGGTGAAGATATTCGGACCGCCGATGATTTTTCCTGGCTATTAGCCGAAACAGGTCCCGGCAACTCTGCCAGCTTCACCGTGATGCGCCCAGGAAAGGAAGCAACCGAGACTCTAAACCTGAAATTAAGTGGTGGGTTCAGCCCTCGTCTCTTTTCAATGACGAAGGGGACTGGCCTCTTAAAACAGGGACTGCTGATGGCGAAAGGAATCGAGACGGTCGCATTAATGCCTGCGGTCGCAGCGCGGTTCGGGGCGACTGGCGGTCTGCTGGTCATTTATGTCCAACCGGAAACTGAAGGCTTCAAAGCAGGTCTGCGCCCGGGAGACGTGATTGAGACCATCAACGGTCAGCAGATCTCAGGTGACACGATGGATTTCGCGGACGGCAGGAAAACAGAATTCAAGTTTGACGTAGTGCGCCGGAAACAGAAGATGACTTTCACGCTTGTCAATGCTCCAGAGTAGTGCAACCGTAAAAGATTATTTGACATTGGTCATTGGACGGAAAAAGACTATTTGACGTTAGTCGTTGGACATTTGTCATTGGTTCGTTTGGAGCCATGAGAGACCTAAAGCACGCAAAGGAACACCCGGAGTAGTCCAATTCGGACATCGTTCGTGTGGTTTCGTGGATCGTCACTACCTCACACAACAATCGATCCACCAATAACACTAACTGCCTTACAGCAAATGACAAACGACAAATGTCCAATGATCAACTTCAAATAATCTTTTTCCGTCCAATGACCAATGTCAATGATCTTTTTCCAATCTGCGGTTTTTCATCCCTTGTGATACTCTAAGCCACTCCTGCATCGGCATTACAAACAAAGGAACGTTTAGGCCCTGACTATGTTGTCAAAGGCTGCTGCCCATTATCACGAGTTGCTCGCCGATAACGACCTTGCCTCAACTTCGATCCAGGTGCTGGACGAAGGCCTTGAACGCGCGCGCCTGATTTTTGGCGGTCGACGTCTATCTCCGTATCTCCGACCACACTTCGTTTCGGAAGGCGATTTTGAGCGCGTGCGCACAGTCTGCGAAACGGTGTGGTCGGCGATCGAGAAGGTGAAAGACGCAGCCATTGCCGACCCTTCGATTGTCACTGATCTCGGACTCACCGAGATAGAACGCGAACTTATTGCAATAGATCCGGGCTATCGAGCAGTGTCACCTACCGCTCGGCTGGACTCTTTTTTGACCGGCTCGGCTTACAGCTTTGTCGAACTCAACGGCGAAAGTCCGGCGGGGATTGCCTACGCCGATGCGGCTTACGACATCTTTTCCAGTCTCCCGGTGATGCAGCGCTTTGCCGAAAAGTACAAAGTCAGGGCCTTATACGGCCGAGGTCACATGCTCGATGTTTTGCTGAGTTCTCACACAGAGTTTCTGGGTCGTAAACCCGATCGTCCGCCACGCATCGCGATCGTTGATCTCAAGGGATTGCCAACGCAAAAGGAGTTTGAACTCTTCAAAGAGTATTTTGAAAGCCGGGGCTACCCGGCAGTAATCTGTTCGCCTGATGAACTCGAGTTTTCGCGAGGCCGTCTCAATTTCGGCGACCTTGAGATCGACATCGTTTACAAACGCCTCCTGGTAAATGAGTATCTACCCATAATCGAGCAGTATCCCGCTCTCTTGAATGCCTATCGCTCGCGGGCAGTCTGTATGGTGAATAGTTTTCGTTCCAAGTTGATTCACAAGAAGGCTCTCTTTGCGGTTTTGACTGATGAGAGGCGAGCCGCACTGTTCAGCGACCATGAGCGAGCCGCCATCCAATCGCACGTGCCCTGGACGCGACTGGTGCGTGATGAGGAAACGATTTATCGAGGTAGTAAGATTGAACTACTGGAATTCATCAGGGAGAACCAACAAAAGCTCGTGCTCAAGCCAAACGACGATTATGGCGGTCACGGCATCACCATAGGCTGGAACATTGAGCAGCAAGGGTGGACGGCGGCCTTGCAAAGTGCTCTCGAGGATGGCGACTACCTCGTTCAGGAACGTGTGCCCACGGCGCGCGAATCTTTTCCGGCGTTACACGAAGACGGCACTGTAGAATTTTCAGAGCAACTGGTGGACCTCGACCCGCTCCTTTTTAACGGCCGGGTTGGCTCTGCGTTTACACGGCTTTCGTTCACGGAACTAGCGAACGTCTCCTCGGGCGGGGGCATGGTTCCCACTTACATTATCGGCGAAAAAACCTGAAAGCGTATAGAATGCGCGCGTTCGTCTCAATCATTCCACACTAAGGAGATTCCCCCGTGATTGAAGACTCATATGACAATCCAGCCGCCCGTAACGAGCGCCGCGGCCACGATCGTTCACGCTTGATAGTCGATGTGTTTTACGACGGCAAGGAAGGAACCGGCATTGCCAGCTCAAGAGACATCGGCGTGGGCGGTTTGTACATGAATACGACGACCGTCATTCCTGAAGGATCGGTTTTGCTCATCCGGATCCCTCTGCCGCGCGGCAAGCAGATTGTTTGCAACGCTGAAGTGGTGTACAGCAACCCGGGTTTGGGCGTGGGCATTAGGTTTCAGGGACTGACCGACGACGCGCGTGCCCGGTTGGAAAACGAACTAAAAGATGTCTAGCGCTTTAGCCGACAGCCGGCAACTGGCGTGGAAGGATCTCCCGTTCGAAACTCGCCAACTGCTTAGCGGGAAATTAGATGGACTGTGGGGCGCGAGCGGAGACAAAGAGGCATTCGACTCGTTAAGTCAGGACAAGCAGCGGGCGCTGTTATTGCTGTTGCAACGCCTCGAGACCAAAGGTCTTTGGCACACCGTGCAGCGTGTGAATAACGTTTATGGGCTGGGTGGTGTGGGGATGGGATTTCACGCCTGGCCGGTGATTCACTCGACGCTCGCGCGCCGGTCTGATTTTACCCGGCGCTTCGCCAGACACCGGCACACCAGCGGTGGATTCTATGAGAAAAATCGCCCCCGGGCAGTGCTGCATTTCATCTTCCAGGAAGGCAACCCTCGGTCCTGGTACGTACACTTCGATCTTTACAGCCCGGTTTTTTCGCTTGCCTCTTGCAGCCGCCACCTTCGTTTCGAAGTCCTGGGAAAGCTCAAGCCCGACTGGCGAATGATTCAGGAATGCTTGAAACCCTGAGAGCGCGCAGGCAATATAAAGACATTCTAATCTTTTCACTGTTGCCAATTTGCGGTTTTGGATAGCGGCCCGAGGAGCCAAAAATAATGTTCGATCAGTTCACGCTCGGCATTGAGGAAGAATTTCAAATCGTTGATCCTCAGACGCGAGAGCTGCGTTCCCATGTGGTAGAGATGCTCGAGGAGGGCAGGATGCTGCTGGGTGAGCAGATCAAGCCCGAGATGATCCAGTCGATGGTTGAGGTAGGCACGGGCATCTGTCGAAATATAGAAGAAGCTCGCACGGACATCACGCGTTTGCGAAGCGTGATTTCCAGTCTGGCGCACAAGAACGGCTTGGTGATCGTGGCAGCGTCGACACACCCGATCTCTCGCTGGCAGGACCAGAAGATTTTCGACGACGAGCGATACGAGTTGCTGGTGCAGGAGTTGCAAACAGTCGCGCGCTCGCTACTGATTTTCGGTTTGCACGTCCATGTCGGCATGGCAGACCGGGAGCGGGCGATTCATATCATGAATGCGGCGCGATACTTCCTGCCGCACGTGCTTGCCCTTTCAACATCCTCGCCATTTTGGATGGGACACAACACTGGCTTGAAATCGTATCGAACAGAAATCTTCAAGCAGTTCCCGCGCACGGACATTCCCGATCACTTCGACTCGTACGGCAATTTCCAGCGCTATATTGAATTGCTGATTAAGACCGGCTGCATCGATAACGGAAAGAAAATCTGGTGGGACATTAGACCGCACCCATTCTTCCCGACCCTGGAGTTTCGCATCTGCGACATACCAACCAGAGTGGACGACACTATTGCCATTGCCGCGCTGTTCCAGGCAATCGTCGCCAGACTCGACCAGCTGATCGAAAAGAACCTCGGTTTCCGGCTTTACCGGCGCATGCTGATTCAGGAAAACAAGTGGCGCGCCGTGCGTTATGGACTCGATGGCAAGATGATTGATTTCGGCAAGCAGAAGGAAGTACCGGTACGCGACCTGATCCTCGAATTATTGGACTTTGTTGACGACGTGGTTGATGAGCTTGGCTCACGTAAAGAGATCGAACACATTCATACGATCCTCGAGCGGGGTACGTCAGCAGACGAGCAGCTCGAGGTTTACCACGCTACAAACGATTTGAATGCCGTGGTCGACCGGTTGGTGGAACGGACCATGGAGAACATTCCGCGAAACGCGCAGGTGCAGATGTCCGCGGCGAGGACCGCACCGTCGACAATTTCCAAGTAGAGCCTTCAGGGCTTTGCACAAAAAGAGCGATGGTCTGTACAGTACCGCGAGCGAAGCGACCGGAAGTTACACTCGACTTCCCGATGTGATTCTCATAATTGCAGCCAGTCAATTAGTTAGTTGAAGCGCAACTCCGGTCGCTTCGCTCGCGGTACTATACTGATCGCGCTTCCACGCGGCGGTAGTCAGGACTTTTTGTGCAAAGCAGCTCTCCAGCAAATCATTTCCGTTTGCGCTTGGCAAGATAATGCTGCCACAACATACGGGCCGCGACAGCGCGATACGGTCGCCAACGTTCGGCAAAGACGGTCAGCTCCTCCGGCTTGAGACGCACTTTTAGCTTGTTCAATTCCATCAAAGTTGTCGCCAGCGCCAAGTCTCCTGCCGGCCAAATATCCGCTCTCCTCATAGCCATTAACATGTAGATGTCCGCACTCCATGAACCGATACCCTTAACGTTCATCAACAAGGTTTTGGCATCTTCGTCATTCATTCGCCTTAACGCGGAAAGCTTTACCTGGTTACCGCTAATCTGCTCGGCAAGGTGGACCAGATAAGAGGCCTTTTGGCGAGTTACTCCCAGCGAGCGTAATTGCGATTCGCCGGCAGCAATGAAGCTTGTAGGCTGAAATGGATCAATCGCGGCCGCCAGCCGTTTGTAGATAGCTGCGGCAGAGGCCAGCGATACCTGTTGTTCGAGGATAATTCGCACCAGAGAGGGAAAGCCTTGTGGTCGTTTCCACAAAGGCGGCGGTCCATGCCGCTCCAGAATTTTCGCGAGGTGTTTGTCCCCTCGGGCAAGCAATGTCGCCGCCTTCGCGATCGTTTCCCGCGTGAGAGTCTCTGAGCGCATCATGTCCTCATTCGACCACTAAACAGAGCGATCCACGATATCACACGAAAGTGGCACGTCGATGAGCGTGACGTCCTGAAAAAGCAAAATGAATTTTGACGTCCTGATGATTCGTGGATCGCAGGTTGGTCTTATCGAAACAAGCCTGATTGAATGATCTCGAGCGGGTAGGCTAGGCTGAACGGGCCAGCGCCAGGTTTAAGAATTTTTCAAACAGGATTCTGCCGTCGCGGGATTCGTTCGGGTGCTCCCAACGGGTCCGTGATTTGTTCCAGTCCTCAAACGACTTTTCCAAATGAAACTGGACAGTGTAGATAAGTTGCCGATCATCACGCTTGACCATCATCTGATTCCGGCAGAGATATGACGTGGCCAGCAGCTTGAATCCGTTCGGCACTCGGTCGAGTTGCAGGCCGTGGTTTTGCCAGACACGAAGGATGCGAGCCTCTTCCGGGTACTCCTGCCAAAGCTCCGCCCGGAAGATAGGGTCGGATGAGTCGGTAATACGAATGAAACGGTACTGATATTCTTGCGGCCGGTTGTCGCGCTGTTCATGCTGCTCGAGGCCGTCAAGAGTGACAACATGGGCGCCGAAGCTTAAGCCGACCAGCTGGTGGCCGCCGCAGATGGCCAATACCGGAGTCGGCGTGGTGCGAATGAAACGGCCAAAGCGCTCGAGTATTTCGGGCCGGTAGAAATCGAAATCCCGCAAGGTGCCACTGAGAACTATAGCGTGAGGTTTGAACTCGGCCTCGGCCACCGCAAGGTCTGAAAGATGAGCGACCTCGGTGCTGGGCTTCTGTACCAGTCTCTCGACATTATTGAGAATGTTCTCAATCGCCATCTTGGCAATTTGTCTTTCGCGTTTCAGTTGAGTACTGACGGCGCCTGCCCACTCCTCCTGCGCGACCTCCGAAAGGTCTGCTTCGTCCCGCAGCAGATTGTCGACAATCAGGACGCGAGCCTCTGCGATGCGCTTTTCCACGGGTTCATAGCGACAAAACGTATGCTGCTGAAACGGGAACGGTAGCGGCTCAAGGCCTTCGGCAGGCCGGCTGTCAGTTGTTGGAGCTGGTATTATTTCCTGGGTCATCTCGTTATATGTGAAACGTCTAATCCTCGTCAGAATCAATAACTGCGTTGTTTAGTGCTTCGTTTAAACTCCGGAACCGCTGTACCCGCACCCGCCTGTGACACCTGCTGGAGCACTTGGGCAATCAGCAGACCACGTATTCGATTACGCAAACGCCCACTTTCGTTGGCTGCACAATAATCAACCAACAAGAGCATTCTATACCATGATGACTCGAGTTGATCCGCCAGTTCAGAAATCTTTGTAATGTCGTAGGGGACGGCAACAGCCTTACAACCGATCCGCGCGAAAACCGACAGATAACGGGCAGTGGCCAGATCGGGACAGAGCAGGCGGCGGCGGCCGACTTTCAATTCAACGCCCAGCAGTGTGTGTTGAATGTCGACCCGTGCTCGATGGTTGAGCCGGCCGAAGTCATACGAGCGTGTGCGCAGTTTCAGTATTCGTTCGCAATAGATTTGCGGTAGCCAGTGATCGCCAAGTTCGGCCTGGATTAGTTGAGCGTAGTCAGCGGCAGTCATTTCCGGGAACGCGGTAACCCTGGGAGCGCGAGCATCCCCCGCAAGCGGACAAGATGTCCGCGGCCCAACGCGGACTCTTATCAGCGCATCGACACCGAGACTATTGGTTTTGCCTGCAAAGCGTTAATCACGCGGCCGGGAAAAATTCCCAGATAGAAGACCCCCAGAAGTGTAAGCGCCAGCGCCACCCCAATGCTGGCGGGAATCGGCGGGGCGTTCCAGGTGGTTGTTCGTTCGCGGAAAAACATCACGATGATGAGCCGCAGATAGTAGTAAGCTGACAAAGCTGTATTTAAGACACCAATCACTACCAGGGCGTAGAAGCCCTGGTCAATTGCCGCGCGGAAGACCATGATCTTTCCAATAAAGCCGGCCGTTAGCGGCATTCCCAGCAAACTCAGCAAGAATAACGACAAAGCAAATGCCAGCAGCGGAGACTTGAATCCGATGCCGTTATAGTCTTCAACCTCTGTGCGTCGATCGCCGGCACGGGCCACCAGTTGGACCACAGCAAAGGCGCCAATATTCATGACCGCGTAGGTCAGAAGGTAGAACGTCACCGCGGCAATCGCAGCGTTGCGTTGAGCGATATCTACAGCAGCGCCGGCGGCTACAAACCCTACGAGGGCATAACCGGCGTGTGCTATGGAAGAGTAAGCGAGCATGCGCTTAACATTATTCTGGACAATGGCCACAACGTTGCCGACGGTCATTGTAAGAATCGATAGGACGACCAGTGTGTCCAGCCAGGCTTTATGAATCTCGCCCGCGATACTTCCATCTGCGGTTACTACGACGAAAGGAAAGCCGAATATGAACACGCGCAGAAATGAAGCGAATCCTGCGGCTTTAGGACCGGCCGCCATGAAAGCCGTCACCGGGGTTGGTGCCCCCTCATAAACGTCCGGGGTCCAAACGTGAAAGGGGGCGGTAGCCACCTTAAAACCAAATCCGACCAGCATCATTGCTGCTCCGGCAAACAGCAGCGACGGGTACTGGGCCTCGTGCAGGCGGTTGGCAATCTGGGTGATGTTGGTGGTGCCAGGCATACCGGCTACAGAAGTGGCGCCGTAAGTCAGCGCAATTCCATAGAGCAGGAAAGCCGAGGAAAACGAGCCGAGAATGAAATATTTCAACGACGACTCGTTCGCCCGGACGTCTGCGCGGCGAAAGCCGGCCATAACGTACGTGGCAATGGAGAGAATCTCAAGACCCAGGAAAATGATCACGAGATCATTTCCCGCGGCCATCAACATCATTCCCGCAGTCGCAAACAACAGCAATGAATGGAATTCGCCGGCGGGCAGATGCTCTCGTTCAAACCAGACGACTGAAATCAGCAACGTTAGCGCAGACACAAGCAGAAAGACGAGAGTAAATCCCAAACGTAGTTCATCCAGCACAATCATGCCGTTGAATGCTTCGTTCACTCCCGGCCAGGACGTCCAGAGCCAAACAGTACTCGCCGCCGCCGCTACGAGCCCCGCGAGAGAGATTCCTCCCGTAAGCCAACGCTGAGTGGGCCGTCCGAAAGCATCCACCATCATCACCACAACACCGAGCACACAAACGATCAATTCCGGCAAAATGATCCAGAAGTTGACGTCAGGCGGCAACTGTTGAGCCAGGAAGAAGTTCATAGAAAAGTTCTCTCAAACACTGTATAC
Source organism: Pyrinomonadaceae bacterium (assembly GCA_035644135.1). GTDB lineage: Bacteria > Acidobacteriota > Blastocatellia > Pyrinomonadales > Pyrinomonadaceae > PSRF01. Next base: position 86,162 of record DASQPD010000162.1, read on the forward strand.
GAGCTTCCCGAGCCTTATTTATCAGGATCGCTCATGGCAAAGCTGCCACCGCTCGGAGGCGCTCCCAGCTGTTCGCGTACCGCTTCTATACCGGCGCGTGAGCGATCCAGAAACGGACGAGGGTAGACTCCCATGAACAACATCAACAGGAGCAGCGGCACAAGCAACCCAAGCTCGCGAGCGTTCAAATCGGCAAGCGTGGAGTTCTCAGGATGTGTGACCTTGCCGAACAACACTCTTTGCAGCATCCATAACATGTAGACCGCAGCCCAGATTACCCCGGTTCCCGCGAGCATGGTGGCGATCCAGGGGTGGGTTATTGCGGTCGAGGTCCAGGTACCGATCATTATCAAAAATTCGCCGACGAACCCGTTCAAGAACGGCAGTCCGATCGACGAAAGCGAGGCAATCACAAGCAGGGTCGCAAACCAGGGCATTGGCGTTGACAGGCCACCAAAATCGCTAATCATCCTCGTGTGACGGCGCTCATAAATAAAGCCGACAAAGAGGAATAGAGCTCCCGTGGAAACCCCGTGATTCAGCATTTGATAGAGCGCCCCCTGCATTCCCAGGTCGGTAAATGAAAACAGTCCGAGAACGACAAAGCCCATGTGGCTGACCGATGAATAAGCCACGAGTCGTTTCATGTCAGGCTGGACCATCGCCACCAGCGCGCCATAGATGATCCCGATCACTGCGAGTACGATAAACACAGGCGCCCAGAACCTCGCCGAGGCAGGGAAGAGGCCAAGGTTGAAGCGCAGCAGACCGTAAGTACCCATTTTGAGCAAGACGCCTGCGAGGATTACAGAAGCCGCAGTGGGCGCCTCGGTGTGAGCATCCGGCAGCCAGGTATGAAACGGAAACAGCGGCACCTTAATGCTGAACGCCAGGGCGAATGCAGCGAAGATGAAATATTCCATCTGTGGCGATCGCAATGCCGCCACGGAGGAACCATTGCGAACGGCATTGGCAATGGTGACATAGTCGAAAGTGTTGTAGATGAAATAGACCGCAATGATTGCCACCAACATCAGCAAGCTGCCGACTGACGTGTAGATGAAAAACTTTATGGCCGCATAGATTCGTCTTTCGCCACCCCAAATGCCGATCAGAAAGAACATCGGCACCAGCGACGCTTCAAAGAAGAGGTAAAAAAGGAGCAGGTCGAGTGCCACGAATACACCGATCATGGCACTGGTGAGGATCAGTAGAAACACGTAATAGAAAAGTTGTTGCCTGGTTATGGCTCGCCAGCTCGATAGTATCGCAATCGGCATCAACAAGGTGGTCAGCAAGACCAGCCATAGGCTGATACCGTCAACACCTATGTGATATCGGGCTCCGATTGCGCCAATCCAGGAAATGTTCTCTTCAAAGCTAAAGCCCTGGCTGCTGATTCGGCTGCGGAGCAGCAGCAACGAGAGCGCGAACGTTACCAGGGCGAACACCAGGGCGATCCACTTGTAGTTTTCTTCTTTTCGACCCGGGACCAGTCTGTAGCCGAGCGCCACCAGCGCGCCCACGAAAGGCGCCAGGATCACAATTGTCAGAAGATGTCGCTCCATAAGACTAACGACCCAGACCCAAAGCGTGGGCGCCCAGATACACAAAGAAACCAATCATTGCGAGTGCGCCCACCAAAATAATCGCGGCATACCCGCGGACGAAACCTGCTTGCAGATGTCTGAACAGCCGGGCCGCCTCCGAGACAGCCTCGCCAAGAGCATGTAAAAGCCCGTCAATTACTCCGATGTCGAAGATCTTCCACAGACCCTCGCGCGAGCCGACCTCAATAGGACGAATCACCGCCGCGTCGTAGATCTCGTCGACGTAATACTTGTTTTCCAGAATGCGAGGCATTTGCAGTAGTGGCCGTTTCTTAAAGACGTACCAACCGATCCCGATACCAGAGACCGCGATTAGTGCCGAAAGCAACGCCAGAAGACGTTCCTGGGTGATCTCTTCCTGTGAATGAACGGTTTCCAAGTCCCCCTTTCCTTCGCCAAGGGGTCGTATTGCAGGTGGCCCATCGACTGGTTGTGGTGGTGGCGACAACATTTTAGGAACGCTTGCTTCGGCCTGTTCCGCATGCGGGGCGGGAACCCGATGTACTACCGGATCCAAAGTCCTCTCGATGTAATTCACCGGATGGTCAGTAAAAAACGAACTCAGCGCGTAGGGTATTCCTATAAGACCCCCGAGGGTTGACAGCACAGCCAGGACGATGAGCGGGACGGTCATTACCCAGGGAGATTCGTGCGGTTCATGGTGCGGATCATGAGCGTGCGCCAGGTCGTGGCTCGGAGTTGGAAGTTCTGATTCCCCGTCATGAGTAGATTGCGTTTGGCGGAAGCGCTCGTCGCCCCAGAACGTCATGACCATCATGCGAGTCATGTAGACAGCCGTTAAGAGAGCAGTGACCGCGCCAACAAACCACAATGCCTTGCTCCAGATCGGACTGGGCAGCATGAATGAGCTAGCGCTCCAGGTTTTCCAGAGGATTTCGTCCTTGGAGAAGAACCCCGCAAAGAAAGGAATGCCACAAATTGCCAGCCAGCCGGTAAGCATGGTGGCGAAAGTGATGGGCATGTATTTCCGCAGGCCGCCCATGCGCCGCATGTCCTGTTCGTGATGCACGCCATTAATCACTGAACCAGAGCCGAGGAACAGCAGAGCCTTAAAGAACGCGTGTGTCACTACATGGAAAATGGCAGCGACGAAGGCGCCCACACCACAGGCCAGGAACATGTAGCCGAGCTGCGAGATGGTCGAGTAAGCCAAGACCTTCTTGATGTCGTTTTGCGCCAGACCGATCGTCGCGGCATACAAAGCGGTGGCTGCTCCGATAATGGCCACCAGGAACATCGCTGAAGGCGCGTGGGTGTATATAGCCGAACAGCGCACAATCATGTAAACGCCGGCGGTGACCATTGTCGCGGCATGAATGAGAGCTGATACCGGCGTTGGTCCAGCCATCGCATCCGGCAGCCAAACATAAAGAGGAATCTGAGCACTCTTGCCGACGGCGCCGATAAAGAGCAGCAGCGCGACCGAGGTTACTCCTCCGGCAATAAGTGCATGCCACGTGAAAGGATCCACATTCATTACGGCGATCGTTTGTAGCGCGCTGGTAACGCCCTGAGCCGGTTTATCAAAGAAGCTGATAGATGCCTTACCGGTGGCCGAGGTTAGGGAGAAAACCAGCATCACCCCGAGAATGAAGCCCCAGTCGCCAACTCGATTTGTAATAAAGGCTTTCTTGGCGGCATCGCCGGCCTCGCGGCGATCCGTGTAGTAGCCAATCAGGAGATATGAGCAGAGTCCGACGCCTTCCCAGCCGACAAACATCAACAGGAAATTGTCGGCGAGGACGAGTGTCAACATCGCGAACATGAACAAATTTAGAAAGGCGAAGAAGCGATAGAAACCGCGATCTTCCTGCATGTAGCCGACGGCGAAGAGATGAATCAAAAAGCCGACGAAGGTGACAAACAGTGCGTAGACACTGCTCAACCGATCCATCGCGAGGCCAAAGTCGGCGCGAAAGCGGCCCACCTGAATCCAGGTCCAGAGATGATCAAGAATTGGCTGCTCGCTGCGCAGCGCGCCTTCCGACTTGAAAGCAAGATAGAACGCCACCAGCGTCGACAGCCCGACCGCCCCGCAGGCAACGAAGGCGATGAATCGTTCACTGCGCAGCCTTCGGCCGACAAACCAGTTAACCAGCGCCCCGGCAAGCGGAGCAAAGATGATTACACTAAGAAGGTGGTTAGATTGCATTAATTTTCGGGTCAGTGGTCAGTGGTCAGTTGCCAGTGGTCAGTGGTCAGTTGTTAGTGGCCCGTGGTCTAGTCAGTTGTTAACCACTGACTATTGACACTGACCACCGACCTCTGACCACTGACCACTGACCAACTTAAAGCTTCAAAATACTGGCATCATCAACATCCAGCGATTCCCGGTTGCGGAAAATGGTGATGATTATCCCCAGGCCGACCGCGGCTTCCGCAGCCGCAACGGTCATGACTATGAAAACGAAGAGCTGTCCGTTGATGTCCTGGAAGAAACTCGAGAATGCGACAAACGTCAGGTTCACCGCGTTGAGCATCAACTCGATGCACATGAACATGGCGATTACGTTTCGTTTAATAATTACGCCCACTACCCCAATAGTGAAAAGCACCGCCGACAGCGCCAGATACCACCACAATTGCGGCATCATATTTCCTCGTCTTCCTCCGGGGCCTGGCGCGGCTTTACTCCAAGCAACAGCGCTGCCTCAGTAGTAGTGTCGGTTTCAACTGCTGTCAGATTCTCAGACGAGCCGGGAGTGAGAATATCCATCGCCAGAATCTGCGTCCCGGGCACGATGCGTGCAGTCGGCGACAAGCTTGCGCTTCGTCGCGTCAAAGTCATGGCTCCCACAATCGCCATCAAAAGCAGAACGGAGGTAATCTCAAATGGCAGCAGATACGTGGTAAACAATCCAGTCCCGATCTGTGACGTTAAACCGGTATTGGATACGTTCTCAGTGGGAGTGAACGGTGAGAAACGAACCGAGTACATAATGAACGATGTCTCAGCCACCAGCACCGCAGCCAATCCGATCGCCACAGGCACCAGAAACTTCAGCCGCGGCCGTCGTCGTTCTTCTTCCTCAACATTGAGGAGCATGATCACAAAGACTACCAATACCATGATCGCACCCGCATAAACGATCACCTGAACGGCTGCGATAAACGGAGCCGCCAGCATCACGTAAAGGCACGCCAGGGAGATGAAAACGCCAATCAGAGAGATCGCGCTGTAAAGCGGATTGCGCTGGGCCACAACAGCCACCGCACAACCGATTGCCATACCGGCAAATATGATGAATAGAAGAGCGAGCATTCTTGCGAGTTTAGTAGCTCCTGCTATGTATTAATGAAGAATCACAAATTTCACCACTAGAGCCACCCAAGCGCCGCCAGAGCAAAAGCGACACTGGCCGTAAGAATAATGTTCAGGATCGCCACCGGCATCAGGAATTTCCAACCAAAGCTCATCAGTTGATCAAACCGAAAACGTGGCAGAGTGCCTCGCAGCCAAATGTACAAGAACAGAAAAAACAGAATTTTTATCAGGAAGTAAAAGACGCCCAGCAACGGAAACTGAGCTACGAGAGGTCCCTGCCAGCCACCCAGGAACAGAGTGGTGGCCAGCATCGAGACGGTAATCATGTTTATGTATTCCGCGTTAAAGAACAGAAGAAACTTTATCGAACTGTACTCAGTGTGAAAGCCTGCGACCAATTCTGTTTCGGCTTCGGGCAGATCAAAAGGAACGCGGTTCGTTTCGGCGATCGCGGATATCAGGTAGATAATAAATCCCAGCGGCTGATAAAAAATGTTCCAGTGAAACCCCCACCAACCGGATTGCTGCTCGACAATGCTGTAGATGTCCAGGGTTCCGGCAATCAAAACCACCCCGACCAGTGACAAGCCCAGACTCAGCTCATAAGAGATCATCTGGGCCGAAGAACGCAGGCCACCCATTAAGCTGTATTTGTTATTCGAGGACCAGCCGGCCAGCGCAATGCCGTAAACTCCCACCGAAGTTATGCCCAGCACATACAATAAACCCACGTCGAAGCGAGCGATTACCAACTGGAGTGGTCCAATCAGCGGGAGGTTAATGGTTGGACCAAAAGGATAAACAAGGATTGCCATGATCGCTGTGATTACGGCAATCATGGGCGCCAACAGGAAGACAAACTTGGTTGTCTGGGCCGGAACCAGATCCTCCTTCATCATAGTCTTGATGAAGTCTGCGAAGGGCTGCAGCACACCGCCATAGCCGACGCGATTTGGTCCCAGACGTCCCTGTAGAAACGCGAGCACGCGGCGTTCGGCCAGCACCGTGGCGGCGACCATCAGCATGATGGTGAGAAAGGCGATGGTGATCGCTACGAAATACAGAACGATGTTAATCGTCAGATCCATTCAAACTGAGCTACCTTTGCTCAATCTCCAACAATTGCAGTTTCGCGCCTTAGATCAGCATCCAATGTGATCTGGTAGAGGGGTGAAATCCTGACAGTTTCGGGACGGGGGTTTCCGGCAGCAAGCAAATGAAATTGCGGCACCTTATCAGTCAAGGTGCCTATCTTGAAAAGTTCGTGTCCGACTTCTGGAGTTCCCGCGATCTTCTCAGCCTGCGGATTGAAATCCTCAAGCACGGTTCTGAGGCCGGCCTTCCATTCCAGGGTGTCCCGCTGCTCGGCCAACGAATGCTTTACCTGCACCGGATGGGTCTCATCCTTCAACAGGGGATAGCGCAATTCCGAGTAAGCCGGCACCCGCGCAGCGATCTCTCGAAATACCGCCGGGGCAGACTGGTTAAAACCAAAGTCAACTCCCAGTTTCGAAGCCAGTTGCGCTGTAATTACCCAGTCGGGCTTTGCCTGATGCACGGGTGGAATAGATTGTCTTACTCGTTGTACGAAGCCGTCATTGTTTGTGAAGGTGCCATCAATCTCCGCAAATGATGCCGCCGGCAGAATGACGTCAGCGTAGGCTGAGGTCTTCGTTTCGAACAGCTCCTGCACCACCAGAAACTCGAGCCTTCCCAGCGCGTCTTCGCGATCCTTGAGATGAGCAGGAAGAAAGCTGCCGGCGACATACATTGCGCGAATTTCATCGCCGGCGGCGTCCAGCATCTGCGACGCAGTCATCGCGCCTTCATCCCAGCCCATGTCGTGAGCGCCGACGCTGTTGTTAAAAAGCGGCAGCGGGTGCAGCAGTACACGCATGTCGGAGGAGGTAAGCAAATGGGGTAAATGCCCCAGCATCGCTTGAGCGTCGGCAGATAACTCGCCGCCGAACATCACAACCAGATCGCCTTTTGTTTCGGCAATCGCCTGGCGCAGACTGTCGAGCTCTTTTTGATCGATACCTGCCTTCTTGACGATCAGTGAGTCGTTATCGGTTCCCAGCAGCGCCAGAGCGATTGCGTCTTCCGTTCCTCGGCGAAGATGAATAAACTGCGAGGCTTGCTCCGTCAGACGGATTGGCACACTGTTGGCGACAATCAACATTGCCCCACCATTGCGCACTGCCTGGCGAACCTGTTTTCCCGTTAGCGGCTGCAGCTCTTCGGGTTCACCGCCGATTAGCAGAATGGTTTTGGCGTAACGAATGTCGCGGTGGGTGGCGAGTTTTCCTGCCAGGCTGGCAAAGAATGGTTTCAAACTAAAAGCATCGCCGCCGGCATAGTTGTCCGTACCCACCAACTCGGTCGCAAACTTACGCAGGGTGTAGAGGGACTCATTAGTCAGACGCGGGCTGGCGACAATTCCAATCGTGTTACGCCCGTGTTTGTCCGCGATCTCGTCCAGCTTCAGGGCAACGTGGGCAATGGCTTCATCCCAGGTGGCCGGAATGAGTTTGCCGCCTTTTTTGTAGCGAATCAGCGGGGTGCGAATACGCGCTTCGTGATTGACGAAAGGATGTCCGAAGCGTCCCTTGATACAGAGAAACTCGCCGTTCAACCCATTCACGTAGCGATCTCGAGCCACCACGCGCATCAGTTCACCCCCGCGTGAGCCGAGCGACATCTGGCAACCGTCGGAGCAATAGGTGCAGGTAGAAACAGTTTGAGTTAGTTCCCAGGGACGCGCCTGGTGTCGATATGTGGCGTCCAGCAAAGTACCGGTCGGACAAACTTCGATGCAATTGCCACATTGCGAACAATCGAGCCAGCCGAGATAGGTACCAATTACCGTCCCGGCGCCGCGGCCGCCTGCTTCGATTGCATCCTCGCCCATCCATTCATCGCAAACGCGTGTGCAGCGTTTGCAAAGAATGCAGCGCTGCGGGTCGTTTGCGACCATTGGGGATAAGTATTTTTCGGGCTGGTAATTCTTCCTTTCGGTAAAACGTTCTTCCAGCCCGCCCCAGTCAAAAGTCATCTCCTGCAACTCGCACTCGCCGCCGCGATCGCAGACCGGGCAATCCAGCGGATGGTTGGCGAGCAAAAACTCCATCATGGCGCGCTGCGCTTTTTCAATCTCTTCACTCTGCGTGGTGACGATCATTCCATCAGTGCAAGTGATGGTGCAGGAAGTTTGGAGCTTGGGCATCTTTTCAATGCGCACGAGGCACATACGGCAGGATGCCTGAAGCGCGAGGTCGGCGTAGTAACAGAACGAAGGAATATCAAAACTGTTTTCCCGGCAAACATCGATCAGCCTCGCGCCCTTGGGAACCTGAAAGTCTTTACCGTTGATCGTGACCTTTATAAACTCTGTTGACATTGGGTCTGGCTCTTACTGGTCTTTCTTCGTGTTACTTCGTGGATCGATCTCTTTTCAGTTGGCACGCGCGGGGCTTTCTGCCGCTCGGGTCATGAATCACAATTCATTGCTGGCCGTTCGTCAGGTGCTTCTTAAAGTCTTCCGGAAACCTCTTGATTGCTGATTGAATTGGCCAAGCCGCAGCATCACCGAGCGGGCAGAACGACTTGCCTTCTATGTTGTCGCACAGATCAAGCATCAACTGCGCGTCCTCGGGAACGCCGCCGCCGGACGAGATGCGTTTAAAAACCTTCACCAGCCAGTCTGTTCCTTCGCGACACGGCGTACACCAGCCGCATGATTCATGCTTGTAGAATTCGGTGAGGTTCTGTGTCGATTCAAAAACATCGACGGTCTCGTCCATCACGATAAAGCCTCCAGAACCCACCATCGAGCCTCCCGCGACCAGTCCCTCGTAGTCCATGCGCACATCTTTGCCGAGGATCTGATCGGCGCGGATGATATAGACCGATGAGCCTCCGGGAATCACCGCTTTCAGGGCTTTGCCGTCCCGCATGCCCTGGCAATCTTCCATGATGAACTTTTCCATGTCGTCATAGCCCATGGGCAGCTCGTAAACACCGGGACGATTCACATGTCCAGAGACGGACCAGAGTTTTGTTCCACCGCTCTTCTCCGTGCCCAGTTTTTGATAAGCCTCTCCACCCATCTTGATTATGTCGGGTACGGCGGTAAGGGTCTCGACATTGTTCACCACGGTCGGGCAGGCATATAGGCCGGATACCGCGGGGAAGGGGGGCTTCATGCGAGGATGACCGCGAAATCCTTCCAGCGAGCTGAGCAACGCCGTCTCTTCTCCGCAAATGTACGCGCCCGCGCCGGTGTGCGTATAAATTTCGCAGGAGAAGTCCGAGTTCAGAATTTTCTGGCCCAGGAGTCCCGCGCGGCGCGCTTCGTCCAGCGCCTGATCCATGATGTCTATCAGATATTTGTACTCGCCGCGCGTATAGATAAAGTTCGTTTTGGCGCCCAACGCGAACGCCGCGATCAGCATGCCTTCAACCAGCATGTGCGGATCGCGCTCCATCAAATAACGATCCTTGAACGTGCCGGGCTCGGACTCGTCGGCATTGCAGACTACATATTTCGGCTTGGGAGAATCTTTTGGGACAAAGCTCCATTTCATTCCGGTGGGAAAACCCGCACCGCCGCGTCCACGCAAGGCTGATTTCTTCACTTCATTGATCACGTCATCCGGCGACATCGAGGTCAGGACAGTATTGAGCGCTTCATAGCCACCGTGTCGTCGATACACCTCCAGTGATCGCGAGTTTTCCAGGTGGACTCGCGCAAGCTGAAGCGGTTTGCATCCGACAGCGCCAATAAACATGGTCATTTCCCACGGCGGTGCGTTGCAGTTGCAACTGCACCTGAATACCCTCGACGAATTGACACAGTTTCAGTGTTATTTCGTGGATCCGTTTTTCGCCGAACAAAACAAGTCACGACTTGACCTCAAACCAATGAATCCAGAATCTTATCAACCCTCTCCGGTGTCAGGTTCTCGTGATAATCAAAGTTGACCTGAAACATCGGAGCCGTGCCGCACGAACCAAGGCACTCGACGAGCGAAACAGTAAACTTTCCGTCTGCTGTAGTCTCGCCAGGCTTAATGCCAAGGCGTTGACAAACGTGTTCAGTAATTTTCCCCTCGCCCATGATCTTACAAGAGAGCGTTTTACAGATCTGAATATGGTATCGGCCAACGGGCTTCGTCTGGATCATCGAATAGAAGGTTGCGACCTCCCAGATGTCCGTGTAGCGCAAGCGCAGACGCTTGGCCAGATACCTCACTCCGCCAGGATCAAGATAGCCACGCTCTCGCTGCACAATGAACATCAAGGGGAGGATTGCAGATCGGGCAACCGGATACTTTGCGAGATGTCGATCGATTTCCGCCTCGACGGCAGGGGAGAAGGCCGCAATCTCGTCCGCAATATCGACCGGCTGCGAGAGCGGCTGAATCTGGGTCAATTGCTGGCTCATACGTTATTGCCGATTGCCAATTGCCGATTGCCGATTTGATGGTGGCGGATAATCAACGATCAATTTCTCCCAATACGATATCGAGTGAACCGATTATCGCCACGATGTCTGCAACCATTGCACCCTCGGACATGTGCGGGAGCGCTGAAAGGTTCACAAAGCTTGGCCCACGCACGTGAACCCGCGCCGGCTTTGGCCCACCGTCCGATTTGACATAGACTCCGAGCTCGCCCTTCGAAGCCTCGATCGGCAGATAAACTTCACCCGCCGGCACATCAAAGCCCTCTGCCACGATCAGGAAGTGATGAATCAACGCGTCCATGTGGGTCTTCATCGCTTCTCGATCCGGCAAGACGACCTTCGGTGCATCGGCCTTCACCGGACCTGGCTTTAATCGAGCCAGTGCCTGGGCGACTATCTTGTGTGACTCTTTCATCTCGCGCATGCGGACCAAATAGCGAGCCCACACGTCTCCGTCACTCTCTGTGGGCACTTCAAAGTCGTAATGCTCGTAGCCTGTATAAGGATTCGCGCGCCGAATATCGAGGTTCACGCCGCTGCCGCGCAAACATGGTCCGGAAAGGCCCCAATCGATCGCGTCCGCGGCAGAGATGCGGCCGACGTCCCTGGTGCGCTTCTGGAAGATTTTGTTCCTGGTAAGAAGTTTGTGAAACTCGTCGATTGACCGAGGAAACCCATCTTGAAACTGCTGTACGCGCCGTTCGAAGCCGGGCGGCAGATCCATCATCAACCCGCCAATACGAAAATAAGAGGGCGTGAGACGTCCGCCTGAGGCGGCTTCGATCAGGTTCAGGATCTTTTCCCGTTCGCGAAAACAGTAAAAAAATACGGTCATCGCACCGATGTCGAGCGCATGGGTGCCGAGCCAAACCAGATGCGAAGCAATGCGCTGCAATTCACAGAATAGGACGCGAATTGTTTGAGCCCGCTCGGGAATCTCCAGCTCGAGCAGCTTCTCGACGGCCATTACGTAGGCAAGATTGTTGCCCAGCGGATTGAGGTAATCCATCCGATCCGTAATCACGATGCCCTGCTGGTACTTTTTGTACTCAAAGAGCTTCTCCATGCCAGTGTGGAGATACCCGATATCGGGCTTGGCTTTGACCACCATCTCGCCATCGAGCACGAGTTCGAGTCGCAACACACCGTGCGTCGAAGGATGCTGCGGACCCATCGAGATCGTCATCTGAGTGTCCAGCGGCTGACTGACGATTTCAACGGTTGGTGGAAGCGTTACACTCATGAATCGCTAAAGCCCTCAAGTTCCAAGTTTCAAGTTCTAAGTTTCAAGTTTCAGGTCTCAGGTTTCAGTGTGGAAACTGAAACTTGAAATTTGGAACTTGAAACTATTTCAAACTATATGGCTCGTACCCGCGCAGCGGAAAATCCTTACGCAAGGCATAGCCCTGCCAGTCGTCCGGCAAGAGAATTCGCCGCAGATCCGGGTGCCCGTCAAAAACTACTCCGAACAGATCGAATGTTTCCCGCTCGTGCCAGTTTGCTGTGCGCCACACACCCGTAACTGTCGAGACATGCGGGTCTTCGTCGGATAACAGAACCTTGAGTCGAAGCCGATGATGCTTGGTAGTGGAGAAAAGATGATAGTTGACTTCGAACCGTGGTTCTTCTTCCGGTCCTCGATCCACACCAGAAATGTCGGCCAGGAAATCAAAGCTGGCTTCGGGTGTAGATTTTAAATAGGCACAGACTGCGACGATGTGTTCGCGTTTCACGAAGGCGGTTGTTTCATTCAGGGCCTCAACGACCTCAGAAATCCACTCCGGATGCTGACGCGTTAACGCCGCCACCACTTGTGACGGCGTCACTTTTTGCTCAGGTTCTGGTGTTGTTTGATCCCGCGAGATCTTTTCGTTGTCCCCTACTGTCATCGCTGACCCTGTCTTACCTCGTCGTTACGAAGAACGCCGGCGTTCGTGCCTGGATGCAATAGTGTAGGGGCGAGTTTCGGGCGCAAGGTTATTGCTGACAGTCGAGCCGTCCGTAACCGGCAGCGTCCCCGGCGCTACCGCTCTTTGTGCGTCTTCCTGCGGAATGTCTTTGCGATCACGCGAAGACTCTTTGCCGACCTTTTCCTGCAACATCATAACTGCATGAATGAGCATCTCCGGTCGCGGGGGACAGCCGGGAATGTAGACGTCGACCGGAACGATCTTATCCACTCCCTGCACGATGGCGTAGTTGTCAAAAACTCCACCCGAGGTGGCACAAGCTCCCATCGAAATCACCCATTTGGGTTCAGGCATCTGGTCGTAAATTCGCCGCAGCACAGGCGCCATCTTTCGCGACACCCGTCCCGAAACAATCATCACGTCTGCTTGTCGCGGGCTGGCGCGGAATACTTCCGAGCCAAAGCGCGCCAGGTCGTTTCGCGACGAGGTGGCATTCATCATTTCTATTGCGCAGCATGCAAGTCCAAACGTTGCAGGCCAAAGCGACGACTTCCGCGCCCAGTTGATAAGCGAATCTAATCGGGTGGTCAAAACCTCGGGTAAAGCTTCAGCAATGATGTTCTCAAGACCCATAAAACTTCTTTCAGGCGGCCGTGCGTCTGGTTCCAGCGCGTCGCATTTCCATATCAGTCAACAATCGGGCTTCGGCCTCGGCTTCCATTCGGGCTCGGTCGCTCCACTCGAACGCCCCTTTTTTCAAAACATACAAGTAGCCCGCGAGCAGCAGTACCACAAAGATCATCATCTCGCCGTAAATGAGATTTCGGGAGGCAGAGCCCAGGGCTACAAACGATCTGAAGACGACTGCCCAGGGAATCAAAAAAATGACCTCTATATCGAATAGAATGAAGATCATCGCGATCAGGTAGAACTTTACTGAAAAGCGCTCTCGCGCAGTTCCCACCGGATCTTTGCCGCACTCATACGGCATTAACTTTGTTTTCGTGCGCTTTCTTTGACCGATAAATTGTGAAATGAAGACGTTCCCTGCGGCAAAGCCGGCGGCGACGATGAACATCAGGAGAACAGGCAGGTAGTCGTACAGTCTGAAGGACATTTCAGACACAAACCTTCGCAAGAGGATCGATCCTGGTGCATTTCGAATCGACCACGGCAATAGTAGCCGTCATTCTAAGATTGAGAATCATTGTACAAGCGAAATCCTAGTCGAACTGATCAGGGGTGTCAAGCTAGCTTAAACTGCACAAATCAGCCTAAAAAAAGGTCATTGACCCTACAAAAATTGCTGTGTTACCTTCAGTTGTCCTCACTTCGACAGATTGGATTTTTTGCGCATACTGAGATGAGAGCTGGAACCGAAGGATCGTGATTACCGGCTTTAATACTGACGTAGAACATGATGGCGTCGTTTATCATGTGCAGACCGAAGACAAAGGTCTCGATTCTCCCATAATCCTTTCTCTCGTTTACTCCGGCGGCGCTATCCTGGCCAGTAAACGCGCACCCTATTCAGATTTGGTCGCTTCCGGATTTAATGAGGCCGTTCTTGCAGAGAGGCTCAAGCGGCAACACCGGTTGATTTGTGCCGCTATCCACTCGGGGCGAATCGAGGACCTGAAGCGGATGGGCTCACTACCTGGAACCTCGAATGTAGCGGCTCCGGAAGAGATAGAAGAGATAGACGAGACAGAAAAGATAACGATCACGGAAGAAATAGAGTTTGGTCCGGCGCTTCCGGAATACGAGCCTGCACCATCTGAAGTCAAAATAAGAGAATCAGCCGAGCCGGAACCGGAGTTTGATCCGGAAGTCACCCTTACCGGACTGTCCAGCGCCCAACAGTCTGACACAACCAAAGATACGCGTTCCCAATCGCCTCTCGGAGAAATGCCAGTCACTGATGAGGGTCTGGTGGTTACTCTGTTGGATGAAGGGGACTTTCGTTCAGGGCAATCCTTGACCCTTCGCGTGCTCGTCATTCAACGGTCAGGCCACACGGAGAAGCCGCTGAAAGACGTGGTGGTTTCACTGAAGGTTCTCGGCACGACTTTCAGACCGCAAATCTATTCCACCAAAACAGAGCGCGATGGCGTCGCCACTGTCGAAACCCGAATTCCGGAATTCACTTCTGGTCGTGCGGCTATTCTGGTCCGAGCGGCTGCTCATGGACTGTCGACGGAGATTCGGCGGATCGTGCATCCAGGCAAGTGAGGTCCAGGAACTTGCGCGTTTACGTTAACGGTGAAGTAAGAGACCTGGAACCGCAATCGTCGCTTCTGGACCTGCTGACCGACCTCAACCTGAAACCCGAAAGGATAGCTGCGGAATTGAATGGTCAGGTCGTTCCGCGTGCTGCCTGGCCAGCGACAAAGTTGACCGACGCCGATCGAATTGAGATTGTCCACTTCGTAGGTGGAGGCTCCGAATGCTTGCTTGTCTTTCCGGTACTCTCCGTGGCTGGTGATAGAGCCGAAGGATATGACCCACTAAATCACACGAAACTGAAAAAGCGCCTGGGGGTTTCGTGTGATTTCGTGGATTCGGTTTTCGCTTCAAGGCGCGAGGGTGTAAAGTTGAATACAAATCACAAGTTGAGGTTCGAATAGAAAATGTCAACGGCTACGGCGGCTCTGGAAGATCGACTCAAGATAGGCAAACTTGTCTTTGGTTCTCGCCTGATTATCGGAACTGGCAAATATCGCAATCACGAGGAAATGAAAGCTGCGCATCGGGCTTCTGGTGCGGAGATGGTCACAGTAGCGGTGCGCCGGGTTCCGCTCGATCGCAGTTCCGAGTCGTTTCTCGATCACCTTTCACCTTCATTACAAATTCTGCCCAACACGGCGGGCTGCTACAGCGCTGAAGAAGCGATTCGCACGGCTCGGCTCGCGCGCGAGGCTTTGCAAACAGATCTCTTGAAGCTCGAAGTGATCGGCGATCAGACCACACTTTTCCCCGACAACGAGCAGACGCTCGAGGCTGCCAGGGTATTGGTTAAAGAGGGCTTTGTCGTTCTCCCGTATTTCAACGACGACCTGATCATGGCGAAGAAGCTGCTTGATGTGGGCTGTCCTGCCGTGATGCCGCTGGCGGCGCCAATCGGGTCGGGCCTGGGCCTCCAGAATCCCACTAACCTGCGGATCATGCGCGAGCAGTTGCCTGAGGCGACAATCATCGTCGATGCAGGTGTAGGCACAGCCAGCGACGCAGCGATCGCCATGGAGCTGGGAGCCGATGCAGTGCTGATGAATACAGCAATTGCCGAGGCTCTCGACCCGGCAAAGATGGCAGAAGCAATGAAGCTGGCGATCACCGCAGGCCGGCTGGCCTTTCTGGCCGGACGGATGCAGAAGCGTTTGTATGCGAGCGCCTCGAGTCCGCTTGCCGGCATAGTGCGATAGCGATTTAGCTGGTATCGAGGATACACGAAAACACACGAAAGAAATTTTCGTGTAATTTCGTCGATCGTCCTACATCGGCCCTGACGCCGATCTTCAGTCTCGGCTTTCCAGGCAAGTTGCCAATCCAATCCAGCCATGTTCCTGAATAAGTGCGAAGCAATGCCGCACTTGAGCAGAAATTGAGAGCCGCCGAGCTGTTTCGCGGATTAGGTGATCCCGTTGCGAAGTCACCTCCGTTACTCTGCGTATCAGTGCAGCCGTTTGACCCCCGATGTATCGCAGATGTATTTCCGGGTGCAGGCGCAGGCCCCGTTCCCTCAAAACAATTTGCAGTGGTTCCGTAGCCCACCAGATCGACGATTGAGTCACTTGTCGGACATGCTCCCAATAGTGAGGTGGAGTTATTGGCGAGTGCCACTTTTCCCGAACTCGATGCCAGATTGATCGTGCCCAAAGCATCGGCCGGAGGCAGGCTTTGTCCAGTTGTTCCTCCCGATGCCTCCTGAATCAGGTAGTACTGACCCGGAGCGAGGGTCGCTGCGGTCAGACTTGTTACAGACCAACTCGTTGAAGTCGCGCTTGCGTACTGCACCGACCAGCCCGCTAAATCCACCGCTACACCGCCGCGATTGAAGATTTCGATAAAGTCGTTGCGAAACTGAGCGCCGGAATTGCCCCCACCGCCATAGACCTGGCTTATCACCACGTTCGCGATCGGTAACGGAGTGGGAGAGGGACTTACAGACGGAGAAGGAGAGGGCGACGGGCTGGGTGAAGGAGAAGAGGTCGGTGTTGGTGTAGGAGTTGGCGAGGGAGTTGGTGATGGCCCGGGCGCAGGGTTGCTTGACAGATTCTGTGGATCACTCGGCGTAAGATGCTGAAAATCCGTCGCGTTATCGTTTGAATCCTGCCCGCTTCCCAATAGCCCGCCCGGTTTGCGTTCGTAGCTCTGATTTGCCGTGCCTGACTGCGGAGTTAGCACCGCTCCTTCCTTGAATGCCGAACCCAAACTCATGCCTGCCTGATCGATGATTTGATCTGTTTGCGTGGTAAGCGCAATCCCGCCATCGTCCGCAAGGCCGCTGCTGTAGGTTTGGTCCGGAGTGACACTGCCGCTGTAGCCCGCTGAGTTTGCGAGCAGTAAATGACCGTGAGCTGGAACCATTATTCCGCTCGACAACGTAGCTCGCGTCGTCACAGTTCCGGCACTGCTGGACCCCTTGACTTTCCAACCACCAAGCGCGACCGCTGAGGCGGTGTTGTTGTAGATCTCTATGAATTCATCACTAGCGCCGTTTGGACCACGCGTGCGGAATTCACTGATCAAAACCGACGGCAAAGGTGTTGGCGAAGCGGTTGGTGACGGCGAAGGCGTCGGCAGTGGTGTCGGTGTCGGAGAAGGCGAGGGGCTCGGCGACGGTGTGGGTGTCGGCACTGGCGTCGGACTCGGTGAAGGACTTGGTGTTGGAGTTGGCGATGGTCCAGGTGTTGGGACACTCGCAAGGTTCTGTGGATCACTCGGTGCAACGAGTCGGAAATCGTTCAAGTTGTCATTAGCGTCCTCCGTACTGCCCAGACTTCCGCCGGGCTTTCGTTCATATCCCCGATTGCTGTCAGTCGTGAGAGGCGCAAGGTGAGTACCTTCTCGGAAACCTGAGCCACTGCTCAATCCGACCTGATCCACGACAAGGTCATTCGACAGGGTCAGGCCGATGCCGCCATCGTCTGCGACCCCGCTTGAATAAGTCTGATCCGCTGGCGAGGCCCCACTGTAGCCGGCATTGTTTGTTGCCAAAAAATGCCCCCGCGCCGGAATCACAGTTCCCGCAGTTATCGAAAGACGCGTGCTAATTGTGCCTGAACTGCTCGAGCCTTTGATCTTCCAACCTCCAATGGCAACCGGCGTGTCGCTGTTGTTATAGAGTTCAATGAATTCGTCACTCGCTCCGCCCGGGCCTCGCGAGCGAAACTCGCTGATGACGATCGGCGGTGGCGCCACGGGGGATGGTGAAGGCGATGAAGTTGGGCTTGGCGAAGGCGATGGCAAAACTGTTGGCGTCGGACTGGGCGATGGCGCTGAAACGAACACCGTCGCTGCCGCAGATCGCACACGTCTTGCAGACGCTGTGATGAGCGCCCTACCCTGACTGATCGCGCTCGCAGTACCGTTCTGGTCGACCGATGCGATTCCCGGGTCGCTTGATTCCCACTCAAATATCACGTCGCCGATCGGGTTATCGTTTTCACCGAGGGCGCGGGCCGTGAACAATTGTTGCTGGCCTGTCATCAGAGTTGTGGAGTTCGGCTCGAGCTCAATGCGGGCTATTGCAGGTGCTGGCAGAAACGGCGCGCCGTTGATATGAGCGCCCGGACTAAACGGGCCCATGGCGCTGTCCGGTGCAAGTGTGTGGAGGACGAAAGAACCGGTGAAGTCTGGGGAACGTGTCAGCGATTGGTTGAGGTCGCCTCTGAGACCGGTCGTGCCCCCATAAGCCACGAAGGTGACGATCGCGCCGGAAGGGTCGCGTAGAGTAACGACCGCGCCCGAGTTTGCGAAAGATAAAGAGCCGCTGGAAGCCTTCAGAATTTTCGCTCCAGCAAACGCAGGGTCGGAGGCGTTCAGGGTTCCGCCGCCGAAAATGACGATGGCGGCGCCGGCGGGAAGGATCGTACGACCGCCGAATCGGTGACGAACCACATCCGTGTTGCTGTTAAGTGCCCGAGTTTGGATTTCATAGCCGGCCAGATCCAAATCGCCTGTGGTGGAATTTACCAGCTCAATGAATTCATCGTCGGAGGCGCTTCGTACGCCGTCATGATTCGCATCGCCCGATATGCCGTCCGGAGGATCCGCCAGCAACTCGTTGACAACAATGTCGCGCAACGCACTCCCGCCCAGGTTTACAGTAACAACGTTGCTTTCGCGATTGTCGGCATGAACATGCAGTTCAACCTGACCAGAGCCCCGCAAATCAGCTGGAACGAGTACATGGATTTCATCAAGACCGGGTAAGTCCGGCGAAGCTTTCACGGATTCGACAATGACGGGTTGGCCACCTATGAGGACAGAAACACTGCTTGCGTTATGCACTCCGGTGATAAAGATACTCAGTCGCAAGCGGCCGCCGGTAGGGTCGAATGGCGGGGCCACGAGCGTATCTGCATTGAGGATGACGCCGTCGCCCTGTCCCGTACCTGTGGTAGCGAAAACTCCCGGCGAGACGTTATCGATTAGAACCATTGCGTGTGACTGAAAGCCGTCGCCGTTCGTCACTACGATCTCGGCCATACCAGTGGTGGTTTCATTCGGGATGACGAACGTTACTTCCGCGGGTGAGACATAAAGCATCCGGGCGGCAACGCCGTTGACCGCAACGGTGGTTCCGGCCAGCTCGAGCGGGAACGTGCCGTCGATGGATCTGCTTGCATTGAGACTTTCGTTTGCAAGTGCGCGTCCGTTGCCGGTTACGATGCCGCCGCGAGGCAGTGTTGCCGGAATTCCGGGCTCTTTGCCAAGCGACGCCGCGTTGAGGACAGTTAAGGCACCAAATGCAGCGCGTGATGGAACCGTGGCGAGGTAAACTTCGCTGTTGTTCGCAGCCTCTCCTGATGAGACGTCACCCGATAGCACACGCGGAAAACTGAACGCGACCAGGCTGCCATCGTCGTTTAGAGACGAGACCACTTCGGCAGTGGCGTTTGCTGGGGCGTCGGTCAGTTGGATGAATTCGCTTGTAGGGATATCAAAAACGTAAAGGTCGACGCTGCCGTCGCTTGCTGTCAAGACCTTACGGCGGCTGGCAAATGCGATGCGTTTGCCGTCACCGCTGATTGTGGGGTTCAAACGGACTTCCGAAACGCGAGCTCCTAGATTTGTGATTTGCCTCGAGCTGTTGTTCGACGCTTCGTACAGAAATACCTGACTCTGGTGCTCTGCGATGTCGCGAAAATAGACCACCCGCGTTCCCTCATTACTGATGGCCCGTCCATAAGTCAGGCCTAAACCCTGAACGTTCTCTGCAATGGTCCGCAGCTGGCGGGTGATGAGGTCATAGAAAATCAGAGACCGACCCTGCGTTTGACCGTCGTCCCGGACGAAAGCCAAATGCAAACCATTGCCGCTTATTTTTGGTTCAGTCGATCCTGGGATTCCCGTTGTGTCAGTTAACTGCGATAGCGATTGCGTGACTGTACTGAAGATAAAGATTTCAAAATTCAAGTCGCCGTTGCTCCCTACCAGATCTCTATTAGAAGCGAAGGCCACCAGCATTGCGTCCGTGGTGATGCTCGGTTGAAAGTTTCCGTCCACCGTGCGCGTGGCGAGAGAGTCAGGCGCCGTATTCGTGATTTGTCTCACGCCGGCGGTGGTTCTTAGAAAAACCTCTGAGTTGCGATCTGAGTTTTGTCCAACGAGATCCTCTGTCGAACCGAAAACGATCGACGAGCCGTCCCGCGAGATTCCGGGAGAGACTATTCGCGTTCGACCAATCTCAACGAAGGTCGCGGGTTCGGCTTGCACAGTTGCATCAATGGCATGAAACCCTTCGCCGGTACCCGCATGCGACAGATCTGCGGTTGACTCGAACACAATATGCCGCCCATCCCCGCTGAGGGATGGATTCAAGCTAATAGTTCCCTCCGGAGTTTGGGTTATACGTCGCAGGCTTGGAGCCGATGTGCCGGCGCGCGGCCTGAGGACTACAAATGGAAGGATAGCGAAGAGAAAAAGAAGACTCGTGAGGATTTTCCTGCGAAGCATGGTGAAGATGCTCCTTTCAAAAACTTAGAGAACTTGCCTGCCGACGCGGAATGCCCCGGCAGTTAAGCTGATTATAACTCAACAATAACGCTTGAGATCGAGCGGCTGAGATACTCTTTGCGATTCGCGTTTCGAGCTTCGCGCATTCTACACCGCCCTGCAAAAAACACAAGAGAATTTGAGATTGTTCGCCGGTCCTATTTGACCTCTCTGCAATATAAGGTCTACCTTCAAACGAGATTTGTATATTTCTTTCGTGTTATTTCCTGGATCGTAATTCTTTGCGGTTAGCTCCGCAGTCTTCGCTAAACGACGGGGGTTTGCTTATGAAAATCCTGATCAGCGGATCGCATGGATTAGTTGGGAAGGCGCTGGTGACCTCGCTGACTAACGACGGGCATGAAGTAATCCGTCTCGTGCGACGCGAACGCCAGATGGGGGCCCCGGAAGTTGCATGGGATCCGAAACGCGGGGTCATCGACGGGGAGCACCTCGAAGGACTCGAGGCGGTGGTCCATCTCGCCGGCGAAAGCATCGCCGATGGTCGTTGGAGTGACGAAAAGAAAAGACGCATTCGCGAGAGTCGTGTGCAAGGCACGCAGCTCCTTATCCAGGCCTTAACGCAACTCAACCATCCGCCAAAAACTTTTCTTTGTGCCTCTGCGATTGGGTATTACGGGGATCGAGCTGACGAAACCCTCAACGAGGCGAGCAGCCCGGGCAAAAACTTTCTTTCAAATGTTTGCGTGGAATGGGAAGGCGCAACGCGTCCGGCTGCAGAGAAGGGAATTCGCGTCGTAAATCTCCGTTTCGGAATCATCCTGAGCGCAGACGGAGGCGCGCTCGCAAAAATGCTGACGCCGTTTCGCATGGGCATTGGCGGTCGTATTGGCAGCGGAAAACAGTGGATGAGCTGGGTGGCCCTTGATGATGTTGTAGCAGCGATCAGGCGAGCTCTGACTGATGCTTCGCTTGCCGGACCGGTAAATATCGTTGCGCCGAACCCAGTTACGAATGCTGAATTCACTAAACGCCTGGGCCAGGTACTAGCCCGTCCCACGCTCTTTCCGGTGCCTGCCTTCGGCGCGAGACTCGCGTTTGGCGAGATGGCTGATGCTTTGCTTCTGTCAAGCCAGCGAGTTGATCCTGTCCGGCTGAATCAGGCAGGCTACCAGTTCCTGGAGCCTGAGCTTACAGGTGCACTGCGGAGAAGTCTGCGAGGTCGCTAACGGCCCATCGCGCTGACAAATTCTGAGTTTGTTGTTTGAGGATTTGCGCGCGAAAAAGAGACGATCCACGAAATCACACAAAGCCAAAGACACAAAGTCACACGAAATGCTCCTCGTCCTAGTGGAATGAACCAGTCTTAGCAAATCACACTTTTCATCACACTTTTCATCCTTCCTATTTGAATCTGCGTAATCGGCGTAATCTGTGGATATACTCTTCGAGCGACGCAACCACTCTGATAAGCAATGAAATTCAATGGAGTCGCAATTCAAACGCACTACGCTGGCCAGTTATCTCGACGATTTCCTCTCGCGCGGTAACGAGACAGCGTTTGCCCACCGGCAAGGTGTAAGGCGCAAGAGTTGGTCCTACACTGAGATCGCTCAAACCGCGTTCCGATTTGCCAGGGAGTTGGAATCGTGCCGGATCGAAAAAGGGGATCGGGTGCTGTTCTGGGCCGGGAACAGCCCTGAATGGGTTTCAGCCTTCCTGGGCTGCCTCCTTTGTGGTGCTATTGCAGTGCCGATCGATTCTCAGAGTGAACCAGGTTTCGTCAGACGAGTTCAGGAGCAGGTTGAGGTGAAACTTGCGCTATGCGATGCAGCCACTCTCGACCTAATCAAACCCACTCTGCCGGTCATTGAACTTGAACAACTAACGTCTCGGGTTGCCCAGCATTCTGCCAAACGCTATCCCGCCACAGGCACAGGCCCTGACGATGTCCTGGAGATCGTGTTCACCTCGGGAACGACGGATGAACCCAAAGGTGTGGCGATTACTCATCGCAATCTGCTGGCAAACCTGACGCCGCTCGAGCGCGAGATCCGGCACTATTTAAAATGGGAGCGCCTGGTCCATCCAATACGTTTTCTCAATCTCGTCCCTTTGAGCCATGTCTTCGGCCAGTTCATGGGAATCTTTGTGCCGCAGCTCATCGGCGGCGCAGTTTTCTTTCAGGAATCGCTGCTGCCGTCGCAGATCATTGGAACCGTCAAGCGCGAGCGTGTCTCAGTGATCGTTTGTGTGCCTCGCACGCTCGAGACTTTGCGTGAAAAGATCGAACGCGACTACCAAACACTACCGAGTCCCAACCTTGTGGCAGAGTCTCACTTCATCTGGCGCTGGTGGAGATTTCGACCTGTCCATCAATTGTTCGGCTGGAAGTTCTGGGCCCTCGTCTCGGGTGGAGCAAAACTTAACCCGGACACGGAACAGTTCTGGCAACGCCTGGGCTTTGCTGTAATTCAGGGTTATGGCATGACTGAGACTGCGGCAATCGTCAGCGTCAACCACCCGTTCAAGAGCGCGAGCGGCTCTATCGGCAAAGTAATGCCGGGTCAGAAAGTGAAATTAGCTGAGGACGGCGAAATTCTGGTCAGTGGAGAGAACGTTTCGCCCGGGTATTGGAATGACGACCGGCAATCGATACCGGAAGAGAAATGGTTTCGCACTGGCGATGCCGGCGAAATAGATGCGGCAGGCAATCTTTATTTCAAAGGCCGGCTGAAAGAGGTAATCGTTACCTCAGCCGGCATGAACATCTACCCGGAGGACATCGAGCTGGTTCTGAATCGGCAGCCGGAGGTAAAGACCAGTGCGGTGGTTGAAATCGACGGACCTCACGGACCCGAGCCGTTCGCGGCTTTGATCCTTCGCGACGATATGGCAAGCGCCGGCGAAGCTGTTGACCGTGCCAATAAATCACTCGCGCAACATCAGCAACTGCGTCGCTGGGCCATCTGGCCGGAACCAGATTTTCCGCGGACACCTACGCAAAAGGTCCGTAAACAGGTCGTTGCGGAACTGATAAAAGCCAGGTCGACCGCCTCTGTTGACACGCTGGAAAAGCTTGTCTCACAAGTGATAGGCGACGCGACAAACAGGCTTGATTCATCTGCGAGGCTGGGGCCCGACTTGAAGCTTGATTCGCTTGGTCGAGTTGAGCTCCTCAGCGCATTGGAAGATTTGTATCGAGTCGAGCTTGACGAAGCAGCCCTCACCGAGGAAACCACCCTCGGCGACGTGGAAAAATTAGTTCGTGAAGGCAAGCAGGAACGGGCCGGGCAGTATCCCTACCCGCGCTGGCAACAGCGCTGGCCCATCAGTTGGTTGCGTATCGTGCTGCTTTATCTGATTGTGCTTCCAGTCACGCGAATCCTCGCTGGCGCCACAATTCGGGGTAAGACTAACTTGCGTGACGTGCGCGAGCGACTGGTAGTCATCTGCAATCACGTCACTCTCGTGGACCACGCATTGGTTTTGTTGGCCCTCCCGGGAAGAATTCGCAGAAAGCTCGCGATCGCGATGGATGGCGAACTCCTGCGCGAATGGCGGCATCCGCCTCGCGGGACGAAACTGCTCACTCGTTTACTGAGACTACTCGAATATGTCTCCGTCGTCCTTTTTTTCAACGTATTCTCGATGCCGCAGAAGACGGGTTTCCGCCACAGTTTCGCCTTTGCGGGAGAGCTGATGGACCGTGGCTATAGCTTGTTGATCTTTCCCGAAGGTGAACGCACTAAGCACGGCGCAATGAATCCCTTTTTGCCCGGCACGGGATTGCTGATTTCGCAACTGAACGCCGCGGTGGTCCCTATGCGGCTTGATGGTTTGTGGGAGCTGAAGCAGGCTAACAAACACTTCGCCAGGCCGGGCGAGCTTTCGGTGCTGATCGGCAAGCCATTGCATTACCCAGCGCGCACTGCGCCGGAAGCTATCGCCCTTAATCTGGAGAGACAGGTAAAGGAACTGTAAAGCGAATCCACAGATTACGCCGATTACGCAGATTAGACGAAAAATGTAAGAGATATGCCTTCAATGGGACTCCGCTCGTGAGCTGATTAATTCTTAAATCTGCGTAATCAGCGTAATCTGTGGGTTGACCGGCGGCGTAAGCTGTGGATTAGTCTTTTGACCGCCACCGAATCTTCATATTGAAATCAACGAATCGCCACCACGCCGCGAAGTATTAGCGTTCTAATAGCGCCATTCAATTAGATCGAGAGGAGATTCAGTGATGTCAGCAAAAACAGCAGCGACGGCAACTCGAAAGACGTCAAGCATGTTTAAAGATGCGAAGGCTTTTTCAAGCTTTTCAGTAAACGATTTACGAAAAGCGAAGGAGTTTTACGGTCAGACATTGGGACTTGAGATTTCTGAAAGTGCCGAGGGCTTGGAGCTCAAACTCGCTGGCGGTAACAGTGTCTTCATGTATCCAAAGCCAAACCACACTCCGGCTTCATTCACAGTCCTGAATTTCAAGGTGAAGAACATTGGAGAAGCCGTAGACGAGTTAACAAAGCTTGGAGTGCGTCTTGAAAAATATAACCAACCCGATCTCAAGACAGACGAGAAGGGTATCATGCGGGGGCCAGGTCCGCAGATAGCCTGGTTCAAAGACCCGGCGGGCAATATTCTCTCAGTACTCCAGGAAAGATAAGCGGTAAGGATCGCAAGGATCCCAAATGCTGCGCAGACAACCGTAGGGGCGGCACTCTGTGGCCGCCCCCTCTTTGCGCTTATCACAGATTTCGCAGCGCGGCCAGGCGCCGCAACCAAAACCAAAACCAAAACCAAAAGACGATCCACGAAATTACACGAAGCAATACTAAGGAATACTCGTGTTACTTCGTGTGGCTGGGTTCGTGTCTTTTCGTGGATCAATTGTTTTACTTACAAAACCTGGTCAAGAAAACAAGAAGTTGCGCGCTTGCACCGCAGATTATATAGATTAGACGAAAAAATATAAGAGAAGATTTCTTTTGCTCATACGCTGAATCGTTTTTGAATCTGCGTAATCGGCGTAATCTGTGGATTAATGAGGTACTACTGACGAATTGGGTGCGCGGGAAGCGCTGTCAAGCAAATCGAGATAAAATAGAACCCATGGAAAGACCTGAAGCAAACGAGTATCACCCAAACTACCAGAAGTACTTTGACTTGGCGCCCGCTGGTGACTACCTGGAGATCCTGCGGCAGAACTCAGTTAATACCGCCGCCTTTTTTGAAAACATACCGCCCCACAGCCACGACTTTAAATATGCAGAAGGGAAATGGACGGTCAAGGAAGTGCTAATGCACATCATCGATACGGAAAGAGTATTTTCGTATCGTGCGTTGGCGGCCGCAAGGGGCGATAACGAGACTCCTGTCTATCGTATGGACGAAGAGCTGTACGCACGAAATGTTGATGTGACTAATCGCACCCTGCGCAGTCTGATTTCCGAATTCCAGGCCGTGCGGAGGACCACTGAGTACTTATTTGAAAACCTGACCGACTCACAAAGTGAGCGATGGTGCAATGTTGTCACCCACCGCATGACTGCTCGGGCCATCGGCTACTTTTTGATAGGGCACGTTCAACATCACGTCGGAGTTGTTCGAGAGAGATACCTGCGGCAAGTCTAAAAGGTGGCGGAGGGCTCGATCGGGAAACATAGTTTGATTTCCCAGGTTGAGTTTCTCGTTTCTCGAGCGTTTTGCGAGCAAACAAATCGTATCCACGAAATCACACAAACCAAAATCACGAATTCACACGAAATGCTCTTTCTGTTATTTCGTGTAATTTCGTGGATCGTATCTTAACGTTTAGCGGCTGCGCGTGTTAAAACTGAAATTAGCCACAGACTAACGCGGATGACGCGGATCAAAACAGATAGTTAAGAGCTCTCTCGCTTTACTATTCCGTTTTGATCCGTGTCATCCGCGTTAATCTGTGGCTAGTTTAGTTTTTTTACAGCTCTACCTCGCGGCGGTACTGACCTCATTCAGCGCGTCGGCTTCAGAGAGAATGCCTTTCTCCAGATGCCGCTCATGAGTTGCAAAACTCGCGGCGTGCGGATCGTGGGTCACCAGCATGATCGTCTTCTTTAACTCCCGGTTCAGAGTTGAGAGTATTTGTAGAATCTCTTCGCCGGAACGAGCATCAAGGTTACCCGTTGGTTCGTCCGCCAGGATCAGATCGGGATCTGTAACTATGGCTCGAGCGATCGCCACCCGCTGTTCCTGTCCGCCCGATAGCTGGCGCGGTTGATGATGCATGCGATCAGACAGCCCGACTAATTCCAGGGAAGTTTCCACATTCTTACGTCGCTCAGCCTTGCTCAGTTTCGTCAGCAGCAGCGGCAACTCTACGTTCTCAAACGCAGTAAGAACTGGAACCAGGTTGAACGTTTGGAAGATATAGCCAATATGAGCGTTGCGCCAAACTGCCAGCTGACTTTCTTTGAGTCTGGTCAACTGTGTTCCCATAACCTCAACTTCGCCTTCTGTCGCGCGGTCAATTCCGGCAAGCAAATTCAAGAGGGTGGACTTGCCTGAGCCACTCGGTCCCATCAGGGCAAAAAAGTCACCCGCATTAAGCTCGAAATTGACATGATCCAAGGCGACGACTTCAAAGCCATCGCGCGAGAAGCGTTTACTCACATCGCGAACTTGCACTATCGGTGCAGCCATAGTTTCTTCACTCCCAAGCTACTGGACTTTGACGCGATCACCGTCGCGTAACCTTTCTACTCCGGCGATGGCTACCGTTTCATTGCCACTCAAACCATCCAACACATAGTATGCATCGCCACTTTCTTCACCCGGCCTGATTGTTCGCTGCTCTACTCTGTTGCCCTTGACGACGAAGACAAATGAACTGCCGTCTTTTCGCTGTACTGCCTGTTTCGGAACCAATACCCTGGCGCTGGGCCGGCTCTCGTTGTTCGCAGGTTGATCTGCCAGGAAGTTGACTCGAGCATTCATCTCCGGCCGCAGTTGTTCTGTGGGATTCTCAACCTTGATCTTCACCTGCACGGTCGATTTCGCGCGGTTTGCTTCCGGGGCGATCTCTGCGAGATAGCCTGTGTATCGGAGGTAGGGAAAGGCCTCCGGAATGATTTCGGCGCGTTGCGACATCTTCAAACGAGAGAAGTCGGTCTGGCTTATGTCGAGTTCAATCTGCAGGTCGGTTAGATCGGCTAAATCAACGACGGAAGTTCGGGCCCCGGAGCCACCGAAGGCAGATGGACTCACCATTTCACCACGCTCCACGATTCTCTCTAAGACTGTGCCTGCAACTGGGGCCCTGATCTCAGTGGCCGTAAGCTGCGTTTGTGCGTAGTCAAGCGCAGCTTTCATCTGTTGCACTTGCGCGGCCGCAGCTCGAATCTCCTCCGTGCGTGGGCCAATATCAGTCATGGCGCTTGATTGCCGAGCCGATTCCAACAAGGCCGCCGCTGTGTCACGCAACGCCAGAGCATGGTCCAATTCAGCTTTCGAAGAAACGCCTGACAGGTATAATGTTTCAGCGCGCTGGTAGTCTGCTTCAGCTGTTTTCAGATTTGCCTCGGCCTGTATGACTGCGGCTTTGTCTTTCAGTTTTTCCTGTGGACGCGACCCACTTTTCAATTGGTCCAGTCGAGCTTGGGCCGCTGCGAGATTGGCTATTGCCTGGTTCACCTGAGCGCGAAATTCGCTGTCTTCAAGCCTGACCAGCACCTGTCCTTGCTGTACCGTGTCGCCTTTTTCCACGCCAATCCAGGCGACGCGGCCCATCACTTTAGCCCCGACAGCTATCTTGTGATGCGCCACTACATACCCGGACGCTGTTAACACGCTGTCACCAGACGAAGCACCGCCGGTCTCGACCCTCGCGGGAGCCACAGAGATTGTCTTGGTAGCGGAAAACACAAAGACATAAGCAAGCGCGAGCAAAGCCACGACGGCCGCCACTCCAAGCAGCAAGAGTTTTGGTGAACGGTTCTTCGCCAACGGCGACGGCGCGGTCCCACGATCAATCTTCAGACTCCTCAGCCTTTGATTGAGATCTTCCTGTTCTTCTTTTGACTTGGGACTGGTGACCATTGCAACGAATGTTTCCACAAGGTTTAGGCGCGCAGAGCGTCGACGATCTTAAATCGCGAAGCTCGAATTGAAGGCAACAGAGATCCCACAAACCCAATAATCGCACCGAAGATTAAAGCTGAGATCATCAAATCAGGGGTGACACGAAAGTTGAAGGCAATCTCGCTGAATGTCACCCAATTCGACGTTCCGGTAGATACAAAATTCAGCGGCAGGGCCAGGAGAATTCCGATTGCTGCGCCAATCAGAGCAATCGACACTGACTCGAGTAAGAACGCAATAAGAACACTGCGCCTGCTAAAGCCGAGTACCCGCAAAGTGCCAATCTCCTTTGTGCGGCGCGCCACTGCTGCGTACATTGTGTTCATGCCCGCAAAGCCGGCTCCCACTGCCATGATGAAAGAGATAAAGACGGCTAATCCTTTCAGGGCGCCGGAGGCGACACCTTGTTGATCCTCGTAGAATACACGCTCGGATAAACCCTTCAGATGAAGTTTTGGATCGTCTGTGATTCGCTTGGTCAGGGCGCTGAGAGCATTCTGATCTTTGGCGCGCAGCAGGGCGGAAGAATATGAGTCGCGCTTGGTTGTGCTCGCGAGAGAGTTTATATCAACCCAAATTTCCGACTCGAATGCCTTGCCGGCTGAATCAAACAGACCAACCACCGTGTAATCAGTCGTCTGGATGCGAAACTTGTCTCCTATATCCAGCCCCTGAAACCGTTCGGCGATTCTTTTCGAGACAACAGCCTCGGTCAAGCCTGGCTGAAAGAGCCTGCCGGCGATCGTTTTGAAACCCGATCTCAACTTGAAGGACATTGGCCCAACGCCGCGCACGGTCACGTTCGAGCCCTGGCTCATGCCCTTGCGTGCTTTATAGATCAGCGTAATCATTTCGGCCGTGGCGAGGGGTTTGTCACCTTCGCGCTCCACTCCGTCCAGGTACATCAGATCATTAAAATTCTCACGCGTGAGGCTACTGTTTAGCTCAGCGGTGCTGCCCTCGCGGACGACAATTACATTGAGTGGTTCGCCGCTACTTGACAAAGTCAGATCGATGCCCCGCGCCAATGCCATCACCAGGAGAAAGACGGCAACCGTTAAACCAATAGTGAAAGCGGTCGCGAGCGTGCTTCCCTTGCGCACAACAATATTTCGCAAATTGTACTTTAGCGGGAGGGCCATTTTATTCAGTGCTCCGCAATGCTTCGGCGATCGTAAGTCCGGAGACTCGATAGGCCGAATAAACTACGCTGATCAAGCCAACCAGGATAGACAATACAAAGGCTGCCACCAGCGTTTGTCCGGTTGGAACGAAGGACGCGAAATTCGGAACGTATAGACTAAGGTCCACCGAGCGGAAAATCAGCTCAGCTCCGCCAATGCCGATTGCCGCTCCAATGCAGGCAACCAGCAAAGCCTCAGCCAGGAACAAACCTGTGATTGTGCTTCGCTGGAATCCTATCGCCTTCAAAGTACCGACTTCTTTCGTGCGTTCCCGCACTGTCATCGCCATAGTGTTGCCCATCACCAATAGAACAGAAAAAGTGATTGCCGCCATGATGCCGTACAGGAACTGTTTGACGCCGCCCATCATCGTCTGGAAACTCAGGGCGAATTCGCGCTCGCTTTCCGTCTTGGTGGGCGCGTCAGTATTTACAAACATCGAATCAACTGCCTGAGCTATCCGCGGCACATCTTCGACCGAGTTAGCACGAATGCTGAACATACTAGCCTGGTCTTTAGCCCAATCCGGCGCAAGTTCATTAAGATACTCGCTATGAAAGAATAGAGTCTTTTCATCACCACCGGTGCAAACACCGCGGACGATGAATTCGATGCTCTGATTGTAGATTGGACTTCTGAGAGTAATCCGCTGGCCGGGGGTAAAGCCATAGAGTGTCACCAGCTTTTTTCCAACAACTGCTCCCTGCCGATCGTTAACAAAAGCCGCCCATTCTGAATCAGGCATCTTCAGTTCCGTCATTATGCTTCTCATCCTGCTCGCATCAAGGGCAAAGTTTGCGAAGAAGTTTTTCTCATCCTTGTAGATTCCACCAAACCAAGTGAAAGGCATCGCATCCTTAACTCCGGGCACCGCTCTAATGCGTTGGAGGTCAGAAATCGGAAGCGTAAAGCCGAGTGAAACCGCATGCCGGGACATCAACCGCAACGGGTTTGACTCGTCGGTGCCGCGATCGAACTCAGTCAGGATGGTGGCGAGCGTTATGATCAAAAAGAGCGATACAACCAGGCTCGAGATGGTGAGCAGCGTTCGCCTTTTATTTCGCAGGATGTTCTTGAAGACAAGCTTGGCAAATTTCATAAGCTATTCACCTGTTTTTCAGAAGCTGGCAGCGTTAGAAGCGAGTACGCCGAAGCCGGGTGAAAAGGTTCACTAAAATCCCGTACATTGAATAACTGCCCAGGCGTAGATAGGTTACGGTCGATTTCAGGTCGGATCAAGACAATACTTCGCATAGGATTAAGGTGCAAGCCCACCCGCTTTAACGGTCTGGACCGACCCTCCAGTGGTAAGTCGAACGAGCGCAGTCGAAATCGACAACTTATTGAAGCGAAAAGGCAGGCCAAGCCGGGGGCATCTGGCAATCGGATCTATGGAGGACTCTTCTGCCGTAGTTCCTGGAATTTCGGATTCAGCTGGATCGCTTGTTGGAAATGTTTTTCCGCAAGGTCGGTCATGGCGAGATTTTGCAACCGAAGTCCAAGCACCCAATGATAAAGCGGATCCGAGGGAGTGAATTGGTCCGCCTGTTTCGCATAAGTATTCGCCTCACTGGACCGGCCAAGTGATGCCGCCGCGCCGGCAAGCTCATTGTTCGCTAGTACGAGTCGAGGATTTTGCTCGACTGCATTTCTCCAGACTGAAATTGCTTCGTACTTACGGCCCAGTTGCCAGAGCGATTCCCCAGCTTCCTCCAGAGCAAGAATCAAGTCGGCTCGCTCTGTTAAAGCCTGATCGAGACTCGAACGCGCCTCATCATGACGACCCAAACGGTTCAGGATCGCGCCGCGGTAATACAGGGTCAGGGCTTTGGCCTGTCCTGTTTGTTGTGCAGCGCCCTTTGCAAGCAACTTAACGGCGCCGTCGCCATCGCCAGAAAGATATTCAAACCAACCAAGTTTCGTTACTGCATCGCTGTTTACAAATAAACCAAAATCCGAAGCGGCCTGTAAGTGATTTTTTCCTGTAAGAATGTTCTCCCGATCGAACTGACTGAGCCAGCGAGCGGGGCTTGATTGCGCGAGCGCCAGCTCGTCCGGAATTTGAATCTTTTGAAATGCGCGATAGCCTTCGAATTCGTGATATCGCACCCAGCCACTATGGGCATTGAGGGTAACCCAAACAATCGCAAAGCTCAGAAACACCCATCCTGGCGTTTGAGTCCTGCCGGCAGATTTCAATTTGAACCGGTAAAGCGAAAGCTCTTTTGCCCGGAATAGCTGCAAGGTTTTCAGGACGAGAAATGTTGTGATCGCAGCGCAACCGAGCGCCATTAACATGGGAACCAGCAGGTAAGCATCCCATACAGCCAGGAAACTTCCGAGAAAAACGACGGCGCCGATGATCTCTTCGGGCCACGTCAGGGAGTAGCGGCTGGGAACCGATTTCGAAACGGTGAGTGCCGGTTTTCCAAAACCGAAATATAAAGCATCGTTTGGGCAGACGCTGACGCAATCCAGGCACTTCATACAACCGGGATCTATAACCATTCCATATTGTTTCACCTCTGCGTGGACAATGACGTTCGAAGTGCAAGTCGCAGTGCAGTGGCCGCATTGATTGCAAGCGTCAGTTACACGTATTTTCCCCGGTGACAACTTATCCGCAACACGGAAGATGCCGCCATAAGGGCAGGCGTAGGTGCAAAAGCCTTTCGAGCCCAGAAAATAGACCGTCATGAAGCCGCAGATAAACAGGAAAGGAATGGCGACCCAGACCGTCGGAAATGTCTCCCAAAAATTGTTCGTGACCAGGTGGTTTGTGAATTTCGGGATCAGCGGCTCATTTTCAGCACCAGCGAAGAGTCGGAAGGCGGTGGGCCAAACGAACATATACAGAGCCGCGATCAGCGGAACATAAATCAGCAACCGCGATCGAAATGGTTTCGGAGTCAAGCCGATTTTCTTCAACAGCCACGAGCAGAAATCCTGAAGCGCGAGAATGTGACAGCCCCAGCCACAAACAAACCGCCCGAGTACCAGCGTTGCGATAATTGCCAGACCAAAGAAGATAAACCCCGCGTTGATTGCTCCTTTCTGGAGCGTGTACATCGTCTCCGAAGGTTCAATCGGGGAGATCGTCGTGCCCATCATTCGCCACTGAATGATGTGAGCGACCATGAGCAGATTAAGAACGATGAGGGCAATTGCCCGCCAGCGGCTGCTTTTTGATTTTTTGATGAGGCTTTGCTCGGCCGCGGCATGGTCCAAAACAGGCAGCTGAATCGACCGCTGCTTTTTGACTTCCGGGGCTGTACAACCACTCTTCATTCAATTTCCCTCGCACGCTGCGCGAATACTTCAATCCCTTGCCTATGTAATTCGATCCAGGCTAACCAAACGAAAAACGCTTTACTTTTCGCACCACTCTGTGCGAAAAAGCTAGCGCTCCTAAGACAACTTTTTGACGTTACCCTCAAAAACTCTGAGATCCCAAGGCCATGTTGAAGCGAATGTTGGTCCCCGTCATGCTCCCATTACTTCTGCTTTTTAACAGCGGCTATCCCAATTCCGCGAGTCTGAAAAACCTTAATAATGGTTCGACGAAGTCCGTACCGCGGCTACAGCAGAAAAGTCCTGACGACCAGTCCGGCACTCTGGAAAAAATGATTGTCGCCAATGGAACCGTCACCATGGACCTGGCCCTGAACCGGCTGAATGGCAGTGACTCTTCGTCTAAGAGAAATTCGTTGCGGTTTGCGGTGGCTCCGAATTCGTTTTTTCCGGTTCTCGTCTTTAATGATGTTTTGCGCGGCCCTTTGGCGGGCTCGATGGCCCTTATTTCCCCGGAGGCCGTTGTTCCATCTTCTGTGTTACAGGCTTCGTTCAATCAACTTGTAATTGAAAAACTAGGATGGACCGAACCATACGACATTGCTGTGCGCGACGGTAAAACCGGATTCACGTTTTTCAATGTTGAAGGCAATCTCTACGATTACGATGCCAAAACCCACCAGCTGCAGATCCAAGATGGAAGGCTTCTGCTCTCAGCAGAGTTTGCGAAGAAGCTTGGACGTCCGGCGGAAACTGGCTTTGTAATAGGAGCTATATCCATAACAGCGACGATGCGTGTGATCGAGATCGATCACCTCGTTAACGGCGAAATCAAAGCTGCGGACCTGCCACCGATTTCCGGTTTGGGCGTCGCCCAACCTGATCTTGTTGGTGGACCGGACGTCATCGTCGGGGATCTTTCTGGATTACAACAGTTTGGCAGCAGCGGGACCCAGGTTGGTTTGGCGGTCGCAACGGACTCTTGTAATGCCGGTGCCGAACCGCTGCACTGGTTTCAACTGCCCAACAATGATCACCCCGTGATTCCGCAGAATCTCTATCGTATGAGCGGTGGATCCGACAACACCGATCGCTTTGAACAGATCGGCCAATCCTGGCTGAAGCATGCGTTCACGGCTCTGCAACAGAACATCTGCGGTTTTGGCTGCCAGAATTCCGGCACCGGCACGCTCCTCGGTGCAGGATGCTCAGATCCTTATAGCGCCAGTTTGAATGGCAGCCAAACAGGTCTGGGTTCGCGGGCCTGGGTGAATCCCTTTACCGGCGCTTTCCCGGGCTCAAATCCCAGCCCGACCAATCATAGCGGTCACACTCACTCCGGTACGTCACACAGAATTCTTGTCGAAATTGATGACCTGAATACAACGCTCAATCCCGGCGCAACTTATTATGTCGAAGCGCAATACATTACGCCACACGAGTACTCATGGTGCCAGTTGCATCCGGGGGAATGCAACATGTACAACAACGCCTCGTTCCGTCAGTACGGTGTCTCTGGTACTACAAGTTTCACATTCTCAGCTGTCGGTTCGACTGTGCAATTGAAATCCGCCATTTCGGCGTGGCCCGGGGCTAGTCTCGTCAGAATCGAACCTGATCCAGGAAACGACGGGGTAGGATTCATTGGCTTTAAAGTGACCAATCCCAGCCCGGGAGTTTGGCATTATGAGTACGTGGTGTATAACCAAAATCTCGACCGTGCAATTCAATCATTCACTGTGCCGTTGGGAGTTGGAAGTGCTGTAAACAACATCGGATTCCATGCGCCGCCTCAAGCCCCAGGATTTGCTAATGATGGCACGGTCGGAAGTGCGGGATACAGCAGCGCTCCGTGGAATGTCACGCAGGCTTCGAATTCGATAAGCTGGAATTCGGAAACGTTTGCTGAGAACCAAAATGCGAATGCAGTTCGCTGGGGTACATTGTACAACTTCCGTTTCGATTCTAACCGGCCACCACAGAATGTAAATGCGACGATCGGTTTCTTCAAAACAGGAGCTCCAATTCCTGTTCAAGTTCAGGCGCCAGCGACGCCTACCTCTGCTGGCGCAAGGATTCGTGGAACCGTGATTGGAAGCAGTGGCACCCCGCTGAGCGGCGTGCTAATGACTCTCTCGGGCGGGGCGTCCTTGCGACGTGCAATCACTGACATTCGGGGAGATTATTCCTTCAGTGATATTGAAGTGAATGACTTTTACACGGTGACGCCGCTGCTCGCAAACTATACTTTTGCTCCTAGCCTGCGCGCGTTCTCGCTCTTCGCGGATGTTACTGACGCGACATTCACCGGCCTGCACCACCTAGAGCGGTCTAATCCATTGGACACGCCCGAGTTTTTTGTGCGGCAGCAGTATCTTGATTTTCTTGGGCGCGAACCGGATCCGCGTGGATGGGAGTACTGGAGTGAACAGCTCAGACAGTGTGGTGCTGATATCAGATGTATAAACCGCGCAAGGGTTGCAGTCTCAAACGCCTTCTTCGCCGAAGCGGAGTATCGGCGCACGGGGGCGTACGTCTTCCGCCTTTACCGTGCCGCGTATGGAAATGAGCAACCTTTTCCCAATCCCGATCGAACGGATGTTACCGAAGCAAGGAAGATCCCATCCTACAACGTCTTCACGCATGATCGCGCTCGGGTCGTCGATGGCCCAGACTTGGCCCAGCAGCAGTTAGCTTTGGCCACTGCCATGACTGAGCGTCCCGAGTTTCTGTCAGTCTATCCGGTCAATCTTACTGGATCGCAGTTTGTCGATGCGCTGGTGGCAAGAATCCAGAACGGCAGTGGCGTGAGTCTGTTGTCGCAGCGCGATGCACTCGTCACGCTGTTCACTCAGGGTGGGCGCGGCGCCGTTCTCTACCGGCTGGCGGATGACAACCCGCAAACAAATCAGATCGACAACCGGGCTTTCGTGGATGCCGAGTACAATCGCTCTTTTGTGTTCAACGAATACACTGGGTACCTGCGACGCGATTCAGACATTGGTGGCTTTCTATTCTGGCTGGACCAGTTAAACCGGTTACCGGTCCGCGATGCAAATATTCAACACACACTGGTATGCGCCTTTATTACCTCCGCCGAATACCAGCGGAGGTTTAGTTCAGTTGTGACCCGTAGCAACTTCGAATGCGGTCAGTGAGAACAAGTATCCTCGCAATTGCATGATGTCCATCTAAGCCGATAGCACTCAATTCGAACCATTTTCGAACCGGGCCCAGTCCGCGGGTCGAACCGAGTGAGACGTGATGGAATCTATTTTGACGCCGGCTGAACTAAGCGCTGGAAGTCGGTGCTTTTCCCGCGGCAAACTCATCGAGCACATCAAACACTTCCAGCGCGTATTTTACGTTCCCAAAAGGCGCCGACACCTGAACGCCCTGGATTAGCTCACGCACCTCCAACAACGACTCGCGCGCGATCTTTAGTCCTTCGTCTCGTCCCGCTTCCTTGCTGATGTTAGCAGCTACGCGCATCCTTTCCATGATCGATGGAGTAACTCGCACACCCGGAACTTCGTTGTGCAGGAACTCGGCGTTGCGATAAGAAACCAGAGGCCAGATTCCGGCGATGATCGGAATCCTCACGTGCTCGATCCGGCGGATAAAGTCGGCCAGTTGTTCTGTGTCAAATACAGGTTGCGTAATTGCATATTGGGCGCCAGCCTCAACCTTCCACTCAAAGCGCTTTATCTCTTCATCGAGATTTATTGCTCCGGGATTGACACCTACGCCGATACAAAACGCGGTTGGTTCACCAATCGGATTGTTGCCGAGGTCCAGCCCGTGATTGAGCTTGTTGACCATGTTCGTCAGGCCAATAGCATCGATATCGAATACCGCTGTCGCATCCGGGTATGGTCCCATTTTCGGAGGGTCACCGGTAATCAGCAGCAGGTTGCGAAGGCCCAGGGCGGCCGCGCCGAGCAAGTCCGACATCATCCCCAAAAGATTTCGATCCCGGCAGCAATAGTGGAGAACTGATTCGATTCCAATTTGCTGCTCGACCAACACTGCTGTCGCCATGGCACTCATGCGTGACTGGGCACGCGCGCCATCGGGAATATTTACTCCGTCGACGCCCGCGTCTTTGAGCAAGCGGATTGAATCCAGAGTCTTTTTCGAGTCGACACCTTTAGGTGGCAAGACCTCGACCGAGGTGACAAACTCACCCTGCACAATCTTTCGCGACCAGGCAGAACGCTGCTCCGGCGGAACAACCTTGATATCCGCGGGCGTGATTTCTTCAACGTGGGCCAGGGCGCCCGAGTTGAACCCTGTCTTTTGTGCCCTCGGTGAAGCGGCGCGCACTGCATCGGAAATTAGTTTGATGTGCGCGGAAGTTGTGCCGCAGCATCCACCAATGAACTTCGCACCCGACTGAATAAAACGTTTGGCAAACTTCGACATGTACTCAGGAGAGCACATATAGAACTGCCGGCCCTGCACGTCGCGTGGCAGACCCGCGTTTGGCTGCGCCGACAACTTCTTTTTTGTGATGGCGCGCATTTTCTCGAGCGCCGCCAGAATGATCGCCGGTCCGACACCGCAGTTAAGGCCGATGACGTCAGCGCCCCACTGGTCCAGCCGCTCAGTGAAAAGTTCCGGCGTCGTGCCAAACAGAGTATTGCCATCAGTCATGATGGTCATCTGCGCAATTATCGGCAGATCGCAGAGTTCCCGGACGGCGCGAATCGCCTGGCGAATCTCGGAAAGATCCGAAAAAGTCTCCAGAATAAACAGATCTACCCCACCCTCCAGCAGCGCCTCGGCCTGCTGCTTAAAGAGATCCTTTGCCTCGTCAAATGAGGTTGGACCATAGGGTTCGATTCGCAGTCCCAGTGGGCCGACGGCGCCTGCTACATACACGCCATCACCGGCGCACTCGCGCGCAAGGTGCGCGGCGGCAACGTTGATGTCGCGCAAGCTGGCTTCCAGTCCGTATTGTTGAAGCTTGTGTGCGGTTGCTCCGAACGTGTTGGTTTCGATGATGTCGGCGCCGGCGCGTATGTATTCGGAGTGGATTTCGCGCACCAGGTCAGGGTTGCTCAAATTCAACTCGTCATAACAACGGTTGATGTAAACGCCCTTGGCGTAAAGCATTGTCCCCATGGCGCCATCGACGACATGGATAGAGTCAGAGTCAAGTAATTCTCGAAAGTTCGGCATATGAAAAGTCGATTGCCGATTGCCGGTTTCGCAGGCCGTCAGCAAATCGCAGTCTAAAACAGCAAAGCCCGCGCTAAACAACGCGGGACTTCAAAGCGGTTGAAGTTGTTCGGGTTAGGTTTGCTAACTTCCCCGAGCTGTTTAGCGGATTGTTTTTCGTGGCCGCAAGTCGCCTTAACTCACCACGTTTCCAAGTTTGCTTATACGCCCCGGCAAACAACCCTGTCAAGCAGACTCGACCGGCATTTTCTGTCCAACTTTTTGAAAGTCTTTGGCGCAACGAGGAAGACGATCCACGAATTAACACAAAATTTCGTGTGTGGTCGTGGATGTGTGCCATTTCCGAAATCACCCAATTGAGCAACGTCCTTGACAGTCTGGCCTCTAATTTGGCTGAATGCTCCCGTTTTCCTAAAACAACAGTGCTTAACCGGTGTTCGGGAAAATGCTCTCCAAGCGAGTCGTCGCGATAACAGTCCTTCCCAATCGTGCGCCGCTCAGACTTCTCCAATAAAGGATCAGGACCATGTCTGTACCAGTTGACGCAACCGGAGTGAGTTCCACATCCGCTGTGGATGAAGGATTTTTTGGACATCCGCGCGGACTGTCCACCTTGTTCTTCACCGAGATGTGGGAGCGCTTCAGTTACTACGGTATGAAGGCGATTCTTACACTCTACATGACCAAAAGTCTCATAGAGGGCGGGCTCGGGTTCGACGAAAAGTATGCCAGCGTGATTTACGCGACTTATGTTTCGTCTGTTTGGTATTTGCCTCTCGTCGGTGGCTGGTTGGCGGATCGTATTTTGGGTGCGCGGCGGGCTGTGTTGATCGGCGGTATCATTATAGCTTGCGGACACTATTCGATGGCTGTCAGCAGCTTGCCAAGCTTTTATGCTGGATTGGTTTTGATTGCGGTAGGCACTGGTCTGCTGAAACCAAACATCAGTGCGATGGTGGGTCAGCTCTACTCAGACAAGGACGAGCGCCGCGATGCAGGTTTTTCGATCTTCTATATGGGCATCAATCTCGGCGCTTTCGTTTCTCCGATTGTCGTCGGGTTTCTGGCCCAACATTTATGGTTTAGAAGTTTCATCGCATCCATTGGTTTCGATCCGAAAAGCAGTTGGCATTTTGGTTTTGGCGCAGCGGGAGTAGGAATGACGCTGGGTTTAATCCAGTATGTGATTGGTCGTAACCGGCTCAGAAATGTTGGAGCCAAGCCCGAAAAAAAGGCTGCAATGGCAAACTCTAAAAGTTTCGATTACGTTACTTGGGCGCTAGCCGTAGTTGGAGGTGTCATTGGGGCAGCGCTTGGAGTCTATTTTGGCGGAGCGGGAGTTGTCTCAGCCTTGTTCCCCTCGGTCGTATTCTTTTTCGTAGGTTATTTGTTGGGAACGGTTCGGTTGCTTTCAGGTGATGAGCTCAAGAATGTGTTAGTCATCTTCATTCTCTTTCTGTTTTCAATTGTATTTTGGATGACGTTTGAACAATCAGGCTCAAGCTTGACACTGTTCGCGGATCGTCTGACGCAAACAACGATTTTTGGCTGGTTGTATCCTTCCAGTTGGTTTCAGTCCGTCCAGCCAATCTTTGTCATTACGTTGGCGCCAGCATTCGCTTGGCTTTGGCAGAGAATGGGTGAACGCCAACCATCCAGCCCCGGCAAGTTTACTTACGGGTTGCTCTTTGCTGGTCTAGCTTTTGTGGTCGTCACATTCGCGTCAATGCTTACCGGAGGCGGCCGAGTTAGCCCGCTTTGGTTAATTCTCGTTTACTTTTTGCAGAGCGTGGGCGAACTTTGCTTGAGCCCCGTGGGCTTGAGCACCGTGACGAAGTTGGCGCCAGGTCGCATGGTTGGGTTGATGATGGGAGTATGGTTCTTGTCGATCTCCATCGGGAGCTACATCGCCGGGCTGACGACACGCATCTTTGCAGGAAACGACCCTGCGGTGCTAACGCGGGCGTTTGGAACGTTCGCCGCCATCACTCTACTAGCCGCGTTTGTGCTAGCGCTGCTAACACCTTCGATTAAGAAGATGACGCCACGATCGGCATAGACACTATAGTGAGTTTTTTCGAGCTTCGCAGGTCTAAGGAGAATATTGGTTTGAAAGACCCAATCAGAATCTTCTTTGCTGTCTTATCTTTATTTTTTATTTCGCTTTTCGCGCATGCGCAGCAGCAGCAGCTCACCATCGATGATATCTTCGACCCGGCCAAGCGCGTTAATTTCAGCGGTACTTTGCCAAACATTCGCTGGCTGAAAGACGGCAAACATTACTTGCTTGCAAATGACCCGTCAAAAAAAGACCTGCCGCGGTTACAAAAAGTTGACGCTGCCACAGGCGAGGCAACAGCATTCTTTGATACCGCTAAAATGGAAGCGGCCTTCGCCTCATTGGGTGGAATCACCGCCCAAGATGCCCGGCAATTATCCAACCGCAGTTCATATATGATGAACCCGGGCGAAACGTCCGTCCTTATTAATTACGCCAACGATCTTTTCTATTACGAACTGAACAGCGACAAAGCTACACGACTGACAAATAATCCGGATGAAGAAGTAGGAGAGACTTTTAGCCCCGACGGCAAGATGGTCGGATTTGTCCGCAACAACAATATGTTCGTGCTCGACTTGTCGAGCATGCGTGAGAGACGTTTGACTACCGACGGCAGTCCCAAAATTCTGAATGGCCGTCTGGATTGGGTTTATCAGGAAGAGCTTTATGGCCGCGGAAACTTTGAGGCTTACTGGTGGAGTCCTGATTCGACGATGCTCGCGTATCTGCGAATCGACGAGAGCCCGGTCCCCGAGTACCCGGTGGTCGATCATATTCCCATCGAACAAAATCTTGAGCTTACGCCGTATCCCAAAGCCGGTGATCCTAACCCTATCGTTCGCCTCGGAGTGATAAATGCGGTCGGTGGCCCAACGCGCTGGATGGACACCTACAAATATCAACCAAGCGATCTGCTTATCGTTCGGGTTACGTGGTCGCCAGACTCCAAAAAAGTCGTTTACCAGGCGCAGAACCGCGAACAAACCTTCCTGGATCTGAATTTCGCGGACGGCAAAGACGGCAAGTCGAACACTGTCCTGCACGAGACATCCAAAGCGTGGGTCGGGATCAACGATAACCCGACGTTCTTAAAGGATGGCTCGTTTCTCTGGCAGAGCGAGCGCAGCGGCTGGAACCACTTTTATCACTACACGCCGGAGGGAAAGCTGGTGCGCCAGGTCACCGACGGCAAATGGGAAGTAAGTTCACTAGAGGGCTTTGACGAAAGTAGCGGACGCATTTACTTCACCGCCACTGAACACAGTGCTATCGCCCCAAATGCGTTCCGCATCAACATCGACGGCACTGGTCTGACGCGGATCACGTCCGGCGAGGGTGCGCATCGAGTCAACCTTAGTCCGGCATTCAATCTATTCGTCGACTCGTGGAGCGATGTCAACACGCCAACACAGACGCGGCTGGTAAGTACTGACGGAAAACTAGTCCGAGTAATCGAAGAGAATAGAGTCCAGGCGCTCGCGCAATACAAGCTCGGCAAGACAGAGCTGCTACAGGTTAAAACACGCGATGGGTTTCCGATGGAAGCGATGATGATCAAGCCGCCGGACTTTGACCCGAATAAAAAGTATCCGGTCCTGGAGTTTACCTATAGTGGTCCACACGCGCCGCAGGTCCGCAACGGTTGGGGCGGTACAACCTACATGTGGCACCAGTTGTTGGCACAAAAGGGCTACATCATCTGGGTTTGCGACAACCGGACCGCAAGCGGCAAGGGACTGGAATCGACTTGGCCCGTATACAAGAATTTTGGCGAACTCGAGCTGGGCGATTTGGAAGACGGCCTAACCTGGTTAAAGAGCCAGCCTTATGTTGATGGATCGCGTATCGGGATCTGGGGCTGGAGCTACGGCGGATACATGACGAGTTACGCTCTCACACATAGTCAGAGTTTCAAGGTCGGCATTGCCGGTGGCACGGTTTCAGATTGGCGCAACTACGATTCAATCTACACCGAGCGGTACATGCAGACGCCGCAAAATAATCCCGAGGGCTACCGCAAGAGTTCACCGGTGTTTGCGGCTAAGGATCTTCATGGCAAACTGCTTTTAATCCATGGCGCGATAGACGACAACGTGCACATGGCAAATACGATTCAGTTCTTATATGAATTGCAGAAGGCTGGGAAGCAGGTGCAGTTGATGCTGTATCCAAAGTCGCGTCATGGAGTGACTGATCCTATCCTGGTGAAGCACATGCGCCAGATGATGACCGATTTCATTCTGCAGAATTTGTAGGTTAGGTAAGTATTCATTTGACATTGGTCGTTTGACATTTGTCATTTGACATTTGGATTGAGCTCGCGTTCATCAAAAAGTAGTTAGCCTGTCAGCGGCAGAAAAGAACGATCCACGAAATTACACAAAATATAATTCGTGTTATTTCGTGGATCAGCTTCTTCTCGTTCGTCAAAACTCCGCTATCAAACCAAATGACAAATGAGAAATGTCAAACGTCCAATGTCAAATGCCTTCCGCTCGTAATCATCTCTTCTGACACCCAGGGCAATAGTACGTTGACCTGCCGCCGTGGACCACTCGCCGGATCTTCTTGCCGCAGTTGACACAAGCTTCACCCTCGCGCTCGTACACGCGCCAAAATCTTTCCGGGCTCGCGAAGTACACTCCGCCTCCGTCTGAAAGGTCAATTCTCAAGGTTGATCCCAGGTTGATTGCTTCCTGAAGCACTTCGCGAATCGCTTCGTAGAGACGCAAGCCTCGCCTGCGGGACAACGAGTCAGCC
Organism: Pyrinomonadaceae bacterium; assembly: GCA_035644135.1. Lineage (GTDB taxonomy): Bacteria > Acidobacteriota > Blastocatellia > Pyrinomonadales > Pyrinomonadaceae > PSRF01. The sequence goes on from DASQPD010000162.1 coordinate 129,218, forward strand.
GATTTGAAAGGGCTGATCCTCGCCAAAAAGAGTGCTTCACCGGCATAGATATTTCCCAGCCCCAGGACTTTGGTTTGATCCAGCAGCAACTGCTTCAAACTGCGCCGGGACCGCGCCAGGGTGTCAATGAAATAGTCGGTACTGAAGTCCACCGACAACGGTTCCGGGGCAAGCATTCTGAGTTCACGTGCCTGCAGAACTTTGTTCGCTGTCAGGATGCGCATACGGCCAAACTGCCTCATGTCACAAAAGATCAAACTGCGATCGTTGTCGAGATGAAATACGACATGCGCATATCGCGGCAGCGGCTCGCCTGCGGGAATTGAAACAAATTTGCCCGTCATGCGCAGATGAGTTGTTAATACCTGATCCGAATCAAGCTCGATTAAAATGTATTTGCCCCGCCTGTTTACTGAGGTAATGATTGAATTTCGCAGCCGGCGATTGAAGTTCACCGCCGAGATTCCGGGCGCAGTGCGTTTGAGCCGCAGTTCGGCAGCCAGAATCCGTCTACCCGAAATGGCCCTGGCCAAAGCCCTGACTACCTGTTCAACTTCTGGAAGTTCCGGCATGGCTTTAATGGAAACTAAAACGATCCACGAAATCACACGAAAGTTTGTGCCCGGTTTCGTGTGTCTTCGTGGATCAATTGCAGTGGTTATGAACTTACCTTTGCGGCTGCGAGTTTCTCACCGGCGGCGAGCAGTGATTTCATCTTATCCACTGACGTTGCTTCGGCATAAATTCGCAGGACGGGTTCGGTGCCCGACTGCCGGAATAGCAGCCATGATTCATCTGCAAACAGCAACTTGGTTCCGTCAGTTGTCTGCACCTCTATCACACTGTATCCAGCAACATCAGCCGGCGGCTTTTCAGTCAGTTCTCTGACAAATTCCATTCCGACCGCGGTGTCCAGATGCATGTCGTACCGCCCGAAGTGAAACTCGCCAAATTCGCGGTGCAGCTCGGCCAGCATCACCGAAGGAGGTTTACCCGCAGCCACAATTGCTTCAAGAAACAAAAGGGAATTCAAGACCCCGTCTCGCTCGGGGATATGACCCTTTACACCGATGCCCCCAGACTCCTCGGCCCCCAGCAGGATGTCATCTTTCAGCATTAGATCCGCAATGTACTTAAACCCGATCGGCGTCTCGTAAAGTTTCAGGTTGCAAGCTGCGGCGATTCTCTTCAGCAACACGGATTGCGAAAAGGTTCGCACCACGGCGCCGGTCATCCTTCTGCTGCGCGCCAAATGAAGCAACAGGAGCGGTACGACATCGTGCATCGTCATGGTTTCGCCCAGCTCGTTGACTGCGCCCACCCGGTCGGCATCGCCATCGGTGGCCAATCCGACGAGTGCCCCTTTTTCCAAAACCCGCTGCTTCAACGCGCCAAGATTCTGGTCGATCGGCTCAGGGTTTACGCCACCAAACAGCGGGTCGCGATTTGCACGAATGGTCTCCAGCTCCGTTTTTCCACCTTCGAGAAAACTCTGCACCCAATACCCCGCCGAACCGTGCATCGGGTCGACTATCACGCGCACGCCCGCGTTGCGCAGGCGCTCGATGTCGATATAAGAGTTGACTTGAGCCCGGTATTGTTCGATCACTGGTTCTAGCAGCTCATGACCATCATGAAAAGAGTCAATCGGACTCGGATGATTCACATCAAGAAGTTTTTCAACCTCGGCAGTGGTTTCCGGGGGTGCGCTACCGCCCCAGGGTGCTTTGATTTTGAAGCCGTTAAATTGAAAGGGATTGTGCGAGGCTGTGATCATTACGCCGCCGACGGCGCCGAGTTGCTTGACACTCCAGGAAATAACAGGTGTAGGTTGTGTTTCGCGAAAGAGAGCGACACGCATTCCATTACCCGCAATGATCTGGGCTGCGCGTTCGGCAAAATACTCCGAGAGAAAACGGCGGTCATAGCCGACCACCACTAAAGAGACATTTTGCAGTGCGCCTCGACCCAGAAGATGATCGGCATAGGCCTGGGCCACCCGCTCCAGGTTCGCGAACGTAAATTCGCGCGCAATGACCGCGCGCCATCCGTCGGTACCGAACTTGATAACAGCATCCTCCTGGTTCACACCGTCTCTCCCGTGATCGTGTAATCCGTCAGTGAAGTCTTGTCCCCCAATACAGATCCTGGTCCGACTATCGCCGAACGGCCAATGTGACATCCTCGCCCGGCAATTGCGTCCTTTACATATGCGGCTGTGCCGATCCGCGTGTGTGGCCAGATCACAGAGTTTTCAACGTGGGCCCGCTCTTCGACAAAACAACCCGCGCCCAGGATTGAATTAACAATCTGCGCGCCGGGTTTGATTTGGCAGTCGTCTCCGATGATGGAATGCTCGTCTATCTCAGCCACTGTGGCGGCATCAAAATCGCCTCGTCGCTCTTTGATGTGAATCCGGGCGACGCGATTTGCGAGCAGGTCCTGATGCGCCCGCAAATAACGCTCAGGAGTGCCAATGTCTATCCAATAAGTCCGCGGAGGGACGTGAGCATAGAAAGGCTCGCCGCGCTTGAGCAGATCTGGAAACAGTCCATATTCAAACGAGTAGTTTTCTCCGGCCGGAATGAACTCAAGCACTTTTGGCTCGAGCACATAAGTGCCCGCGTTTATCGTGTTGCAAGTGATCTCGTCGGCCTTGGGCTTTTCCAGGAAGCGCCGGATCTGTCCATCCGCTTCAGTTTCAACCAGGCCGTACGATGAAGGATTATCAACCGGCGTCAGCACGATTGTGGCGGTAGCTTTACGTTCTGAGTGCTCGCGAATCACGGTTTTCAGGTCCAGATCAGTCAGTATGTCGCCATTAAAAACCACAGTGGGTTCGCGAATGAGTTCCTCAGCGAATTTGTAAGCTCCGGCTGTGCCCATTGGTTGAGGCTCGACTGTGTATTTCAACTTCACGCCAAAATCTGAACCGTCGCCGAGCAGTTGTTCGATCTTGTTTGGCTGGTATGAAAGCGAAAGAGTGATATCCATAATGCCCGCACGACGCAGCGTGTCGATCTGGTAGAGAAGAAAAGGACGATTGCAAATCGGAACAATCGGTTTCGGTGTATATACTGTTAGCGGGCGAAGGCGCGTGCCTTTACCACCGGCAAGAATAAGTGCTTGCATGTTCAGTTTAACGCGTAGTTTGATTGAAATTTAAATAGCGAAGCGAGTTTAACACTCAGCATCCGGCGGTTCAATTGAGTCAATTCCATCCTGGATACTCAAGGTACGGAATTCGCAGGTTGGTGGATCATCCCTTTACTAGGTAGTGAGTCAGTTTGATGTCCGATAAGCTTTTTAGCTTGTCGTAACTGCCGACAAACTAATGTTTATCGAACACTTGCAGTGAAACTGAGCCACTACCCTTTGCTAGCCTTGCTTGACACGCATTTGGGTAAATGGTGAATGTGCGAGGTCAGGAGTATCATAATCTTGTCGACTCGCTCGAAGGAACAATCGGGGGTTAACAGTCGCGAGACGATGTGAAGGAGTAGTCATGTCGGAAATTAAAGAGGCGGTAATCATAAGCGCGGTGCGCACGCCGGTAGGCAAGTTTCAAGGCTCGCTTAAGGGCTTCTCAGCAACGGAACTCGGCGCAATGGTAGTGCGTGAAAGTGTCCGTCGCGCCGGCGTAAAGCCTGAAGAGGTTGACGAGGTAATCATGGGTTGTGTCATCCAGGCCGGCCTCGGACAAAACCCGGCGCGGCAGGCTGCTTTGCACGGTGGCTTGCCGGCAACAGTTTCGGCAGTAACCGTTAACAAAGTGTGTGGTTCGGGGTTGAAAGCTGTAATGATGGCGGCACAAGGAATTCAACTTGGCGACACGGAAGTCGTAGTTGCCGGAGGTATGGAGTCCATGTCAAACGCTCCCTACCTACTGCCCAAGGCGCGCGAAGGTTACAGACTCGGTAATGGCGTGCTGGTTGATTCAATGATCAATGATGGCCTTTGGTGCGCATTCGAAAACTATCATATGGGTTGCACCGGTGAGGTCGTGGCCGAAAGGTACAACGTCAGCAGATCTGAGCAGGACGAATACGCTCTTAATTCACATCGTAAGGCGGCGGCCGCGAGTGGTTCCGGCAATTTCGGTGACGAGATTTTGCCAATCGAGATTCCTCAAAAGAAAGGACCAGCAGTAATTTTCAACAGGGACGAGAGCATTCGCGAAGACACCTCGATGGAAGCGCTCGGTAAACTGAAACCGGCGTTCAAAAGTGACGGCACGGTGACTGCTGGTAATGCTCCTGGAGTTAACGACGGCGCGTCTGCGCTGGTGGTCACGTCCCTTGATCGTGCACGAGCAATGGGCATCGAACCTATGGCGCGCATAGTTTCCCAGGCAACTTCCGGAGTTGAGCCGGAGCTGGTCATGATGGCTCCGGTCGAGGCCATCCGGAAGCTGCTGAAAAAAACCGGATGGTCGTTGAGTGAAGTAGACTTGATTGAATTGAACGAAGCCTTTTCGGTTCAGGCCGTCGCCATCCTGAATGAGCTGGGGCTGGATCCCGGCCGTGTCAATGTTAATGGCGGCGCAGTCGCCCTGGGACATGCAATCGGCAACTCTGGCTCGCGTGTGTTGACGACAATGTTGTATGAGCTTAAGCGGCGCAAGGCTCACAGGGGAATTGCAGCCTTGTGTTTGGGCGGCGGCAATGCAGTCGCGCTGGCGGTCGAGCGATAATTGATCCGGGGCGGAAGTATGACACCTGAAGAACATAACAAATACGTCGGCATAGCACATCTTGTCTACGCTGGCGTTCATCTCTTACTTGTTTTGCTGTTCATGTTGTTCTTCCTGGCGATGTTCACGTCAGCGACACCGAGCGGTCCCGAAGGTCCACCCATCGGGTTCATGATTGCGATGTGGGCGTTCTTTTCCATCTTTTACGGGGCATTCATTATTCCTTCCTTCATTGCAGGGTTTGGCTTGCTCAAGCGCAAGAAGTGGGCAAAAACGGCCGCCATCATCGCGGGAGTGCTCGCCGCGATGTTCTTCCCGATAGGAACCGCAGTTTGTGTTTACACATTTTGGTTTCTCTTCAGTGAGCACGGGAAAGTATTGTATGAACGGCCGGCCTATCCTTTGCCAACGGCGCCGGCATGGAACCGCGACCTTCTAGGATCTAAGAAGGGCCCGAGCTACATTCCACCAGCCTCGCCGCCAGATTGGCGCTAGTAGTTTTTTCGAACGCAGGAGATTGAGAACCAGTGCCTGAGAGTATCGGTGTTGTTGGTTCAGGAACGATGGGCAACGGCATTGCGCAGGTCGCAGCCAGAGCCGGGTTCCTGGTTGTTCTGTGCGACGTAAAGGACGAATTCCTGCATCGCGCACTGGCCGCGGTGGAAAAAAGTTTACAGCGTGATGTCGAGAAAGAAAGGCTAACGTCCAAGGACAAGCAGGCGACCATCGCCCGGATCAAAACTACTACAGCCCTTGAAGATCTTGGCCAGGCGTCTTTTGTAATCGAAGCAGTTACAGAGGACCTCCAGGTGAAAGCGGAGGTGTTTCGTGAGCTTGATAGGATCACTTCGCCTGAGACCATTCTCGCTTCGAACACATCTTCGATATCCATTACGAAGCTGGGAGCCGCGACCAAGCGCCCGGGCAAAGTCATCGGAATGCATTTCATGAATCCTGTGCCCGTAATGAAACTGGTGGAGGTAATTCGCGGCGCAGCAACATCGGAACAGACTTACGAGAGAGTCAAAGAATTGTGCGAAGCTCTTGGGAAAACGGCGCTGGACTGCCAGGATTCGCCGGGCTTTGTTTCCAATCGAGTCCTGATGCCGATGATAAACGAAGCCATATTTGCCCTTTACGAAGGTGTGGCCACGCGCGAGAGCATCGACGGCATTATGAAGTTGGGCATGAATCATCCAATGGGCCCATTGACTTTGGCGGATTTTATCGGCTTGGATGTGTGTCTTGCGATCATGAATGTCCTGTACGATGGACTAGGAGACCCAAAGTACCGCCCATGTCCATTACTAAAGCGTTATGTGGACGCTGGTTGGCTGGGCCGGAAGAGCGGCAGAGGATTCTACCAGTACTAAGGTCATTGCCGATTGCCGATTGCCGATTGCCGATTTTCGGATTGCGGAGTTGAAACTTAAATTCTAAATTCGCAATTCTAAAGTCCAAATTCGAAATTCTCGATGTCTAACATTGCTCACTATTGTCAAAAGTGCCTGGCGGCAAATCCTCTGGGGCAGGACTTCTGTGCGCGCTGTGGCACGCGATTGATGATTATTGTCGAGCCGCCGGCAGCTCGCTACGAAACCGGCGAAGCTCCTCCGTCCACCGATGAACATCTGCTCGAGCGCATTTCCTCGCTGGAAAACAAATTTTCCCGGTTAACTGAAAAGCTTGAACGCGGGCTCGATCTGCTTTTGCGACAGGCGCAGAATTCTTACTTTGACCGCGCGTTGGTCAAGGCCCTGATCGGTCTTTTGACCGAAGACGGTTTGGTAAAGAGCGAACGACTCGAGCAACTCTGGAATGATCGATGTCAAAAAGACGCTGCTGAACAGGAAGAAAGTGCGCGACGCGACGCGCTAAGGCTCCGCATCCTGGGAACCTCTCGAGGGGAAGAGAATGAGGAGTTTGAAAAGTTAATCAGTGAAGGGTTCCTCCTGATTGAAGACAAGCAAGTCGAACGTGGAATCAGATCCCTGCAGCGCGCCGCGGATCTCGCGCCGGCGAATCAACTTCTGCTTTCATATCTGGGCGAGCATTATTTCAGGACGGGGAAGACGCGAATTGCGCGATCCTATTTGAGCCGCGCTCACGAAGCAGTGCCCGGCGATGTTCGTCTTGCGCTTCTGCTTGGCCTCACATGCGCGGACGAAGGCGACCCCGAAAGAGCGAAGGAATTATTGAATAGCACGACCAGACTTGGTGGGTCCTCTTTTGCCGCGCACTATGGTCTCGGACGTTTGTTTGCGGCTGAAGAAAATTGGCGCCAGGCGCTGCGGGAGTTTAAGCGAGCGTTAACAAGCAGGCCTTCGCCCGAGGCACACTATGTTCTTGGGTGTCTGTATTATCAGCTTGGTCGAGACCCTCTGGCGTTACGCCACCTGCATAAAGCTATTGAGATGGACAGCTCTTATGGCGAGGCCTTTTATCTTTCAGCGCTGATCTACAAACGCACAGGACAAGAGGATTTGGCCAGGCAGGCTTTTGAACAGGTAGCTCTAACTGACTATGTCAAACCGGCTCGCAGAAGGCGGGCGCTTGAGAGATCGCTGGAACCAACCTTTGATATTTTCATTCCCAGAACCAAGAAACTCGTAACGGGCGGCAACCTTCGACTGGCAAGAACACTGCGAGAAGACGCGTTGAAAGCTTTTGTTTCATCCGACTCTAACTCTCGCTGACGTAATCATGCTCTCAACGGGTTAGTGTCTCGGTCTGATCTGGCTACCGCCCTCCGGCTGTTGGGCTCGTTCGTGAAGGGTTTCAAATCGATTCTGAAACGGTGTCGACGTTTCCCGCAAGCCAGGATACTGGGTTGGGTTGGAAGCCTCGCGTTCAAACTTGTTCGCTTTTCTCATCAACCATATGGAATCGTTACGCTTCAGCCGGGCCACTGTCCGAAATTTTTCCGCTTCGATCTTCTTACCTTCTTTTCGGAGACGAAGGGCTTGCTCGAACATTTTGGTCGATTTTTGGAGTGTCGCCACCGCCTGCCGTCGCAACATCGATACTAAAGCCTGATTATCCATCCCACTGACGCTGTTTCTACCCCATTAGGGCGTTTTCTTGTAGAACACAAACTCAATCTCGGCGACAAAATGCAAGGTGCATACCCAACTTGCAGTTCAAATACATCAATACACATCATTTGTCCTTGTTTGACAGTCAAGGTGACGTCGCTATAATGAACATTTTGGCGAGAACTGCTAAAAGCAGCTCATGTCACTGGGTGGGCAGTCATGCGCGTAGAGCTCGCAAGTCTGGAAGGGTCAGACGGCAAGTTTGCTCAGGAGTATCAGCCGGGCGAACTTGAAATCGGTGATAGGGTGGATCTACGCGGGCCTCTAAGCGTCACGGGTAGAGTAACTCGTTCAAACCGCAAGGTGATGGTAACGGGCAGTTTCACCACGCAGGTACAGGTCGAATGCGACCGGTGTTTGCAGCGCGTCGAGCTCCCTGTTAAGAGCGATTTCCGAGTTGAATTAATAACGCCGGAAGTGTACGAAAACACTCCGACGGCCGAGTTGGACGACATAGACCTGGACCTTTCGGTTTTTGATGGCGAGGCTGTTGACATTGACGAACTCGTGCGCGAGCAGCTGCTCCTCGCTTTCCCGTTGAGAATTCTCTGCCAGGAGAGTTGCAAAGGCCTGTGTCCCGTGTGTGGCAGCGATCGGAACGGCGCCGACTGCCAGTGCAAGACAGCCGAAATTGATCCGCGTTGGGGAGCGCTAAGAGAATTTGTAGATGGTAAATAGTGAATGGTAAATGGAAGGATTTGTCGCGCTGTCCTGATTTTTACCGTTGACCACTTATCATTAACAAGCCAAGAACGGAGTTAGCATGCCAAATCCAAAACGGCGGCATTCAAAGGCTCGCCGCGACAAACGGCGCGCACATGATGCGCTGCGAGCCCCTCAAACAAGTCTCTGTCCTAATTGCCGCGAACCCCGCATGCAGCATCGCGTCTGCCCAAAGTGCGGTTTTTACAAAGGCCGCGAAATAGTTCAGGTACCCCAGAGCTAACTGCTTAGAAAACCCCGTGCGAAATCAGTCGAAGAATGAAGCCCATTTGACAGGGAAGGTCGTTCTCGATGCGATGGGGAGCGACCACGCGCCGCAGGTTGAGATCGACGGCGCTCTGGCTGCTGCCCGTGACTTTGGCATAGGTGTAATACTGGTGGGCCAGCCGGAAATAGTGGGGCCCGAGTTGCGCCGTTGCGGGTGGCGGAGTAATGGCGACAAAGGCATTGAGCTGGTTGAAGCCGCGGAAGTCATTCGAATGGACGACCCGGTTGCGACTTCGGTAAGACGAAAGAAGAAAAGTTCATTGCGGATTGGCACAAAACTCGTAACCGAAGGCCGAGCCGACGGATTTGTTTCGGCGGGTAATACTGGCGCCGCAATGGCTACGGCAAAAATGGTAATTGGAACCTTGCCCGGGGTCGATCGACCCGCACTTGCCGCGCTGATTCCAACGAAAGCGGCGAAGCCGACACTTTTGCTGGATGTTGGCGCTAACTCAGAGTGCAAGGCATATCATCTGGCCCAATTTGCGGTCATGGGCGATGCGTATTCGCGGGCTGTTTTGGGCACTGTCAAACCCGTTGTGGGGCTGATGAGCATCGGCGAAGAAGAAGCGAAAGGAAATGATCTGACCAAGGAAGCGTTTCCGCTCTTGCGGCAGTTGCCCGGCCTCAACTTCGTAGGCAATGTTGAAGGAAGAGATCTTTTCTCCGGCGATGTCGATGTGATTGTGACCGATGGCTTTACGGGTAATGTGATGTTGAAGCTGTCGGAAGGTCTGACGGAAGCCATGCTTTCGATGATCAAACGCGAACTAACGACTTCCGCCGTAACAAAAGCCGGCGCAGTATTGGCCAAACCAGCATTTCAAAAGATCAAGCATCGACTCGATTACTCTGAATACGGCGGTGCGCCTTTGCTGGGGGTAAGAAAGATTGTCGTTATCGGTCATGGCCGATCGAATGCAAGGGCGATTAGAAACGCCATACGCAACGTTAAGGAATTTTCCGAAAATCGGGCTGGTGAACGAATAGAACGTGGAATCGCTGAAACTAACACAGCACACATGTTGGCTGAGGTAGCAGCTGCCAGCTAACGAGTGACGCCATGTATCGTTGCAACATTTGTTAGCACTGCGAAAAGTAAGGTTCAGCGAGCGGCCCTTAGTCCGATGTAACTGTTTAATTGATTTGGCTTTTCTTTTTTAAGTCGGTACTATTACCGTCCTTTAAGGCGACTGAGGAAATTGATGGCAAACGTACATGCCGGGATTCTGGGCACCGGCCATTCTTACCCTGAAGGCATCTTAACCAATGCCGACTTGGAAAAGATGGTTGATACCACGGACGAGTGGATTACCACGCGTACCGGGATCAAGCAGCGTCGCAAAGCCTCGCCTGGCGAATGCACATCACTGTTTGCTGTAGGGGCCGCTCGCCAGGCTATCGAACGCGCAAGATTGGATCCGACGGACATCGACTTGCTGCTCTGTGCAACCGTATCGCCGGACCAGATCCTACCCTCGACGGGCTGCATCATCCAGGCGGAACTTGGCGCCCATAAAGCTGCCGCGATGGACGTCGTCGCCGCGTGTTCCGGATTTCTTTTCGGCTTATCACTTGCTGATTCGATGATTCGCACCGGACAGTCGCGGTATGCCCTGGTCATAGGCGCTGAGATTCTGACGCAGTATGTAGACTATACCGACCGCCAAACGTGCGTGTTATTCGGCGATGGGGCCGGCGCGGCAGTGCTTGGACCAGTTGAACCAGAGCGCGGAATCTTGTCGGCAAGAATCAGGTCCGACGGCCGCTATGAGGAGCAGCTCTTTTCGCCCGGTGGGGGGACTCGAAAACCCCCGAGCGCGGAGACCCTTGCCGCCGGGGATCACTTTTTCAAGATGAAGGGCAACGAGCTGTTTAAGGTTGCCGTCCGCTCGATGACGGATATCTCTCGTGAGGTTTTGGAAGAGGCCGGGTTAACAGCCGACGATGTGGATCTTTTCATCCCGCATCAGGCCAACCAGAGAATCACCGATGCGGTCGCCAGTAAGCTGAATGTGGACAGCGATCGTGTTTATTCAAATATCGCGATGCATGGCAACACCTCCTCAGCTTCCATTCCGATCGCGCTCGATGAATGCGTCGAATCCGGAAAAGTGCGGGAGGGGACGGTGGTTTTGCTGGCGTCCTTTGGTGGCGGAGCCACCTGGGGCGCCGTAGCGATAAAATGGTAGAGTTATTTTGCAATATTCGATTAATCGCGATTATGTAGCGCATCTGGTGATAGTCTCGGCGTCGCCAAAATAAGGGGAGAACTCGGCGATCGAGAATCGGCAAGCGAAAATCGCATACATTTTTCCTGGACAGGGGTCGCAGTACGCGGGGATGGGAAAAGACTTGGCGGATAATTTCTCCGCTGCCCGTGAGGTCTTTGAAGAAGCCGATCAAGCTCTCGGATTCTCCATTTCTCGTTTGTGTTTCGCCGGCGAGTCAGAGGAACTGCAACTGACTGAAAATACGCAGCCGGCTATCCTGACTGTCTCCGTGGCGGCTGTCCGAGCGATGCAAGCTGTAGGATTTCCGGGAGCGGCTTATCTGGCCGGACACAGCCTGGGTGAGTACTCTGCGCTTGTCTGTAGCGGAGCACTTTCATTGGCCGACGCAGTGCGAACAGTGCGGACGCGCGGCGAATATATGCAAGCGGCAGTGCCTGTGGGGACCGGCGCCATGGCTGCCGTAATTGGTGGTAAGTTAAGTGACATAGAAGCGGCGTGTGTGGGAGCGAGCCAGGGTCAGATTTGCGCTCCGGCGAATATTAATTCGCCCAGCCAGGTGGTTATCGCCGGCAACACAGAGGCGGTTGATCGCGCGATTGAACTCTTGAAGCAACGCGGCGCTAAGCGGATCGTAAAACTAAATGTCAGCGCCCCTTTCCACTGCGCCCTGATGATGCCTGCGCAGGTGCGTTTGGGAACTGATCTGGAAAAGCTCCGTTTCGAGGACATCCAGACGCCGGTGGTGACGAATGTTGATGCGCAACCGCGAACGAGCGGAAATGACTTGCGTGCGGCGTTGGTGCGGCAGGTATCGTCACCTGTTCGTTGGCAAGCATCAGTCGAATTGTTGATCAGTGAAGGGGTAAACACTTTCATAGAGGTTGGACCCGGGAAGGTACTCAGCGGTTTGTTAAGACAGATAAACCGCGCAGCCTCAGGCCGGAACGTGGAAGATTCCGCAAGTCTGGCTGAGGCGTTGCAACTTACGGTTTAGTGGAACTGGATTTTTTATTTCTCACAGAGGAGCTAATGAGATGCCCGATCAAGAGATCGAGAACAAGGTGAAACAGATCATCGTGGATGAGCTAGGGGTGGATGAGAACGAAGTCACCCCAAACGCGCGATTTATCGATGACCTCGGGGCCGATTCATTGGATACGGTCGAACTCGTAATGCGGTTTGAGGAAGAGTTTGGCATCGAGATTCCCGATGAAGACGCTGAGAAGATTCAGAGCGTGCGAGACGCGTACAACTACATCGACCAGCACAAGAAATAGTGAAGAACAGTAATGAGCGATGAAGAGCTGATTCAACGGGTTGCCGCTCAAGGCAGGAGCGGTCGTGTTTTGATTCCGCCGCTCGCTCAGCGGGCACTGGTCAAAGCTTAGAGGAGTTCCTGTCTTGACACGACGGGTAGTGATTACAGGTTTGGGTCTGGTAACGCCGGTAGGGAATTCGGTCGAGGACACGTGGTCGGCGCTGATGGCTGGTCGCAGCGGCGCGGATTACATTCAACGGTTTGACACCGAAAAATTCTCAGTAAAGTTTGCCTGCGAAGTTAAGAACTTTGATCCGCTAAAACTGGTCGAGAAAAAAGAGGCGCGCAAGATGGGCGCCTTTATTCATTACGCCATCGCCGCGGCTCAGGAAGCGATGGACAACAGCGGTCTAGAGGTTACCGACGACATTGCTGAAAGTGTCGGCACTTACATCAGCAGCGGCATCGGTGATTTCTGGGCCATTGAGCGCGAACACTCAAAGCTGCTTAACGACGGCCCGGGCCGGGTATCGCCGTTCTTCATTCCTTCCGCGATAGTCAATCTCGCTTCAGGCCAGGTTTCCATTCGCCACAATGCAAAAGGCCCAAACTCCGCGACCGCCACGGCGTGCGCAGCGGGTGCTCATGCAATCGGCGACAGCTTCAGAATCATACAACGCGGCGATGCCGACGTGATGATTTGCGGCGGCGCCGAGTCTGCAATCACACCGATGAGTGTAGCCGGATTTGCGGCGATGCGTGCCCTGTCAACGCGGAATGACGATCCGGTAACTGCGTCGAGACCGTTTGAAAGAGATCGCGACGGCTTTGTCATCGGCGAAGGCGCGGGCATCATGATTCTCGAGGAATTGGAATTCGCGCGCCGCAGAGGCGCCAGGATCTATGCCGAAATAGTTGGCTATGGAATGACTGCGGATGCCTTCCACATCACAATGCCGGATGAAACGGGTTCCGGAGCGATTCGGGTCATGGAAAAAACGATGCAGGACGCGGGAATACAGCCGCAGCAGGTTGATTACATAAATGCGCACGGCACCTCGACACCTTACAACGACAAATTCGAAACATTAGCGATTAAGAAGACCTTCGGTGAGCACGCTTACAAACTGGTGGTCAGCTCGACCAAGTCGATGACGGGCCATCTCCTGGGCGCAGCCGGAGGCATTGAAGCTGTGTTTTCCACGCTGGCCATCAGCCGGGAAATGCTGCCGCCGACAATCAATTACGTAAACCCGGATCCGGAATGCGATCTGGACTACGTGCCAAACGAAGCGCGCCCGGCCCGGATTAATTACGCCCTTTCCAATAGCTTCGGTTTTGGTGGAACGAATGCTGCTCTGTTGTTTAAGAGGTATGAGGAGTAGTCAGTTGTCAGTAGTCAGTGTCAGTTGTTCGTGGTTCATGCCCATTTCGTGTAATGCGCGTGGATCGCCTTCTTGCTGCATTGACAAATCGATCCACGCGCATCACACGAACGGCACGAAACAACTGACCACTGACCACTGACGACTGACCACGGACCACTCTTCAGCAATTCAAAATGAAACTGATAGTAATGATGAAACAGGTTGCGAATAAAGACGCAATCCTGCGTGTCAACAAGGAAGGGAAGTGGATTGAAGAAGCTGACCTATCGTTCGAGGTGAACGAGTCCGATGGCTATGCTCTGGAGGAAGCTTTGCGGGTCAGGGAAAAAGTCGGCGGAGAGGTGGTTATTTGTTCGATGGGTCCTCAGCGAGTGAAGAGCGTGATTAAGGACGCGCTGGCTCGGGGAGCAGATCGTGCCATTCACGTGGTGGGCGATAATTTGGGTCACCTGTCCCCCTACACGGCTGCCAGCGTGCTTACGGCAGCCATCCGGGAAGAGAAGCCTGATTTGGTGTTGACGGGCTTGCAGTCCGACGACTATGGCTACGGGCAAACCGGCGTAATCATGGCTGAGTTGCTGGGACTACCGCATGCAACTATTGCAATCGAGGTCGATGCGACCGGAGACAAGCTGCGAGTAAAACGGGAACTCGAAGGTGGATGGTATCAGTGGTACACAATGCCGTTCCCCGCGCTTCTTACGATCCAGTCAGGAATCAGTCAGATTCGTTATGCAACTCTCAAGGGAATAATGGCCGCCAAGAAGAAAGAGATTAAGGAAGTAACTCCTCCTGCCGAGTTGTTGAACCGCCCTTCTCACCAACAGATTGAAAAAATTTACCTGCCCGAGAAGATGAAGCAGACACAAATACTGGGGGGCGGCGATGCCAAGGCTGGGGCCGTCGCCCTGGCGGAAAAGCTGCACAGCGAGGCGAGGTTGGTTTAGCGGTGGGTTGAGTTGAGCAAGTAAGCAGAATGCAGTAAGCAAGAAAGCAGAAAGCATATCCGGCCGGGAATTAGTCAACAAATGAGCAACGGTATCCTTGTCTTTATCGAACATCGCGGCGGCACGCTAAACAAAACTTCTCTCGAAGCGATTGCCGCGGCGCAAAACCTCGGCGAAGGATTGAAGCAGCCTGTAAACGCAGTTGTCCTGGGAGACGATGTTACTACCCTGGTCCAGGAAATTGCCGCTTACGATCTGGGAAGAGTTGTTCACGCTAAGAACGTCGCGCTCGCGGAATACACTCCTGATGGTTATGCAGAGGCAATGGAGCAGATCATCCGTCAGGTCGAACCACAGTTTGTGATCATGCCGCATACGTATTTGGTGCGAGACTACGCTCCCAAACTCGCCGCGCGTTTTGGGAAATCGCTTATCAGCGACTGTATCCGCGCCCGGGTGTCCGACAACACGCCGACGTTCACACGACGAATCTTTCTTGGCAAGCTGGATGCTGATGTCGTCTCTGATGCAGAAGCTCCGGTGTTCGCAACCTTTCAGTCTGGTGCTTATCGCCCGGATCAAGCAAAGAAGGGCAGTGGCGCGCCGTTCGAGACGATGGAAGTCGAAGTTGGTGAGATCCGTATGACCCCGGAACCACCGTTTCAAGAGGCTAAGCAGGCGGTGGATCTAACTAAAGCCGAGATAATCGTCGCTGTGGGCCGAGGCATAAAGAGCAAAGATAATCTTGGCCTCGCGGAAAGGCTGGCGGAAGTCCTGGGCGGAGACATCGCTGCTTCTCGTCCGATCTGCGATGCCGAGTGGTTGCCGATTGATCGCCAGATCGGCTCTTCAGGCCAAACTGTGGCGCCGAAACTCTACATCGCGCTGGGAATTTCCGGAGCGATCCAGCATCTGGTGGGCATGAAAAACTCGGGTACCATCGTGGCGATAAACAAGGATCCGGAAGCGCCGATTTTTGATATTGCAGATTACGGAATCGTCGGCGATCTATTTGAAGCGGTGCCTGTGCTCACTGAGGAAATCAGGAAGATCAAGGGGTTAGGTTAGAATCTAAAGGTTTAGAATTTCGTGCAATTTCGTGGCCCCTTTTTCGTGTGATTTCGTGGTTCCGTTGGGTCGAAACAAAAGAACCAATCCACGAAGTAACACGAAAAAGGGGCCACGAAATTACACGAAATTCTAAATTTTAGATTTATTTGGGAGGTTTTGACTTCATGCGCAAGTCGTTGATTCTGTGCGTCGGCCTACTACTAGTTGCAGCGGCCCTTTCGGAGTTCGTTTATAGCTCGGGACGTGCGGCCGTTCGTCGGCCGGATGTCCACGGTTTTGACGTTTCCAATATGGATACCAGCGTCTCGGCCTGTACGAACTTTTTTCAGTACGCGAATGGTGGCTGGGTCGCAAAGAACGAGATTCCGGCTGCCTATCCCAGTTGGGGGCGGTTCAATGAACTTGCCGATAAGAACCAGGAGCAGTTGCACCAGATTCTTGAGACTGCTGCCAGGAATGCCACCGCGCGAAAAGGAAGCAATGAGCAGAAAATCGGGGACTATTATTCGACATGCATGGACGAGACGGTCATCGAGACCGCAGGCTTAAAGCCGCTGCAGGGAGAGCTGGATCGGATTTCGGCAATAAAAGATCCAACCTCCTTTCAGGCTGAAGTCGCGCGACTCCAGTCGCGAGGTGTGAGCGTGCTTTTCCGCTTTGGTTCCGGGCAGGATTTTAAGCAGTCCACGCAGGTAATTGGACAATTGTTTCAGGGAGGGCTCGGACTTCCCGACCGTGACTACTACACAAAAGAAGACGACAAGTCGAAAGAAATTCGAGACAAATACGTTGCGCACGTCGCTAAGACTCTTGAATTGGCCGGCGACGATCCTTCGCTGGCGCAAAGCAATGCGCAAACTGTGATGAGGATCGAGACGCAATTGGCCAGGGCCTCGATGAATCGCGTCGAACGGCGCAACCCGGAAAATATTTATCACAAGACCAGCATCGCGCAATTGAAAGAATTGGCTCCTAATTTCAACTGGGATGCATATTTCCGCGAGATAGGCATGCGTAACGCGGGTGACATAAATGTGGGCCAGCCTAATTTTGTCAAGGAACTGAACGTTCAACTTACTGCTGTTTCGCTTAACGATTGGAAAACATATCTCCGCTGGCACCTGCTGGATACGTCGGCACCGGCATTGAGCAAAAAGTTTGTGGAAGAAGACTTCGACTTTTCGGGACGTACCCTGACTGGTACGAAGGAAATCCTGCCGCGCTGGAAGCGCTGTGTCACGGCTACTGATCGGGCGTTGGGCGAAGCTCTGGGACAAGTTTATGTTGAGAAGCATTTTCCGCCGCAGGCAAAGGCCCGTGCTCTTGCAATGGTGCAAAACCTGATTGCGGCGCTGCGCGATGACCTGTCCGATTTGTCCTGGATGAGCGATGCAACGCGCAAACGGGCTACGGCCAAGCTCGAGGCGTTTGCCAGGAAAATCGGCTATCCCGACAAGTGGCGCGACTACTCGGGGTTGAAAGTCGATCGGTCGTCATACCTCGACAATCTCGCGCGCGCTCAATTGTTCGATTTCAATCGGCAGCTCGGCAAGATTGCCAAGCCCGTAGATCGCACCGAGTGGGGAATGACTCCGCCGACGGTGAATGCCTATTACAACCCTTCGATGAATGAGATCGTTTTTCCGGCCGGTATCCTCCAGCCGCCGTTCTACGATCCGGAGGCGGATGATGCTGTGAACTACGGGGGAATGGGTGCCGTCATTGGTCACGAGATGACCCATGGCTTTGACGATAGTGGAGCCAAGTTTGATGCCGATGGCAATCTGGCTAACTGGTGGACAGATGAAGATCTGAAGAACTTTAAGGCCCGGGCACAGTGTGTCGTTGACGAATTCAGTGCTTTTGAAGTCCAACCCGGACTGAATCAAAATGGAAATCTGGTTGTTGGGGAAAGCATTGCAGATCTCGGCGGCCTAACCATCGCTTACGCGGCGCTGAAAAAGTCGATGGAAGGAAAACCACGCCCACCGGCGATCGACGGGTTTAGTCCTGAGCAAAGATTTTTTCTTGGCTGGGCACAGGTGTGGGCGCAGAAGTTGCGGCCTGAATACGAGCGTCTATTAGTAAATGTGGATCCGCATCCGGTGGGGAGGTTTCGAGTAATCGGGCCCTTGTCCAACATGCCCGCATTTGCCGAGGCTTACAAATGCCGCGCGGGCGATGCCATGGTGCGCCCTCCCGAAAAGCGATGTCAGATCTGGTAACAACAGAAAAAAGCTCATTTTCCGTTTGTCATTTTCATTTTTCATTTTTCATTTGTTGATTCTTCTTCGTGTGATTTAGTGGATCGTATTTCTTCCCCAAAAGAATGCATCCACGAAATTACACGAAATAAAAATGAAAATGAAAATGACCAATGTCAAATGATCTTTTTGTACTGCCCAGTCACTGAACCCCATCCCTGAGGACTGCCTGCACATCCGCAAGTATTTCTTCTGGCTTCCATTCGTTTCCCCGATAAACCTTGTAGATCTTGCCTTCGGGGGTAATAACCGCCGTGCGCAAACTGTGAATTATCTGGCCGGTGCCTTCGTAATAACGCAAACCAAAAAACTGAGCGATACCTTTCACCTGGTCCTTCGTTCCCGAGGCAAATTCCCAATGCTCGAACGTCTCTGCCGAGTAGCGGCCGGAGTGCGCCGCTCCGTAGCTGCGCAGGACCGGCGGCGTGTCATATTCCGGATCGAAACTTACGCTGAGCAGGTGTGTTTTCTGGTAGAGCTCGGGCGTCTTTTGCAGTTCGGCATCGACCCTGGCAAAGTTCTCACTCATCAGATCGCACTGTTCAGGCATAGGGCAACGCGTGTAAATGAATGTCAACAGCAACACCTTGCCGCGATAATCGTGTAATTTGATCGGCTTTCCATCCTGGTTGAGCAGGCCGTAGTCAGGAACATCGTCACCGGCTTTCGCTTCGACCGGCACATCTGACTTGGTTGCTGAAACGTCCGTGCTTTCGCGGCTGATGACCAGTTCCTCGAGCCAGGATTGCGCTCCGTCAACTACCAGCACGGCGCTGATCTGGTCGCCCGGTCTCAGAATGGCATAAGCCGATTCATCAGGAACCGTGAACGGCATGGTCATGCCCGGCATATAGTCTTTGATGTCCTCATGGGCGATCGTTACCAAATGCTTCTCAGGCTCGACCGCCACGACTTTCCCTTTCAACTCGTAGCGCTTCGCGTTACTGGAAGCGCGGCGGCAGGATATCGCAACGGAGAGCAGTAGAAAGCCGCTGAAAATAACTAAGAAGAGCGAAAGATTTCTCTTCATCGGTTAGGCCGCGCCTTTCTTTGCAGTTGCGCATCATAGAGCTGCATATACATCCGATAGTTGCTCATAACTTTATAGACATAGTCTTTCGTTTGGGAAAAACCGATCTCCGGCAGGTAGCGATCAGCTTCACTCGAACGCGATCGTGCAATCCAGCGCGCGGTGTTGTCCGGCCCACCGTTGTAGGATGCTGCAACCGCCTGAGGTTGATCCGGGAAGCGTTTGAAGAGATTTGATAGATACTGTGATCCAAAGAGTATGGCCGTGTCCGGATTGTAAAGCTCATCATGATTTGAAGGTTTCCGGCCCAGTTGCACTGCAATCTCATCAGCAGTCGCAGGTATGAACTGCAACATGCCGCGCGCGGCTGCGATAGATTTCGCATCCGCCTGAAAGCGCGATTCCTGGCGCGCGATAGATAGAACAAAACGGGCGTCAACACTTCGCGCCGGAGCGTGCTTCAAGAGTGAGTCGCGGTAGGGAACCGGATAAAGCAATTCCACTAACTCGGGTGGCGCGACATCAACAAGGTAGTCGCTCGGCAGGTTTTTCCATAACTGCTCGGCAAAACGGACGGCCCGATTTGGCAGGCCGCCACGCAAGGAATAAAAGGCAATGGTGTAGTCAATATCCGATAAGCCAGCCACCGCAGCTGGCTGTGCTGCTGGTTCTGCCCGTTTCTCTGGCTGCAGAGCGCTTGCAGGGCTTGATCTTGCCGCTGTGAATTCCGGCACGGCCTCGTCGTAAAGCCCCAGGAAAAAGAGTTCTGCGGCAATAGTTGAATGAGGTGGCTCGGTTGGACTTGCGCTTGTAGTTGCCGGTAAAACCTCAGAACGCCCCAATGGCGCAAGCTTGAAAGACTGCACTTTGTAAGCGGGCAGCGAAGCGTAGGCCCTTTCCACCGCATTCTGCAAGTCGGCAATCGTGGCCGGATCCGGGGTCAATCGCAAAGCCTGTTGGGCAGCCGTGTGAGCCTGATCGGGTAAGCCGGTCTCAAGGGCTTTCCGGGCATCCGCTCGCAAGGCTTGAAGGCGCGTCTCAACCTGATTTTGAGTTTTAGGATTCGCGGCCAGTGCGAGTAATCGGTCAGTTGCTCGACCACCATAGTACTCATTACGTCCGTCCGGTAAGGACAGATACTCGGTGACCGCCTCGTCGCTGCGGCCTAATTGTTCCAGTGCGTGGCCGCGGATAAAAACCAGTTCGGCTTTGGTGGTGCCACCAGGGATGCGCGTGCCGCCCAGATCCGGCATCTTAAGGAGTTCGTCGACTTCGGGAATGACTGCTGTCCAGTTACCTTGCGCCCTGTGAATCCTCAGCTGCGCGAAGAGTGCTAGTGCATCTCCAATGTGTCCCTTGAATTGCCGGCGCGTTTGCTGCACCCACTCAAGTGCTTCAGGATGACGCCCGGCTTCGTGCAGCAAATCGATGATATTCAAATATGCGCGCTCAGGGTTCTGGGGATCAGGAAAACGTTCCGCTAAACGACGGTAAGTCTGGATTGCCTCGTCCGGACGGTTCAGGCGATTGTAGGTTGCCGCGATAGACGTGAGAGCGTCACGAGTACTCGAGCTGTTCGGAAACTCCTGCACGACGCGCTGGAAATACTTAAGAGCTTCGTCGTACTTCGCCTCGAGATAGAGACCTCGACCCAATTGATAAAGCGCATTCGGGACCGGCGTGCTCTGGGGAGATTGCTCAGCTAGCGCGAGATAGTGCAAACGGGCCCCAGCAAAGTCGCGATTAAACTGATAGATTGAAGCGCGTAACAAGTGTTCAGCTTCGGGCAGTGACTTTCCTCCGTTCTGACCCGCTTCCATCTCGTCCAGCGCACGGACAGCTGCGAGAGCGAAGTCATCGGGCTTTGAGGCGTCCGGCATTTGCATGATTAGTTTGGCAAATACATTCCGAGCCTCGGCCAGTTTGCCCTGCCGCGCATAGCTTCGCCCAATCAAGACCTGGGCCTGGCGAGCAGTCGCGACATTCTTAGTCTGGTTTAACGGTTCAAGTGCTGTGACTGCACTGGCGTAATCCTCACTTTCGAAAAAGCTTTCACCCAGCCTGAACATGGCGCTTTCGCGCAGCAAACTTGCGGGCGCCGAGATAATTAGCTGTCGCAAGCGCTCTCGCTCGAGCACCAGATCTCCAATCGAGCGAGCTGACTGCGCGAGATGCCAGAGCGCGTATTGCGACAATGCGGAGTTATGCGCCAGAACCGACTGGTAAGCGGCGGTGGCCTCTCCACCGTCTCCGTTCAACTGCGCCAGACGGGCCTGAAGGTAGTCGTAATTGTTGGTTTGAAACAGAGCGGCATCCATGCTGCGCAAAGCGCTTAGCTCTGCGAGGGCCCTCTTGAGATCTCCGGCGTCGGTTGCGGCGCGAATTTGCTGATGACGTTCAGCCGGGGTTTGGGCAAAAACCGAGACACTGCTGAAAGCGATATAAAAAAGGATCGCGAGATAACGATAACTTTGTTTCCTGACCATTTCCCAGATTATGTGGTAGGGCCGTTGCTTCCTCAAGTGAGCCCGCATTAATTTAGTTCATGAAAAACTCGCGTTGGTTTTACTTCAAGTCTAAATAGAACAAGTTGGGACTTCTTTGATCTTTTGAAGATTGATGCTGTTGAATCCCACCGAGTATGCAGTTGTGATATTTTCAAACTGCATCAGTACCAAATATAAGCTCCTTCGGGAATGTGTTACGATTTCCGGACCACGTGCGGGAGATTCAATCCACAGGTTTGCTACAGAAGATCGAGAATGGTTTCAAATTTGGCTAAATCTGGCCGGTTGCTGGATGGCGCGGCATTGGCCGCCAAAATAAAGAACGACGTCCGTCTTGAAGTTTCAGCCATGGCGGAAGAGCACGGTATCGTGCCCTGCCTGGCCGCGGTTCGTGTCGGAGAAGATCCAGCGTCTGCTGTGTACGTACGGAATAAAATCCGAGCCTCTCAGGAGGTAGGTCTGCGTTCCGAGCATCACGCCCTACCGGAATCTACAACCCAACTGGAGTTGAGCAATCTGATTGCGTCCCTGAATTCGCGGGACGAGGTGGATGGCATCCTGGTGCAATTGCCGCTGCCTGACCACATTGAAGAATCAGCGATTATTGATGCGGTAAATCCAGCGAAAGACGTAGACGGGTTTCATCCGGTAAACGTAGGCAAACTGGCAATGGGCCGTCCCGTATTTGTGCCCTGTACCCCGGCCGGCATTATTGAACTTTTGGTCCATAATGAGATCCCATTTCGCGGCGTGGATGCTTGTGTTGTCGGTCGCAGTCAGATCGTCGGCCGGCCGATGGCCCAGTTGCTTTTGCAGCGAGACGCCACAGTCACTATCGCTCATTCTCGGACTCGTGAGCTGGCCCAGGTAACAAGCCGAGCAGACATCCTGGTCGTGGCAATCGGGCGGCCGGGATTGATAGGCGCTCAACATATCAAGCGCGGCGCCACCGTAATAGATGTGGGGATGAACAAGGTGAGCGATGAAACAACCGCGAGAAATTTGTTCGGTTCCGAAGCAGACAAACGGATCGAGATCATCAGAAGTCGCGGTTATACGTTGGTTGGTGATGTGAATCCCGCCGAAGCCGATCAGGTTGCCGGATATCGTACCCCTGTCCCTGGAGGCGTTGGCTTGCTGACAGTTGCTATGTTGATGAGCAACACTGTCAAGGCGGCAAAACTAAGGCGGGGAGTCTTGAGTAGTGAGCGCTGAGCCACCCAGTACTAATACCTTATGCTACGTGTTGGACTGACAGGCTCGATAGGCGTCGGCAAGTCGTTTGTGACGGGGGTCCTTGCCGAACTCGGTTGTCGTGTTTTGGATGCCGATCAAACCGCACGAGCAGTCGTTGAGAAAGACACTCCCGGATTACGGGCGGTTATCAAAGCATTCGGACCAGATTTATTACTCGAGGATGGCAGTCTGGATCGGAAGCGACTCGCTGATCTTATATTTGCGGATGAGGGCAAGCGTGAGCTCTTAAACTCGATTCTCCATCCGCATATTATTGCACTCCAGGACAAGCAGCTGCGTGCCTGGGAGCAGGAAGACCCGGCGGGGATCGCTGTCATCGACGCCGCTTTGATGATTGAATCCGGTGGATATAAACGATTTGATAAACTGATAGTGGTTCATTGCCGTCCCGAGATCCAGCTACAGAGGATAATGAGCAGAAATCTTTTTTCGCGGCAGGAAGCCCTAAGGCGAATAAATGCCCAGATGTCACAGGATGAAAAGAAGAAGTTCGCCGATTATCTAATCGATACGTCTGAGGGATTCGAATCCACCCGCAACCGGACCAAAGAGGTCTATGGAAGACTGTTGCAACAACTCGGCAAAGCAAATTAGGTGAAACCCGGACGATGAGCAGAAACAGGTTTGGTCACCGACGGCCACGGCTTAATGTTTCAATGATCGCCTCTCTGTTGTTGAGCTTCTGTCTGGTTCATTCAGCCTGCCTGAATAATCAAACCTCTGATGGGTATTACGGTCGCATCGTTGTGCCGCATGCGCAGGAGTTTCGTTGGAGCGACGGCGGTTTGCCGCAAACGTTCGACCCGGCCTTCGCGGCCGCTCCCCCGGATACGGATGCTGTCCGTGCAATCTTTGAGGGATTAACCGATTACAATCCGCGTACGCTTGAACCAATTCCCGCAGTGGCCGAACGCTGGGAATCGTCGGATGACTCGCGGGTGTGGACCTTCTACCTGCGTGATGACGCGCTTTGGTCCAATGGCGAGCCGGTTACGGCTCAGGATTTTGTTCGTTCCTGGCAGCGGGCAGTGCGAATTGGTCAGCAATCACCACACACAGAACTGCTGACAAATATAGTTGGGACGCCAGCGAACCCCCCCGCTGACAACATCCCAAGGCCCAAGTCCGACTCGGAAAGGGGGGCGCGGTCGCGTCAAACGCAGCAGCAAACAAGAGACCACCAACGCTTCGGCGCCGAAGCACTCGGAAACTATGTATTGCGGGTTCGCTTGCGACACTCTGATGCGAATTTTCCAGCCCTTGTGGCGCACTCGGTTTTTCGTCCGGTAAAGCTCAATGATGAAAGTCACCTGCGAAGATTGAGTCCGGCCGAATTGGTTTCCAACGGTGCGTTCCTGTTGGCGAAGACTGAAGCAGACCGAGTGTTGCTGGAACGCGCCAGCCAGTACTGGGGACGCTCGGGCGTCGAGCTGGAGCGCGTGGAGTTTGTCGGCTCGTCGGATGCCGAAGCCGCTCTTGCGGCTTATCGCGCTGGGGAAATTGATGCGATATCCAATGCTCCCTTTGAGCCGCTCGCGCTTAAGTTGCTGACACCTTTTAAGGACTTTCGGCGGACAACCTATGGCGCGTTGACTTATTACAGTTTCAATACTTCAAGGGCGCCATTCGACGATGTGCGAGTACGCGAAGCGCTCGCGATCGCGATCGACCGTGAACGAATCAGCCGTGATGATCTTGACGGTGCTACGGTGCCGGCCAGAAAGTTCCTGCCCGAATCGATGTCCGCGCCCGATAAGCCTGTTGTGGACAAATCTGAGTTAATCGATCAGGACACGCAGCACGCCAGGGAGTTGTTGGCTGAAGCAGGCTACCCGAACGGCGACGGGTTTCCCAAGGTGCGCCTCCTAATCAACCGCAACGAACAACAGAGAATTGTTGCCCAGGCGATTGCTGCGATGTGGCATTCTGTGCTCAACATTGAGACCGAAGTTGTCACGCGCAATTGGGAAGAATATGAAGCTATACTTCAGGCCGGCGATTATGATGTCGTAAGACGCGGGATGGTGATGCAAACTACGGACGAGTATGCGAATCTTCGGATGATGTTTCGCCAGGAGAATCGCATCAACACTGGCGAGGCGGGCAACGAGGCAGGCGCTCTAAGCTCTCCTAGTGCGGGAGAGAAAAAGAGTTCAGCCACTGGCGAAGCCAACAAGATTAGCCCGATCGAGTCTGAGGCTCAGGCTTTAAGCCAGCTCCGGGCAATGCCCATCTATTTTGCGTCGTCGTACTCACTGGTGAGGCCCTATGTCTATGGATTTGATGCCAATGTGCTGGATGCTCCATCGTTGAAAACCGTCCGGATTGACACAAACTGGCGGGCACCAAAGACCGCCAGTTTGTTTAAGCCGTAAGGGGCCAAGTGTCCGATAAACTTTTTAGTTTGTCGCGCGTTAAGACAAGCTAATAAAGCTTATCGGACATCAACTGACCCACTACCGTGGCCGAGAGACTCTCTTGATCAATGACGTTTCGCATGGTAATTTGCCAGTGACTGCATGCCGATGCCACGCACCTCTCCTCCTGGCTGCACTGAAAACAGGCGCTCCCTTGCCTGCCGTAGTTTAGCCAGTTGTTTTTTCACTAGTTTGCTCCCCCGAGAGTCAGGAAAGACCGGAAGGAGTTCTGCATGAAGAACCTTTATTTAAAACAAGCGATCGCCGCAGTCTCGCTCATATCGCTCGCAGTGGGCTCGATTTCTTGCAGCGTATCCGCGAAGAATGAAATGTTCTTTGGCAAGACAACTCCACCCGAGCTGAATATCCTCCGCTATGTCACCGGTGATGAGCCTGAGTCGCTGGATCCACCAGTTAGTACAGGACAACCCGAAGCTCGGATCTACATGGCGCTGTTCGAAGGACTAGTCGAGTATCACCCCAAAACGATGGAGCCGATTCCGGCCATAGCGGAACGCTGGCATCCGAACAATGATTACTCAGAAATCACTTTTTACCTGCGAAAAAACGCGCGCTGGTCCAACGGTGAGCCGATCAACGCCAACGATTTTGTCTATTCTGTCCGGCGCGGTCTCTCGCCTGAACTGGCATCTCGAAACGCTTATCTGGCTTATTACATCAAGTATGGCCAAGCCTATAACGAAGGCCGGGTATTTGTGCGCGACCCCAACACCGGTCAGTTCCTTCTCGAGCGCGATTTCGAGGAAAAGCCTGCCGAGACTTCATCCCAGTCCGGACCCCTGACCTCGAAGCCTGCTGGTCCCGATAACGTCGAATATAAGCCCACGGTCGAGGAACCAACCGCCGCCCCCGACACACCTTTTCACCAGTTCATGCATTCTCCGACCCGCTTAACGTTGCCGGCGGATGAAAAATCCAGGAATAAAGCACTCGAGAAGAACGCAAAATTGAAGGCAGCAGCGGCGACTATGGAGTTCGTAAAAGTTCCAGCTGAGGATATTGGCGTGGAGGCTGTTGACGACTACACGGTGCGCATTTGCCTGGCGCAATCAGCTCCTTTCTTCAGCGGGTTGTTGGCCCACCAGTTTTTTCGTATCGTTCCCCGGAAAACGATTGAAAAATTTGGCGCGCATTGGACCGACCCAGCAAACATTGTTTCGAGCGGCCCGTTTAAGTTGAAAAGCTGGCGCCCTTACGATGATCTTGTTGTAGAACGCGATCCGATGTACTGGGATGCGTCCAATGTCCATCTCGATGAGATTCACTTCTACCCGATGTCCGACAACCCGAGCATCATGAATCTTTACAAGGTTGGCGAGGTCGATGCCGTTTTGAATCATACGGTACCGAATGCCTGGCTCGAGGTAGTAAAGTCCAAGAAGGATTATATGGATGGCGTCGAGGCGGCGATTGATTTTCTCCAAATCAACGTAACTCAGCCGCCGATGAGTGATGTTCGCGTGCGCAAAGCTTTCAACATGGCAATCGACAAGAATGCCTGGGCGGCCTGGCGTAAGATCGTTAAGCCATTGACTGCATTTAGCCCGGAGGGAATCTTTAACGGTTATCCCCAACCGAAAGGTGATCCCTTCAACCCAGAACGCGCCCGACAACTGTTGGGTGAAGCTGGTTTTCCCGTTACACAAAAAGCCGAGGGTGGTTTCGAGTGCAAAAAGTTTCCCATCAGCCAGGTTGAATACATCTACAACACCCAGGAATCTAACAAAGCGATGGCCGAGTTCATGCAGGCGCAATGGAAGCAGAACCTCGGGATCACAGTGTCGCTGAGAAACATGGAGTGGAAGACTTTTTTGACCGCGCGAGCAAAACTGGACTACAAGGGCTTTTCGCGCGGTGGGTGGGTCTCCGACTATCTGGATCCATTTACCTTTCTGAGTCTCTTCTACACCGGGGGTGAGAGCGGCACAGGTTGGGAAGATCCAAAATATGTAGCGATGCTCGACGAGGCGAACCGGACCCTGGATAAACAGAAGCGATATGAGCTGTTGGCCAAGGCAGAGAAGTACATGCTCGATGCGCAACCCGTCATCCCGCTCGACACCGCGGCCATTAACTGGGTGAAGAAACCTTATGTTAAGGGCATGTATCCTAATCCTGGTACTCTGTTCCCATGGAAGTATGTGTACATCGAACGAGACCCGGCCAAGTGGGATTACCAAACTCCAAGTCTGACTGACTAGGACAGCCATTCTTGTCTGACAAACGTTGCAGATAATTGGGCGCCGGGTCGACAGGCAGGAATGCCTGTCCTACTAAAAATGCTTCGGTTCATAATTCGCCGTTTGATTGTCACCATACCTACGATTCTCGTAGTGATCACCCTGACCTGGGGTTTAATAAGACTGGCGCCTGGGAATTTCTATTCCGGCGAGAAAAAACTTCCGCCCGCAATCGAGCAGAACATCCGCGAAAAATACGGTCTGGATAAGGCATGGTACGAACAGTACGGCCGCACGATGTGGGGGATTGTGCGTCACTTCGACTTTGGCACTTCGCTGAAGTACGAGGGACAGTCAGTCAACTGGATCATTGCGCGGTCGCTGCCAGTATCCGCGGCCGTCGGGCTGCTTGCTTATCTGCTCTCACTCGTTGTCGGCATAACAGCGGGATCGATTGCCGCGTTGAAACAGAACTCGCGCTGGGACTACGCCTCAATGGCCGTTGCCATGCTCGGGATTTCCGTGCCGAATTTTGTGCTCGGGCCAATTCTCGTACTGGTCTTCTCGCTGACGCTTTACTGGTTGCCGCCTTCACGTTGGGGCGGTTTCCCCAGCCGAAATCTGATTCTGCCGGTCCTGACGCTTTCAGCGGTGTATATGGCCTATATCGCCCGGTTGACAAGAGCCGGCATGCTCGAGGTATTGCGGTCCGACTACATTCGTACCGCCCGTTCAAAAGGGTTGACCGAAACCAACGTAGTCATCCGTCACGCGCTGCGCGGCGGTTTGATGCCGGTGGTTTCATACACTGGTCCGGCGCTGGCGTTTCTGCTGACAGGAACCGTCGTAGTGGAGAGGATTTTTGCGCTGCCTGGTCTAGGTAACTATTTTATTCAAGCATCCCTGAATCGCGACGAGCCGTTGATCATCGGCATAGTAGCCTTCATCGCGATCGCACTTTTACTTATGAACCTGCTGGTCGACATTGCCTACGCTTTTCTCGACCCGCGGGTGCGTTACTGAAGTGGGACAGACATTCCTGTCTGTCGCTGGCGTGTACAAAAACAGGCTCGAGTGCCTGTTCCACTGATAAATATGAACGACGACGGGCCAGTAGATCATCCTGAGACTGAACCGAAAGGGCCGGCGCTTACGCCTCTGGGGACGCTTCCCACGCGGCCAGTTAGTCCCCAGGACCCGGATATAATTCATGTTCCTCCCGAGGCGGCAATCGCCGAAGCTGATGTTCGATCCGCGGAGAGAGGTGAAGGTATCAAGGGAACTTCCCTCTGGGAAGATGCCTGGCGCCGCCTGCTGAGGAATAAACTTGCCGTGTTCGGTCTGGTGGTTGTAGCAATCGTTACTGTAGCTGCGCTGATCGGGCCTCCGATGATTCAACAAGCCACCGGCTACTCGCCTGACTACATACCGACAAACAATGTGAAGTTGATCAAGTCGTTTCCGCCTTTCACCGGACCGAACGGTTCGTTCTCCTGGACGCATCCGATGGGCACCGACAATGCCGGCCGGGATATGTTGGCGCGAGTTCTTCAGGGCGGACGCATTTCATTGTTTGTAGGAATCATTTCCACGCTCGTTTCTTTGCTCATCGGCGTGAGTTACGGCGCGATTTCAGGCTATCTCGGCGGTCGCCTCGATAACGTCATGATGCGCTTTGTTGACATCCTCTACTCGTTACCCTACGTCATTGTCGTGATCGTTTTGTTGTCGATGTTTCGCCGGCAAACGCCCGAGGGTCAATTGATCCTGCTCTTCATTGCCCTCGGTTCAGTGTCATGGCTGACGTTGGCTCGCATAGTTCGGGGCCAGGTTCTGTCATTGAAGAATCAGGAATTCGTGCTGGCTGCCAGGGCAACGGGCGTATCAACGCCGAGAATTATCTTTCGCCATATCGTGCCGAACACACTGGGACCGGTGATCGTCTATGCGACGTTGACAATTCCCCAGATCATGCTCACCGAAGCTTTCCTCTCTTTTCTCGGCTTCGGCGTCCAGGCCCCGAAATCATCCTGGGGCAGCCTCGCGGCGGACGGAATCCAGAACATTGCGATTTTTCCCTGGCAGCTCATTTTCCCCGGTGTGACGATGGCCCTGACGCTGTTTTCTTTGAACTTCCTTGGCGATGGCTTGCGTGATGCGCTCGATCCACAAATGCGAAAGGTATGAGTAACAGCAACGGCAATCTTCTGGAAGTCCGAGACCTGCGCACCTACTTCGAGCTCGAGGAAGGTACTGTCAAAGCTGTTGACGGTATCAGTTTTCAGTTGCAGCGGGGTGAAACTCTGGGGATCGTTGGCGAATCAGGCTCGGGAAAATCCGTTACCAACCTTTCAATCATCCGTCTGATCCCCTCGCCACCCGGAAAAATCGTCTCGGGCGAGATCATTTTTGACGGTCGGGACATTCTGTTGCTCTCCGAAGCCGAGGTGCGAAAGATTCGCGGCCGGCGCATCGCCATGATCTTTCAGGACCCAATGACTTCGCTCAATCCATTCATGAAAATCTCGAAGCAGTTGATGGAGATGACTCAACTGCATCTCGGCTACGATTCCTCGCGCGCCTACGAGCATGCCATCGAGATGCTGGAAACTGTAGGCATTCCCGATGCGCGTTCGCGGGCCGACAACTATCCGCACGAGTTTTCAGGCGGCATGCGGCAGCGGGTGATGATCGCCATGGCCTTGTCCTGCGAGCCCGAGCTCTTAATCGCTGACGAACCAACCACCGCCCTTGATGTCACCATTCAGGCTCAGATTCTCGAGTTGATAAAAGAAATAAAGCAGCAAACAGGCACCAGCGTAATTCTGATTACGCATGACCTTGGCGTCGTAGCGGGGATGACCGATCATCTGATTGTTATGTATGCCGGCAAGGTTTTTGAACAAGCGCCGACGCGGGAGTTGTTCGCGGTGCCGGCTAATCCTTACACGAAAGGTCTGTTGCGTTCAGTTCCAGATCCGCTGGTTGAGCAGGGAGCGCTTTATCAGATTCCGGGCTTGCCCCCGGACGTTGCGCACCTGCCGCCGGGTTGTCCCTTTGCTCCTCGCTGCGAGCGCGCCGAGCAGATTTGTCGCGAAGAGTATCCGCCGTTTGTAGAAGTTACCGCTGATCATCATTCACTCTGCCATTTCGCCCGTGAAGTATATGAGTCGTCGCTGGACGAGCGAAAGGTCAATTACAAATGAGCACGCAACCGGCAAACTCATACAACGGCTCGATGGCTCAACCTATTCCCGGCCGAGACGGCCAGCCGTTGATCGCCATACGCGATCTCAAGGTGCATTTTAACCTGGGCGGGGGTACGGCGTGGGACAAGCTTATCGGCGGCAGCCCGGTCAAACGTGTTGTGAAGGCCGTTGACGGCGTGACCCTGACTATCGCGCGAGGTGAAACGCTCGGACTAGTAGGCGAGTCAGGATGTGGCAAATCAACACTCGGCAGGGCAATTCTACGTTTGACAGAACCCACTAGCGGCCAGGTGTTTTACCACGATCGCGATCTGGCACACCTTTCCGGAAGGGAACTTCGCGAGCAGCGGCGACACCTTCAGATCATCTTTCAGGACCCGTATGCCTCGTTGAATCCGAGAATGACCGTCGGTCAAATCGTCGGCGAGCCGCTCGAGACTTTTCACCTGGCCCGTGGTGAGGCTGCGGAACGACGTGTACAAGAGTTGTTGGAAATTGTAGGCCTCAGCAGACGGTTCATAAAACGCTATCCTCACGAGTTCTCCGGTGGGCAGAGGCAGCGTATCGGAATTGCGCGCGCGCTGGCGGTTGATCCCGACTTCATCGTGGCAGACGAACCGATCTCTGCACTCGACGTTTCGATTCAAGCCCAAATCATGAACCTGCTGGAGCGCTTGCAGCGAGAAAAGAATCTCACCTATCTTTTCATCTCTCATGATTTGCGCGCCATTCGGCATGTCTCAGATCGCGTCGCGGTAATGTACCTTGGCAAGCTTGTCGAGGTAGCGGATGCAACCACGATTTACCGCGAGCCGTTAATGCCTTATACGAAAGCCCTCATCTCCGCAGTGCCCGTGCCCGATCCGGAAGTTGAGGCCCGGCGGCAGCGAATCGTGTTGGAGGGTGATGTGCCTTCGCCGATTAATCCTCCGCCGGGATGCCGCTTTCACACGCGTTGTCCTTTTGTTGTTCAAGCCTGTAAGGAAGTGGTGCCGCAGTTGGTCGAGATCAAGCCGAACCATTGGGCAGCCTGCATTCGGATTAGTCCGGAGCAGCCAGATATTGAGAACGTCCCACCCGGCGATACGCCAGGTCTGCGCAGCTGACCAGAAACCCAGTCCACCCACCCGGCCAATCCGACCCGGCGGCAGAAGTCCGCGACAAAAGGCTAAGTCCCTACCCATCAGGGCGTTAACGCGTGAAAAGTGGCCGCTATTGATCGTATTACCAGTAGGGTAAACTGTTTTCTGTTCGCGTCACTGTTGAGCGGCGTCAGGATTGATTACCTAAGTGATTGACTTGCCTTAGTTTGCTGTGGACCCAGGGGGATCCTTCCAATCTCGCCGTAACCCGGACACACCGAACAGGGAACGCCCAGAAATAGTCGTAGCCACTGCTACAAAAACCCGATTCCCGATGGTCAAGCGCCCAGAAAGAGAGACGCAGCTTGTGCAGGAGCATCCGGCAGATGCGCCTCCCGGTTGGACTGCGGTACAGGAATCGCTTGCCGGATCCTCGGGTCTCTCCCTGCTGTTGGTGGAAGGCCGTCAGCCGCCGGCAATTGCCGTTGCCAACAACAACTCCATTTGCCACGCGCTGCAATCCTCTCCTGAACACGTGAGGCTTTGCGATCCATATTGCGGCGAGGCACACCGCCGAGCGGCAAGTGAGGGCAGGATTCAATACAAGTGTCACGCCGGCCTCAACTGTTTTGCCGAGCCGATCCAGATTGGTAAGAATGCCAACCTCGTGGTTATTGGCGGGCGGGCCTTTGCTAAGAGCGCCGACTACGATTCCTTGATCGAACGATTCCTGACAGGTGACCTTCAACCCCTTCTCTCGGACGAGGTTTTCCGAAATATCGTTTTTGCCAACCCCCAGCAGTTGGACGAACTGGCTGATCGCGTAACGAGGGCCGCCACAAAGTTTCGCGAGGTCGAGGGCCAGGAACGCCAGAGCAGTCCAAAGAAATCACTGCCACCGGCGGCCAAAACCGTTGCCGCAAGTGAACAAGCGGGCGACCTGGAGCGCGAGATTGAACGCCTGCGGGCAGAACTCGAATATCGAATCCGTTTTAACGAATCGTTGCAAAACTTTCTTGAGCGAATCAGCTCAAACGATCCGGAAAAGACATATCGTTCGATACTCACTAATCTGAAAGAACTGCTGCAAGCCGAGCGCGCCTCGCTCTTTGTTTTTGATGCCGCTTCCGATCAGCTCGTTCTTAAGGCAGCCCACGGGTTACCAGTCGATGTTTCAGAGGTCGGACACGTGCGACCCGGCTCGGGAATTATCGGTGAAGTGCTCGAGACGGGTCAGCCGCTGCTGGTGACCGACATGAAGGCGGCCGGTCGCAAAGCTGCCGCTCCGGCAAGGCATTACAAGTCGCAATCATTCATCAGTTATCCATTGACGCTCGGAGGACGAAAGATAGGCGTCATCAACGTTACCGACAAAACTACCGGCAAACAGTACAGCCAGGTGGATCTGAGTCTGCTGGATCTTGTTTGTCCGCAGGTGTCACTGGCGTTGGAAAGAGCTGACTGGCAGCAGCGCGCGACTGAGTTTCAGCTGATGTCAATTACCGATCCCCTCACGAGCCTGCCGAACCGGCGTTATCTGGAAGAGCGGTTGAATGAAGAGCTTAACCGCTCAAAGCGCTACGACTATGCGATGAGCTTTCTGATGATCGACATCGACGACTTCAAGAGCTACAACGACCTGAACGGTCATCAGGCGGGAGATCTCGCCTTACAGCTCACTGCTCATTGTCTGAAAGCCGGTCTGCGCTCGGCGGATGTGGCTTCGCGTTACGGCGGGGAGGAATTTTCAATCCTGCTTCCCCAGACCTCCGTGAGCGAGGCAGGCGTTATCGCCGAACGTATGCGCGAAAGAGTCGCGAATACCACCTACCCGCACGGCAGCTCCCAGCCTTTGGGCCACGTCACAATCAGCATCGGAGTTTCTACTTTTACCGGCGCTGTCAACACCGCAGAGAGAGTGATCGCCGCGGCCGACCGCGCGCTTTACAGCGCGAAGAGCCGGGGCAAGAACCGGATCGAGTTTTACCAGGAAGAGCAGGCCCGCAAGGCAAAGAAAGATGAGCTCAGATAGGCAGCCAAACAGTCGCCGCATTCTCGGCCGCGTACCGCCGGACCAGTTTGTTGGCCGGGTTGCCGAGTTGCAGCAGCTGATTTTGCATCCGTCGCGGGTCGGCGGACCGCGCGGCTTGCTACTTTTGCTTGCGCCTTCGGCCGGTGTCTCAGAATTACTTCGGCAGGCTTACGACGCGCTGTTCAACCGTCGAAGTGACATTATTCCCATCTATTTTGCTTTTACCAGAAACGAAAGTACATCAGTCAGCGCCTCGATTGAGTTCCTCAACACCTTCCTTCAGCAATACGTTGCTTTTCGCCGTGACGAACCTGCCTTATGCCAGGCTTCGCTGACGCTCACGGATCTGGTCCAGCTTGCTCCGTCCAGTGACTATGAATGGATACAGCGCCTGGTCGATTCTTACAACCTGCAGCGATTCAGCAACGATGACAGGGCGCTGGTGCGATTCTGTTTGAGCGTGCCGCAGAGAGTTCCCTCGCGGCATGGCCGGCCCTTTCTGATGCTTGATGGGATACAACTGGCCGAGCACCTGAACGGTTCTGTCGCTTTGGGCAAGGAAGTCTTGCGCACCTTTACGCGTGGCAGTTTGCCATTTGCCTTCGCGGGTCTTCGCCGGCAGGTCCTGAACTCTGCGCTGGCCGCCCATTCTGATTTTGAGAGTCTCGAGATCATTCGGCTGGAACGGCTCAGCGTAGAAGAAGCGCGAGTGTTAGTCGAACACGTCGCCCATCGCCAACAAGTCGCGACCTCCGAAGGAACGCGTGACCTACTGGTCCAACAGTTTGAGTGCAGCCCGCTCTTTATTACAACTTTTGTGCAGGCCGCGCGCGATAAGAATGTTTCCCTGACCACTTATCTTAGCTGTGAGCAACTTTACGCGGACGAATTAATGGGTGGGCGCATGCATAGCTACTTTGCTTCAGTGCTCGAGGACATTGCGCTGGCGGAAACACGCCGCGAGCTGATCGCCATCCTTTGCGAAGCGGCTGTTGGTGAGGACCGCCGGGTGCCTTTGGAGACATGGCGCCAGCGGCTCCATGTTGATGCGCACGAGCTTGAGGCTCTCCTACGAGGCTTGCACGAGCAGGAGTTGATCAACTGGGATGACAGTTATGTCGAAGTTACGGGCGGCTCGCGCGTCTGGAAAGATTACTTCAGGGTGCGATACCGGCTTGAAGTCTTGAACGAGCCGCGCGCGCTGGTGGTCGCCGACACGATAACCGCATCCTTGAAACGCGCACCACACACGATGGCCCAGCATTATCGCCGCCGGGCTGCGTTAGGGTTGCCCGATCTGCTGAAGGGCTTTAACGGGCAACGCGTCCCGCAAATTCTCTTCCAGTACGACCGCTTCAGCAAAGAGCTCAAGGGAGCGCCGTCCGCTGAAATCGCGGCAGGGCTCGAGAATGAGAGTGATTTGATTCGGCTGCCACAGGTGGTACACACAGCGAGTTGTGCGTCCTTCGACTTTGTTCTCCAACAGGTATGCGACAACGACCGTTGTGTGGTCGCTCATTCCTTTGAGGGCGGCAACTACAACGACGCCAATCAGCTGGTGTGGCTTGTCGTGGAGGTCGAATCCAAGCTCGAGGCTGATGCTGAACTTGCCCGGGTTTGGTCTGATCGGCTGGAAGAGTTGGCGCGAAAATGTGCTTTTGGGCGCTTTCAGATTTGGCTGATAGCGAACGAAGGGTTTGACGCGGAGGCCTGCAAGGTGCTGGAACGCCGGGGCGCTTTCTATTCAAGCCGGCAGCAGGTCGAGTTATTGTCTGCCCGCGTAAATGAGCTTGTGGGCCAGCCTGCAACCCGCGTCCAGGATGCCAATGAATTCATGATGGTTCTGCCAATGGGCGAAGATACCGAACTGATTGCCGCCAGCACGGCTGAGCAGATAGCCCGCCGTCTGACCTTCCGGCCTGAGGCGATCAACCAGATCAAGACAGCGGTCGTTGAGGCCTGTATTAACGCCTCAGAACACAGTTTTAGCCCGGATCGCAAAATTTATCAGCGGTTTCGCGTCGAAAATGATAGATTAGTAGTCACTATATCAAGTCGGGGCGTGGTCCCCCCGAATTCCACTGGGGCGGCTAGCCCGGATGAAGGACCACAACTCGGAACATACGACGCCGCCAGCGAGCGGCGAGGCTGGGGTCTTAAGCTCATCAGAACCCTGATGGACGAAGTTGAATTTGAGCGCGTCGATGAGGGTACCAGCCTGAAAATGACCAAGTACTTGCGCAACAGTTCTTCATAGCAACGGCAAAGTGTTAGGTTGCGTCCGCGCAAGTCAACAGCTTGCAGTACCAGAACGCGTAGTGTTTTATCCGCATTCGTAGCAGAGGAGGGAGCTGCTGAATGGGAGAGGCAACCCTGTTACCCGTCCGCTCGCATTGCGTGGGCACCATAGCGGTGGTTTATGCGAGCGACTACCTGAACAAGCTAACCGGTGAACGGATCGAGCGCGAGTGCAAACGACAGCTTGATTCCGGCTGTCGAGCACTGGTGATCAGTTTCTGCGACACCGAACTCGTAAACAGCATAGGTGTCTCGATCCTTCTGGGCATCATCGATGTGGCTGAGAAAAACGGCGCCCGCGTTATCTTTTCCGATCTTAACAACCAGACAATCCAACTCTTTGAGATGCTTGGTCTGACTCGCCACGTCGATCTTGCACGAGACGAAGAGGAAGCGCTGTTGAGTTTGTCAGACTTTCCCTCACATAGCGCCGCGACGAGTCATTGATCCTCGCTTAAATGGAACCCACGATCCAAAAACTGGTCCACAGCTTCGGCTCGCTCGCGGATCTCGGCCAGGAAGTCGCCAGCACTGGCGACTTTGATGAGATGGTGCGCACCTCACTCCACCTGCTGCTGGGCGCCCTGGCGATCCGTCGCGGTGCACTCCTTGAGTGTGAATCATCCGGCGACGGTCTCGAGTGCCGCGCGGTCTGGGGGCTGGGAGAGGACTTTGCACCACCGTTGACGATCGATCCAGCTGAGAAAAAAACATTACTGACCGCAGCCCGGGGAATCTCGTTGGTCTATACCGATGCGCCGGAGGTTTTCGCTAAACAGCGGGACAATCTGAGAGGGCAGGGGATTGAGATGATCGTGCCGATGGTGGTGCGCGGCGAACTGACGGGGTTGGTCCTGTTAGGCGGCAAGGCGAGCGGAGAGCCATTTTCCACAGATGATTTCGAGATCCTTCACGCTATGGTCAGGCACATCGGCGTCGGCATTCACACTCACCGCCTGCTTGGGCAACTCGAACAACGAGCAGAGGAAAACCGCCGCATCTACGAGGACCTGCGGACGATATATCGCGATACGGTGAAAGCTTTCGCCGCCGCAATCGACATTAAAGACAAATACACCCAGGGCCATTCGGAAAGGGTAGGGAAGTACAGCGAGATCATCGCGCGGGAAATGGGGTGGAACGAAGAGGCAGTGGAGGGAATTGCGATTGCCGGGTATCTGCACGATGTAGGCAAGCTGGTGGTCGAGCGAGACATCATAAACGCGCCTTATCGGATTGATGCCAAAGCTTCGAATGAACTCAATCGGCACCCGGCCGCCGGCTATGAAATCCTTTCGCCAATTCATCATCCCTACGCGGACATTCCGCTGATGGCGCGTCATCATCACGAGCGACTTGATGGCCGCGGCTATCCTGACGGGCTAAAAGGGGATGAGATTCCACTGGGAGCAAGGATTGTCACACTGGCGGATTCATTCGATGCAATGACCACCGATCGCCCCTATCGCAAGCGACGGCCTTTTGCCGATGTGCTGGACGACTTGCGCGCCAATACCGGCAAACAATTCGACGGCCAGGTGGTGGTCGCGTTTTGTAGGGCGATCTGCAAAGAGCTCGAGGGAGAAATAAAAGAACGGCGCGTCTTGAAGATGCTGGGCAGGAACTACATCGAATCAGAACAGATAATCCCCGCCCTCAAAGAGCTCATCAGCGAGCTTAATTCCAACAACCCTCCCGCCGCCGCCGCCGGGGTATAGACAGTTTGAGTGGCATTCAACGTTCAGACGCCAAGACATTTTCCATTTGCGAAATCAATTTCGTGTGGTTTGGTTTTGGCTTCGTGGGATTTCGTGGATCCAGCTGATATACATCAACAACCGATCCACGAAATCACACGAAAATCGAAAAACCAAACCACACGAAATTGATTTCGCAAATGGAAAATGAAAAGTGAAAAATGAGGAATGGAAGATGCTTTCCGCCAGAGAAGTCTTGGGTACCACCCTGCGAGCACTTATTTAGGCTGGATGCGCAGGACAAAAGCGCAGATGGAGATCTTTTGATCCGGAAAGACTTCCGTAGGCTCTTCTCGCGGGAGTTCCCGCCCGTTGAGAAGCGTCGCGTTGCGGCCTTTGGGGACTACCCAGTAACGGCCCTGGTTGTCGCGCGAGAGTTCGGCGTGAATGCGGCTTACTTCCGGATCGCCCTTGATTGGTAAATCAACCGTAACCGATCTCGAACCCCGGCCTATCGTGATATCGGTTTTCATGATCGGCACCACAGCCTCGCGCACACCATCGCGCCAGACCTCGACGGAATAGAGCGCTGGCGCTTTCTTCCTGACAACGGTCTGTTCATTTTCAGCGCTCTCTATAGTTTCACGAATCGTATCGTTGAAGTTGACCGGGCCCGCGGCGGAAGGCTCTCCGCGCGGCAGTACCATGGTGTGGCCGGCCTCAGCCTCGTCCCATATTGGCTGAACACGGAACTCCCCCTTTTGCAGCGTGCCATCGACTCGCAGCTCAACCGCGAAGGACTTGACGGCCAAATGAGTCGACCCGCTTAGCTCTTTCGCGCGTTCTGAAAGCACATGAAACAGACCCTGCTCGAGTCCACGACGTTTATCGCCCTGCCAGTCTTTATCGTCATCACTACTAAGATAAACAATGTATTCGCGGGGGATGTAGGTTGGACCACCGGGCGGGGTGAACATCTCGCGCTGCATCACGGCTTCGACTTCCCGCGCAATCTTGACCAGGAATTCTTCCCAAATGCGCCGCGGCCGTGCATGTTCATCCGCCGACTCGAGCAGGTCTTCGCCCGTCTCGCCGTCGATCCATCTTCTGATTGATTCCAACAGGCTCAAGTTAGTTTCTGGTCTCCTATAGACTTCTGTGTCCTTCGTGCCTCCGTGGTGATTTTTACCACGGAGACACGGAGGGCACAGAGATTATACTAATCAAATCTCACGAACTTCTTGTTAATCCAGCCGCGATCCGAAGAAAAGGGATCGGTTTTTGTGCGCCCGTGGGCTAAAACCTGAACCTCGTACCAATTGTTGTCGATGTTGAGCACTTTTACTTTTGAGCCTACTTCCGCAATGCCGATTGGCGAGCTCGCGGTGCTGGCGTCCGGACGCAGATTCACATCAGTAGTTGTAACACCCTCGCGGCCCACGACGAAAGTCTCGCCCAACTGTGGTATCCAGTTGCTGGGGGTCCAATGGCTCGTGACGTACTTGTGCGTCGCCAGGAGCATTCCAGAGAAAGCAAGGATAAGCAAGAGCGCAACTAGAAAACGCCGGGTCCGAGTGGCCGGTGGCGCCTCGTGCTTAATCGGAACCGCGCCCGCAGACAGATCGGCCAGCGTGGTGCGAGCGTTACTGCGCCTGGTCGCCGGAGGCTCTGCCTTTACTTTATTGAAGGGCACAACTATCCGCGGTCGGCGCAGGGAATCAATCGGCAAACTCGAGCTCTGCTCAGCGCGAGGCACCTCAAAACGAGGTTGTGGCGGAGCCGCTTGAGTGAATTCGTCCGGGTCGATAGTAAGATCGGCGCTCGGCCGCTTTAGGGGTGCGTCGTCAGGCTGAATCGGCAGCAGAGGCCTGGTTGGCGGCAAAGCTGCCTCCGCCAGTTCATCCCAGAACTCTTCCACGGTTTGATAACGATCAAGGATGCGCGTCTGCGTGGCCTTCTCGAGCACTCGAAGAATTGAGCGTGACCAGAACTCGTCTTTAATCCTATCCGGCAGCGCACGGATCGGATGTTGAGCAAAAACCCTCGGCGATTCGCCGGCGAGCAACGTATAGGTTGTCTTTGCCAGAGAATAAATATCCGCCGCCGGCATCAGATCCTTTGACGAGGTCAATACCGCCGGATCGAGCTGGCCAGTCTGCACCAGTGGATTGTGTTCCGGGGCGGAATAGATATTGGTGCCCACGCGGGTAATAGCGCCTTCGCTTGCTTCTAGCCGGGCCACCCCAAAGTCCGCAATCTTTACGACGCGTTTGTCGGCGGTCAGCAGCAGGTTTTGCGGCTTGATGTCTCGATGAATTATTCCGGCCTTGTGCGCGTGTGCAAGACCCGAGCAAACCTGTTCGAGATAGTTGAGCGCCTTTTCAATTGAGAGTGGCGCCCGCCGCGCCAAAGCTGACATGTCACCGCCCGACAGGTATTCCAGCACCAGGTAATGAAAGGTCGTGCCCTCGAGATCTATTGCCGTGCCGTGACCCAGCCGGCTGATCACATTTGGATGGCGCACACGGTCCAGCGCCACGGCTTCATTTTGAAAGTTTACAACCAGCGTTCGCTCGAGGTCGGCATCCGGGGTTTCCTGAAGGAACATGTTCAATGCCTTGATAACTACTCTCCGCGGCCCATCCTCGGCGGCAGCGTTGTCGTGCGCCACGTAGATCTCGGCATAACTGCCGCGACCGAGGCATTCAATAATGTCATAGCGGCCGTCAAGTCTGCTCTGCTGTAGTTTGAGTTCCGGCATCAGTTCGCGCTGTAACGCATCGCAAATATTTCCCGTTTAGATGCTGGCAAACGGATCAAGGAGGGCTTCAGGGAGAGGTAGTTGGCCCGGGCCTGGCCATCATTTCGTCGTAGTGTTTGAGGGCATTTACTCGGTCTTTCTCTGACTTCAGCGTTAGCGCGGCAAGCCCCAGAGTGGCTTCTTTTCTAATCGTCGCGCTGGATCCGGTTTTATCAAGATCAGCTTTGGCTATCGAGGCTTCAAAGGCGCGGCCGGCCTCCTCCGTGTTGCCGGACAGCAAAGAAGCGCGCCCATAAAGATAGAGAAACTCCGGATTGCTTGAATCGATTGGTTTCTGTATGCCCTGCGTGACAAGTTCCTGCTGCATTTCGCCAGTCAGCCATTCGTTTGGACCCAAGTCAACTTTGCGGCGTGCTCGCTCGAATTTTAGCAAGGGGTCTTCCACTGGCGGCGGAGTTATGGCAGCGATCTGGTTGTCGGGTGCGGATCGAATGAATGGAATCGGCCCTTTATACCGAGTACCGGCGTAAAAAGCGCCGGCTACGGCGACGATGAAAAGGAGCAGCACAAATATTTGGCCCAGCGATGACCCCGGGGAGTGCTTTGGATCATTGATCCTCAAGGGTCTCTCGCCGGAAGTCAAAATGTCTCTTCCGGCAACGACGCCCGCCTCAGCCGGAGTGGACGCCGGAAAGGCTATACGCGAAGCAGGCACCAGACGGTGTCCATCCGACTTACCCGCCATCATGGTTTGCTGCATCGGATCGTCAAAGGCCGGGATCGGTTCGGTATCCGGAGTGATGGTGGGTTCGAGTTCGCCGAAACGTGTCTCAGAGGGAATGCGCTCGCCGGCTCGAACAATCACCACAGTCAGATTGTCTTCCGCGCCGTTCGCGTAGCAACGCTTCTTCAGTTCCTCACAAATTGCCTTAAGGTC
Organism: Pyrinomonadaceae bacterium; assembly: GCA_035644135.1. Classification (GTDB taxonomy): domain Bacteria; phylum Acidobacteriota; class Blastocatellia; order Pyrinomonadales; family Pyrinomonadaceae; genus PSRF01. Next base: position 170,586 of record DASQPD010000162.1, read on the forward strand.
ATCGTTTGACAATAGCAGCTGTCTGATTTCCGCGTCCGATACGTGGCGAGTAATGCCATCGCTACAGAGTAGATACTCCGTGCCGTTTTTGACCGGGATAGACTTCATGTCGACATCGACATTATCTTCGGCTCCCAGGGCGCGACTGATCACATTCTTACTGGGATGATGGGCAGCCTGTTCGCGCGTCATGCGTCCGGCCCGCACCTCTTCTTCAACCACCGAGTGATCTTCGGTTTCACGGATCAACTCGCCTGACGGGGTCAAAGAATACAGCCGGGAATCACCTACGTGGCCGACGGTTGCTATGCCATCCTTGATGTGCAAAGCCACAATCGTGGTAGCCATCATCGAGAATCGCGCGTGTTCCTGGGCCATCTGGTGAATTGAGGAATTGGCGCGCTGAATGGCGAGCTCCATCAGATCCTCAACATCGGTTCCTTCAACCTGATGGCGAAAGGCTTCGTCGAGTACTTCGATAGCAGTTTGTGAAGCCACCTCGCCGGCTTCCGCGCCACCCACGCCATCGGCAACGGCAAAGATGCAGCGGCTGCTGTCATCCAGGTACGCATCCTCGTTCAGCGGCCGGCGCTCGTTCAAACCACGATCACTCAGGGCCGACGAGGCAATTGCCAACTCTTTTTCGGGGCTACTCATTGGAGCCTCCGAACCGGCAGAGTCGTAGATCCAGGGTACCTTCACAAGTATGTGCGTATTCGAAAATGCGCGAACTCAGGTCTGTGCCACCAGCGGTCTTCACTCTACTGCCTCCAGAGCTATTGCCGGCGTATACCTCTCCGGCGCTTCGCTGACGAGCACTTTATCGCGTGCGTTTCGGTGCGAAAAGGCCATCAGCATTCCCAGCATCGCAAAGCTTGTGATCAAACTAAAGCCCCCGTGACTCACGAACGGCAGTGTAATACCGGTCATTGGCAAGGCCCGCAGTATACCGCCGACGTTGACCAAGGCCTGAAAACCTATAAAGGCCGTGAGACCCGCCGCACATAGTTTAGTAAACATATCACGCGCATCCAGCGAAGTGCGAACCCCCGCCGCGACGAAAATGATTACCGCAAAGATGACAACGGCCCCGCCTGCCAGACCCATCTCTTCGGCAATGGCTGCATATACGTAGTCTGAATCAGCGATTGGGATCACCTCGGGATATCCCAGGCCGAAGCCTCGTCCGGAGCGCTTTCCCGAGGCAATGCCGAAAATTGCCTGGGCCGGCTGAAAAGCCAGCTTATCGAACCAGATATCGACGTTGACACTCTTTTGCATCGCCGGGCTCTGTTCGGCGAGTTGCTTTAACTGAGGATCCTTGCTCAGGGCCTCCTGGTAGTCCTTTTTCCACCAGGAAACTTCCGGCGAAGGCGGATCAAAGCCGTCCAGCCATAAGTGGAATCGTTGTTGGATTCGGGCCGGCAGCGCTGCCTGAATCGGCCGCGCTATGGTCGGCAGCATCGGTACCTTTTCCTGCACATTTCGCGGCAAGGCACCAACCACGAGGATGCTGATTACCAAAAGAACCGAACCCACAAACAGAAGCAGTTGAGGCCAGCGCCGCACGGCAACCAGATAAAGCGTTGTGTAAGCGCCGCTGAAAATCAACATCTGGCCAAAGTCCTTCAGCGCAAAGAACGGGACGAACGGCAGCAGCGCCATGACCAGCAGAGGAATAATGTCACGGGCCCGGGGAATACCCCAGTAGGTCTCAGCCAGGTCCTTGTACCGAGCGGTTAGTATTCCCGCGAACCCGAGGAGAAAAGGTATTTTTGAAGGCTCCCAGGGCGTCATATTTCCCAACGCTTTGCCCGCGCTGGAGGTAACGACTGCGCCGGCCAGCGGCACGAGTGTAAGGAGGACAATGATGAAGCTGTTGCGCTGAATCCACAGCAGGAACCCGTCCTTCACACAGAACCAGTAGGCCAAGGCAAACGCGATAAACGAGAAGATCGGAATCCAGGTATAACTCGATGTTAGCGCATTCCAAAGCGAGTAATTCGATTCGCGGCGTGGCAGCTGGTTGATGTCAAGTGGTTGAGCCGGTGTCGGAGGCAAGCCCATCAACTGCTTTTTGACGGGATCATAGTTCTCCATGATGTAACGCGTGCGCAGCGCATCCATCTTTTCTTCACGCGCGGCCGCTTTGTTTCTGGCGTTGTACTCAGGATCGCTGTAGAGCCGGTATTGCACCAGCATCCCGATCGAGAACAAGACCACGGCTGTCGTAAAAAGGACCCAATTGCCCGAGTACCTCATTGCGCGCGACAGCCAAAAAACCAGAATGATCAACGGCAGGTAAAGCATCAGGTCGCGGACCGCGCCGATAATGGACGTCTCATATCCGCGCAGCAGGCCTGCTCGATGAATGGCCACATAACCGGCTATCTCGACTCCGATAATTATCAGAAGAATTAAGAGATGTGAAGAAGCGCGATTTTTCATTCAATAGTTTCGATTTTGATTTTTCAAGTCTTTTATTGTTGCGCTCGCCGCCGCGAAGGCCGCGTCTTTGGCGGCGGCTGAGTTCCCGCATCTTTCTGATTTGCGGCCACATTGAAATAGCCCAGGTCCTTCGCTTTCAAGACCAGCGCAGCAGCGATTGGAGCGGCTGATCTGGAACCATAACCACCCCCTTCTACAATCACAGCCATGGCCAGTTGTGGCCTCTCTAGAGGGGCGATACACAGGAACCAGCCGTCAATGCGGGGATTGTCCTCGTCCATGATCGTTTCATCGTATTCACGAATGACGTTTCCCCGGTAGTCGCGTTCAACCTTGTGCCGGGTCTTCGGCTCTCCGGTTTTCGGGTCGAAAACGGGGACAACTTTCTGCGCGGTACCGGTCTTACCACCGGTGTTGATGCCCGCAGCTTTGACCGGTCCGAAGACTCCCCTTGCCGTGCCGCGCGGACCTCCCGTTACCAGCCCCATAATCGAGCGCAGCCGCGCCGCGACTTGAGGGGACATTACTTGTTTGAACATTTCAGGCGGCCGATTAAATTCTATCTTCGGCTTCATCAATTTTCCTTCAGTGTTGGCAATCGCCGAGGCAGCCAGGGCCATTTGAAAGGGAGTCATCTGGCCGGCATAACCCTGCCCATAGCCCATCAACGCCAGATCGTATCTGGTAACCTGTTTCCCGGTAACGATAGTGGCTTCTCTGGGCGCCATCGCGCGCTTAATCGCATCGGTGCTTGCGTTCCACAGTTCGGCCTCTTTACGTCCGCGCAGAGCTTCGGCAGCTGTATCGTAACAGCCAATGCCCAGCAACTGCGCCGCTTGTTTCAACCTCTCTGGTCCAAGCTTCACACCCATTTGAGCGAAGTATTGATTGCAGGAAACCTCGTAAGCCGTATCGATTCCTATCTTGCCGTGGACTTCGCCTGGTCCCCCATCGTCGAAGATAACGTTGGCCCCGGGAGCGGCATAATAACCGCCGCCGCTGCAAACGAATTCCGTGTCCTGCAGACCGGCAAGAAATGCCGCGGTCATAGTCACTGTCTTAAACGTGGAACCGGGAATGTAGTAGGCACCGAGGGCTCGACTGACCAGCGGACGATCACGCTGATTGGCTTCCAGCTTGATCCAGGTTGCCTCGTCCTCGACGTCTTTCAGGCTGTACGAGGGTTCGCTGTAGAGGGCGAGTACTTCCCCGGTTTGCGGATTCAATACGACGACGGCCCCATGTTTCCCTTTCAACTGATCGACAGCAGCCTGTTGCAGTTCACGATCGATCGTGAGCCGGACGTCGGTATTCCCCCTCGTCTGCAACGTTTGGTTTCTGGCCACTTGCCACGCCTCGGGTAACGCCCCGCTTTGAACGCCAAACAGAGCTCGCTCCAAACCAGGATCTCCACGATCAGAGCCAAAGATATGCGCCAGGGCTTTATCCATCGGATATTCACGCTGAATGTCACCGTTCGAGTTGCGGCGATAGAGTGCCAGGGCTTTATCCAGGCGGCCGCTGCGATCGAGAATCCAACCACGCAGCGTAGATTCCGACAGCCGGCGGGTCCGCAGATCTTTGTAACTCAGCTCCTGAAACTTTTCGTTGTTTCCTTCGGCGTACTGCGCCCAGTAAATGTGAACGCTGAACAAGCCAATCGCCAGCAAGACAAACAGCCACCTGAGCGCGCGCAACCCACGGTTAGTCGAAGTGGACCCAAGTCGTTTTCGAACCTCTTTGGGAAGATGTGCCGGCACCGCGGCCGTAGCTCCCGCTGGTCTGCGGCGATTACGCAGGAAAGAGAGAAGCAACAACAAAACGACAAAAGCAAACCCGGCAACATACACCAGCGTAACTACGGCGGGCATTTTTTCGGGTACGTTAGGAATAATTGGAGTGGGCGTCGGTGATTGAAGAAGCAGAAATAATGACATTCCGTATTTAGATCCCCCGGGCAGCAACCGGGTCTGAATTTAATCAGCCGTGTTGCGGCAAGGACTTTGCGCAAAAATTACTTTTTCATTCTGTCTTGCGGAAGCGTACCTCGACATCGCCAAAGCCGACGACGTCTCCGTCGTTAATCTGGCGCGCTTCGCCATAAGCTATGCGACGTCCGTTGATGTACGTCCCGTTAGTGGATCCTGTGTCTGCAACCATGAGGGTGCCTTCCTGAGTCATGACCAGCGCCGCATGAATCTTCGAGACACTGTTGTCGTTGAACGAGAGCTCGCTGTCTGCGGCCCTGCCTACGGTAAGACGCTTGCCTCCGGCTTTAAAGCTCAAAGGAATCTCGCGTGAACCACTGGGAAGAGTGACCCTGGCGAGAACAACTATGTCCGGCATGGGCGGCGCCAGCCCCCGAGTCGAAGCCACGCCGGCCTGTGCGGCGCGACGCGCTTCATCTCGCTGCCGCAGCTCTTCTTCAAACTCGCCGAAGGTCGGATCGACGGAAATACCGGTTGTGAAAATGTCGGCTTCAGTTTCAATATCTACCGGTCCCAGCGTTCGATAGCGATGATCATTTATATGATCGATTGCTGCCGCTACGACTTCGTGCTCCAGGTCCTTAAGAATCTCCAGAGGCGCCTCGGAATGCGTGCCCCACTCGACTTTCAGCTTCAGATGATGCGGCGCAATTCTGCCCCGCGAGCCTTCGTCTCTGACTCGCTCGTCGATCAACTTCTTCATGCGCTCAACCAGCTTCGAAGTCGTCAGGCCGCTCTTGGGGTCAATAGTACGGCCAAACTTTCGATCCACCAGCTCACCCATGGCTTCCATAAGACGCCTCATAACACGCTCGGGCAACGCTTCTTTTGCTTTGCGCGACGGAGCCGGTTGTTCAGCCATCTTCCCGGTGTTGTCGAACGGTTCAGTCATATTTCGGAATACGCTGGCGATGAGTGGAGGTTCCCTCGTCCGGTGGACCTCCGTCTGTCTGGAATGCGTGGCCCTTTCCCTATGCTGGCCTTATCCCACGCGAAAAGCGCAGTCGGAAATGACTGCGCCAAAGAGCGGTTTACTCAGGAACGGTGCTATTCTAGCGGAAATTCTGCTGCGGCCATAGTGAATAGAGTTGCAACCGCGGTTGTTATACTCCAATCAATTTGAGTACACCTAAGGACTATCCACGAAGTCACACGAAACGCGGCGTAAGCGAAATCACACAAAACTACGCTGTCTGGCCGCTTCATACAACAACACGCCGGCAGTTACAGCAACGTTCAGACTTTCAACTGAGCCTTTCATCGGTACCTTTACAGTTTGGCTCGTTAGCTTCAGTTCTGCTTCCGATAGGCCTGCAGATTCCGGTCCAAGAATCAGCGCGCACGATTGGCTCCACGCAACAGCCGTATAATCTGTGCTTCCTGCTGCGTCGGCTCCGATGGTGTGAATCTCATTTTGTGCACACCAGTTAATTACATCTTCATAGGAAGGCCCAGACCAAATAGGTAAGCGAAAGGCCGATCCCATAGCACCGCGTAGCGATTTCGGTGAGAAGGGATCGGTCGTGTGCGAGGTGGCAATGGCGCCCGTTGCCCCGGCTGCCTCCGCCGTTCGCAGGATCGCTCCAACGTTAACAGGATTATTGATCCTGTGCATTACAACCAACAGCGGATTTTTTGAAGCGCTAACGTCGAACTGCTCGGCTTGCGGTCTGGTGGCCAGCAAAACGATGCCCTGGGGGGTCTTGGTGTATGAGATTGTGCCGAGGAGTCTTTCACTTACCGCTGCCAGGCGTGACGTTACGGGTGCGACTCGAGCCAGAAAAGTTTTTGCTCGCTCCTTCTCAGCAAGCTCATCGGAATAAATGACCGCTTCAACTTTTAGATTCGAGCGCAGTGCTTCTTCACAAAGACGCAACCCTTCCACGAAGATCAGATCCGTTTCCCTTCCATCACGTACCGCCCGGGCGCGTTGCAGCAGGGGATTCTCGCGGCTGGTTATTGTCTGTTGATCCAAATTGCCCCCCTTCATGTGGGCCGCGGTCCCAGGAATTCAACCTAATTCGATCTCGGCCCAGATGGGCCAATGGTCCGAAACCCCCAGCGGTCTTGCTACTCCCCAACGCGCGATCTTCAGATCGCGAACAAAAATCCAGTCTGCATGCAGACGAATGCCGGCGCCGCGCCAGGTTGCGGTTCCGGTAGGAAACGATGTGGTGTAGCCTTCTGATTCGAGCCGCCGCCTCATCTCTACGCACTTGCGGTCTGAGAGCGTGTTGAAGTCGCCCAGGATCACCGTGGGCCCGCCCGATTGACGAGCATGATCCAGCACAACTTCCAGCTGTTCCATCTGACCCGCAACTCCGGAATGTGGATCGATGTGGGAATTGAAGATTCGTACCTTACCTGACCGGAAATTGATAGTGGCACCGACAGACAACCGGGGCCTCCAGGGACACTCGGCCCATGGCAGATCTATCCGTGTCACGTCCTCAAGCGGGTAATGACTGAGCATGGCCACTCCGGTATCACCGCTGTCGAACAGTCCAATCTGTTCTTCAAAGTCGAGCCACCACTGTCTCTTTTGGGGAACTACACCTCGCGGCAGTCCTGATGGAACGTATATCCAGGACATGTTAAGTTCAGCGGCTAGCTCCCGTGTAACGTGACATCTGCCAGCGCGAACAGTTTGATTGTCGGCCTCCTGTAACGCCAGCACATCGACGACCGGCAGCAGTTGACCTTGGCTGAAAGCGTGGGCGGCAGTACGGATATTACGCGCGACGTTCTCGGAGCGTCGATGGCGGGGCAGTAACCCAGCTCGACGCAAAAGTCCCCCCGAAATGAGGTATCGGCCAACAGCGTAGCGAATGTTGAACGAGGAAATAACGAGTTTCGAGATCTTCTCGGTGCCTTTGTATTTCGGTTCGATCTTGCCGAACTCGATCTTTTCTGACTCCGCGAGTGTCACAGCTCTTTGTTCACCGATCACCATTGGCTAGTATATTTAAGGTAAGATCAAGATATTGTGGAACACATACTCCTTGGAGTGCGCCGACTTGTCGGCGCTTTTAATGGTCTGTTATTCAACCCCCTCAGGAATAAAAGGGACAGAGTGCTATGAACCGTGTCGTGCTTGCCGTCGTCGAGGACATTTTCTTTGCATCCAAGATCCGGGGTACATCGCAGCCACTGGGAGTGGAAGTAATTTTTATTCGCAGTGCCGATCAGTTAACTACCGAGTTCGGAGTAAAGCCGGATTTAATTATCGTGGACCTTCATAACCGGAAAATTGATCCGCTGCAAGTGGCACAGATGATTAAGAGTGACGACAGGTTGAGATCGATACCCCTGCTCGGATTCTTTTCTCACGTGGAGGTGGAGTTGCAACGGGCAGCGTTGGCAGCAGGCTATGACAAGGTTATCCCACGTTCCGTCTTTTCACGCGATCTGGTCAGTATTCTTAAAGGAAACGAAGGGTAAACTCCAGGCAGTCGAGCGAGTACCGAACTGCGAGCGACAGGACCGGGTGCGAGCACTCAACTAAGTACAGTACCATCAAGGGTAGCGACCGGATGCTGCCACTCAAGCCTTTCAATGTTAGCGCAAATTTTGAATGTACCCGACAGCCTCGATAGGCTGCGGCTCACGCCATTTGCGTGGTGGAGTCTGCTCGCGGTGCTGTACCTGGTTGAGTGGCAGCATCCGGTCGCTACGCTCGCGGTACTGTACTTAGTTCAGTGGTATCGGATTACATGACTGCGGCAGGGGCGATTACTTCGTGAATAGATCTAACCTCCGTCACGAGTTGGTCAAACTGTTCAAGCGTCAGCGCCTGTGCGCCGTCAGACAAAGCATGATCCGGCTGATCGTGGACTTCCACGATTAAGCCATCTGCACCTACGGCCACGCCTGCGCGGGCCAGCGGTGTAACCATGAAGTTTTTGCCTGTCCCGTGTGAAGGATCGACAATCACCGGCAGATGAGAGAGGCGCCTGACTGCGGGGATCGCCGCCAGATCCATGGTATTACGAGTGTGCTGAGCGAAAGTCCTGATCCCTCGTTCACAAAGAACAATCTGATAGTTTCCTTCGGACATCACGTATTCCGCCGCCAGCAGCCATTCATCCAACGTCGCGGACAAACCGCGTTTCAGCAGCACCGGCAATGATGACTTACCCGCCCGGCGCAAAAGAGAGAAGTTCTGCATATTGCGCGCGCCGATTTGAATCACATCTCCATACCGTTCGACAAGGTCCACTCCCGTCTCATCCAATGCTTCAGTCACAATCTTCAAGCCGTAGGCTTCGCGCACCTCGGCCAGAATCTTGAGGCCTTCCTCGCCCAATCCCTGGAATGCATATGGTGACGTGCGCGGTTTAAATGCTCCTCCGCGGAAGAATCTGGCGCCGCTTCTGCGTACTGCCTCAGCGATGGCAAAAGCCTGCGCGCGACTTTCGATGGCACACGGACCTGCGATTATGGCGAGTTCCTCGCCGCCGACAGCCGCATCGCCGACACGAACAACCGTCTTTTCAGGTCGTAGATCGAGCGTTATAAGCTTGTACGGCTTGCTTACCCGAATTGCTTCAGCGACGCCGGGCAAGGTCTCAAAGTGCGACGGATCGACAGCGCCCTGATTACCCGTAATGCCAATAGCCGTGCGAGTTGCGCCCGGCATTGGGTGAGCTTTGTAGCCCAAATCTTCAATGATGCGAACTACTGCCTCAACCTGGCCCTCGGTCGCATCAGCTTTCATTACGATGAGCATAGCTTTTTATACTCTCAGCCCTCGGTAAAAGTACAGCCAACAAATTGCCGATTGCCGATTGCCGGTTTCGGCCTGGCGGCTGCTAGTGCGACTCAAACGTAGAAGTTTGCCGCTCGGCATATAGTAGTCTTTACCGATGCCCAATCGGCACTTGGCAATCGGCAATCGGAAATTTTCTTACATCCTCTCCGGGACGTTGATGCCCAGAGTCGCGAGCGCTGAAGTTAGCCGGCGTCGAGTGATGTCGGCAACGGCAATCAAGGCAGATTGCTTTATGGCATCTTCTTCCGCAATTATCCGATGACGGTGATAGAAATTATTGAACGCGCGCGCGAGATTGAAAGTGTACTTCGCCAGGTTTGCAGGTTCAGCGGAGATAGCACACTGCGCGATTACGTCATCCAACCGTTCAGCCAGCATGACCAGCGACCAGATCTCCGTACCGGCCTCGCCTGCGAGCAATTCGTTGATCCTGGCGGTGAGATCCGGATTGGATTCGGCTGTCGCAATCAGTTTCGTGGCAGCTGCCGCCGATTCTTTATCGATCTTTCGAAAAATCGAATTCGCCCTAACCGCCGCATATTGGCAATACGGTCCTGTCTCACCCTCGAATGAAAGAGCCTCAGCAAAGTCGAAAGCTATCACCGTATTTCGCGTAAACTTCAACAAAAAATAACGCAGAGCACCGACAGCAATGTCGTGTGCCGTTGCTTTTCTTTCGGACACCGAAATATCCGGATGGCGAGACTCGACCTCGCGCAACGCATCGGCTTCCAGGCGACTGATTAGATCGTCTGCCTTGACCCCGAGTCCGCGGCGACCGCTCATCTCGATGAATGGACGCGCTCGATCCTCTTCGCTTAATTGGATACCCAGTTCTTCACAAGCCGGGGGCGAAAGAGCAACCATTTCATAGCCGAAATGAACACTCGCATCGGCCCCTACCTCGGGAACAAGTGCGGCGACACCCTTGGCGACGATCTCTTGTGGGTAGGACTGACGGGAATCAATTACGTTGTATACCTTCTTTCCGTTGCCGAAAGTGGGGCGCGGTACTTCGGGCGCCATCCCGGTGTTTGGATCGCTGGTAGTAATCCAGGTTACCTTGCCATCTTCATAAGTGCGGAAAGGCCTATAGTTGAAGTCGAGTCCGAGGTGACCGAGTTTCCAGAGTTGATAGGCGATATCCTTTCCGGTGTAGGTCACGGTGCCGTTTGAACGAACGATAATTTTGTCGGCTTCGTGCTCGTCGGTGCCGCTATACGACTCAAACGGCATTACCCAGCAGCCGGCATGTCGCCCCTCAGATTCGAAGCGAATCACACCCGCCTTTTTCATCAAGTCAAAAGCTCTTTCCCAAAAGTGAAGGTGAAGAATGTCGGATTCCCGCGCTAGCAGATCGTAGCGAATGCCCAGCCGCTCCATCGAATCGAGGATGCATTCAACGTTTCTTGTCGCAACGTAATCAGCCAACTCCGCGGTGGGGTTGTTTCCTTCCTCCAGAGCATGCAGAACGTCGTTTCGCAACTGCAAGGCTGACGGGTTGAGATCACCGCCCGGATTTCCGTCGCGATAGAACAGCCCAACTCGGGTGTAAAGATCCCAACAGTAATAATCAAAAGGACGATCAGCGGGCAGAGACCGATCGAGTGACTTGATGTCTGCGAGCGTCATCTGCTCGAGGTGCATAAAGCCGACGACCACATCGGCCACCTGTACTCCGGTATTGTCGATGTAGTTCTGCACTTCGACGCGCTCGCCGGCGGCAGTAAGGATACGAACGAAGGTGTCGCCAAGTACTGCATTGCGAACATGACCGATATGCGCGGCCTTGTTCGGATTAATGCTCGTGTGCTCGACCATTTTCTTTGGTCGATCGGGTAGGGTCTGTCCTGGTTGCGGACCAACGGCAGAACTCGCAAAGACTGAGAGGAGTCTGGGGCGATCAAAGAATACGTTTAGATAGCCGGCGCCGGCCACATCGATGCGGGCAATCTCGGCACTACCGGTCAATTTGTCTTTCAGCTTCTCGGCGATGACGCGGGGAGCGAGTTTCACGCCGCTCGCGGCTTTGATTAATTTGGCGAGCTCAAACGACACGGGGAAAGCCAGATCGCCCAAGTCAGCGCGAGGCGGCGCCTCAGCGCTTAAGTAGGGCAGCTCGACACCAAACAGTTCGAGCGCAGCTTCACGAACCTGTGATTTCAATCGATCCTGAATGGCAAGCAAGGTCAAACGTTCAGGTACCCCTTCTCGACAATCTCTCGCAAAACCGCAGAGTATAGCGCAAGCGCGTAATGCTGCGAAAACTCCGTGCGCTTGACACTTTTCGGCTCTGCTCTGCTACCATCAAATCTCCGTCATGCAATCGGCAGTAACTCGACAGATCTCGGCAGAACTACGCCGGCGTTTGGCCAAGGCCAGTAATGTCCTGGTTTTAACTGGGGCGGGCGTGTCCGCCGAATCGGGCGTCCCGACATTTCGCGGTGGTGGAAATTCCGCTGTTTGGAAGGGAATGCCATTTGACGTAATCTCCTCCGCCACGATGGTGAGGCGAAACCTGCCGGCGGTCTGGGAGTGGTTCGACTATCGTCGCGAGCTTCTGAAGAGTCTACGGCCAAACCCGGCGCACCAGGAGATTGCCCGTTGGCAGAAGAGATTCGCTGACTTGAGCGTGGTGACCCAAAACGTAGACGGGTTGCATCAGCTCGCCGGCTCAAAAGATGTGATTGAATTGCACGGCAGTATCTGGCGATCTCGTTGCCAGGATTGCCGATCGAAGATTCAGATTTCTCGGACTGAACCGCGTGCCGAACTCTGTCTTGATTGCGGCGAAAGCCTGCGTCCTGACGTTGTGCTGTTTGGCGAGATCTTGCCCTCCGGTGCCTTTGAACTCGCAGCTGAGAAGGCGGGCGCTTGTGAGTTATGTTTTGCCATCGGGACTTCAGGTCTGGTCTACCCGGCGGCTGGTCTTCCAGAGATTGCCAAAGCAGCGGGCGCCTACGTCTGTGAGGTCAACCCTGAACGGACACCTGTCTCGGATATCTGCGATGAAGTGTTAACGGGCAAAGCCGGGGAGGTGCTGCCTCTGCTGTAGGATTGGCTTTGCAGCTTGGCGGTTTTATATGCGCACTCTCTATTTTGATTGTTTTGCCGGTATTAGCGGGGACATGGTCCTGGGCGCCCTCGTGGCCGCCGGCGTTGATGCCGTTGCCCTGCGCGAGCACCTAATGCTACTTGGCGTCGACGGTTTTACTGTTGAGTTCGAACAAGTCGATCGCTCGGGGATCGGCGCCACCTTCGCACGAGTCCAGACGCGCCATGAGCACAAGCATCGGCACTTAGCCGACATCAAGAAGATCATAGACGATTCACAATTGCCCGGAAAGATTAAGGATCGCTCCAAGAGCATATTTTCCCGCCTTGCGGCAGCGGAGGCCCAGGTACACAACCAAACGGTAGATCAGATCCACTTTCATGAAGTGGGGGCGCTGGACGCAATTGTCGACGTCGTAGGAGCGGCTGTTGGTTTCGAAATGCTGGGCATCGAGCGGTTCGTATGCTCTCCGCTTCATGTTGGTAGCGGGGTAGTAGAAATGGAACACGGTCGTTTCCCGGTGCCGCCGCCGGCAGTAGCAGAATTGCTCAGAAATGCTCCCGTGTATGCGACCGACATCAAAGGCGAACTGGTTACGCCGACAGGCGCGGCAATTGTCACCACCGTCTGCACGGAGTTTGGCCCATTGCCGCGAATGACACTGGAGCTGACCGGTTACGGCGCCGGCAAGCGGCAGTACGAAGGATTTCCCAACGTCGTTCGGATACTGGTGGGCGACGATCAAACGAGCGACTCGACCACGGAACGCCTTTGGATGCTCGAAACGAACGTGGACGACATGTCACCCCAGATCTTCTCTCATGTGATGGAGCGGGCCTTTGAGTTGGGTGCGCTTGATTGCTATTTCACTCCGGTGCACATGAAGAAGAATCGTCCTGGCGTTCTGCTCTCAATCCTTTGCCGCGCTTCGGAGAGCGAGGAGTTGACCCGAATGCTCTTCGGGGAAACTACTACGCTGGGCCTTCGCGCATATGAAGTTGAGCGCCGTTCACTCGAGCGAAGAATCATCAGCGTGCAGACCGAGTATGGGCCGATTGATGTTAAAGTAGCCCGATTGAACGGAAACGACACAAATGAAATGCCCGAATACGAACAATGTCGTGAGGCAGCAAGAAGGGCACAGGTTCCTCTACGTGTGGTAGAAGAGGCCGCGCGAGCCGCACTTGCCGCCCTGCTGCATCATCCGGACAAAACGCGTGAGTAAGAAGGACTATATGGTCACTAAGATTCCAGATGCCAGGCAGTCCCCGCCCGTCGACCTCGAGGCAATAGCTCGCGGAGTGCGTCTTATCCTGGAAGGCATCGGCGAAGATCCCGAGCGTCCGGGACTGCAAGAAACACCGCGTCGCGTTGCCGAAATGTTTGTCGAACTAACTTCCGGAATGCACGAAGATCCGAGCCAGAACATCGTGCCCTTACGCGGTGATACACACGATGAGATGGTCATCGTGAAAGATATCAGCATCGCCTCCTTGTGTGAGCATCATTTGTCGCCATTCGTTGGCAAGTGCCACATTGCGTACATACCTCGGGAGGGCCGGATTCTGGGCATCTCAAAGCTGGCCCGGATTGCCGAAACCTTCGCGCGCCGGCTGCAACTGCAGGAGCGACTGACCACGGACATTGCCAACACGCTGTACGAGGGGCTGAAACCTGTTGGCGTGATGGTGGTTATCGAGGCGGAACATACCTGCATGACATTGCGCGGCGTCAGAAAAGCAAACGCCAAGACGGTAACGTCTGCTGTGCTTGGCGGGTTTAGAAAGGATCCTCGGACCCGAGCAGAAGCTATTTCATTGATTACCGGCAAAGAATGAGGACAATGCGATGTCATTTCGGATCGGGAAGGTTTCAGTTGGCGCTGTGTTGATGGCTATCCTGGCTTTGACAAGCGCGTCCTGGCAAAGGAGCGCATCTGTGTTGATCGACGAAAACGTCTTGCGAGCGCATATCAAATTCCTCGCTGATGATCTATTGGAGGGACGCGGTACGGGTGCGGCGGGCGGGCAGCTCGCCGCGAAATATATTGCTGCTCAACTCGAAGCGTTGGGGTTGAAAGGCGCCGGCGCCAATGGCAGTTTCTTCCAACAAGTTTCACTTGTCGGTGTGAAGGCGGATCCGAAGACTACGTTAGTTATCACCAGTCAGAATGGGAAGGAAACTTTTAGATTTGCCGACGATTTTGTAGCCTTCACTGGAGCGCAAACGAACACGGTCGACGTTGATCAGGACCTCGTCTTCGTCGGCTACGGAATTAACGCGCCGGAACAAAGATGGAACGACTATAAAGGTCAGGCTGCCGACTATCGCGACAAGATCCTCGTAATGCTCGTCAACGATCCGCCCGCGACGAGCGAGGAACCGAACCGCTTTGGTGGACGCACGCTAACCTACTACGGACGCTGGACATACAAATACGAAGAGGCCGCGAGACGAGGCGCTGCCGGGGTCATTTTGTTGCACACCGACGAATCAGCCGGATATCCATGGAGCGTAGTGCGGACTTCAAACGGATCCTGGCGTTTCGACATTGCGCGGAGCGCGAACGATACTGCTCCCTTCTTGAAGTTTCGGTCGTGGATGACTGACGACGCGGCGCGCCGCATGATGAAACTTGCGGGCAAAGATCTGACCCAGCTGCGGCGCGATGCGGCTTCGAGGGATTTCCAGCCGGTTAATCTCGGATTGAAGGGATCAATCAAACTGAAGAGCGATGTGATGAGGGTTGAGGCGCCGAATGTTGCAGGAATTTTGCCCGGTAAAGACGCCGCTCTGCGCGATGAGTATGTGGTCTATTCGGCTCACTGGGATCATTTCGGTGTCGGCGCCCCGGATAGCTCGGGGGACAGAATTTATAATGGAGCTTTGGACAATGCGACCGGCGTCGCATCTGTCATCGGCATCGCCGAGGCGCTGACAAAGTTGCCGCCGGCGCAAAGACCAAAGCGCTCAGTGCTCT
The DNA here is from genome assembly GCA_035644135.1 of Pyrinomonadaceae bacterium. Taxonomy (GTDB): domain Bacteria; phylum Acidobacteriota; class Blastocatellia; order Pyrinomonadales; family Pyrinomonadaceae; genus PSRF01. Next base: position 185,828 of record DASQPD010000162.1, read on the forward strand.
TTCTTTTTCCAACGGCGGAAGAACAGGGGTTGCTCGGCGCCGAATGGTATGCGAAGCACCCGCTGGTCCCGCTCAACAAGACTGCCGCAAATGTAAATCTCGATTCAATGAATGTGCTCGGGCCGACACGGGACTTCATTCCGCTCGGAGCCGAGCGCTCGACACTAAAGGCTGTGGTCGACGCTGTGGCGCGTGAGCGCGGGATGAGCGTTTCTCCTGATGCGCGTCCGGAACAAGGATCATTCTATCGGTCGGATCATTTCCCATTCGCGAAGGTCGGAGTTCCATCAATCAGTCTGAAGGAAGGTAACGATTATGTCGGCCATCCGCAGGGCTGGGGTGAAGAGCAATTTCGGGCTTACAACACTGCTCATTATCACCAGCCATCAGACGAATACCGTGACTCGTGGAACTTCGAAGGCATGGTGCAGGAAGCGGAAATAGCGCTGGCCATCGGCAGGCGAATTGCCGATGCCCCATCCATGCCCCGCTTCAATCCCGGAGATGAATTCGCAAAAACAAACCGGTGAACTAAACCGCCGACCAGTCAACGCAACTCTTTGGAGTGCGGCGACCAGTCGCCGCTTTTCAAGTTACGAATGCCTCAAGCGAACATAAAGCGCTGACAAGGCAGCGCACTCCAAGGAAAAATCAACCAGGCAGAATGGAAACATTTTACATCACAACGCCAATCTACTATGCGAACAGTCTTCCGCATCTGGGCCACCTGTACACTATGATCGTGGCTGATACCGTGGCGCGTCATCAAAGACAGCAAGGAGTTGAAACATTTTTTCTCACCGGCACAGACGAACACGGCATTAACATCGAACGCGCAGCTGACCGCGCCGGTCGAACACCACAGGAACAGGCTGATTATGTCGTGAGCTACTACAAGAGAATGACTGCGGCGTTTGGTCTGGATTCAGCTCACGGCGGCTATGACATTTTCATGCGCACAACGCAGCCGTTTCACTATCAGGGGGTGAGCGAGTTCTGGCGCCGCGTTGCCAAGGCAAAGACGCCACGAGGAAACGAGGCGATCTATAAAGGACATTATGAGGGTTGGTTTTGCGCTGCCTGTGCTGCTTACAAGACAGAGGATGAATATGCAAAACCAGCGCAGCCTGATCAGCCGCCGACGTGCCTTATTCACGAAACGCCCTTGGATCGCGTTTCGGAGGAGAGCTACTTTTTCCGGCTTTCTGATTATGACGAGGCACTCCTGAAGTTGTACGAATCGCGGCCCGATTTTGTGCAACCTGAGTCGCGACGCAACGAAGTAAAGAGCTTTGCTAGCGGAGGTCTTCAGGACCTTTCGATCAGCCGGCCCAGATCTTCAGTCAAATGGGGCATTCCCGTCCCGGACGATCCGGATCACACGATGTATGTCTGGTTCGAGGCTCTGACCAACTACATCACCGCGATTGGCTTTGGCAACTCAGAACGCGAGCAGGCTGTAGGTTTCGAAAAGTTCTGGCCCGGAATCCATCTTGTAGGAAAGGACATTCTTCGCTTTCACGCGGTTTACTGGCCGGCGTTTCTCATGGCTGCCGCCGTCGAGCAGCCCCGGCACGTCATTGCCCACGGCATGTGGGTGGACGGCACGGGTCGAAAAATGTCCAAGACCCTTGGTAACACAATCGAGTTGGACGTGCTCAAGCGTTTTTTTTCAACCGACGCGATTCGTTACTTCTGCCTGCGAGAAATGGTGTTTGGGCAAGACGGACGGTTCAGTTATGAAGGCTTGATCGACCGGACCAACAGCGATCTCGCAAGCGGTCTCGGAAATCTCTCCAGTAGGACCTTGACTATGATCGCAAGGTACTGCGAAGGCCTCGTGCCGTCTGGCAAGATCTCGGAAGACAAACTGCTGCTGGCGAAAAGAACCGGAGTTGATACGGACGAAACCACGATTGCGGGGTTTATCGAGCACGCGCGCGATCAGTTTCTTCAACACTTCCAGAACTTCGCTTTTAGCAGAGCGCTCGAAGTTGCCTGGTCGGTTGTTGCGCGCATCGACAAGATGATTAGCGACGCCAAGCCATGGGACCTGGCCAAAGACGAAAATCAAAGACAGACCCTGAACGCAGTCCTCTATCGGTCGGCGGAAGCGCTTCGCTGGCTGTGTGTGCTTCTCTATCCCGTGATGCCGCAAGCTACTCAGGAGATCTACGCGCAATTGGGATCAACCGAATCAGTTGCCAAAGCGAATCCCCTTGAGCTCAAGTGGGGAGGCCTCGCTGAAAACACAAGGATTGGAGAAGTGAAGCCGTTGTTTCCCCGTATCGATAAGGCGAAGACGCTGGCTGACATTAGCAAAGGTGCGCCGCACTCAGGTGTGCACGCGACCGAAGCTGACGCGGTGCCAGGAGCGGCCGCAAAAGGAACAACACAACCGCCCCCTCCTATGCAACGCGCGACTGAAGCTGACGCCGCAAGTATCCCGGGCGTAACGAGTTTCATCGAGATCACCGACTTTGCGAGGGTGGATCTTCGCGTAGGTGAGGTCTTGACCGCCGAACGCGTGCCAAAGTCGGATAAATTATTGTTGATGAGGATCGATATTGGCGAACCAAAGCCACGTCAGGTGCTAGCAGGGATTGCCGAGTATTACGAACCGGAAAAGTTGGTTGGTCGCAAGGTTGTGGTAGTTGCGAATCTGAAACCGCGCAAACTTCGCGGCCACGAATCGCAGGGCATGGTTGTCGCGGCATCAATTGGTGAGGAGGGGCGGCCGGTGATTGCGACGTTTACCGAAGACGTTCCCAATGGGGCAAGACTTAAGTGATGTAACGCAAGCTGTCAGCTTGCGTCGATGGCAAGCTAACAGCTTGCCCTACGCACATGTTCGTTGACTCACACGCTCATATCGATGGCCCCGAGTTCGATGCGGATCGCGAAGCAGTTATTCAACGCGCGCGGGATGCAGGGGTGAGAGCTATCTTGAATGTCGGCACAGGAGATCCTCACAGCGGTGCACTGGAACGTGCCATCCTACTCACTGAGGCTCACCACGACGTGTTCGCTGCGGTCGGGACGCATCCCCACGATGCCCGACTGTTCGATGACAAAGCCGCAGAACGCTTAACCCGACTGGTCCGCCAAGCCGCCCGGGTCATCGCCTGGGGAGAGATCGGTCTCGACTTTCACTACGACAATTCGCCGCGGGAGAATCAGCGAGAGGTATTTCGCCGCCAGCTCAGACTGGCTCGGGAAGAAAAACTTCCGGTGATCATCCACACGCGCGAGGCTGAAGAAGAAACAATCGAAATTCTGCGCGCTGAATGGGCCCCTGCAAATCTGCCTGGCGTCATGCATTGTTTCAGCGGAAGCGCGCGGCTGGCAGCGCAAGCTCTGGAACTGGGTCTGGCAATCTCATTCTCGGGGATTCTCACTTTCAAGAAGGCACAGGATCTCCGGGATATCGCCAGGCAAGTTCCCTCAGAACAACTACTAATCGAAACCGATTGTCCCTACCTGGCGCCGGTTCCTTTTCGCGGCAAAAGAAACGAGCCGGCGTATGTCGTGGAAGTGGCACGCTGCATTGCGGAGGTAAGGGGAATGGCGATTGAAGACGTGGCCCGCCTTACGAGTGAGAACTTTTCGCGCGTGTTTGCTGTCGCAGCAACCAAACCAAAAGCCGTTCCACGAAATTACACGAAGTAACACTAAGAAAATATTCGTGTTACTTCGTGTGGCTGCGTTGGTGTTCTTTCGTGGATCAATTGTCTTGTTTACAAAACCTGGTCGAGAAAACAAGAAGTTGTGCGTTTGTAGTAAAGAGACACCGAGCTTGCATAGAGATCTGAAATTAACCCAGTTTCCGAGCAAGAGAGAACTTTCACATGCGGGCGCTTTGATGCTATTCTCGATTTATTAGCGATCGGACGTTTTGCCTAATTAGAGAGCATGGCGCAGCAGAATTCATTCGATATCGTGTCCCAGGTGGATCGGGCAGAGATCTCCAATGCCATCAATCAGACAATCAAGGAGGTCCGCCAGCGGTTCGATTTCAAGGGCAGCACGGCGACCGTAGTCCTGGAAAAGGACACGTTGGTCCTGAGCGCGGAGGACGAGACCAAGCTGCGTAACATGAACGACATTCTGCAACAGAAACTAGTGCGGCGCGGTGTTCCTCTCAAGGCCCTCAACTATGGCAAAGTAGATCCGGCCGCCGGCGGGACGGTCCGGCAAGAGGCGCAGATTCAGCAGGGAATTCCTCAGGACAAGGCGAAGGAGGTTGTAAAGTATATTAAGGATACGAAAGCCAGGGTTCAGGCCTCAATTCAGGGCGACACCGTCCGCGTCACCGGCCGAGACCGCGATGAACTTCAGGAAGTTATTGCAAAATTAAAAGCTAAAGATTTTGGAATTCACATGCAGTTTTCAAACTACCGTTCAAACTGAGCAGCACAGTAGATGACTCGATAACAATGCAGAGCTCCAGTCAAAGCAGCATGCTAGAAGAGGTCAGGCTATCAGCCCAACGAATTTTTGGTCTGGTGACAGCCGAGCTCAAGCAGGTTGAAGTAGAGTTCGAACGGCAAGCCCGTTCCAATGTTCAGGTCATTTCTTATATCGGCGATTACCTGCGTGCTTCCGGAGGCAAACGTGTTCGTCCGGCACTCACAATTCTCGCGAACTATGCGGTCGGTGGAGACGGCGCTCGTTACAATTCAATTCGAATGGCCACGGTGATGGAGTTTCTGCATACCGCGACCCTGGTCCATGATGACATCATCGATGAAGCTGACACTCGAAGAAACAGACAGACAGTAAATGCGCTTTACGGAAATCAGACTGCTGTATTAATGGGCGATTGGCTCTACATGTCGGCATTCGAAACAAGTCTCGCCGAGAGATCGCTCGAAATACTCGATATTCTTACAGCGGTTACGCGGAAGATGACCGAGGGCGAATTGTTGCAGCTAACCCAGCTTGGCAAAATCGGTGTATCAGAAGTTGAGTACCTCGACATCGTGCAGCGCAAAACCGCTTATCTCTTTAGCGCCTGTTGCGAAGTTGGTGCGATTCTGGGTGGCGCCACCAAGATCCAACAGACAGCTTTGCGAGAATATGGGATGAACCTGGGCATGGCGTTCCAGCTGACCGATGACCTGCTCGATTTCACATCGTCCGAAGACGTGATGGGGAAAGCCGCTGGTGTCGATCTTATCGGCGGGAAGGTGACCCTACCTTTGATTTACTTGCTTGAGCGTGATTTCTCGGCAAAAGATCTGATTGAGACTGTCTTGCGGGATAGTAACTATGCGTCGGTTAGCCGTTGGAGCCTGGTATCCAGACTTGAACAGAACGGCTGTTTGGCCCGGGCGAGATTGCGTGCCGACGAGTTTGCTGAAGCCGCCCGGGCCACACTGGACAGTTTCCCTGAATCAGACCACTGCGAGGCACTGCGGGCGATCCCTGGCTACGTCATTCAACGTGATCACTGAAAAAGTCCAACCAAACATTCCGCAAGAGTATTGTGAAAAGCCTCGATAGGCCCTAAGATTTGCTTGATGGACCGGCCAAACGAAAACTTACTTTCCCGCCTGGAACAGAGCTTGCGCCAGTCGCGAGCGGCCCGGATGCATTTGGCGGCCCGCCTTCGTGAATTAGAGGCGGAGGCAGACGCGGTCAGAGCGGAACTTGCCGAGATGGATACACTGGCTAGTCAGACCGAGGCGGCAATTTACCGGCTCTTGTCCTCAGTTTTAGCGTCAAGCAATCTTTCCCTGGGCATGCCTTCGGACGCGGAACTTGAAGCTGCCATGCGTCAGTCGGGTCCACGCAATGCATCAGCGGGATTCGATCCGCGGCGTCAACAGATCCCACTGGTCCGAAATAACATCGAAGTGCTGAGCGATCGATTCATGGACCGAACGATTCCCCAGGCAGTTACGCTCTTGCTGCGCGAGGAGGGTGCCCCGCTTCATGTAAATGAAATTTACAATCGGCTGCTCGAGGGTGGCTTTAAGTTTACTGGTCAGAATCCCACGATTAGCATTGCCGTTTCTCTCAATCGAAATACGAGGTTTCGCAAAGTCGCTCCTGGTACCTTCGATCTGGTCATGCGCGATGCCTCCAAAGCATCTTAGGTCAATCAGTTTTCCTTTTCTCAATCGACAATCCGCTGCGCGAGAGTGAAGCTTTAGTATTTACAGAGTTCGCCTAACCGTATAGACTCCACGCGCTACCAAAAACCCAGCTTAGACTAGTGTTGCTAGTCTTAATGGTCTATTAGCCACCATTAACGTGGCTGTTCGATCATCGCCTGCCAGGGTGGGTCTTCCGATAGTTCTATCCCAAGGTAACAAGGTTGTGGGCAAAAGTTTGAGTCGCCGATCGGCGGTCGGTAGATCCTTGAGCCGAACCCGCTGAAATTTCTTTCTTAAATTATTGGCTGAGGAGGGCGCATCTGCGCCGCTTTTTCGACAGTCAATCGGATCTAATCAGTTGGATCCAGTGGTATGTCTCTCACTCCCGAGGAGGACTGAAATGAAAAGGCGCATAGGATTTGTGCTGTTGGTGACCTTTGCTCTGTTCGCGGTGTGGTTGTTGACTCCATCCAGTCGCGCCGGCGGCTCTGGTAGGGGCGATCAAGCAAAAGGCGACGCGTCACAAATCGGCGACGGACATGCGACTGCGGTGCGGAGAGGCCGAGTTGGGCCAGAAACGGTGGGCTTACCTAGCACGCTGGATGAGAGAGCGCCTTTTTCAGCATCAATTGCCACCTTCGTGGGTGGTCGTAACGGCACGTTCAACGACGTGACGTTGCTTGGTAATTTCGACGGCAGAGAAGACTACGCGGCTGACCGCGCAGCGAAGTTTGATGATCTAGGCGGCTTATTTATCGATCCTGATGCCACCATTACGCGGGTCGCCTTGTCCGAGCACACCTTTGCTAACGGATTCAACGAAAATGTTGTTTATTACGGCGATACACAGGGTAATTTCATCATCGGAACAGATACAAACCCGACTCTTAATCCCGGTCCGGCCGCGTCAGTCGATACTATTCGCCAGGTGCAGATACCAATCCTGGTTAGCACCGGCGCCTCTGGCGGGTTCACTCTACTGAATCCTTCGGGCGCCGATTGCACGGACGATCAGGTCACAATCAGCGGCATCGCCGTCAATCCGGTTGCGGATCTAGGGGACTTTGGCTTGTGCGGCACGATCGGGGAGGTGGTCTATGTGGCGACTCTCGATACAGGCGCCTGCGCCGCCAATGCCGCGGGTCAGCCGTTCCGCACCAGAATATTCGCGTTCGCCTTCACCGACATTGCGGGTGGGGTGGCCCCAGCGGGCGTCCTCCAGGTTACGCGCAATGTTCTCTCCAATACCGGCATTGCCGTAGACGACGATGGCAGCCTCTACTTTCATCTGGTAGATCTCATTCAATTTACCGGCGGCGCGATCTTCAAAGCGACTGAAATACCTCATATCACTGCTGCCTGTCCCGCAGTGACGAGAGCGAACCGAGTGGTCGCGAACATACCTGCTGTCGGGCTAACGTCGTTCACGCCCTTAAGCACAAGTAGTGTCCGGCTTACTAATTTCAGCAGCGCAAGTCCAGGCACAGCAGGGACCATTACAGCTGCATTTGGGAATATTGTCGGGATTGCTACCGGGCCAGGAAACATCGTTTATGCCGCTGTAGCCCGCTCGTTCGTTTCGAGTGACGATACAGCGACGCAAGCGACGGAAGGACCCTTCCCGAATAACAGTGCGCTCGGTGCGACACCCTCCATGATTATCAGTTTCGCCGATAGTCAGGGGGCCTTTGACGTGTGTTCGGGGCAGACAAACGTTGCGAACATAAATATAGGCGGGGTAATTCCGGTGGGTGATGGATATGCAGATGGTCCCTCAATTAGCACCGCGCGGGTCGTGGGGGTCAATAATTTCCGAGTTTTCGCGCTCGGCAATGGGCCAGACACTCGCCCTACGCCTCCGGCAACTTCGCCGATCGTAACTGCAAGTACCCTCAGGCTTGACATGCAAATCGATTTCTCGACCTACGCTGGGATCACCGTGGACGAAGAAGGAACGGTGTACGCGATATCCGGTGGCAGTCCGTTCCGAGTCGCGACTGATCCTTCCCCCTCGCGCGGAGAAATACTTGCATTTCAGGATCAGTGTCCTTCGGATCGTCGAGCCGATTTTATTGATCTCCGCGGCAATACATTCCCCGGCACGAACGTTGGTGACGGAGACTCGGATCGTTTCGATCACATCTACTGGCAGGCGCCAAATGACGGGACGGCGAATCCCAGCGGTATTTCAGGGCTGGCTCGCGGTTTGCTGCTTTACACAAATCGCACCCGCAACAGGAATGTGGCCACATTGGCGAATCTTCCCAACGGCGGCGTTCAAGGCGACGACAGCACCAGCGGTCCATTAGTTTTCGAAGACTTCGATGCGAGTCACCAGGTGGCCGGAGGTGATGACGCCACCGCGCCAAATCGTGGCGACGACGCGGATGGAAACCCCAGTCCGCTGAGTGCGAATAATCCGGTAGTTCCACCGCCGGGCGGTGGCTTTGAATTCATTTTTGGAAGGAATGGAGCCAACACAAGCGTCTGGAACGCCTTCTTCCTCAACTCAAATGGAAACGTCACCTTCAGTGCCGGTGACACCGATAATACGCCGACTGTGAGTGAATTCTATGCCGGTCTACCAAGAATAGCACCGGCCTGGACCGATCTAAATCCATCCTCGCGGGCAGTGGATCCTCGAACATTCCCTGTACAGGCACTTGGCTTTGCAAACGTCAACGCTTTCAAGGTTCGTTACATAAATGTACCTGAGTTTGGCGCAGAGACATGTACCGGCGCAGGCGGCAGCCGGTCAAATAACATCTCGGCGACGTTGTATGACGACGGTACCGGGGCGGACGAGAATTCTGTCCCCGGGGCCGTTGAGGGTCCAACCGATCTTCGCTTTGTTCGAGAGCCCATAACGAACACACTGGCGGGGGCTCCGCCGAGACCCGATGGCTCAGGCTACTTCGTGTTTGATTACGCTCGCACAGATCTCGTTGCGCCGGTATCTCAAGCAGTCATCACAGGCTACTCTGCCGGCGGTGGAGTGGGGTCAAATCCACCTGGCTTGTGCGAAACCAATCTGGGCGAGGCAGCCCGCGCAGCTGACTCCGGAACGTTTGGCACTATTCAAGGTCAGACTGCCAGCATCGCAGCTTGCCTGATCGGCGAAGGAACTGAACCCAGTCTTTTTGAGAATTTCGACGAGGGAGCTCCGGCAGCGGTGAACGGAGCTGGAGAGTTTTCCTTTGCTTCTCCTGATTTTGATCTACGTGGTGAAAGCAATGACAATCAGCTTGTGACGCCAGTCACGCAGAGGGATCTGAATCGCGGCCGTATCGGCTTTGTGGGCTTGGCACGTCCGCCAGCCGCAACAGTATCGGCGGTCATACCGGGTCCGTTTGTTGTTGCGCCTAATCAACCGCAGTTTCTTATAGATGCACTGGGTCCAGTTGATATTTTCGTGGTAGGCAGCGGCTTCTTGCCGAATGAATCGACAACCGTCTGCCAGGGATTCGATACGGGGGGCGTGCCGCTGCAACGTCCCGGCAAGACTGTAGCCACGTCGTTGTCGCTCGGCATCGACAACAATGGTGATTCGATCATTGATGTGACGATTCCGCTTACCAATGTCGTGCCGATGGGTCCCAACTTGATCAAGGGTACCCTGGCCACCGTAACGGGTCTGCCGGGAACGGCTTTCCCGTTGACCGCTTGTGGTCCCAATGCCGTCCTTAGTGTGAATACTACGTTCACCGCCGGAGATAACAATGCGTTTGGTCCTTTTACCAGCAACGGAACGAGTTCGACATTTAGCATTGGTAGCCGTGCTCCGGTAGTCCTCACAGCGGTTCCCACAGGTGGTGAGTGTTCCGTATCACAAACGCTGGCCATTACCGGTGCTTGCTTTAATCAGGGTAATGGGGCGCCGAACGTTACTTCTGTTACCGCGGTTAGCGGCGGTACGGTGGTGACAGCAACCTCGTTCACGATTGTCGACTCGACCCATTTAATGGCTACGTTCAATCTGCCACCCGGCAGCTCGGGCAGTGTCTTTCGAGTGTTTGCCAACGGGCCAAATGGCTCGAGTCGGAATCTCACAACATTGCCTGCCGGCACGCCTCCCGGTGTGCCTCTGGGCAATGAGGCCGGCAACGCAGTCACGTTCTCGTGCGCCGAGGCCTTCCAGTTTAATGTGGCGAATACAAACGTCACGGAAGCCTGCACGTTCGTGCCCATAACTGTCTCGCGAGTCAATTCAAGCGCCGGAACGGCCACTGTAGATTTTGCCACCGCGGACGGCACTGCGCTGCAACGCACTGATTACTCAATAGCGCTGGGAACGTTAACCTTTGCTCCCGGTCAAACCAGCAAGACTATCAACGTGCTGATCAGCGACGACTCGTTCGTCGAGCCCGCTGAAACCTTTACTCTGTCGCTGAGCAATCCGACCGGCGGGCCCGCCTTAGGATTCCAGAGTTCGACAACGATCACCATCAACGACAACGATGTCGTCGGTTCGTTATTGCCGGCGCCCCGGATCTTCGTTGCTTCACTAAACGGCGCTCAGGAAGTTCCCGCCACTACTTCGACTGCGACGGGGACCGCTGTAGTAATACTGGATCCCGGTGATGCGACCGCGAAGGTATCGATGAAGTTCTCGGGTCTTAGTAGTGCTCAAACAGCGGCACATATCCACGGGCCCGCTGCGCCGGGAGTGAATGCTCCGATCATCTTCCCGCTGCCTAACGGCACGGGCACCAGTTTTAACTTCACCAACTTTAACATCGCACTGACCCCAACTCAGTTGCAGCAGCTAAAGGATGGTCTGTTCTACGTCAACGTTCACAGCACGACAAACCCGGGTGGTGAAATCAGAGGCCAGCTTCTTTTCAATGCGATCGATGATCCCGCCACCTTTGTTTGCATGCAGTATCACGACTTTCTTAATCGCGAGCCTGATCCTGCCGGGTTGAGCTTCTGGATCAATCAAATAACTGTTTGCGGAGCTGACAGCGACTGCATAACTCGACGCCGCACAGCGGTAGCTGCCGCTTTCTTCTTCGCACCAGAGTTTCAGGACACCGGTTTCTATGACATCCGTCTCTACCGCACAGCGTTTGACATGACTGCGGCTACGCGTCCGAACTTCATTGAGTTCATGACAGATCGAAGTACGTTGTTAGGAGGCGGAGATCTCAATGCTCAGAAACTGGCCTTTGCAAATGCGTTTGTAACGCGAACAGAGTTTACGACTGCTTACCCGGCCAGCTTAACTCCGGCCCAGTACGTGGACGCGCTGAACACGAATACGGGCAACTCGCTGACTACAGCCGAGCGAGACGCGCTTGTCACCGGCCTAACAAACATGACGGAGACCAGGGCCACAGTGTTGCGCACGATTGCTGATAACACTGTCTTTCGCCAGAAGGAGTTCAACCCAGCATTTGTGGCGATGGAGTACCTGGGTGAACTCAGACGCAATCCGGACATCGGCGGCTTCAATTTCTGGCTTGCGCAGCTGACTGCAAACAACAACAACCAGGCGATGGTTTGCTCGTTCCTCACCTCGGCAGAGTACCAGCAGAGGTTTGGACCAAATGTTACCCGGACTAATTCCGAGTGCGCCGGGGTTGGACCGTAATCAGGTTTCAGGGAATAGACGAACGCAGGTTTTGGAGACGAGACAGCTACGTGGCGCCACGGCCGTCAGACTGCCGCCGGGGCTAGAGCACCGAGTCGTTTGACCTTCGAGGAGGAACAGAAGATGAAAAGGCGTATCGCACTCTTCTCATTGTGCGCGGTTTCCCTGGTGTTGGCGCTTTTGCTGATTCCCAAGGGACAGGCAGAACGCGATGCCAGGACCACGCCACCGGTTTATAGCGCGCCACGTCGAGCCGTCGTCTCTCGCTCCGACGATAAGATCAAACCGGAAGTGGCGGGACTACCCAACGTCTTAGACTCCAGAAGTCCGCTCTCAGCCTCAATGCTCACCGCCGTGGGCGGCAGCAATACGCAGTTTGATGAAGTTTCGTTGCTGGCAAACTGGGACGGTCGCGAGGATTACACTGCCGACCGCGGTCAAAAAGTAGACGACTTCTCGTTTGTGTTGGCTAATCCTGACCAGTTCATTATTCGGACCGCCATTTCCGAACACACAGTCGCAAATGGCTTTGCAGAGAACGTCTATTACTACGGCGATTCCTTTGGCAACTTTTACGTGGGAACGGATCTTAATCCCGGTGTCAATACGACATCCAATCCGGCCATCGATACTGCCACCACCATAAACATTCCGGCTCTGGTAACCACTGGAAGTTCCGGCGGAATGTTGCTTATCGGACCCACAGGTTGCAGCGCGGCAAGCGTGATCATTACGGGCATCTCTGTAAACCCGGTCGCCGACCTGGGAGATTTCGGAATGTGCGGAACTGTCGGCGAGATCGTCTACGTTAGCGTGCTTGATCCAGCCGGCTGTGGAGGCCTGACAACTCGTTCAAGGATACTTGCCCTGGCGTTTCGTGATCAGGTACCCGGAGTTGCGCCGGTTGGTGCTATTCAGGTGATTACCAGCCCACTTAGCAATAAGGGTGTCGTCGTAGATGACGATGGCAGTATTTATTTTCAACTGTCCGACATGATCGGGCTCACGGGGGGAGGTATCTTCAAGGTCACTGAACAACCGCACGCGATTTGTGCGACCACAGGCCGAATCAATCGAGCCATCGCTCCCGCAACAGCCGTTGATGTTCCCAGTCTCGCCAGTGGGCCAATAAACTTTACCGGCGGCAGGGTCACAAACTATGGAGGAGGGTCTGCGCCGTTGTTTGGCAACATCGCCGCGCTGGCCACTGGTCCCAACAATGTGTTGTATGCTGCTGTCTCCCGCTCTTTTGTTGCTTCCGATGACATCAACACTCGCGCAACGGAAGGTCCGTTCACAAACCCGGCAGGCCTTGGTCCAACGCCATCGATGGTTATCAGCCTGGCCGATGCTGCCGGCGCCCTTGACGTTTGCTCGGGCGAAACTGGAGCCGTCCCGGCAAATGTCGGCGGAGTGATTCCTGTCGCCGATGGAGTTGCGGACGTAGCAGTCGCCGGAGCGACCTTGAATCCCGGCATTAACAACTTCCGAGTGTTCCTCCTGGGTAACGGCCCTGATATCCGACCACCCATCGGTGGTACCTCGCCGATCGTCACCAGCAGCACGTTGAAGTTGAACCTCCAGATCGACCCGACGTTTTATGCCGGACTCATGGTCGACGAGTTGGGAACCCTCTTCGTTGTCCATGGTGGTACACCGGCGGGAGTTGGCGCCAATGCTTCGGCAACGTTTGGCGAGGTGCAGGCTTATCCGGACCAGTCGCCGGCCGACCGGCGCGCCGACTTCATTGATTTACGCGGTGACGCGCTTCCGAATCCTCCGGCTTCGGGCGGCAATGTTGGTGATGGCGATTCGGACCGCTTCGATCACATCTTCTGGCGAGCGCCTCTCGATCCAATCAATGGCACCCCGAGTGGTATTTCGGGATTAGCCAGAGGCTTTTTGCGGTACACGAACAGGCTCGCCCCCAATGCCATCAGCACCGGTGTAGCGCTGGGGCAGAGTGGTGGTCCAAACAAGACAATCCAGGGTGATGACGACACTGATGGACCAATCTTTTTCGAGAGCCTCGATCCAGGCCATCAGGTAGCAGGCGGAGACGATCAGAACACACCATTCAGAGGAGATGATAATGATGGTGCCGGCAATACTGCGATCGCTGGAGCACTAAATGGTGGTTTCGAATATGCCTTCGGTGGTCCCGTAGGAACCGCTGCCTGCGTGTGGAATTCGTTCTTCCTCAACTCAAACGGGAATATCACTTTTGGGGCTGGTGACACGGACAATACACCCACGATTCTAGAGTTCCGCAGCAACCTTCCCAGAATAGCGCCAACCTGGGCGGATTTGAACCCCAGTTCCCGGGCCGTCAATGTTGGCACATTTCCGGTTCAGGCGCTCGGCTTTGCCGATGTCAATGCTTTCCGGATACGCAATATCAATGTCCCTGAATTCGGAAAGGAGATCTGTTCAGGAACGGGCGGCGGCGCGTCGAATACTTTCACTCTTACGCTCTGGGATGACGGTCGAGGCATCGACGAAAACGCCAATCAGCCGCTAAACCCCGCCAATCCCATTGGCAACAACGCGGTTCCTTTCGATCTACAAGAGGGACCCAATGATCTTCGGTTCGTCAGGGAACCGAACACCAATATTTTGGTCGGCGAACCGCCGCGTCGCGACGGCTCGGGCTATGCAGTGTTTGGTTACGGACGGATGGATCTGCTGGGCACTGTCGCTAGTCCCGTGATCACCGGTTATTCAATTGGCGGATTGGATCCGCTTAATCCTCCGGGGCTTTGCGAACTCGATCTGGGCGAGGCGGCGCGCACGGCAGATACAAATCCTTTTGGAGTAATTCAAGGCGAAACTGCAAGTATCCAAACAAGTCTTATTGGTGAGGGAACGGAACCCACTCTGTTCGAGCTTTTTGATTGTGGCACAGCTGCGTCGATCGGACCGGCAGCTCAGATCAATTTGGCTAACGCTGATTTTGACCTGCGGTTTGAGGGCAACGACAGCGCTACCTCGAGCCCCGCGCCAACGCGGCAACCGGATCCAAATAAGGATAACGTGGGCTTCTTTGGTGTTAGTTGTGCCCCTCCTGCAAACCCCCTTCCGCAAACGGTTCTCATTAGCCCGTTCGTAACAACCCCGACCACAACAGGGCTGATAAATGCTCTCGGTGACGTCACCGTGAACATCGTCGGTTCGGGATTCTTCCCGAATGAAGTGACTCAGGTCTGTCAGGTAGCCGGCACTACTTGCTCGCCGCCTCCAATTGGAGGGGGGCCACCTGTGCCGACCATGCGACCGGGTAAGGTCGTGAGCACTGCCCTCACGCTGTCAATCGATACTAATGGAGATGGGATTCCCGATGCTGTAGTGGCACTAACGAATGTAACACCGGTGAGCGCGAATCTCATTAGGGGAACTCTGCATAGCATCAACACTCTGCCAGGCACTGCTTTCCCGCTGACTGCGGGAGGCGGCGCTGGCACTTATACGATTACTTCAACTTTCACTTCCGGCGACAACAATATCTTTGGACCATTCACCCGCAGTGCGCCACTGGCCACAGCGCTAGGCGTTCGGGCGCCAGTCGTCCTGGGTGTAACCGCAAGCAGCGGTAACTGCGGTTTACCTCAGGATGTGTTGGTTTCGGGTAGCTCGTTTATCATAAACGGCGTCCCCAATGTCACCAGCGTCCTTGCGGTGGATCAAGCAAACCCGACGACCCAGATAACGGCGTCCAGCTTTACGATCCTCAGCACCAACCAGATCATTGCTCGATTTAATTTTGGCGCCGCTAATTCCGGCAAGATGTTTTTGATTTTTGCTGCTGGTCCAAATGGCACAAGTCGTAATTTGACTTCGCTGCCGCCTGGAACCCCGGCTGGTGTACCGCTTGGAAATGAGCAGGGTAACGTAATTAAGTTCACCTGCTCGGCTGCAAACCTGCCGAACGTGATCCAGTTCAGTGAACTGAGTTATACAGTTACTGAGGGCGCAACCGCTGCGAATCTAAACCTCACCCGTCGCAATCCAACCCCGGATAGTGTGAGCGTTGACTATGCCACGCTTGATGGAAGTGCGCGGCAAAACAGCGATTACACGCTGGCGCTGGGTAGAATAACCTTCGTCGCGGGCGAGACGAGCAAGACAATCTCAATCTTGCTTAATGACGACTCTTACGCCGAAGGAACAGAAGCATTAACGGTCGCGCTCACAAATGCGGGTCCTACAGCTGTGATCGGTGACAACGCAGCGACGACCATAACCATTGTCGACAATGACACTTCATCCTCCGGACCCAATGTCATCGACGACGTTCAGAGTTTTGTCCGCCAGCAGTATCACGACTTTCTCAATCGGGATCCCGATGCGGGAGGTCTGAGCTACTGGAGCGGTCAACTGGCGGCTTGCGGCACTAACACGAAAAGCATCAATGCCAGGCGCGTAGACATTTCTGCCGCCTTCTTCATCGAACGGGAATTTCAGCAGACCGGGTTCTACGTCTATCTGGTCCATAAGGCACTCAATAGCGGCATTCCGAATTACAACGAATTCATGCACGGCAGAAGCAGCGTGGCTGACGGTTCCAGTTTGGACGCCAGCAAGACTGCCTTTGCGACTGAATGTCTCGCCGCCCCAGAGTACCTTTCAATGTATGAGATGTCGCCGGCCGATTACGTTGACACTCTCAACGCGCACTCCGGCAATGTCTTAAGTCTGAGTGAGCGGAATACTCTGGTCGCCGATTTGAGCTCCGGAGCTCAGACGCGACCTGGTGTATTGCGGGCGGTAGCAGAAAACAGTGCTTTCCGGCAGCAGGAATACAACTCAGCCTTTGTGCTGATGCAGTACTTCGGCTTCCTGAGGCGCGATCCGGATGCCGGCGGCTTTAGCTTCTGGCTTAACGTCCTTAACAACCGAGTACCCGGCAACTTCCGGTCGATGGTCTGTGCGTTCATTACGTCCGGGGAATACCAGGATCGTTTCGGCGCGACGCGCGCGCACAGTAATGCCGATTGCGCGGCGATCGGGCCCTGATTTCAGTCATTGTTAGATGATCAGCCTGAGGTTTTCTGCCGGGTCTAATGACGCGGCAAGTTGGGCGTGATTTCTCTTAACAGCCTAAACCTGGCTTTTGAGAGACATCATCTTGCTGGCGCCCACTTCGTGAGGAGGAAACACGTGAAAAGCAATGCGATATTGGTGCTGACCGTAATTTCAGCCCTTCTCTTGACGGGTTTATTGCTTCCGCCGAGCGAGGCCAGACGTGGCGAGAAGTCTGTCGCAACGTCATCGCCTAAGGATCTCTCCGGCAACAGCAGGCAGAGTGGGATCAAGTCAGCCGAAATCAGTTATGCCGCCAATGTCAACGAGGTTTCGACTTCCGAAGCAGTTCACAATCAAACAGCAGACCGCTCCGAGAGACAATTAATCGGTGCGCAACTTGGTATCACTCAAGCACCCGCAACAACACCCAGGCCTGGTAGCCCAGGTGTAAGGCCTGAAATTGCTGAGCCGCTTAACCTGTTGGATAACATTCCTTTCTCGGCTGCCGTCGCAACAACAGTGGGCGGGCGCGATACTCAGTTCGATGATGTTTCAGTCCTGGGTGATCTGGACGGTCGCGAGGATTTAACTGCCGACCACGCCGGCAGAGTCGTAGATATGTCCACCGCAGTCCCGGGCTTACCACCTGAGGTTACACTGACACGTGTCGCGATTTCCGAACACACCAGAGCGAATGGTTTCAACGAGAACATTTTTTATTACGGCGACTCGGCAGGAAATCTATACGTCGATGCCACACCACTTACGAACATTAGCACACCAAGTCCGGTCGCCAATAGGTTCACAATTAATCTACCCACGACACTTAATGCCTTTGGCAACCTCAATAGTGATTCGCAGATCGTAATCACCGGAATTGCCGTCAGCCCAGTGGCGGACCTTAGCTCCTTTGCGAACGTGAACGGCAGCTACGCTGTCTTTGCTGGCCAGGTCGGCGAAGTCCTTTATATCACCTTTACTGACACGGGCAGTGGCCTTCGGCTGGCTTCCAACAACACTCTAGTGCGGAGCGGTGTCCTGGCCTATCCGATTGCCGATCTGGTGTCGGTGGCTCCCGCACCGCCGGGACAGATCAGTCCCGCAGGGTTCCCGGTGCAAATGGGATCCGCTTTTGGCGTGGCATTCTCAATTTATAGCAATCTCGCGGGTATTGCGGTTGACGACGATGGCAGTGCTTACTTTCAGCAGGTCGATCTGACGCAATTCACTGGCGCCAACATTGTCAAGATCCAGGATGTAGGATCCAACCAGGATCGATCACCGGCGACAAACGGCTTTCTGACAATCACCACTCTCAACCCGGCGGGCGGCCAATACGGCAACGCCAGTGGACCAGCCCCACAGATAAATCGGTTTACAAACTATTCGGGGACGTCCACATTTTTCGGCAACATTGCAGCGCTCGCCACCGGACCGCAAAATACTTTATATGCCGCGGTGACGCGCTCTTTTGTTACTACGGATGATCCAGCGACACAGAACCAGGAGGGTCTGTTTACCAATCCTGTGACGCTCGGTGCCACTCCGGCAATGATTATAGGCTTCTCGGACGTTGTCGGCTCATTCGAATTGTGCTCAGGTGAGACTGGCGTTTCAAACGTTGGTGGCGTATTGCCGATCGGCAACGGCATTGCCGATGTAGCTCAAGCTGGTCTGGCAATTGCGCCTGGCGTGAACAATTTCAGAGTCTTTGCTCTTGGTACCGGGCCTGACATCAGGCCTGTAGCGCCAGCGACCTCGGCGATTGTAACCAGCAGCACATTGAAGCTCGAGTTTCAGGTTGACTTTAGTATCTACTCAGGCTTGACGATGGACGAAGGTAATCGCCTCTACGTTATTTCAGGTGGAACTCCGGGTGGCGTCGGCTTGAACCCTTCACCGCGGATCGGCGAAATCCTTTGCTTTGAAGATAGTTGTCCGGTCGATCGCCGAGCAGATTATGGGGACCTGCGTGGCAACAGTTTACCTAATCCGCCAGCCTCGGGTGGAAACGTCGGAGACGGAGATTCTGATCGGTTCGATCACATCTTCTGGCTTGCACCGATTGACATTGTGAGTGCCACTCCTACCGGAGTCGCCGGCCTGACGCGTGGTTTTCTACGATACACAAACCGCCTTGCACCAAACGCGATTAGTCCTGGTGTGACTCTGGGTCAAACGGCGGGCGCGCCTACTCAAGGTGATGACTCGACAGATGGTCCTATTGTCTTTGATAGTTCTGATCCCAGCCACCAGGTTGCAGGAGGCGATGACCAGAACCCGCCGTTTTTCGGTGATGACAGTGACGGTAACGGCACACCTGCACTGGCAAATCCATTAGAGGGCGGATTCGAATTCAGTTTTGGATCGCCCGGCACACCGGCCTGGAATAGCCTGTTTCTAAACTCGAATGGGAGTGTCACTTTTGGCGCTGGAGATACCAGCAATAGCCCTAACCTGCTCGACTTTCGGTCCGGACTTCCTAAAATCGCAGGCGCCTGGGCGGACCTCAATCCTTCCAGCCGCGTCGGTGGCTTCTTGAACACATTTCCGGTGCAGGCACTTGGCTTCTCAGGCATCAACTCGTTCAAAGTTCGCTACATCAACGTTCCGGAATTCGGGGGCGAGGCTTGCAGTTCCAGTAATACGTTTTCTATTAGCCTCTTCGACGATGGCCGGGGTCTTGACGAGAATAGTAGCCAGCCTCTTAATCCGGCCAATCCTATTGGCAACAACGCTGTGCCTTTTGATCTTCAGGAGGGACCGACAGACTTCCGCTGGAGTGTTGAGCCCCTCACGGGGACTCTCACACCGGGGAATCTCAGGCGCGGCGGGTCGGGAAACACATTGCTGGCTTATGCCAGAACGGATTTGTTGGGCACTGATGCCCAGCCGGTTATCACGGGCTACTCGGTGGGCAGTCTCGATCCCTTGAACCCTCCAGGTCTCTGCGAAACAAATCTGAGCAATGCCGCGCGAGATGCGGAAAGCGGCCGCTTCGGGCTCATTCAAGGCCAGGGGCAAACCGCCAGCGTCGATTCCTGTCTAATCGGTGAAGGCACTGAGCCGGCTGTCTTTGAACTCTTTAACTCCGGCTTCCCGGCCCAGGTCGCCGCCGGGGGAGATATAACGTTCGCTAAGCCGGACTTCGATCTGCGGTCTCCGGGCAATGATCCGGTGCTTTCACAACCCGCTGGGCAGACGGATCCAAATCAAGGCACCGTTGGATTAGTGGGAGCAAGCCCGACACCTCCTGAAAATCCGACTATCAGCTCGATCGTTTTCGGTCCATTTGTCCCGACGCCAACCACGACCGGCGTCACCAACGCCATTGGAGCGGTGGAAGTGAACCTAATTGGCTCTGGATTTTTCCCAAATGAAGTAACAACAGTCTGTCAGGGACAAAATCCACCTCTACCGATTGTTCCGACTGAAAGACCGGGCAAGACAGTCACGACGGCGGTCACACTGGCAGTCGACACGAACGGGGACGGCATCCCTGATTCGGTTTTCGCTCTGACCAACATTACAGTCGTTAATCGTAACCTGATTCGTGCCACGCTAAATCCGCTACCAACATTTCCCGGCACAGCATTTCCGCTGTCAGGCTGTGGTGGTAGTGGCACCTTCACCGCTACCACGACATTCACCTCTGGAGATAACAACATCTTTGGTCCCTTTACACGCACAGCCACGGCTCAAACTCAGCTTGGTGTTAGGGCGCCGGTGGTGCTCGGGGTCACACCTGTAGACGCTGATTGTTCCATTATTCAGGACGTCGTGATTGCCGGCAGTTGTTTCCAATTCAATACGCTCACAACAGTGCCTCCTTCGCCCGCTCTGGTTCCGGTGGTCGTGACTGCTGATCAGGTGTTTGCGGTAGAAGAAGGAAATCCCGGCAATATCATCAATGCCACAAACATCAACGTGTTAAGCAACAATGAGCTCGAAGCACGATTTAATCTTGGCGGGCTGCAGAACATCGGAAAGATGTTCCGAATTTTCGTGACAAGTCCGCTGGGCCACACCAGCAGGAATCTATCAGTCCTGCCCCCGGGCGCGCCGGTGAGTGCACCATTGGGAAATGAGCAAGGCAACGTGGTTAAGTTTACCTGCTTCGATACCGTCGCTCCGACAATCACTTGTCCGGCCAATATCACCACGGCCGCAGCAGCGGGACAAACCTCCAAAGTGATGACGTATTCAGCGCCTGTTGCCTCGGACAATCTACCGGGCGTAACCACGAGTTGCATTCCGGCCTCCGGCTCGAGCTTCCCGGTTGGTACCACCTCTGTGAGTTGCACCGCAACTGATGCTGCCGGAAATACCGCCTCATGCAATTTCAATGTCACGGTAACCGCGCCGAACATGATTCAGTTCAGCCAGGAGAACTACTCGACCACCGAAGGTTATACGGTCGTTCCGATTACTGTTACCCGCGGGTTGCCGACTGCGGATTCAGTGTCCGTAGATTACGGCACCAGCGACGGCAGTGCCCACCAGAGCAGTGATTACACACTGAGCAGCGGTCATCTGACCTTTGGTCCCGGCGAAGTGAGTAAGACTGTTTTCGTCCTGGTTAATGACGATGGCTATGTTGAAGGAACGGAATCGCTCAACCTTACGTTGAGTAATGCTCGCGGCGGGGCAGTAATTGCCACTCCCAGTCGAACGCTGACGATTCTGGATAACGATCTCGTTCCCGCACTGACAAACCCGATAGATAATGCGCAGAACTTTGTGCTTCAGCAGTATCACGATTTTCTGAATCGTGAGCCTGATGCAGGTGGTCTTGCGTATTGGGCTGATCAGATTAGCGGCTGTGGCAGTGACCCGGCATGCGTCAATGCCCGGCGAGTCGGAGTCTCAGCAGCCTTCTTTGCTGAACCGGAATTTCAGCAAACGGGCTTCTATGTTTATCTGGTTCATAAGGCGCTCACCGGATCTAACCCCAGTTATGAGAGTTTCATGCACGATCGAACCGGAGTGACTGTGGGACCCCAGCTTGATGCCAGCAAGTCAAGCTTTGCTGCTGATTATCTGGCGTTGCCCGAGTACGCTTTACTCAACAGTATGGATGCCGCGCATTTCGTTGATGCCTTGAACACCAATAGCGGCAACTCGCTTACTCAGGTGCAAAGAGACTCGCTGATAGCCAGTCTCACCAACAACACGCAAACACGAGCGGCGGTTTTGCGTGCCGTGGCTGAGAACACGGCCTTCCAGACTCGCGAATACAACAGTGGGTTCGTGCTGATGCAGTACTTCGGGTATTTGCGGCGCACGCCGGAGCAGGGAGGCTTTAACTTCTGGCTCGACGTTTTGAACAACCGCGTACCGGGTAATTTTAAATCCATGGTGTGTGCGTTCTTGACGTCCGGGGAATATCAGGATCGATTTGGAGCTGTCCGGTCACATGCAAATGCTGAGTGTGCGGCTGTAGGACCTTGAGGACTGGGTTCGGCCGTTAACGTCAACAGCCTCCGCATCGGTGGGGGTTGGACACTGTCTCATATGCGGATTTTGAACCAACACGAGAGTGTAAAGCGATGCGCAAAACAAAAACCAAACTAAATGTAAGTCAAATAAGCAGTGGGATCACCGCCCGCCGATTTGTGCTGGTGATGTCCTTGTTATTGTTCGCGGGCGCGCTGACTTTAACTGCTTTTGAAAATAGCGAGCACAGCCTTGCCGCGTCTCGAACGCAGGGCGACTCTGCGGAAACGTTAAAGCGCGCGCGCTCGGTCCTGAATCAGGCAATTCTCAAACAGCAGACGGATCCCTCCAGGAAACAGACGCGCGGTTTGCAACGAGCCCTGGACAGCTTCAAGAGCGCAGCAGAAGCCCGCATGCAGGAGCTCTCCACCCGACTGCAAGCGTTAGCTGTATCGGGGAATTCCCAGGAGCTGTCGGCAATCAAGACCGAATTGAGTCAGATCGAGAAATCACTCAGGAATCCATATTCGCTTTGGTCCAACGGAGTGAACGCTGAGGCTAGTGCCGCTGGACAAAGAATCATCAAAGAGGGGGTTTCGGCTCAGGTTTTTACGCTGCCGGGACAGAAATCCACGCTGCTCGCTGATGTGGCAGACTCCAGTCGTGCTGTGAACTTTGTTCTTACCTGGAACGATGCTGCTTCTCAGCCCGGGAATAGCCTGCTCGGCAACAACCTCGACCTTGAGGTTGAGATTAATGGTGAAACCTACCGTGGCAACGTGTTGCGAGGCAATTTGTCAACTACCGGCGGGTATGCCGACCAGACCAATGACCTCGAAACCATCATGCTTCCCGCCGGCTTGAGTGGAACCTTTGCCGTAAGAGTAATTGCCAGCGATATCCTGGCCTCCCAGGATTACTCATTAGCGATCACCAACGCGATTGAAGCCCCGCTGGCGCCGATCGTGGTCTCGGCGGGAGCAACACTTGTCTCGGAGTCATGCTCTCCCGCGAATGGAGCGCTCGATCCCGGCGAAACAGTGACGGTCAGCTTCTGCGTACAAAACACCGGCGACGCCAATACCACCAATCTCGTTGGTACTTTACAAGCCACTGGGGGAGTAACGAGCCCGAGTGGTCCACAAAATTACGGCGTGGTTGTGGCAGGTGGTCCAGCTGTGTGCCGAAACTTTACATTTAATGTTAGTGGAACCTGTGGCGGCACGATTACTGCAACCATTCAGTTCCAGGATGGCGCCACAAATCTCGGCAGCGTTACTTACACATTCACACTGGGTGTGCAAAACGTGGTGTTCTCTGAGAATTTCGACGGTGTCACCGCTCCCGCCTTACCTGCAGGTTGGGTCAGCTCGTTCACGAATGGCGCGGCAAATTGCACGCCGACCGGCACCTGTGCGCTTGGCAGCAACTGGACTACCGTCAATACTCTTTCCGATACGGCGCCTAATTCCGCGTTTCACAACGACCCCAGCTGTGTGACAAACAACACGCTGGATACACCCAATATCTCAATAACCACTACCTCTGCCCAGCTAACCTTCAGGAACAACTTCAATCTCGAAAGCGGCTTCGATGGTGCGGTCCTGGAGGTGTCATCTCCCAACATAAACGGAGGCGCCTTTACCGATATCACTAATGCCGCCGTCGGCGGCAGCTTCGTCACGGGAGGCTACAACGCTACGATCAGCGTTAACTTCTTGAGTCCTATCGCCGGTCGTCAAGCCTGGTCAGGCAACTCAGGTGGATTCATAACAACGACTGCGAACCTCGGACCAAATGTCGCCGGCCAGACGATTAAACTGAGATTCCGCTTTGCCTCAGATTGTAGCGTATCTGGTACCAGACATAATATCGATACCATCAGGATCACCGACGGGTTCACCTGTTGCACACCGGCTTGCACGATTACCTGTCCAGCCAATATCACCGTTAGTAATGATCCCAATCAGTGTGGGGCAGTTGTAACTTACCCGGCCCCGACGACGATGGGCGCCTGCGGCACAGTAACTTGTTCACCGGCCAGCGGCTCGTTTTTCCCGAAGGGCACGACGCCTGTCACGTGCACGAGCAGTGCCGGACCAAGTTGCTCCTTCACAATCACTGTTAACGATACGCAACCGCCAACCATTACGTGTCCGACCAATGTTACAGCGGTTTCACCCAACCCGATGACGGGAACGGTAGTTACGTATCCGCCACCAACAGCAAGTGACAATTGTCCCGGTGTCACCGTGGTTTGCAATCCGCCATCCGGATCAACTTTTCCGCCAGGGGTGACAACCGTGACGTGCACGGCCACGGACACTTCAGGTAATACAGCCACTTGTTCGTTCACAGTCACTACTTTTGACGCGGGCTTGCAAGATGACGGCGGAAATGGGGTTTTGCTCTGGAACTCCACTACGGGTGCCTATAGATTCTGCGCAATTGGAGGCACGACGTTTACCGGCGTGGGGACAGCTACGGTCAATGGCACGGCTTTCAGCATTGTGCACAATGCTGCGGATAGACGGTTGAATGCAACGTTTGACAACACCCTGAAACGAGGTTCAGGGGCCTTCCAATTCATAAGTGGCCACCAAACGTTTACCATTACGGACCGAAACACGCTGAATGATACGTTTGTTTGCCCATAGGTTGGACCATGAAAGAGGGTGGAAGTTGGCCGCAGCGTTCGAGACGCTGCGGCCAACTGCTTTAGTGGCGCGCGCCCGTCTGTTCAATTAATGACACTTCAACTTAGAATCTTCCCATGCGCGCGATGATCCTATCCGCAGGATACGGTACACGACTCTGGCCATTGACCGAGGACCGCACCAAACCGGCTATTCCGATCCTGGGCAAGCCCCTGGTTGGCTATGTCGCTGAATACCTTGCCGACTACGACTGCACAGATATCATCGTCAATCTTCACCACCGGCCGGAATCTGTGCGGGCGGCGCTGGGTGACGGAAAGCAATTCGGCGTGAGGTTGCAATACGTTGAGGAACCGCAAATCCTCGGCACTAGTGGAGCACTCGACAATGCTCGTCACCTCTTGGGAGCGCAAACTTTTGTAGTGATCAATGGAAAGATAATCACGAACATTGATCTAGGCGCGGCACTCGACACTCATCGGGCAACGAAAGCACTGGCAACACTGGTGCTTCTACCCAACTTCAAGCGCGAGCGTTTTTCAGTGGTGAACACCAGGGACGGGCTTGTGACTGGGTTCGGCGGAATGCCCGCAAATGATTCTTCGGATACTCCGATGATGTTCACCGGTATTCAGATCATGGAGCCCGAAATATTTGACTACATCCCGAAAGGCGTTTTTTCCCATTCAACCGTTGACGTGTACCCGCGCGCGATTGCTGAGGGTCGCCGCATAGCCGCGCATGTTGGGGCAGGGAACTGGTATGAACTCTCGACGATTCCGCGGTATCTCGAGATCAGTCTTGCGCTGCTTGCAGAAAAAGGAGAGAGCAATAGCGTCGGAAGGCAATGCGTTATAGCAAACAATGCTCGCTTGAGCCGAACCATCCTGTGGGACAATGTCATAGTTGAACCCGGAGCCAGGCTCAAACGAGTAATTCTTGCCGACAATGTGCGGATTCCAGCAGGAGAAGAGATCGAGGACGCTGCGGTTGTGTCGGCTGCTTTGGTGCAGGGAAAGCCGGCACCCGAAAAAGCCCTTAAAGGAGTAGTGCGAGGTAGTAACTTTGTTGTCCCGATTCCGCGATGATACAATCCCCGTCTCGACGATCTCATGAAGTGGCGTGGGAAAACAAAGTTGCCACTTTCATCGAGGGACAGAACTTCCACTCCAATTGTTGCGCATGATTTCACCTAAGCATGTGGTTTCTAATACCTTTGAGTCGTCGCCGTCCGAACGACTGATCGAATTTCTCAGAGCCAAGGGAGTCAATTCCAGCGAGATTCTGCCCCTAACCCCTGACGCTTCTAGCCGAAATTATTTCCGAGTTCCATGGCAGCGAGGCAACGCTGTTGCAGCGGTTTATCCGGAGCCATTCGATCCGCAGTTTCATCCCTATCTGGACATCACCCGGCTGTTTGCTACCAGTGATATTCCCGTGCCTGAGATTTATGCAGTCGATGGCACAAGCGGCATCATACTGCAGGAGGACCTTGGTGATCGGCAGTTGATGAGCGAGTACGAAGCAGCTCCCGACGAAGACTGCGAGCACTACAAGGAAGCCGCGATCAAACTGATAGCGCGAATACAGAAAGCTACCGAAACCGCAAAGCAAACAAACTCGATTGCCAGCCGGCTGGCATTCGATGAAGCGAAGCTCTCGTGGGAGCTCGATTTCTTTTTCGAGCACTATTTCAAGAGTCTTCGTGGCGAGCAGTTGCGTCATTCGGAGGCTGCGGAGTTAAAAGCTGAACTGAATGACATTGCCGCCGAACTCGCTGCGGCCCCACGCGTCTTGTGCCATCGAGATTTCCATGCCGCAAATCTTATGATTGATAGTCATGGACAATTGCGCGTCGTTGATCATCAGGATGCCAGGATGGGTCCCGCCTGTTATGATCTGGTGTCATTCCTTTTGGATCGTCAACCGGCACCACCATCGCTGGCAGCACTCCGCGCCCATCGCTTGTTCTTTCTGGAGGAGCGGCGCCTGCAGGGACTAGACGCGCTGGATCCGGACGAGTTTGCGCAAGAGTTTAGACTGATGGCAATCCAGAGGGAGCTCAAAGCGATTGGCACGTTTTCCTACCAATCAGCAGTTTGCGGCCGCGCTGAAGCTTATGAACAGTTTATTCCTCCTACTCTGGAAATTGTTCTGCAGGCTGCCGACTGGCTGGATCGATTTCCGACTCTGCGAGGAATGATTCGTGAAAGAATTGATGCAAGTGCTTAGTGACGACATGGCTACGGAATCCCTTGAATTAACTCCCCCACCGCAAACTTATATCAATCAGCTTTCGCTACACGCAGGGGCCGAAGTAACCCTCAAGGGTTGGCTCTACAACCTGCGATCCAGCGGCAAGATTCTCTTTCCCCAACTGCGAGATGGGACCGGAGTCGTACAGTGTGTGGTGGTTAGAAACGCCGTTGCTCCGGAGGTGTGGGAGGCCCTGAAAGGACTGGGGCAGGAGTCTGCCATAGTCGTGCGTGGTCGTGTGCGCGAGGACGCTCGCGCCCCGGGTGGTTATGAAGTTGATGTGGTTCATGCTGAGATCTTGCAGGAAGTTCGGGACTACCCGATAACGCCAAAAGAGCACGGAACAGAGTTCCTCATGGACCACCGCCACCTGTGGCTGCGGTCTCGCAGGCAGCATGCAATCCTGAAAATGAGGCATACGGTCGTTCGCGCTGTGCGTGATTTCCTGGACCACGACGGTTTTACGTTGTGTGACGCCCCGATTTTTACTCCCGCGGCCTGCGAAGGCACCACGACGCTTTTCGAAGTCGATTACTTCGAAGGCGAAAAAGCGTACCTGACGCAATCGGGTCAGCTTTACAATGAAGCTACCGCGGCGGCCTTCGGCAAGGTTTATTGTTTTGGTCCAACCTTTCGAGCGGAGAAATCCAAAACACGACGCCATCTTACGGAGTTCTGGATGGTTGAGCCGGAAATGGCCTATGCGAGGCTCGAGGACGTGATGGTCCTTTCCGAGCGAATGCTTTCCTACATTGCGGCTCGCGTACTCGAAGAGCGAGGGGAAGAGTTAAAAGTGCTGGAGCGCGACAGGACCAAACTGGAAGCAATCACTGCGCCATTTCCCCGGCTGCATTACGATGAGGCCGTCAGGATGCTGCAAGAGGGACACGCAAATGGTGTCCTGGAATCTCGCTTCGAGTGGGGCGGTGATTTTGGCGCGCCTGATGAGACTTACCTCTCGAGCCAATTCGATCGACCGGTGATGGTCCATCACTATCCCGCAGCGATTAAGGCATTTTACATGGCCCGCGACGAACAGCGTCCGGAATTAGCCCTCGGTGTTGATGTGCTGGCATCGGAAGGTTACGGCGAGGTAATCGGCGGCGGCGAACGGGCGACTTCCCTCGAGTTTCTCGAACAGCAAATAGCCCAGCACGGCCTGCCGCAGGAGTCCTTTGAGTGGTACCTTGATCTCAGACGCTATGGCAGCGTCCCGCACGCCGGTTTTGGCATGGGGATCGAACGGTGCACCGCCTGGATGTGCGGGATCGAGCACATCCGAGAAACGATCCCCTTTCCGCGAATGCTCTATCGACTGCGACCGTGAAACTGAAGTAAAGCAACACTCGCCCGACGAAGCAAAATGTCCTCGTCAAATCCAAAATCAACTCCGGATGAGCGCCTGCGACTGGAATTCAATGAATGGGCCCGCGCAGGTCGAGGCGAAAGCATGGAGAAAGGCCACCGGCCTGTTGGCGAGCAGGCCCTCGCGCAAATGGCTGTGCAGCGCAGCGCCCGGGTTCTCGATGTCGGGTGCGGTTCGGGTTGGGCCAGTCGCTTGCTCGCTCACCAGGCAACGGATGGCTATGTCATAGGCATAGACATTTCCGATCAAATGGTTGAGCTTGCGCGCACGTCTTCCTCGTCCATTCGCAATCTCGAATTTCGAGTTGCCAGCGCCGAGCGTCTGCCGTTCGCGGATAACGAGTTTACTCACGCATTCTCTATGGAATCGCTGTATTATTACCAAAACATTCCGGCGGCACTATTCGAAATTCACCGCGTACTTGTGCCGCGTGGAGTGTTCGTCACCGTGATAGATCTCTTCCAGGAAAATGAAGCCTCACATCAGTGGGTTGAGCAGCTTAAGGTCCCCGTCCAACTCCTGGGCATGCCCGAGTATCGCTCGTTACTTGAGGGCGCAGGTTTCGTCAACGTTCAAGATAGTCGTCTCTACGATCCCTCACCAATTCCAGCCGAATACAGTGGTTCTTCCTTCAGAAGTTATGATGACTATGTTAACTACCGGAGGGCCGGTTCGCTTTTCTTGAGGGCTGAGGCGGGGAAATGAGCGAACTTCCCGAACGAATCGTAACTATCTTCGGCGGTTCCAAAAGTCGCGAGCAGGATCCTGAATATGCTGACGCGAGACGCGTTGGTCAGCTCCTGGCAGAGGCGGGCTATACGATCTGCACCGGAGGCTATCTTGGCGTAATGGAAGCCGCGAGCCGGGGAGCGCGCGAGGCCGGCGGCCGAGTCCTTGGCATCGTCATGAATCAATTTCGAGCCGAACCCAACCGCTACCTCACCGATAAAGTAGCCACCCCGCATTTTTATGAACGACTACAACGCTTAATTACGCGCTCGGTTGGCTTCATTGCCATTCGCGGGGGAATGGGAACCGTGACCGAGTTGTCGCTGGTATGGAATAAGATCCAAACGCGAGTGATCGAGCCTCGTCCCCTGGTGCTGTTGGGAGAGTGCTGGCCGCCGATCGTCCGCGAGTGGCAGCGACATCTGGCGGTTAACGACCAGGATGTGGCTGCTCTGGATTTTGCTAAAACACCGGAAGAGGCTGTGGCTATTATTAAAGAAAAATCTCAAGGAGTAGTTGTATGAATTGTCCAAAGTGCGGCGCCCAGTTGTTTGAGGGTTCAGTATTCTGCGGTACCTGTGGTTATCGCCTGATCAGCGGCCAGGCGCCCACTACTACAAGTTCGCCGGCTGGGCACGGTATTACGATCGATGCGGATTCGCGGGGACAGGGTTCAGGTTATAGATATGAAGTATTACATCAACCTTCATTCTCACTAGCGGTAGTGCAATTGCAGCCAGAACAATCGATCCAGGCAGAAGCGGGCGCAATGGTCTCAATGTCTGCAAACATTGAACTGCAAGCGCAAATGAAAGGCGGGCTCTTCGGCGCAATCAAGCGCGCGGCAGGTGGCGAGTCGGCGTTTGTCTCAACCTTTACGGCACGCGGTGGGCCCGGGGAAGTTACATTCGCTCCCGGCGCTCCTGGAGATATTGCGGCGATCGAAATGGGCGGACAATCATTCTTTGTGCAATCCAGTTCTTACCTCGCCGGTGATACGACTTTAACGGTCGATACAAAGTGGGGTGGGGCGAAGTCATTTTTTGCGGGTGAAGGCCTGTTTGTATTGCAGGTTCAGGGGAGCGGGCTGCTCCTCGTTTCTTCGTTCGGCGCGATTCACCGCAAAGCTCTCGGACCCGGAGAACGATATGTGGTCGACACCGGTCATCTGGTGGCCTGGGAGGGTTCAACGCAGTACACTTTGCGGAAGGCTGCCGCAGGGTTTTTCCGCAGCATGATGAGCGGTGAGGGAATAGTTGCCGAGTTTACAGGCCCCGGCGAACTCCTGATTCAGACTCGAAATCTCGCGGCACTTGCCGGTCTTCTGAAACCGTTTTTCCCGAGTCAGTCTGGCGGCAGCGGCGGCGGCTTTAATATTAATTTAGGCGGCTGAAAACAACTCAATCGGTATGAACGAAGCTGTGTTGCATGACAAGCCTCTTGAAAAGGCTGTTGGCGAAAAGCATCCGCGCCGCGGGGTCAGCATCCTTGGAGTCCCTCTGGGTTACGGGGCGAGCATGGCCGGCGTCGACATGGGCCCTTCCGCTTTGCGTGTCGCTCGACTGACGAAGCGTATCGCGCAACTCGGTTACGCGGTAAAGGACCTCGGGGATCTGCAACTTATCCATCCGGAGTCTGAACCCGCGCCAAATGAGAAACTGAAGTATGTCCGCGAAATCAGCGCGGCCTGTGAACAGCTGGCTCAGAAGGTACGTGAGATTCTGGAGGCGGATAAGCTGCCGCTGGTGCTCGGCGGAGATCACTCGATCGCAATCGGTTCGCTGGCGGGTGTTTCTTCTCATTGTCGCGAAACAAAGCAGAGCCTGGGTCTCATTTGGTTCGATGCTCATGCCGACATGAACACTCCCGAGACCACTCCCTCTGGAAACATTCACGGCATGCCGCTGGCGGTTGTGCTGGGTTATGGTGCGCCTCAGCTTACGGAAGTTGCGGGTTTTTCACCCAAGCTTGATCCGCGGTTTTGCGCGCACGTCGGCGCCCGGGATATTGACATTGGCGAGCGCGAGCTCATCCGGAAGTTGGGAATGCGCTTCTTCACGATGCGCGAGATCGATGAGCGCGGAATGGCAGCCTGCATAGATGATGCAATTGCGATTGCTTCAAAGGCCAGCGGCGGCTACGCCGTAACCTTCGATGTTGATGCACTGGATCCGGGCGATGCTCCAGGTTCGGGGACCCTCGTGCGCGGCGGGCTAACGTACCGCGAAGCACATCTGGCGATGGAGAAAATCGCCGAAGCGGGCGGCATGCGTTCACTTGAAGTAGTAGAGATAAACACGGCATTGGATGTAAACAACAAAACCGCGGAACTCGGAGTTGAGCTTATTCTTTCCGCATTAGGAAAGACTATTTTATAAAATCGGAGACGTGTATTGGCCAGAAAACGGCGCGTGGGCATAATCTTTGGTGGCAGGTCAGGTGAACATGAGGTTTCGATTCGTTCCGCTGCCGCAATCATTGAAGCAATAGATCGAAAAAAATATGAATTGCTTCCTATAGCCATCTCCAAGGAAGGGAAGTGGCTGTCCCCGTCAAAGTCAGGAAGCTTGTTGCCGGAACGCACTCAGCAGTTGCTCTCCTCAGCTACAAACACAGCCGGCGCCGTCGCCATCCTCGGCGATCCCTCCAGACAGGGGCTGGTTTCATTCGACTCCGATGGGCGCTTTGCTTCTGAAAAACTCGACGTAGTGTTTCCGGTGCTGCACGGCCCGTTTGGCGAAGACGGCACGATCCAGGGATTGTTGGAGATGGCCGACATCCCTTACAGTGGCTGCGGCGTGCTGGCATCGTCTTGCGGCATGGACAAAGTGACTATGAAGTCGCTGTTTGTGCAGGCCGGATTGCCGATTTGTAAGTACCTCTGGTTCCTCAGAACCCATTGGCAGGCTGCGCCCGACCCAATTGTTCGAAAAGTAGTTCGCGAGTTGGGCTTTCCCTGTTTTGTAAAACCCGCAAACCTTGGATCCTCCGTGGGAGTTTCGCGAGCCACGGATAAGACTTCATTGCTGAACTCCATTGAACTCGCAGCGCAGTACGATCGCAAAGTCATTGTCGAAGAAGGCCTGGATGCGCGCGAAATCGAATGTGCGATCCTCGGCAATGATAGCCCTCGAGCAAGCCTTCCCGGCGAATATGTGGTCCATGATGATGTGGCAAAGTTTCTGGACTACGCGGAGAAGTACTCAAACACCGGGCATGTGCAATTCGTCGTTCCGGCTCCGATCTCCAGGTCTTTAACCTCGCAGATCCAACGATTGGCGATTCGGGCTTTTCAATCAGTGGATGGCGCGGGACTGGCTCGTGTGGATTTTTTTCTGCGAAGGGATAACGGTAAGTTAGTGGTCAACGAACTGAACACGATGCCTGGTCTAACAGAGGTTTCAGGCTATCCGAAGATGTGGGCCGCTTCAGGTCTGGCGTTTCCGGATTTATTGGATCAACTCATTGAACTCGCCTTCGAAAGGCACAGCGAGAAGTCCCTCAACAAGACAAGCATCTGAGGCGAGTGCTAATCCTTCGGTGCTCGATATCCTTTCCTCGTTCGCACCGAAAGATCACCGCCCTTCGCCAGTTTTACTTCAAGCGTTCTCCACTTTCCATCCCGCTGCTCGTTCAATGGGCGATAAGCAATGGTGTACTGATGACCCAATTCCTCGGCGATACTGGCGAATGCATCACGCAGCGCCGGCCCACCAGGAGTTGCCACAAAGCGCCCCCCGGTTTTTTCGGCAAAGCCCCTGAGCACCATGGCGCTCTGTTGATTTCGAGAAGCGCTGCCCTCTGTAGCGGACATATCGACTGCATAGATGCTGGCACCAACGGCCAGAGCGCTTTCAACGGCCTTTCCCGAGCTTGCTTTGCTGAAAGTGTCGAGCCCATCAGACAGGACGATGATGGCTTTTCGCGGTTCCGGCCGGTTAACGAGAGCATGTGCCGCTTCGACAATCGCATCGTTCAGAGTTGTCATTCCCCGGGCGTGAAGGCCGTAGGCCATTGGAGCAAGATCGCGCCCACCCGAAAAGTCCTGGACCTGCTCGACTTTGGTATCAAACCTAAAGACCGCCGCCACGTCTTCTTCACGGAGTCCGTCAAGAAACCTAATGGCGGCTGACCGACCTAACGACAGGCGACTCTCCATGCTTCCCGATGTATCGAGCAGCACAACTGAGGCGAACGGAGACTCCTGGAGTGAGAAACCGGAGATCAATCGCGAAGCAACTTCTTTGCCATCTTCGTAAACTTTGAAGTCGGACTGTCGCAGGCCCGGCACGTACTGTCCGGCAGCATCGGTGACGGTAATGTTCAGTACGACAAGTTCGCTGTTTACACGAACCACATCATCGTCCTGAGCCTTTACTTCAGCGAGAGCTGCGCCTAGCAACAGGATCCCGAACATGACCGGGAGTTTGACCAATAAGATTGCTGAAGCCTTCTTGTGGCTCGTAATGGTGAAGAAGAGGGAAGTCAACGAGCCATACCCCGCACGCGGCGAATTAGTTCAAGTAAAACATTAGCTTCGTCAATTACTGCGGCCGAGATTACCTGACGAGGAGTTTGCTTTACCTTTTCACCGACTGAGGCAGCGACTTCACCTATGCGGCATACGCCTGAATTAAGATCGGTGGGCGGGTTCTCAAGCGTAACTTCGCCATCTTCGCCGCCCGCTTCATTCCGGATTTTTCGGGTAAGCTTTTCCAGGCGCTCCAACCTTTTCACATCCTCACGATCCAGCGAGTTCTTCTGCTTGAAGGATGTAGTCAACCCTTTTCCGAGCTCGGTGATTTCGTCGGCCCGGGCGACATTCTCGCGGTGCTCTTTCTCGGCGAACTTGATCTCTCGCTTTTTGCGAAGTTCCTCTTCCATGGTGGTCATGGGTGAATCATCGCCGGGCGCGCCCTTGTCAGCGCGGATTGAGTCAGGTCGCGGAGGCAGGGAACCTGTCTGGGCAATTGCACACTGATAACCTGCCAACACAATGGACAGGAGAATTAATGAACGGCAAAAGCCTGGAATTCTTACGGGGTATTTCATCTTCTGCGCTAACCTGGATAGACTGCCGGTGTGGCTAAACACTCTGACGGCCCAACATATCCGTCTGGTTGCACCGGCCCTAAACCAAGACAAAAAGAGATCGCTGTTTTGTAAGACTTCACCTTAAGTCTCGGCGCGCCGACCCTTAACGAAAAGCATGAGAAACATCGTGATTGCGGCGCTCCAGTTAAGGTCCTTGCTAAGGCACGCGAGCGGGGTTCTCCGGGGAGTTGAGGAATTCGCCCCGCTGGGACGGCTTTGTGATCACGATGGTCTTTGGCTCAATTCGCTCGGCGGGTCTTTGCTTTCCTTGAGCAGAGACGAATGCCAACTGCGTAGAGTTGGGATCCCCGATCAAGCCTAGTAATCGCACCGAGCCATATTCCTGGGCCGAGAACTTTACCGCATAAGCGCCCTCAGCATCTGCTTCAAGAGTTGAAGGTTCAATCTCTACCAGGCTCTCGACTAGCTTGCTATCCTTGCGCCTGCGTAATTCCAGACGAACCGACAACCCACTCAATGTTTGCCCCGACAGATTTTTCACACGACCGCCGATTATAGTCTCGCTCCCCTTTAGCAATGGTTCATCAACAACGATTTGAGCTTTGGGAGGGCCTTTCGGGGTGTTGTCTACAGCGGTGGGAACAGCTGTCGCGAGATTCTGCTGTGCATGGCGTTTTCGAATATAGGCGTATCCGGCGAGAAGTGCGCCAGTAATGAGGAGTGCACAAAGCGCCGCCAGAAGTTTGGGGCCGATGGATTTCCGCGGCTCAGTCGTCAGGCTCAAATCAATTAATTCGTTAGACATTCACGGGAACAAAAGCTAAGAGATTACTTCAAGGATACTTCCTGCGGTTGATGTATAACTTTAAGTGCGCCCTTTTCCTAAGGCGTGCGACCCGGGGGCGGATTACCCGTTACCGCAGTAACAAGAGCGGACATGAATTCGTCTTCGACGAGGCCGCTGCTGCGCAAAGTAACCCATTCCGCTCCAGTCGCTCCGTCGGTGCGACCTTCAATTTTGGCGTTCACCGAAATGTTCGCGCTCGTACCATCGATTGGTTGCACTTCTACTGTCAGAGTGTAGCGTCCGCGTGTCCAACCGCGCGCTGCAGAAGTTGGCACCTCCGCATACCGGCTAAGTTCACCCGCCGATACGACGACTCCCTTGATAAAGGTGTAGGGCTGGGTCACGATGATTCCTTCGGCGGGACGTGATGCGGCCTCATCGAGTATCAACTTTCGGTCTCGCATCACATCCTGAATTCCCTGAAGGATTACCTCACGTCTGCCGGTAATTCGATAAGGATTGGGTAACGGGGGCACCTCTGGAGTTCGGCCTTTGCCGAAATCCATCCCGCGTCCGGCGCCGACATCGGTTTTAGCGCCATTGTTTACCGGGACGCGTTCACTGCCGGTGTCACGCACCCTCTCGCTCTGCTTGTCGACGCCTTTGCCCTGCGCCAAAACGAGCAACGCGCATGTGCAGGAAACTAATAACGCAGTAAACACTTGTCGCATCATTTCACACCTTGCTCACAGCCGATGAAACCCCCGGGGAATTGACAAAGCGAGAATAGATTAACAAGTGGGCAATTTCAAGCAATGCGAGGTTCTTTAAGGAGATGAAACGCGAGGAATTGAACTCTCCTGTTGGCTAAGGGGCCTCGCCGGCGCCCGCTTTGCTTGCGGCATCTCTTTCGCGTTCCCATTTTCGCAACGCCTGAACGCCTGATTCGAAGTCACGAGAATTGTTGTAGAAGTTGTGGGCGCCGTCATTTCGCGAAGGCTCGCGCACGTAGTAGAGATAGTCAGACTGAGTGGGATTAACTGCGGCGAGCAAAGAGCTCTCGCCGGGCGACGCTACTGGCCCAGGCGGCAAGCCGGTGTGCAGCCGGGTATTGTAAGGAGATCTGCGCTCGACGTCGCTCTTGTAGACCCTGCCATCGTTACGCCATTTACCCTCGAGCTTGGACGCATAAATAACCGTTGAGTCCACCGCCAGAGGGATTCCCAGCTTGAGCCGATTGTAAATAACCGAAGCAATAAGCGGACGGTCAGTAGCGAGCTTTGCTTCGGTCTCGATCAAGGACGCAGTAGTGACGATTTCGCGCGGGCTTAGGTCTAATACTGCGGCTCGCTGGGACCATTCGGGCTGCCATGCACTACGAAAACGCTTCACCATTATCTCAATCAGATCCGCCGCTGAAGTGTCAGCCGAAAACTCATAAGTGTCGGGATAAAGGTATCCTTCCAGGTTTTTTGCGTCAGGATCGAGATCGGCAATCAAGCTGCCATTGTCCATGAGGGTGAGTGCGGCCTTCGAGTTTTCGAGGTGAAGTTCGGGTATGCGAGACATTGCTTCTGCGATGTCCCAACGCGTCCATCCTTCGACAACCGTCAATCGGGCCAGACGCCGTTCCCCGTGTTCTAGTTTAGCGATGGTAGCAATGGGTGAAATGGGTGAAGGGAAGTCATATTCGCCCGCCTTGAAATGGGATCCTTTTCCAGTCAATTTCAAATAGACCGTAACAGGCAACTCGTGCCTGATTATTCCTTCGGACACGAGCCGTTTAATCACCGTGGCTGATGATGAGCCTTTGGGGATCTCGATGTACTGCCCGCTCTTCGTATGAGACACAGGCTTGCGCAGATCTGTGTATCCCCAGGCGGCCAGGCCGGCGGCAGCGCCAAGGATGATAAGAGTCGCGCCAATCAGAATTCGCTTCATGCGTAGTTTTCCCGTTAGTCAATTAATTCCGTGGCGCAATA
Source organism: Pyrinomonadaceae bacterium (assembly GCA_035644135.1). Classification (GTDB taxonomy): domain Bacteria; phylum Acidobacteriota; class Blastocatellia; order Pyrinomonadales; family Pyrinomonadaceae; genus PSRF01. The sequence goes on from DASQPD010000162.1 coordinate 222,812, forward strand.
TAACCCGGCTTGTCTTAACCACCAACCGGCCTTGCTATCTGTGTTGAAGAGAGAATTTACAACAAGGAAGCATTCAAGCAGCGAGAATTTACAAGTCAGGAAGGGGGCAAGCGTAACACAATCATGGTGACACTCAAGATGCAGCGCGCGCCCCCGCTTAAGAGCAACAGCTACCCAACTTCAAAACTCCTCTCAACCTAAAGTTCGCAAGGAAGGAGGTAACTTGGGCTGCGGCTTTGCCTCAAAAGTCAGAAATCCACCAACCGCAGAGATTGTGTAAAAACTCTGAGGATGCCTTGGAGCTCTGAAGCTGAGGATTTGGACAATTCAAGCTGCGTAAATTCGCAGGTCGGGAAGGGGGCAGTCGTTAGCTTGAAGGTTCGGTAAGTTCAAGGCGCCCCCGCTCAAGTTTCAGAGGCTTCATCATCGAATCAATTACTCAGTGCAGTAAACCCAGAGGCTTGACTGATAAGGATAAGCACTGGCATTCAACGTTGAGCGGGGGCGCCTTGAACTTACCGAACCTTCAACGTAACGACTGCCCCCTTCCCGACCTGCGAATTCGCTCGGCTTGAGTTGTCCAGTCGCGACTGCAGATTCTTCAGAGTTTTGACACTGAACACGGCGGTCAGGACGGCCCGGGGCCAAAACCTCGCCGCCGCGAGCAACACGCACGACCCAGTAAATAAAGCGGTCGGTGTAATCATACGGGCCAACGATCAAGCCGGGACGAATGATAAACACTCGGTTGGGCAAGACCTCTTCAGCCGCCTGCTCACACAGCGCTTTTAACCCGCCATACATTTCTCCATAAGTCACCGCAGACGCTTGCCCTGATGAATCAATCCGATTTGCCTTTTCCAATTGTTCGCTCGTCAGCGTCGAGAGCGGGCCATTTTCATCTAGACCTAAACGGCTAACATCTGAATATACGGATTGACTGGATATGAAAACGTAAGCGTCGACTGATTGAGACAAGACTTCCGCCGAAGCCCTTACGGTACGCGGCAAATATCCGCAGGTATCAACGACCGCGTCCCAGCGGCGACCATGAAGTTTAGCCAAGTCGCTGTTTCGATCGCCGTAAATCGTTTCTACATTTTTTAAGGCATCAGCTGGATGCTTACCGCGATTAAAGAGTGTGATTTCATGGTTACGCGCCAGGGCTGCAGTGACCAAATGACGACCCAGGAATCTTGTTCCGCCAAGAACCAATAACTTCAATTTACACCGGCCTGATCTCTATTCACCAATCAATTTGCATCGAACATCCTGGCCGCATCACCCGCACGCATCCGAGTTTTTATAGTCGTGGCCGCGATTCGTCCAGCCAATTCGCCCGTCTCGAAGGCGCAACTTTATCCACCACTCACTGCTGTGCTCAGCTTTTAGATGCCCCCAGCAGTTCTTCGAGTCGTCCTGGCATCTGGTTCCCGAACTCCCGCCATACGGACTGAAACCGAGATCCTCCTCAGACATCCTGCCCTTGAACCACACCAGGAAAAATCCCTCGCCGTGATAGGAGTAGACCCAGATCGTATCACCTGCATGATACCGTCCCTTGTTACGAGTTACGATGAACTCCGCGGCTCGCGTCCGGACAAATCCAGTTATTGCTTTAACATGCTCGCCCTTCTTAAGCATCCGAACCTGTGCGGCGCCGGCACTAGGACTTGCTAATACCGGAGTCGATTCCGCAGCCCACCACTCACGGTAGGTGCAGCATTCAAACGGGCAACCGCCTTGTTCGACATAAACCTCTGGTCGACGAGATGAATTCTTTGCAGTTACTTTTTTCTGAGAAGGCTGGAAGGGGACCCCATTGGTTATCAAAGAGGCTTGCTTTTCTTTTTGCTTCTGACCAGTGACGCGTCCACCCAACAGGGTGACGACTATAGAGCTTGCCAAAGCCAGGGACAGGATCTTAACGCTGTTCATGCTTATATCTCCTGAGCCAAAGATTGACCGAGCGAAAGTATTCGAGCAGCGGCGTGAATAATTGAACCAAGTTGTCAGAGCTAACAGCTTGTTAGCGGTGTCGTTGAGCTCACCACGTATCCGCCAACGTTCAGTATCGATTTGGGAAGCCAATAAACTGGTGCTGCTCCCCGGGTTTCGTGAACGCCTTTTGAGCTTTACTATTCGACGAGCGCAGCTAACTTTCGCGGCGCAATTGACTGAAAAGCTTGTCGCGCAAGTTCGCGCACGGTGTCCCAATCAACACCATCGAGATCCAGGCGAATCGCAACCCAACCCCTCGCACCAAGATAGGCCGGCACAAAGAAGCTTTCCGAATCATCTCTAATCAATCGTCGCTGCTCGCTGAGGCTCGACTTGCAACAGAAAGCGATGATCCCATCGCCATGATGGTCAAAAAGGTAATAGGCGAATATCTTTTTGCGCACGCGAAAGGCGATATGCTCCTGACCAACCACTTCAAAATTAACTTCAGGCAGAGTCCGGCAAACCTCAATAAGCCGCTCTCGACGACGCGTTGAATGGGCGAGTTGCTTCGGCGAAAGAGCCATGGTTATTTGATAGTTGCGACTCTTAAGCAGATCGCAACTTACATTGTTTGCTCATCTGCCGTTGGACCATAAACACCGGGAAGCGGAATGTCGTTAAGCCGCATATAAACCGAGAGTTGTCCCCGATGGTGAATGAAGTGGTTGAAGCAATCCGCGCGGAGAACTTTGATTCGTGGCTTTACAAAATAGATACGTTCACCGTTTCGCACAGTCCAGGTTCCCATGATCGCCTCGTCAGAAGCGTTATTTAGGGCCTCAATCGCGGCCTCTACGTTTTTGTCGAAATACTCAAGAAGTTCGGCGTTGGTTTTCGGCTCGAACGGTTTATACGGTTCAAGCGCATAATCGAGTTGGGCAGTTGTAACGGCAAGTTTCGCCCAAACAATCATCTCGGCGATGTGCACTGCTAAAACGCCGAGGGGCGTTGATTTTTCGTGCGGTTTCCAGTCGAAGTTTTCCGCGGGAAGTCTTTCCAACATTTTTCGAGTCGCCGCCGCTTCGTGCTCTAACTCGCCGGCAAAAGTTTGTCCTAAGGTCATTTTTTCCGTTGTCATACCTTCCTTCGAGATTCAAGTGGATTCTTTTTCGAGAGCGTTTGTCTATTTCGCACGTCCGGTTCAGGCGACAGCCGCCACTGCTAGGAAGAGTTGTTGTTAAACGCGCGTGAGAGATATGTCCCGCTAACCACCTTGCCAGGCAGACCATAACCGCAGTACCAACTCGCTGATCACAAACGCCACAGCACCTGGGAGCAGGCTTTGAAATAAAATTGACGCGAACCTCCCACCCTGGCTGCCACTGTGATCATCTACGCTCACATTTCTAAACTGTTTCAGAACGAGGTGCCTGACGATTACGAACAGAACCACTGCCAATCCGATTGCTAACGATTTCATCATTACCAACGAAAGCAATAGCTGCGTCAGATAAAGCGCGGAGCCTGCAATGAGGTCATTGACGTACGTAGCGTCAACTCTGACGAACAGCTTAACGGCTAGATACAGGCCCAGGAGAGCCACGAAAAACCCGATCTCTTCAGCCAGCCGCTGCGTTGAGATTAAGCGTCTGAGTATGACAGTGGCCACTGCCGCACAACCGAAAAAGGCTATAACGACTAACCAAAGCACCCCTGACCTGCTCATGGCGGTGTCTGTTACCGTATTCACCCGATGCTGTGACCTACTCGTTGTCATCGTCAGACGCGTATCGTTGCCGGTCCCGCAAGATCGACAAATACTTGCTCCAGGGTCCCGTCGCTTCCGTGTACACCTTTGCCATAGTCCGCGCTATCTGAGCCGCGTGGTCCAAGTCGTGCACCACCCACGTCGCCAACAGTTGGCCCAGCGTGACCTGGCCGAGCTCAGGATGCAGCCCCCTGCGATCGAGATCCTCGTCGGTCAGGCTCATCCCCAACAGCGTGGCGACGTTCGCGCGCCGGAGGTCCGCAAAGGTCACCAGCAGTTCATCGAGGCTCCGGCCCTCGCTCTCAGTAAACTGCGCAGTTCGGTCGAAAGCCTCGAATGGTCGCGTATCACCTGCAAGAATGTGCCGAGCCCGCGGGATCCAGTCTGTGCGCTCGCCATGGATGAGGTGGCCCACCACATCGTACGGCGACCAGGTACCATCGCCTTCCGTCGCTTGCACCCAGGTCTCGGGTAAACCCGCGAGTAACGCCCTCAGGCTTGCGGGCGTTCGCTCGAGAATAGCCACTGCATCGTCCAGATTGAGATGGTCACGTTTCATCGCCGTCATTCAAAACGAGTTGATAGCCACGGCTGGGCTCAAGGACGATTCTTCATTTTGATGTTCGCTCGCTGTAGATTGGGTCAAACGCGCGGGTAGTGTGCTCGGTCACGCTCGGCATGGGTTCTGGCAGCGCTCGCGCATGTGCTGCGTCAAGCTCGTTTGTTGATTGCCGCTTCGATAGCACAGTATTGCTGGCTTCCTCAGCGCCAGGCTTGCGACGGAATAACAACCGAATGAATACACCTTCGAGTGAAAGCAGTATCAGAAAGCTCAGTACTGCAAAAGCGAGAATCACCCCGACCTCTAAGTGGAGCACGGCTTTCATCATCCCGATCAAAAAAGTGATCGCTCCCAGGCCAAAGACGAAGGCAAATACCATCGCCCCTACGAGCGTTTCAGGTCTCACTTCCGGCGATCTGTTGATGCTATCAGCCTTGGCGCCACTCAGCTTCGCTCCACAATAGTTACAGTAGGGCAAGCCTTGGGCGACAGCCACGCCGCAAGATGCACAGTACATACACTTTCACCTCCTCAGGGCTACTACGATATTGAATGAGGCTGAGTTCAACATCAGTGGTTTCTCAGCAAAGGTCAAGCGCGTAACGTTTCACTGGGCCGCGGGCGATCGGCATTCAAGCAGAATGGAAAGGTTGCTTGAGAACCTGCTACCGCGCCGGCAGCTGCAAGCGTTAGGAAATGGGTCAGTTTGATGTCCGATAAGCTTCATCAGCTTGTCGTAACGCGCGACAAACTAAAGTTTATCGGACACTTGCAGGGAAACTGACCCACTACCCAAGCGTTAGGTCACACGCCACCGTTTGCTCGCCTAACCGCCTAGCCGTTTCAGGCCAAGGCCGGCGGCTATCACCAGGGCGACAATAAACGCTGGCACGGCAGTCAGAAGGGGCCAGGCTAGCAAGGCGATGAGCATTCGGGGTCGATAACCCGAGGGTGACCCCAGGTCATGAATATTGGCCACGAGTGCGAGCGCCAAGGCCCCGAAGGCGACGGCCACGGAAGCGTGCCATGCCGTTGGCCACGCTGTGTTACGAAGTCGAAAGTGCTCATAGGCTACGTGGGCCGCGAACACTACGGCACTGATGACAAAGGCGGACAACCGCCAAAGCGATCGCATCTGATTGGACGCAGCCGCCCCGGCAAGAGCGGCGGAAGCGAAACCAATGCCGAGGTAGAGCACGCCGGCGAGTATCACTCTGCTCAACCATCGTTGGCGGAAAGAGTCTTCCATGCGTTTGGCCTAACGCGATCAATCATAAGTTCGAATCTCGATCAGGTGCTTATTCGGATCATTCATGTAAAGAGTTGGAGCCGGACCTCTGGCACCAGACTCAACTCCCGGACCGTTGTTGTTACCGACCGCGTCGTACGCGTCGCCATATGGGATGCCCTTTGCTTTTACCCGGGCGAATGCGCTATCAAAAGCCGCGCGCGACAAAGCGAAAGCAAGATGTTCATTCCCTTCAGTGCCCCATGGCGCTAACTGCAGAGTGAAGTCGTCGTTAACTCTGATTACCGTGAATGGTCCGTCCTCACCCTCCAGCTCAAAGCCCAATACGTTGACGTAGAAATCCACGCTTGAGGGTATTTCGTTGACGTTAAGTATCATGTGATCAATCGTAGCCATATTTCCATTTCATATGAGCGGATAAGCTCTTCGTTACCGTAGCACGAAACTGCCTTTCCGCCTCTTGAACCTGCCACTGCGCCTCACCTCTACCTGGGCCCCTTCACTTCGTAACAGTGGCGCACGCTTTTTGCGAAGCATATCTTCGACGGTCTGAAAGCGATACTCAGCGTCTCCGATGCTTTGTATATTTACGGCATCGTCAAATACGTGCAAAGCGCTGGCGCGGACTGCAGCAGAACTGTCGTTTGTTAGCTGAGACACGATGTTGACGTACTGCTCGAACAGCTCCCAATCCTTATGACAAGGGCATAACGAGCCGACTGCTCTCGCGCGGACAAGTTCGTCAGGCGATTTTAAGTCTGAAAGGAGAAGCTCGCGGTCAATATCGGTACATATCTTTTTTCTTCTCATAACGACGTTTGAGTTCGGTCTAGTGCAATGGTTCATCGTGAGTGTCAGCGGCGCCAAAACATGATTCAAATGGCAGCTCACGAATTATTTCTCCTTCCAGGGTTTTCGCTCCATCGTAGGAATAGTCGGTCCAAATGCCAACACAATGTCCTCCGACCCTGAAGCCTCGTTGGGCCAACTTTCCGTTATCCCAAAAGCACAAACACTCTCCCTCCTCTTGTCCGTTGAGGAAATTTGCTCGGAACTTAATCACGTCGTTAGGCCAATACACCTCCCAAAGACCTGAATAGCTTTCATCGGGCCATAGCTCCTGCTCGCCGTCACCAATTAGATGCTTTTGCATTTGATCATCAGACCAGCGAAGCGCCCAACGCTGATGCGCTTCAGCTGCGCGCTCACTCAACGCACATAAGAGGCATCGTTGTAGCGCATCAGCTGCAGGCGCTTGTTGGAGCGCGGTTGACTCTATGCGTTACGTTGATAGATTGCGGTAATATTTGGCTTGAATGCCGGACACGCCACAGCGCTGAACCATTCTTCGAACCTTTGACTTCCGGGCAAATACTCAGGCAGCTTCTTGACCAGAGATTCCCAGCCACCCATTTCTTCATTGATTTCCACGGCCTTATTGTCCTTCAAAAGAATAACCAGGCAAATCAGGTCAACCGAGTACAGATCTCGCTTGAAAGCCTTAATCCCAACCGTATCTTGCCACGCCACCACTATCTCACCCCTCTCATTTTTCATTCTGAGCCATGAAAGCTTCATCGCATTAGCACTGTGAAAAATTGTATAAACAGTATCTCGCCTTCCTGCGCGATGAGACTTCTGTCTTTGACCGGTCCGATGCAAATATGACTTGAACGCTTCGAGCATGTTCTTGTTATTGAAAAGGGAAAGTGATTTTACATCCAGTCGCTTTTGCTCCCCAAGACAAAAACCGGAGCGATTGCGACGGTGTGAACTCTTAAATCCCCCCAACCGCAGTTGGGGGATGTTTCAGATCCAGCCTACCTCCGAAGTACTTTAACAATCCTCGCGCCTAACGCGTGATCCTCGCTGCCATTCATGTTCGCGCAAGCGCGCATAAATGTTTTTCTCGGTTTTGTACGTCGGGTTTGGACAATCCCCCAACTGCGGTTGCGGGGATGGTTTAGACGCAACCTAATAGGACGCCGCCCCTTACAAGCAAATCCCACCGAGCGCAGAGACTTGCAAAAACTCTGAGGATGCCTTGGAGCTTTGAAGCTAAGGATTTGGACAATTCAAGCTGCGTAAATTCGCAGGTCGGGAAGGGGGCAGTCGTTAGTTTGAAGGTTCGGTAAGTTCAAGGCGCCCCGCTCGAGTTTCGGAGGCTTCATCATCGAATCAATCACTCAATGTAGTAAACCCAGAGGCGTGAGTGATAGGGATAAGCACCGGCATTCAAACTTGAGCGGGGGCGCATTGAACTTACCGAACCTTGCACCTAACGACTGCCCCCTTCCCGACCTGCGAATTTACGCAGCTTGAATTGTCCAAATCCTCAGCTTCAAAGCTTCAAGGCATCCTCAGAGTTTTTTCACAAGTCTCTTCCGTTCGTGGAATTTAGCGAGTTCACAGCGATTCATTCAGAGCAGAGAGGATTTGACACAATCTCCGCCGTGGGTGGGATTGGACTTTTTGCGCAGAGAAGATTAGTCCGTTTCAGTTGCTCTCTTCCTAAACCACGACAGCCAAACGCTGATTTTGATCGGCAAGGAAATCCCGCAAGATAATGGCGGCGGATTCGCTGTCGAGAAGCCCCGGGATTTCAGCTGACCCGTACCCCTCCTCGCGCAGATTGGACTCGGCCTGCACTGAGGTGAGGCGCTCGTCCTGGAGGAAAACCGGGATTCTTAATGACCGCGCAAAGTTTCGAGCAATCTTCTCAGCTTCGACTGCCGCCGCGGCCACAGTCCCATCTAAACTCAGCGGCAAACCAATTACTAGTGTTTGAGCGTCAAACCGCCGTGCCAGGGTTGCAACGTCATTGAGCAAACGCTTCCAATTAGAGCGCTTGATCGGTTCCAGTCTTCTAATGGAGATGTTTAAGGCGTCGGATAGGGCGACACCGACACGTTTTTGGCCCAGATCAAGGGCCATAATGGGCGCCGCAATCTCGCTTTTGTTCGCATCCCGTTTCATCGGCCGGTTTTCATCCCTGGATGGGTCAGCAAGTTGACCGCACATCGCGCAATCGCCCTAGGGCCAAGGCTTTGTGAGCGGCCTTTGGGAGCAGCAACGCTTGCACCGTTTATCTTGCGCCCTGTATGATACGACTGGTTGCAATCAGATGCGATGCAGTCAGAATTCTGAACGTAAACTGCAGAGGTAAATGATGTCCTTTCGAACCAAATTCATCCTGATTCTTTTGTCGGCCACCCTGGCACTTTATACAGTCGTCGGCGGTTGGATTTCGACCCGGGCTCAACAGCCCGCTAACGATCCGAACGCCCAATTGCGTATTTTTGAAAGCGTTCTTAACCACATACAAAATGACTACGTCGATGAACCGAACATGGACAAGGTCAAGGCCGGCGCCCTGCGGGGACTTGCCTACGGACTCGATCCCTACTCGACCTACCTGACCCCGGATCAAGTCAAAAACTATAACGAAAGTGGAAAAGACAATCAGGTTGGCATCGGTGCTGAACTATCACAGGTCGCATCGTACCTCTATGTAATCGCTCCGATGAAAGGATCGCCGGCTGATCAGGCCGGTGTCCGAGCCGGCGATATTATTGAGTATATCGACAACAAGGCTACGCGAGATATCTCACTTTACGACGCCCGGCAATTGCTGAACGGCTCTGCAGGATCCGAAGTAAAACTTCGAGTATTGCGCGCGAATGTGAGCCCGCTGACTGTGAGTGTTAAGCGTGGGGCCTTCCGTGCGCCAGCTGCCGAAGCACGGATGGAAGCCGGCCGGATCGGAGTCTTACGCGTTAACAGCTTCGCAGACGGTGAAGCCGCCGATGTGCGAGCGCGGGTCCAGGATCTCCTGAAACAAGGGGCGCAAAAGCTGGTCATCGATCTCAGAGGCACTGCCGGAGGCTCTCTGCAGGAAGCTGTAGCAGTTGCAAATCTCTTCATCAAAGACGGAACGCTTGCGCAAACGATCGGCAGGGAAGGGAAATCGCTGAAAACCTTTGCGGCAGACCCAAAGGCCGTCTTGTTCACCGGCTCTCTGGTTGCCCTGATCGACACGGGCACTGCGGGTGCGGCTGAGGTGGTCGCTTCAGCGCTCCTGGAACGCAATCGCGGTCAAGTAGTTGGTGAAAAGAGTTTTGGTGCAGGCGCTGAGCAGCAGCTTTTCACACTCCGTGGAGGCGATGGATTGCTGCTGACCACTATTAAATGGGCCTCGGGAAATGGCAAGCCATTCCTGGGTGAAGATCGCGCGCATTCGGGAGTTTCTCCTTCCGTAGAAGTGAAGCGGCCTGAAGTTGCCGAGGCAGTCGATCCGGATGATCTAACCGGGAACGATGATGACAACGTGGCTAAGCCGGACCAGCCGGCCGAGAAGCGTGAAACGGCACCGCAACCTGGACCTGCTCGCGCGCCGGCCGAAGACGTGCAGATGAAGAAAGCCTTGGACCTCCTGCGCGACAATAAGCCTGTGCAAACGCAACGCGCCGCTTAGAAACATTCCAATTTCAGCATGATTAACACGAACGGCCAGGAAAACACTCCTGGCCGTCGGCCTTTTCTGTGTTGTCTTGATACTCAAACCGTCTCATATAGTATTCATGGAACCCATATCGGGTAACTCGTGGGCGAGTAAGAAAGTCACCCAATGTTGGAATGTGATTATAAAAATCTTGCGCTCGCGTCGTTTTTCCATAAAACAGCGTCGTTTTTCCCCTGGATACGGTAAAATTCAAGGCGTAAACCGGTAACTCGACACTTCCCGACAGAACGAGGAACGCACCTTGCTTTTTCAGGTCGCGAGTCCTGAACTCGTGAAGTCTGACTGAGACTAAAAGGAGAGCTGAGCGATGATTTTTACAAACAAACTTTTGCCCGTAGCATTGATTGCCGCGCTGGTTGGCGGATCTGTGGGGGCGTTGGTCATGCATTCCCGGAACCAGAGCGTTTCGGCTGATAACAGTGCCGCCACGAAATACCAGACACTAGCAACGGATCAGGCGGGGACTGTGCCCGTGGAATACAGCACAGCAACCGAGCAGACTGCTTACAAAACAGGCTTTGCTGACGGATATCAGGCGTGTAATCAAAGTACGGCAACCACGGTAACGAACGGCCGGACGGGCTATGTTTCACGCAATGTCAGCCGCAACTCTACACGACGCGTGTACTACGACTACAATCGCCCGCATGGTCGCAGCTTTTGGCAAAAGCATCGTGACAAGTTGACTGTCGCCATGGGTACCGGCGCCGGCGCTGTCATCGGTGGCTTGATCGGTGGTAAGAAGGGTGCAGCCATCGGTGCGCTGTCAGGCGCAGGCGGATCCGCCCTGTACACCTACAAACTACGTCGGCGTAGCCCGCGTTACTAAATCGGGGTACCCGACAATAATGCAACGAGTGGGACTAAAAGCAGGGGCATTCATCGCTCTACTTGCTTTTTCTTGGGCAGCCCCAATTACTGGGGCTGCTCTTTCGTCTGCCACCCGAAAACCAGCCTCAAAGGTCTCGCCCAACTCAAATCAGCGAACGACGGTCGAGGTCCCCGGTCCAGTGCGAATTCGAGACGTCAGGGGACGAGGTTTGCTTGTCAGCGTTTGGCTGAATCATCAGGGGCCGTTTACTTTCGCGGTTGATACCGGCGCCGGAGTGACTTTGGTTGGTGCGGATGTCGCCCGGCGAGCCGGCCTGGCGGGGAAATCTGGACGGCGGGTCTCCATTGGGGGATTGAGTAACGCCATCGCCACCTCGGGTGAAGAGACCACGCTCGATGATGTTGCATTAGGCGTCCCCAACAACCTCACGCGGAGTGGCCAGCGCGCTTTTATTGTCACCACATTACCTCGTGGACTTGACGGAATCCTCGATCCGACCGAGACGTTCGCTCCACTCGGTTACGTAATTGATATCGCCGGCGGCGCACTTGTAGCACTTGACAGCACCACGCGATTGAGGCCAGGAAACGAGCCGGAAGGGGGCACCGTTGTCCGATGGATTCGCGAAGGTGGCGACAAGCGTCCGTTCGTGAGACTGGGTGATAGTCGCCTGGCGCTGATCGACACCGGCTCCGGCTTCGGTTTGGGCGTTACGGGTACAGTCGTTGGCTCAGGCGCGGCGAATCATCGAAAGAATGATTCGGTTCGTGATTTGAATGGAGGCGCTGTCGAAGCGAGGCGGGTGGAGCCCACCACGGTAAGTATAGGTTCCCTGGTGCTGCGCAACGTACCTACCGAGGTTTTGATTGGCGCCCACGACGAGGCCCCGGTCATTTTGGGCAGAGGAGCCCTCTACCCCTTCCGGATTACTTTTGATCCAGTCAGCAGGTTGATAGAGATCGCTCCTTCAAGAGAGAGATAGCCAGGCTTCCGATCAAAGCGGTATGTTTCCGTGCTTCTTTGGTGGGTTTGAGTCCCTCTTGTTCTCCAGCAACGCGAGCGCGCGAATTAGTTTTGGACGAGTCGTAGCCGGTTCGATAACTTCATCGATGAACCCTCTCTCTGCCGCCACGTAAGGATTCGCAAACTTCTCTTCCAGCTCTCCGATTTTTGTTCGTCGCGCGGCTTCCGCATCTTTGGCTTCACTGATCTCCCTTTTGTAAAGCACTCCCACAGCCCCTTCGGCTCCCATTACAGCGATCTCCGCTGAGGGCCAGGCGTAGTTGATATCAGTGCGGATATGCTTGGAGGCCATCACGCAATATGCACCTCCATATGCTTTCCTCGTAATCACGGTTACCTTCGGCACGGTTGCCTCGGCAAACGCATAGAGAAGCTTGGCCCCGTGGCGAATGATGCCACCATGCTCCTGAGAGACTCCTGGCAGAAAACCAGGGACATCCTCAAAAGTTACCAGCGGGATATTGAAGCAATCGCAGAAGCGAACGAAGCGCGCTCCTTTTGAAGATGCGTCGATGTCCAGTACACCCGCCAGAAACGCGGGCTGATTTGCAACAATGCCAACAGGACGACCATCAAGCCGGGCGAAACCGACGCAAATGTTCTGCGCAAAGAGTTGCTGAACCTCGAAGAAGTAACCATCGTCGACTACCCGAGTGATGACTTCACGAATGTCATACGGTTGGTTTGATGCTTCAGGGACAATCGCGTTCAATGCCGGGTCCTGTCTTTCCGCACTATCGCGGCTACTTAACCGAGGCGGATCATCCAGGTTGTTCGAAGGTATGAACGAGATCAGCTCGCGCACCATTCTCAGAGCGTGCTCGTCAGAGTCGGCCGCAAAATGAGCCACGCCTGAAGTGCTGTTGTGAGTCACGGCGCCACCGAGTTGCTCCTTGGTCACTTCCTCGTGCGTTACCGTCTTGATTACATCCGGCCCGGTGATGAACATGTAGGACGTGTCCTTCACCATAATATTGAAGTCGGTTATTGCGGGGCTGTATACCGCGCCGCCGGCACACGGTCCCATGATGCAACTGATCTGCGGCACGACTCCGCTCAGAAGCGTATTGCGAAGAAAGATATCGGCATATCCCGCGAGGCTCATCACGCCTTCCTGAATGCGCGCGCCACCTGAATCATTCAACCCAATCACCGGGGCGCCCACTTTCAGCGCGAGATCCAGCACCTTGCAAATTTTTTCTGCGTGAGTCTCTGACAGCGAGCCACCGAACACTGTAAAATCCTGAGCGAACACGAAGACGCGGCGACCATCGATCAAACCGTATCCGGTAATAACGCCATCTCCGGGATAGAGCTGCTGATCCAGACCGAAATCCCTCGAGCGGTGGACCACCAGTTTGTCGAATTCCTGAAAACTGTCCTCGTCCAGCAGGAACTCAATTCGCTCGCGCGCGGTCATCTTTCCCGCGGCATGCTGTTTCGCGACGCGCGCGGCGCCGCCCCCCAAGCCGGCGTTTTTATCACGTTCTTTAAAGACTTCGAGTTTCGACTTGGAATGTTTTTGTTGTTGTTTTGAGGCCATGTTTGGGATTTTGGAATTTGGAATTTAGAATTTTGAACTTTTGTGCTGCCCTGGCATCCACCAATTGCTAAACTACAAATTCTTCTGCGGCATTCGTTACGCTGCGAATGGGAAAGCTTTGGATTTGATCAATTCAACCAGTTCGGTAAGCGCCTGCTGTGCTTTTTCCTTTAGCTCCCTGGGGTATCGATAACGCCGAGCGTTGCTCTCGAACTCCTCTATATCAAGGACCTTGAAAGACGAATCCGGATTGACGAGCACGTCAATATCCAAATCAACATAGCTCAGTATCTCACCATCAAAGATTGGAGGCTGGTTGATGTTGCAATAAAAGTTTCTGAAACCACCCTGTGGGTCTCGGAAACAAAACACGTTATACCAGCGGTCGAGCCAATAATACTCCGCACTCAGGGTTCCCTCGGAGATCGTGCCCAGCACGTCGTGCTCAATCTCGCGCTCGAACGTCGCGTCGAGAATTATCAGCGGACCTTCCTGCCGCAGGAGTTGCGCGCTCCAGTTTCGATGTTCCGAGCCATCGTACTTTAAGGCTCGAACCAGAATTGTTTTTGTACGCGCGATCCTTTATTTCCTTCCGCTCTTTTGCCAGTCCGCCAGGAACTGGGCCTGACCCTTGTCAGTCAGCGGGTGATTAAACAGCTGGTCGATTACCTTGAACGGCATGGTGGCGATGTCGGCGCCCAGCCGCGCTGCTTCAATCACGTGAATTGGGTGCCTCAGACTAGCGGCGAGCACCTCGGTTTCCCACCCATAGTTTCCGTAGATCTCAACAATGTCGTGCAGCAGAATGAGACCGTTTTCTCCAATGTCGTCCAGCCGCCCGAGGAACGGACTAATGAACGACGCTCCGGCCTTGGCGGCCAGGATTGCTTGTGCGGCGGAAAAACAGAGTGTGACGTTGACCTTGATCCCTTCGTCCGACAACTGGTGAGTCGCCTTCAGACCTTCCCGCGTCAGCGGACACTTTACGACCACGTTAGGGGCGATCTTCGAATACTCTCGTCCTTCGCGCAGCATGCCTTCAACATCCAGAGTGGTGACCTCGGCGGAAACGGGCCCATGCACGATTTCACAAATTGCGGCAATGTGCTGTTTGAAGTCGACGTTTCCTTCTTTGGAAACCAAAGTAGGATTGGTGGTGACTCCGTCCAGAAAGCCATACGAGGCGGCCTCGCGAATCTCCTTAAGATTGGCGGTATCCAAAAAGAACTTCATAACAAACCTCCTAATGCTTGGTTAACAGGGCAATTATCGCTCGTTTCTCGCGTTTTAATAAACGGGATTGCTTAACAAACCCACCCCCTCGACCTCAACCTCGACTATATCGCCGGGTTGTAAGCGAGAAACGCCGGCAGGTGTCCCGGTAACGATCAAGTCACCGGGATTGAGAGTCATGATTCCTGAAATGTACTTTATGAGGAAAGGCACAGCGAAAGCCATATCCGATGTGTGACCCTGCTGCTTTACCGCTCCATTCACCCGTGTTGTCACCGAAGTATTCGCCGGATCCAGGTTTGTGATAATCCACGGACCCACGGGGCAAAAAGTGTCAAAGGATTTTGCGCGAGTAAACTGAACGTCCTTGCGTTGCAGATCACGAGCGGTTACGTCGTTCACACATGTGTATCCGAGCACGTAAGTAAGTGGGTCTTCATCATCGGAAAGCTTTCGCGCATGTTTGGCGATGATCACGCCAAGTTCGCCTTCATGTTCGACCTGTTGCGATTGGGGAGGCAACACAATCTTTTCGCCGCTGCCAATCACTGCCGAGGGCGCTTTCAGGAACAGCAACGGCTCGTCCGGCATCTTGTTTCCCAATTCAACTGCGTGCTCCAGATAGTTGCGCCCGACGCAAACGATCTTTGAGGGCACAACGGGAGCGATAAGGTCAACTTCAGCAAGAGGCAGAGAGCGAGCGTGTGCAAGAAAGTTCAGGTCGTCAAACCACTTGCCCTCTTCCAGGGGATAAACGCGGTCGTTCTCGATACGTGCGAAGCGTGGTTTAAGTAAGCTCTTATGTTTGACGCGGCCGAGTTTCATTTTTGTTTAGGGCACAATCTCAGAAACAACTTCCGATGGCTCACTGACATTCCCCGTTTTATCGATTGCTTTGAGATAGTAATAATACCTCTTGCCTGATTCCACATTCTCGTCCTGGAAAGTTGTGCGGGTGAGAGGTGCCGCATTCAGTTTGGTCCAACGCTCTTTCGGCAGGCTCTCATCGGTTGAGCGGTAAATGTCGTAGCCAACCACATCCGGCTCGGGGTTAGTCGGAAAGAAGATTGAGATTCGCCCGGGAGCCGCGACAATACTCAGGTTGACCGGCGCCGAAGGCGGAAAAATGTCCCGCGGAGAAGCCGTTAAGGTGTTGGAGTTCAGACTTTCGACCTGCGCACCCTCTGTTCCGAGCGACACCGATCGCACAAGGTAGCGGTAGTTCTGCCCAAACTCAAAGGTCTTGTCGGTGTACTGGGTCCCGGAGACAGGGGCGCTGTTCAGGGCTGTAAGACTGATTTCAGTTTGCGACTCATCCATGCGGTAGATGTTGTAGCCCAACAGGTTCACCGGAGTCGAGCCGTCGATATTTGCGGCCGGTGCTTGCCAGGTTAAGGTTATGCCATCTTCCGCAATCTCAACCTTTGTTAGGGTGGGCGCCTGCGCTATGCGAGCAGCAGGCTCAATCAAAAGAAAGTTGGAGAACGCTGCCCGCTGGCCGGCGGCATTAACATAGCGAATCGCGTAGCGCAGACGGGCGGGCTCGCCCGCGAGTTCCAGTGTATCGATGTAATTAAGCTCCTGACCCGCTGTTTTGATTTGATCGTAGGTTACAGACCCAATCAGCGTGGATCGTGCGCCAAACTCTTCTTCGGTCAGCGGCAACGGGGCGCCGGGCTTTTCAGCCAGGCGGTAAACATCGATTCTGCGGATGCTCTGCACACTGCTGTCAGGTGCATTACGTTGCGGTGCAGGCCAGCTCAAGATGACCTGATTGCCTCGCTGAACGCCGGAAAGGAGTTCAGTGCGTTGCTGAACTCGTTCGACGGGTGGCAGTGGCGGCCGGCGTTTACCACATCCCGAGACCGCGATCAGCATTAGGAAAACGCCCGCGATGATCCAGGATTGATTGTCCGGAAGGAAGTCGTTAACGTGCCGCGGGCGGCGGGTGAATGGCATGATCATCAGGCAGGGTGAGATACTCGTTCACATCGCTTCTTCCAGCAAAAAGTGACAACCTCACAAAATGTAGCGACTTAAATCCTGATCTTTGACAGTTTCCAGAAGCATCGCTTCGACGTAAACGGCGTCGATTCGCTGGTTCTTCGGCTCGAGGTCAGGACCTTCAAAACTGATCTCTTCGAGCAGCTTTTCCATAATTGTCTGCAAACGACGCGCGCCGATATTCTCCGTTTGCTGGTTTACGCGCGCGGCGAAGTTAGCAATCGAGTCGATGGCGTCATCGGTAAACTCAATCGCCACCCCTTCAGTTTCCATCATTGCCTGGTACTGCTTAATCAGAGCGTTTTTGGGCTCGGTCAGAATCCGTTTGAAGTCTTCTACCGTCAGGGACTCCAGCTCGACCCGAATGGGAAAGCGGCCCTGCAATTCGGGGATAAGATCAGAAGGCTTGGAAACGTGAAAGGCACCGGCTGCAATGAACAGGATATGATCTGTCCTGACCATGCCGTAACGCGTATTGACGGTTGTGCCTTCGACTATCGGCAGAATGTCGCGTTGGACTCCTTCGCGCGAGACGTCCGGTCCATGGCCTGATTCCCGGCCCGCAATCTTATCGATTTCATCAAGAAAGATAATGCCGGAAGACTCGATGCGCTCGATGGCGGCCCTCGCCACCTGGTCCATGTCTATGAGGCGCTCTTCTTCCTCCTGCATCAAATACTCGATTGCCTCGTCCACCCGCATTTTTCTTCTCTTCGAGCGGCCCTGGAAAAGATTGCCCAACATGTCTTTCATGTTGATGCCCATCTCTTCGACTCCTTGCGGGCCTGCCAGCTCGATAACGGGAAAACTCTTTTCACGCACTTCAATCTCAATCAGGCGATTGTCGAGCTTGCCACTGCGAAGTTGGGCTCGCAGTTTTTCGCGCGTCCGTTGAGATTGTTCATCGCCCTGGGCCTCGATTTCGGTGGTCGAAGTTTCCGCAGTTTCGGCATCGAAGTCATAAAAATTGGACGAAGAGCGCGGCGGCGGCAGCAGGATGTCCAGGATGCGTTCCTCGACATTCAACTCCGCTTTCTCGGCAATCTCTTCAATCTTTTCCTGACGGGTCATCTCAACAGCTATTTCGGTGAGATCACGAATCATGCTCTCGACGTCACGGCCGACATAACCCACCTCGGTGAATTTCGACGCTTCTACTTTTAGAAACGGTGAGTTGGACATGCGCGCAAGACGCCGGGCAATCTCAGTCTTGCCGACGCCGGTCGAGCCAATCATGATGATGTTCTTCGGCATCACGTCGACAGCCATTTCCGGTGCCAGCTTTTGCCGGCGGATACGATTGCGCAGGGCCACCGCTACAGCCCGTTTGGCATTGCGCTGACCGACTACGTGCTTATCAAGCTCGGCAACAATTTGCCGAGGGGTCATCTCGTCCAACCGCACTTCTTCGTCGACGTCACCTGTCAAATAAATAACCATATCCATTACTTCTTTGTGATTAAGCAACGAACAGCAACCAAAGGTGGTTTCTGCAGCGAATTAAAGTTCTTCCACAACTATATTTTGATTCGAGTAGATACAAATCTCGCCGGCCACTTTCAAAGCTTCTATTGCGATGGTCCGGGCGGGGAGCTCGGTGTGTTTTAACAGCGCCTTTGCCGCCGCCAGTGCGTACGAACCTCCTGAGCCGATGGCCAGTACTCCCTCATCCGGAGCGATCACATCTCCGTTACCCGACAGGAGAAAAGAGCCTTTAGTGTCCGCTACCAGGAGCAGAGCTTCAAGATGGCGGAGCATCTTATCTGTGCGCCAATCCTTGCTCAACTCAATAGCGGCGCGCTCGAGGTTTCCGTGATACTGCTCGAGCTTACTTTCAAAACGTGTCAAAAGAGCAAACGCGTCAGCAGTCGCTCCGGCAAACCCGGCGAGTATTTGATCGTTATAGAGTCGGCGGACCTTCTTTGCCCCGGCTTTCATGACTGTTTCGCCCATAGTTACCTGGCCATCGCCGGCGAGGGCCACACTTGAGCCTTTGCGCACAAGTAATACCGTTGTGCTTCGAATGCGAGAAGATTCTTTGCGCATATTGTTCAGAAAGCACTATAGGAATATGCCGTAATGTTAGTCAAGGAGCGGTTCTGTGAGGGGAGAGTTTCAGGTTGCGAATCGCACCAGGAAGGGAAGCATTCAAGCAGGAAGGGAAGCATTCAGGTGGGGGAAATTTGCAGGTCTGGAGTCTGGAGTCCCGAGTCTGGAGTCGCGAGTCAACCAGCAACTGACGAGTCCGGACTCCGGACTCCAGACTCCAGACTGCAAATTTCCCCCACTTGAATGCTTTCCTTCCTGAGCGCAAATTCCCCCAGGCAGTAGCAACGCGCATACGTGCAATTTGCGATATGATAAGTTACTTTAAATTCAGTCCGGCTAAATTGCATCGCTGGCGAGGATATATGGCAGAGTACAGACCACGCATCGGCATAACGATGCGAATCGAGTTAGAAACTGATCGCTTCTATCTTTCGCGCCACTATAGTGAGGCCGTGGAAGCCGCGGGTGGCGCCCCTGTCCATGTGAGTCTTATTCCCAATGAGGAATATGTGAACGCTGTAGTAGCGGAACTGGATGGCGTGCTGCTTCCCGGCAGTGATTCGGATGTCGATCCACTTCTGTACAATCGCGAACCGCATCAGGCCCTGGGGCAGGTGCACCCCATCAAGGATCAAACTGACTTGTTAGTCATCGAAGCGGCCGAAAAATTGGCATTGCCCACTTTCGCGATCTGCTTTGGTATGCAGGTGCTGAACGTGGCTCGTGGTGGAACACTGATTCAGGACATTCCAGCTCAAGTACCGAATGCGATTAAGCACTCACAGGGCGCTCCCCGAGATCGCGCTTCTCACCGGGTGTCGCTAATGGCTCAGAGCCTGGTGTCGTCGCTTGCCCAAGACGATGCTGCCATTGTAAACAGTCATCATCATCAAGCGATTGAAACTCTGGGCCACGACCTCATTGCGACGGCGTGGTCCGCTGATGGGTTGATCGAGGCTGTCGAAGATTCAAGATCTGATCGCTACGCTGTTGGCGTGCAATGGCATCCCGAGTTGGGCTGGCAACGAGATAAATTTTCTCAGGCACTGTTTGGTCATTTCCTGCAGCAAGCCCACCGTTACGCAGAATCAAAGGGTGCTTCCAAGTCCATGCATGCCTGATGTTTTTCGTTAACCATCGTTTTAAGGGGAGGGGAACTGTGTGAGTGTTAGTCCGTTCGAGTTGACTAATCGTGTGGCCATTGTGACCGGAGGTTCCCGCGGCATTGGAAAGGCTGTCGTAGAATGGCTTGCCCGAGCGGGTGCGCATGTAGTTGTGAATTATGTGAAAGATGAAGCAGCGGCTGTTGCAACGGTAGAGTCTGCATTGGGCGAGGGTGTTGAAGCGATTTCCGTTAGAGCCGATGTCTCAGAACTAGCCCAGGCCGACTACTTGATTAAGACAACCTTGGATCGTTTCCGCCGAATAGACATACTGATTTGTAATGCGGGGATTTGGCAGGGTGCTCCTGCCGAAGAGATCGAGGAAGAACTTTGGGACAAGACCATTCGCATTAATCTAAAAGGAACATGGACAGTCTGCCGGTCGGCAATTCCGCATCTGAAGAAGCAACGGTCAGGCCGTATCGTGATCGTTAGTTCGACAGCCGGACAGCGAGGCGAAGCGAATGTTTCAAACTACGCCGCGTCCAAAGGCGGCCAGATATCTTTCATGAAATCGTTATCGTCTGAATTGGCCGCCTTCGGGATTACCGTTAACTGCGTTGCTCCTGGATGGGTGGACACAGATCTTAATCGGGATGTGTTTAAGGATAAGGCGAGGA
This sequence comes from Pyrinomonadaceae bacterium, assembly GCA_035644135.1. GTDB lineage: Bacteria > Acidobacteriota > Blastocatellia > Pyrinomonadales > Pyrinomonadaceae > PSRF01. Next base: position 243,324 of record DASQPD010000162.1, read on the forward strand.
TACAAGGAATCATTGATACTACTCCGGTTGGTCGTGTCGCCACTCCTGACGATATTGCTTTGCCGATCGTCTTTTTATGCACCGAAGCGGCACGCCACATTACAGGTGAAGTCCTGAATGTAAATGGCGGATCGGTTCTGTGCGGCTGACTGTTAAGAAATTACTTTAACTATCGGGGATTGCCTGGCGAATGACTAGCAAAAGACACGTTCGACTGGGACTTGAGAAATTACTTGAAGAAAACCCCGCACTCGTGCGCGGCGAGCGGGTGGCGTTGATCTGTAATCAAGCGTCGGTTGACCACGGATTGCGACATGCTGCGGACCTGCTTCACGATCACCCGGAGATTCGCCTCACCGCACTCTTTGGCCCGCAACACGGCATTCGTGGCGATGTTCAGGACAACATGATCGAGACGGCCCACGGCGTAGACCGAATGACAGGTCTTCCGGTTTACTCCTTGTATAGCGAGACGAGGGAACCGACTCAGTCGATGTTGGAAGCGGTGGATGTCCTGGTTTTTGACATGCAGGATGTGGGTTGCCGCATTTATACCTTCGCCTATACGCTGGCAAACTGCATGCGTGCGGCCCGGCGATTTGGAAAGAGGGTGGTAGTTTGTGACCGGCCGAATCCAATTAATGGGCTTCATGTTAACGGGAACGTCCTGGAACCGGAGCAGGCGTCTTTTGTCGGCCTGTTCCCACTCCCGACTCGTCATGGGATGACTATTGGTGAACTGGCGAGCCTATTCAATCGCCATTTTGAGCTTGCGTGCGAACTGGAAGTAATACCGATGGAAGGTTGGTCTCGCGACAACTGGATGGACGAAACCGATGCGCCATGGGTGATGCCCTCGCCAAATATTCCAACGCTTGATTCGGCCACTGTGTTTCCGGGGGCTGTTCATTTTGAAGGCACGCAGATCTCGGAAGGGAGGGGAACCACTCGTCCTTTCGAACTGATCGGCGCGCCCTACATCATTCCCGAAGAGTATGCCGGCGCGCTTAATGCGATAGGTCTTCCGGGAGTGTTTTTCAGAAGCTGCGTCTTCCAGCCGACTTTTCAGAAGCATGGTGGAGTCAGCTGTGGTGGCGTTCAGATCCATGTCACAGATCGAGATCAATTTGAACCTGTAATTACCGGCGTCGCCATGGTTAGGACTGCCTACGAGATGTACAAGGATGATTTTCGTTGGAAAGATCCGCCTTACGAATACGTATATGACCGAAATCCTTTCGACGTGATTTCAGGAACGACAAAGACTCGAGAGGCAATAGAGAAGGGAACTTCATTAACGGAAATAAGGGACGGGTGGCAATCGGCTCTGGAGCAATTCAAAACTGTTCGAGCGGAATACCTGTTGTACTGACACCTTAGGTTCGTTCTTACTTTTAACGTTCTTCATCAGAGGTCGTCCTGCCGACCGTTAAAGTTTGGCATCAGGTTTACAGGCGAGTCTCTGGTAACAGCGCTCGATTTTAATGAGGAGCAAAGTTTTTGGATGAGCACGGTTGCCAGTCGATAGTCATTAATGTAAAACTTTAAGTGGTTATGCGTGATGTATTGGAGGTCTTAATTGGCTGTTTCAGATAACGTAAGAGAACTTGAAGAGAAGGTGCCACAGAGGGCCTGGTTAATGGCGTTCGCGGGGTGGTTCCTGCCAGGCGTCGGCCATTTGCTGCAAGGCAAATGGGGGCGCGCAGTGCTTTTGGGAGGAGCGGTCTGGACTTGCTTCCTGGTGGGGCTGGCGATGGGAGGTCATATGTTCAGCCCAACTCCCTCAGACCAGGGCTCCTCGGCGTGGCTACAGGTTCCACCGATGATTGCCAACCTGGGCAGCGGCGTACTCTACATATCATCGTGGCTGATGGGCGTTGGTTTCTCTGACGATCCGGCACATGCGGCACGCGCCACTTATGAATACGGCAACACCTTCCTCTTAATCGCGGGATTGCTGAATTACCTCTCGATGCTTGATGCTTTTGATATATCCGCGGGGAGGAAGTCTTGAGACATTTTCTGGTAATGGCGGCATTCGCACTTTTGACTTCAGTCGTCTTTGGCACTGTTGCCAAGGACACCAACAGGGAGCGAGTTCTTTACGGGGCAAAGGTTTTTGCTGAGTTCATGATTATTGGCCTGGCACTCGGCTGGATTCTGTATTTCGTTCCTTTTTAGTCAACGGTTAGGGCACCGAGATTTCCGGAGATGGCTCTAGTCGATACCGAAGCACTCGTCCTCCGCACTTACAATCTTGCTGAAGCGGACAAGATCGTTGTCTGTTTGAGTCGAGCGGCCGGATTGGTGCGCGGCGTTGCAAAAGGTTGCCGCCGGCTCAAGAATCGATTCGGCGCTGCACTTGAACCCTTCACGTTTGTAAACCTCAACTACTACCAGAAGGAAAACCAGGAACTGGTGTCGATTCGCCAGGCAGAGATCCTGAGATCAAACTTTAACCTGCTGTCGGATCCGGTAACGCTTTCAGGGCTCGCTTACATTGGAGATCTGGTAGTCGACTTCTCGCCACCGTACCAGGCGAATGAGCATCTCTTTCGGATGGTTAAGGCTTGTATCGAAGCAACCTCGGAGTGTCCCGCGGATTTGCAGTCCATTCTCAGGTACTTTGAGGTGTGGCTGCTGCGACTCGAAGGCTTTCTCCCAGATGTAAAGCGGTGCTCCGAGTGTCATCGAATGTTTGCCGAAGGGGAAGCTGTATTTGTAGGTGGGGATTCTGCGCTGCGCTGCCGATCTTGCAACACAAATCAGGAGAGTCACCTATTGTCAGGCGCCGTTCACGCGCAGCTTCGGGCCACATTGAAACTTGGTCCAGGACCATTCGCCCGGGAATCACGCGGAGTGAACGTCAAAGCTAATCGCGAGCTGGCGCAACTAACACAGCAACTGATTATGCGTGTGCTGGAAAGACAACCGCGAAATCGACCGAATTATGCTCCTGCCGGATTTGGCGCAAAATAAGAAATCCACTACTGATCAGTAAGTATGCTGAACGACAGAAAACTCATCCCGCGTTACATCATCGGATCCGTATTGCCATATGTCCTGCTCACACTCGTACTGTTGACCGCAGTTCTGTTCGCCCAGCAGGGAACCCGCTTTGCGGAACTCGCCCTGTTCGCAAACTTGTCTTTCGCACTGCTTGGCCAGGTGGGCGCGGCGCTGCTGCCTAGTGTACTGGTCTTTACTTTGCCGATGGCCGTGTTGGCAGGAATTGTCATCGGCTTTGCGAGGATGGGTACAGATAGTGAGGTGGTCGCAATGCGCGCTGCCGGAGTCGGAACCTGGACCATGTTGTGGCCGGGCCTGCTGCTTGGTCTCGTGCTCACCGGGGCAACGACCTGGCTGCAACTTAAGGAAGCCCCGGAAGCTGCACGCGATTTGCGGCGCGCCGCAGTGCAGGGGGCGCTGGCGAGACTGGATTCACCGGTAGATCCGCGAACATTTACAACCGACCTCCCGGGATATGTGATTTATGTAAGTGACGGCGACAAAGTGCAGGGAACCTGGGGCAGGGTATTCATCTACGCACCGCAGCCTGACGCATCCGCGCAAATACTCACAGCCCGCTCGGGCCGGATCGACTCCTCTGCCGAAAAGGCGGAATTGGTTCTGTCAGACGCTGTGAGGACACGCATACCGGCGGCTGAAGCAGATCAAAAGCAATACGTGGTCGAACGCTTTGATCAGCTCCGTGTGGCGATTAACACAGGTCGCGCTGAGCTCCAGCGACGCTTGACCGACGACGAGATCAGCCCGGACGAGATGGAATGGAGAGACCTGCGAAAGGAAGCCCAATCGGGTTCGCTTGCCGACCAGCGGGCGGCGCAACGCACGATTCATCGCCGCCTCGCCTTGGCTGCCTCGCCTCTGGTTTTCGCCCTGCTCGCCGGGGCAATTGGTCTTCGTGTGAGGCGGGGCGGGCGCAGTGCTGGTGTTTTGATTTCGCTTGTCGTGGTTGTGATCTATTACTTGAGCTCCTTGCTTGGCGAATCCCTGTCGAGGGTGGGCACGGTTTCTCCTGCGGTCGGTGGCTGGATGGCTACGGCCCTAATGTTATTCTTTAGCCTAATGTTCTTGTTGAAGCCTCGTGGGCCAACCGTTTTTCTGGCTTCGCGGATGCGAGGCGGGTCAAAGCTTCCATCAACGTCAGCGAAGATTCACGACCGGCATCACATCACCGGGGTGGGCGCCTGGGGCTTTCCGAGTTTGATGGACATCAGTCTTTTTCGAACGCTCACTGCCAGCTTTGTTTTGGGTTTCGCTTCTCTCGTGTCCGTTTTCATTATCTTTACTCTTTTTGAGTTGTGGCGCTTCATTGCCGCCAATCATGTCCGGGGCTCGCTGGTCTTCAAGTACATTCTGTATCTGCTGCCACTAATCACGGTCGAGTTATTCCCGGCCACAATGCTCATTGCGGTTTTGATTACTTACGCTCTGCTGGCTCGTCGGAGCGAGGCTATTGCCTGGTGGGCCTCAGGGCAGAGTGTTTATAGACTAATGTTGCCAGGGCTGGTTTTTGCATTCGCAGCCGGCCTTGGAGTTTGGCTCGTGCAAGAGCAGCTCATGCCTTACACGAACTTGAAGCAGGACGCGTTGCGCGCGCAAATCAGGGGAGGGGAAGCACGCGCGATTACCGGGGCCGGTCGGCAATGGCTGGCTTCAACCGAAACCAATCGCCTCTACTCGTACGAGTTTGATGAGCAGCGCGAAGTCTTACGCGATCCCGTAATTTACCAACTTGATGCGGAAGGCGTTCATCTCACGGACGTCATTAATGGCACCCTGGGAACATGGACAGATGCCAGCCATCTCGAGATCAAAGATGGTTTGGCAATCGGGTTGAAAGGAATCGAGGTCGAGAGGCGTGTGATTCCGGACAGCTTAATTGCCGGTGTCGAGCCGCCGCAGGTGTTTAAGCCGACTGTTGACAAGCCCTCACAGTTAAGCTCACAAGGTTTAAGCACTTATTTAAAAGCAGCGAGAAGACGTGGAATTGATGCTTCAGCGCTCGCCGTCGCCCTGCAACGAAAGTACGCCAGCCCCTTCGGAGTTATGATTATGGCTCTCTTAGGAATGCCTTTGGCTCTGGCGTTCGGCCGCCGTGGTGCGATCATTGCGCTTTGTGTAGCGGTCGGCTTCAGCATCGCTTACTGGGGAGTGGGGGGTGGCTTTCAACAACTAGGTGAGCATGGACTACTTCCCGCCGCCGTGGCTGGCTGGTCGCCGTTGGTCATCTTTGCGGCGGCGGGGATCTACTTTCTTTCGCGCGTGAAGACCTAGGTACCGGTCTCCCAACTGGTAATGTATTCCAACTGTTCCGCCGTCAGCGTATCAATCGAAAGCCCCAATGCTTTGAGTTTCAGGCTGGCGATCTCAGTGTCTACCTCTTTGGGCAGCAGGTGTACGCCCGGTTCGAGTTGGCCCTTCTTCTTAACCAAATACTCAACCGATAGCGCCTGGTTCGCAAAGCTCATGTCCATGACGCTGGCCGGATGACCTTCAGCCGCAGCCAGGTTAATCAAACGACCTTCGCCGAGGACCATGATGCGCTTGCCACTGCCGAACTTGTATTCCTGAACAAACGGCCGGACCGTGGTGGGCTCTCCCGACAGCTCCCGTAGCGCCACCAGGTTCAGTTCGAGATCAAAGTGTCCGCTATTGCATACGATGGCTCCATCTTTCATTTTGGTGAAGTGAGGCCCGTCAATTACGTGGCGGTTACCTGTGACAGTGATGAAGATGTCGCCCACCGAAGCCGCTTCAGCCATGGGCATCACGCGGAATCCGTCCATCACGGCTTCGACCGCTTTGATGGGATCGATCTCCGTGACGATTACGTTGGCGCCCATGCCTCGAGCTCTTAACGCAACGCCTTTTCCACACCAGCCATACCCAACGACAACTATATTGCGGCCGGCCAGCAGGATGTTTGTAGCGCGAATAATTCCGTCAAGCGTCGATTGGCCAGTACCGTAGCGGTTATCAAAGAAATGTTTGGTCTGGGCGTTGTTCACCGCGATCGCGGGGAAGCTCAGAACACCCGCAGTTTGCATTGCTTCCAGGCGTTGAATCCCAGTTGTAGTCTCTTCGGTTGAACCAATTATCTCTTTGAGCTGATCCCGGCGCTCTTTGATTACAGTGGCCACAACGTCTGAGCCGTCATCGATAATCACGTCGGGGTGATAATCCAAGGCGGTCCTGACATGCCGATTATAGGTCTCAGTTGACTCGCCCTTAATGGCGTAAACCGGAATGCCCCAGTCAGACACCAAAGAAGCGGCCACGTCATCCTGGGTCGACAGGGGATTCGAGGCTATCAAAACAGCGTCGGCGCCGCCGGCCTGTAAGGCGCGAGCCAGATTGGCAGTCTCAGTAGTTATGTGAGCACAGGCAAGCAGCTTGACTCCCTTTAGCGGCTTTTCTTCGCCAAAGCGTTCTCTGATCAAACGGAGCACAGGCATTTCCCGCTCGGCCCATTCAATCCGTTGCTTGCCCTGGGCCGCCAGGCTTATGTCTTTCACGTCATACTCGAGCGAACGTGCGTTTGCACTCATCTAATTATTCCTTTGTGATTGAAAGATTTGTTATCGGAACCTTCAAATTCTATCCACAGATTACGCAGATTACGCAGATTTAAGAATCAAAACTGAGACAGCTGTGTTGCGCTATCAGGTTAATTGCGTTGGACCTGCCTTAACTTAATCTCCGTTATCGGCGTAATCTGTGTAATCTGC
>DASQPD010000163.1:0-5344 GCA_035644135.1 Pyrinomonadaceae bacterium
AATTTGGGTCGAACAAAGTTTCCAGATCGCAGGAGTGTAGCATTGCATTCGGCTTTACCATGCGCACCACATTCGTAACAAGATCGTTCAGATTCACCCGCTGCCTGGCCGTGACGCCTTTTTTTACCATGCTTTGGATGCTCCGAATCACATCGCCGGCGCGGCGACCATCCGCCACTATATCAGCGAGCAGCTCACGCATCTCGCGAAGATCGACATCGCCGCGATCAATAAAGCGCTGTCCCGCGCTGGCATTGCTGATGATTCCCGCGAGCGGCTGATTCAACTCATGGGCAAGAGATGCCGCCATTTCCCCCATCACCGCTACCCGGCTGAGATGACCAAGTTCTTCGCGGTGCTGCAATGCTTCTGTTTCAGCGAGCTTGCGAGCAGAGATATCTACGACCGCTGCCAGAACAAGGATGCCCTGCGGAGTTTGAATGGGATTTAGTCCGATCTCGACGGGAAATTCACTGCCGTCTTTTCGCTGCGCGAATAATTCCCGGCCAGCACCCATGGCCCGAGCCGTTGGGGCCGAGAGGAATTGCGCACGATGAGCCGGGTGTTGACCACCGAACCGTTCTGGCACGAGGACGTCTACAGGTTTTCCAATGAGCTCCTCACGTTGATAGCCGAAAAGCTGTTCGACATGAGTATTCACCAGCACAATGCGGCCTTGATCGTTTACGAGAATGATACCGCTCGGCGAGGCTTCCGTGGCCAGGCGGAACAGATCCTGTGTCTGCTTCTGCGGTGTTATGTCTATGGAAACGCCGATGACCCGGACACCTTTGCCGTCTTGCCTGGGGACGCAGCGTCCCCGCCCGCCCATCCAGCGCACAGTTCCATCCGGTAACAAAACGCGATATTCGATTTCATATTCCCTCTGCGTTTCTATTGCGGCTTTGACGGCGGAATCGCGAAGCTCCCGATCCTTCGGGTGCACACGAGCTTGAAGCGCAGCGTGGTCGAGGCGCGTCTCGGAATCAAATTGAAACAAAGCGCGTGCGCTGTCGGACATCCAAACCTCGTTCGTAGCGGTATCCAACTCCCACACCCCGAGATGAGCCGCCTCGGCCGCGAGAACGACTCGTTCCTCAAACTCGCGCAAAGCCTCCTCCTTGCTTCTCAATTCAGTGATGTCCACACACGATCCAATGTAGCCAGCGAACTTTTTCTGAGCGTCGTAGCGCGGGACCCCGGTGTCCGAAATCCAGCGATATTCGCCATCGTGACGTCTCAGCCGGTATTGCATGACGAACGGTTTCCGGGCATCAAAGGCTTCGACGTAGGTTTTGAGGCAGTTCTGGAAATCGTCCGGATGAACGCTGTCGGCCCAGCCATTTCCCATTTCCTGCTCCAAAGTACGGCCGGTAAACTCCAACCAGGGTTTGTTGAAGAAATTGCAGAGTTTGTCCAAACCTGACATCCAAATAAGAACCGGAGCGGCGTCGGCCACGATGCGAAAACGGTCTTCGGTCTCGCGCAAGGATGCATCGCTAGCCTGCAATCGCCGCGCAAGCGATGCCGCATGGAGCACATCGCAGCTCAACTCGTAGCTCATGGCCGCCACGATAGCGAGAAACGGCAGGCTGATGAGATATGGGGTGTAGATAAATCCAACACGAATGAGCGCGGCAAATCCCGCTGCGATCAGGATGAAAAACGTTATGCTACCCCCCACCACCAAGGCTCGCCGCCGTGCGTCGCGGGTCCCCTGTCGCCCCAGCGCGATGGAAGCATCCACGACGAACGCCAATAACAATACCGAACTAAGTTCACCAATCCCAACTTCTGCGAACCGACTATGCACGCCCTCTGCCACCGAAACGCGCTCCCCGAGAAATTGAACATGGCCCAGGCGGGTGAGTGGGAGAGAATTGAGATTCGGTAACAAGATAAGGTTGAGAATCAAACTTAACAGCCGCAGTCCCCAGGCGGCGCGGCCAAGCCACAGCCGGCCTGTGCCGAAGTAGAGCCTTACGAATCTTACCAGGCAAAAGACCAACACAAACACGGGCAGATGCGCGCACCGCATCAAAATCCCAAATTGACGCGGTGTGCCGGCCCGCATCATAGCCAACTCAAGCGCCGTAATAGCTGCCACGGATATTGCCATGAGGGCAAAAATCAGGTGAACTTGCGCTTCCCGGTTCTTCGACCAGATGACCAGATGCATTAGCGCCAGCATCAGGCACCCGCCGCCGACCATAGACCAGATCACTGTGACCCAGCTCATTGTCTCATCCGGCTGCTAGTTCACTGGGGAGATTGTTTGCGGTGCAACGCACAAGGCTGAATCGCCTCGCTGAAAGGAAAATCACCAGATTTCTAACCAGCAAGCTGCAAGTTCCTGCCAGTCGCATCAGGTTCTCCCTTCGTTCATCGCCAAATGGTTCAAGCTTGACTATACCGTGCCTCGGCCCATCAGGAAAAGTATTATGTTCCGGTAGGAAAAATTTTACGCAGTTGTAACAAACGAGGATAGGTCGACATCGTGCCAGGGAGGGGACTCGAACCCCTATGGATTTCTCCACCAGATCCTAAGTCTGGCGCGTCTGCCAATTTCGCCACCCTGGCGTTGGTAATCTTCCGAGCAACAACATGGACAGTTTACGCCGACGCGAAATTCCCGCAATTGGACGGTCCTGTGGAAGTTCCTGTTGGCAGACCGCTGCGGCTTCTGTCTTAGGAAAATGATGCGCTAGACGTGCGATTAGAGATCAATCGAAAGATCTCGATTTGACGCGTGAACAACGAGAGCTCTGCGTGACTCGGCCAGTCAGGATAGGTCCCTCGGAGGCTCGGCCGCAGCAAAGAAAGCAGCAAGAATCCCAGCCGGTGACGCGGAAATCCTTCGAACGGCGAAACGCCTGAATCCAACGATGTTGTTTCAGAGCAAACGTCTTTGGTCGCGCCGCACTCTAGCCGAGGATGGCAAGGACGTCGTAATGCCTGCCCGGATTAATAATCCTTGTTTATACGGCGTCTCGCAACGCGTGGAGAGCACAGCGAAAGCATTACCGACTTCGGATCGTCCTCGTGCCGCCCGTGGAGGTGTCTCAGAAAGCGTGGCTGGTCACCCCAACAGGGCGGCGCGTACCCACCCCACCAGCAGGAAAACGATTGCAAATCCGCCGCCTACCAACCAACGAAGGTCGGGGACGACCCTGCCGCTGGAAACCGGCACCAAGTCAAGCTCCACTGCTATGAGCTTGTAAGGTGCTAGGGGCGCATAGGTGGGGTGGGAAATCAGTTTCAAGAACGTGCGCCGACTGGGATAGCGCACGACAGTCATATTGCCCCAGGTTCTCTCTGGCTGCATGTTGATCAGGTTCTTGGCTTGGGGAGCTCCGATGAACGTCGGATACGACGCGTGACTCAACCACAGCCATATGAGGCTCTTTTCATAGTGTGCGTTGGCCTGTTCGGGCGTTCCCTTGAACTCCGGCGCGCCGGGAAACGTCTGCACCCGGGAGAAGAAATGGATGAGGTTGAACATGTAGACCGGCTTGCCATCGTCGGCCTCTGCCCATGGGCGGAGACGAGCAGTGAACGCCTGAACCCCCTTCTCAGGCAGCGGTAGCTTTTCGATGATCGCTAGGTATTGATCGATCTCCGCTTGAGTGAGCTTCCCCGCTCCTTGAGAATGCCAGGCCCAGAAGGCCACGTACAAGACCATTAACGCGGCGGCAAGAATGAGCTCAAACCACATTTTCGTTCTCTTCTTTAATTTGTGCCGCTCTGCCGAAGCCAATCATGCTGTAAAACCAGTGACTCATCAAACTGAAACGCTTAGCGCCAGTCCGCTGCAACGCATGCTTAGGCCCGCGCCAGTCCGATACTCGATGAAATGCTGTGCCTCATGGCGTGCTGACTCTAATGCTGCTGGATGCTTCGCAGCCAATCTGGGTAGTCGCGTGGACATGGCGACCTAGCTACCACTTCCTCGTTTTGCGCATCCAGAGTTAGGCAAAGAATTGCGACAGCAAGGTATTAACCTGTGCGGGCTCCTCGTGTTGGATCCAATGGGTCGCAGTCTCAAACATTTCAAGGTGTCCATCATCACAGTACTGAAGACTTTCTCTGGCCATTGCTTCACCCACGAACTGGTCATTTTTTCCCCAAATCAGGAGCGCCGGCACTTTCACCCGCGAAGCTTCGGAATCCAACGCGAACTTCGACGGACGCAATAGCGCCGCTCGATACCAGTTAAGCATAGCTGTCAGCGCGTCCTTCTTGGCCCACGACTTCTTATACTGCTCGAGATCACGATCAGAAAAGACCCCAGGAGCTGAAGTATTCCGCAGCACCCGAACCAGCAGCGCCCAGTCTCGCCTTCGCAGGACGCGTTCGGGTAGCCAAGGAAGCTGAAAAAACAATAAATACCAGCTCCTCCGCAGCTGCGCGGGGTTTATGATGAGGTTCTTTATGAAAATGCGGGGATGGGGAACGCTCAACATCGCGGTGCGGCTAACCCTGTCCGAATATCGGGCAGCCAAGTACCAGGTAACCGCAGCTCCCCAGTCGTGCCCGACGACGAACGCTTTTGAATCCGCCACGGTATCCAAAACGCCGACGACATCTCTGGCGACTAGGTCAATAGAATAGTTAGCAATGCCTGCAGGTTTGTCACTCAAGTTGTAACCTCGTTGGTCTGGTATGATTACGCGATATCCGGAAGAGACGACGTGATCAATTTGGAGGCGCCAGGCGAACCAGAACTCGGGAAAACCGTGGAGGAATACTAAAGGTTTGCCGCTTGCAGGCCCGGCAAGAACGACGTGTAACGCGATCCCATTAATATGGAAAACGCGAAATTCAAGAGGCGAGCGGATGCCTGATAGTGTCATAAAGCCAGTCAGCGAGCGATCTTCCCATGTCAGGCGCGCTAGAGCCAAGATTCTTTACTTTCGGTGCTTGGCGAGGGCTCGTTTTCGCCTCTTGCGCAATAGATGAGTCGTCCTTCGCTCGTGACAATTTGCTCGACTTGTAAAGGCGCAACGGCCCCGTGGGTTCAAAGCTCTTGAATCGCCAGACTTACACTCAGGTGATTCAGGCAAGTGACTTTGAATCACCTATCGGCTGAATCGGGTTAGCGACCGGAAAAGTTTCAACTCAATGAACGGGCGTTGTAAGGCAAACACATTCGCCTCGACTAATGAGCAAGAAAGGTTTTATGAAGACAAAAATCTCACGCTTCGATCGTTTAGTCGCCCGTTATTACCCTGCTGTTTACAGCTTTGCCGCAAGATTGACCGATGATCCTCGTGACGCGGTCGCGCTGACACGACACGCATTCAGTAGCTCGCGCAGACAATTGCAAAACATAGGTAGTCAAACG
>DASQPD010000164.1:0-55401 GCA_035644135.1 Pyrinomonadaceae bacterium
CAACAGCGGCAGCTCGCTGGTGGAAAGTCGGGCCACTGTGGTCCGGGTTCTGGCTGAGAACGCGGCCGTTTCGCAAGCCCTCTACAACGGTTCATTTGTGCTGATGGAATACTTTGCATATCTCAGACGTGACCCGGATCGAGGCGGCTACGACTACTGGCTGAATGTGCTCGACACTCGCCAGCAGGGAAATTATCGCGGCATGGTTTGCGCGTTTATTACTTCGCCCGAGTACCAGCGGCGGTTTAGTCCCCTGGTCACACGCAGCAATCGTGAGTGTGGAGAATAGTCGACCTTCCAAGGGCGTTGGAGGATAGCCACCAAACCCAAAAACATGATCCACGAATCAACACGAAATAAGAAACAACATTTCGTGTGACTTCGTGGATCGCTCTGTCTGTTTTGTGGATTTCGATCAAGTGCGTCTCATCACTAAGCGGAACTGAGGTTCTCAATCTCTACGGGCTCAACCTCATCAGCCAATTCAAAGCCAAAGACTCGCGAATAAAAATAAAGCTCCGCGTCCAATGCTCGTTTTATGTTCTGTGCCTGCCGGAAGCCATGCTGTTCCCCCGGGAAGGGCAGGTAGGCCACCGGAATTCTCTTAGCTCGCAGCGCCTCAACCATCAGCTCCGCCTGACTCGCGGGAACGACCTTATCCTCCAGACCCTGGAAGAAGATTACCGGGCACGAAAGCCGACCTGTGAAATTAATTGGTGAACGAGCGTAGTAGATATCTCGCCGCTCCGGGTATGGTCCCATCAACCCGTCCAGGTAACGTGACTCAAACTTGTGTGTGTCCTTCGCCAGAGCTTCCGCATCGCTGACTCCGAAATAACTCGCTCCCGCCTTAAAAGTCTTGCGGAAGGTTAACGCACACAGGGTCGTGTAACCCCCGGCGCTGCCGCCTGTGATCATTAGCCGATGGGCATCGACCCGACCGGCGTTTGCCAGATAAAGGGCGCCATTTGTGCAATCGTCAACATCAACTATCCCCCATTTACCGTTCAGACGCCGGCGGTATTCACGACCATAACCGGTACCCCCACCATAGTTGACATCGAGCACTGCTATGCCTCGACTGGTCCAAAATTGCACGCTCAGGCTTTGCATCGTCGAGGCCGCGGAAGTAGGCCCGCCATGGCTCTTAACCAGCAAAGGTGGTAGTTCAACGGCAGGCGCGCTGTAATCGGGGTTTTTAGGCTCATAGAAAAATGCGTGGGCCGTCAGGCCTTCAGCAGTGGGAAACTCAATCGCCTCAGGCACCGAAATGTACTCTTCATCAATGGCAACATTGTTTGAGCGGCGTAAGATCTCGCTCGCTCCGGTGTGGACATCCAGTCGAACTATTGATGCCCTGTCGCTGGGCGAACCCGCTCTAAAAACGGCTTCACCCTGAGAAGCCTGAACATACGCGATATCTGTGAAAGTCGATTCGATGGGCAATAGCAGGCGAGACTGAGTATCTAACATCGCAAGATGGCAAATACCTCGTTTAATATACGAGCAAACGATTCGCTCGGCGGAGGCAAAACCGTAAGTCGTCATGCCAAACAACCACTGCGGCAAGCCAAATTCCGCTTCCATTTCAAAGACGGATTGAAGCTCGCCGGCAGCCCCAAGACGGTAAAGATTCCACCAGCCAGTGCGTTCCGAAACGAAATAAAGCAATCCATCGGGTGACCATTCCGGTTGAAAGATAGACTCGCTTGCAGAACCCGCTACGCACCGAGTGTGTGTAAGGCTGCCGTCTTCTTTGAACTCACCGACCCACAACTCGCAGCCATCCCAGGGCATATTGGGGTGCCTCCAGCTGAGCCAGGCCAATCGCGATCCGTCGGGACTGATTCTCGGTGAGGAATAAAAGTCGTATCCGGCCGCCAGTACCTGGCCACATTCATGGTTGCCGTCCTGACTGAGGCGAACGATCGTGTTGCTTGCTTCCCGCCCCGGATCGGTGTGGTCCTCACGAACGCAGATCAGGCCGCCCCGGCCGTGGTCTATCACGGCATCCGCGTAACGCATCTCGGTTGGCGGGGTGATTGGCCTCGGCGCGGAGCCAGCCTCCCAGCGGTACATTCTTTGGTCCAGAAAATTCGAGAAGTATACGGCGCCGTGGTTGACGACGTAGTCACCGCCGCCATACTCGTGCACCCGCGTCCTGACATTGAACGGCTGGGCTGTAACATCGCGGGTGTTTCCAGCCGAATCTCGGCAAACAAGGACATTTCGGCCGCCCTCGGACGGACGCATTTCGAGCCAGTAGATGTCGGACCCATCGATTTTGGGCTGGCTGAGGCTGACTGTCTCGCCGACAATCAGGTCTGATGTTATTGGTGATTTCCAGCTCCCGTAGGGTGCAAGGGTTTTTGGCATAGTTTCACTGATCCTCCAACCAAGGCCCCGATAATAACGGAAACAGGAGGGTTTGAAATCCGTTTGCGAAGGTTTTGTTACATCCTCGTAAAAGCTTTACAAGACCACCGCAACCTACGACTGAATCTTCGCTTGTAGCATACGCCCATCGTTAATTCTCCATGGGAGAACTGAGATAAAGGCAAGGGGCGTTGGTCTTGGGGGAGGCTGGCGCCCTTAGTTTTTTGTGTTAATACCCACCAAACTTTTCCAGTAAGTCAGCTAGCAGGTTTTCTCACAGGATAGTAAGCATCCGGCGTCTAGCCGGATCACTCCCACAAGTATCAACAAATCCTACAGACTCGGACGTCAACGATAAGTCCACGTTCCCGTACGCCTGGAGGTGCGGTGTCACCAGGTGTTTGTTAGGATCTTCTACACACAAGGAGGGCCGATCATGGCAGTCAAACTGAATAAGAAAGCCTTTGACAATGCAAAAAAACTAGTTAAGGAAGGACAGGTTGTCAAAGACGAAAGGGACGCGTGGAGCGAACACCAGCCGACCGCCAAGGAAGAGAACGATTTCATTGAGCGGCATGGGTACGGGGAGTTTGCGAAATGGCATCTCGGCGTGGATGACGAGGAAGACGAACATACCAAGAGCCGATACAAATTTCCTTATGGTGACTTCAAAAAAGTTCACCGTTGCGGTGTCCTTTCGGCAGAGAGCAGGGCAGGTCAATACAAGCATTTTGATATCGAAAAGGCCTGCGCTCAGCTTCACGAACTGATTGACGAAGTGAAGCACAAAGCGGCAGGCAGATAGCCGAGCGCCGATTAGCAGATCTCAATGCAGTTGAGAATGTAGCAACCCCTCCTATTGAGTTGGGCGATGGGAGCTTTGTGTGCCCGCGCAGGAGCATCAGCATACTCTTCAAAGCATTGGCATCGACAACTCACCGCAAACCGTGATAAAAGCCGCAGCGAAGCACCCATCCAGACCGTCCAACATCAACCATGACACAGACACATACCGCCACTGTCTCGACCGGGCCGGAACTCACGACGCGGTCGATCATAGTCGGCCTCATCGTCGCATTAATCATCGGCAGCGCTTATCCCTATTGTGTTTTAAAGCTCGGTTTCGGACCTAACCTGTCTGTCGTATCAGCTTTCTTCGGTTTCATTGCGCTCGTGCTGATCCTTCGCGCCGCGGATACCAACGCTCGCGAGAATAATATTGTGCAGACAATGGGCACCAGCGCCGGACAAACTGCTTTCATGTGCGTTCTGTTGGCCGCATTCGACATGCTCAATACCAAGGGGGTACTCAATCCGGCAATTCATCTCGGGACTGCGCAGATATTCTTCTGGCTTTGCAGTGCCAGTTTGCTGGGTATCCTGCTCGCTGTGCCAATGCGGCGGCACTATATCGATGAAGAGAACCTTACTTACGCGGACGGTCTCGCTGCCGGAGAGACTATCCTCGTGCTGCACGAAGGTCGCGAGAAAGGAGCATCGGCAGGTCCGGTGCGCGCATTAGGTCTGGGCAGTCTTGCCTCAGGCGTATTGATGGTGCTTACGAGCTTTATCAAAGTTTTTCCTGACACCTGGTTCCTTCCCGGAATGCAACCGATGAACATCGGTTTCAATTGGAGCTTGTTATCGTTTGGCTCAGGTCTGCTGGTGGGTTTCCGCATCTGCCTGGCAATGGCGATTGGCACCGCCATCAGTTGGTTCATCCTGCCCGCCTATCTGGTGTCGCATGGAATGATTCCCGAGCAAACTTATCCGATGACGCTGCGCTGGGTAATGTGGCCGGCTACTGGTTTGATGGTGGCGGGCGGTCTTACTTCTCTTGCGCTGAAATGGAATCTGATCGTCAAGACATTTCGGGGACTGCGCGGCAGCCGAATGGATCGAAGAGACTTTCCCATGCAGTGGGTAGTTATCGGCTCGATCGTGATGGCCGTGGTGATTTGCCTGATCCAGTACTTCAGCATGGGAATCCCTGTTTGGCTTTCATTTATCGCGATCGTGCTTTCACTGCCGCTGATGTTGGTTGGCTTGCGCGTGCTGGGCGAGACGAATTGGGGACCAATCAGCGCGATGTCAAACATGATGCAGGCTGTGTTCGCGTTCATCGCTCCTGGGAATGTGCCGGTCAACATGTCGTCGAGTGGACTGACCGGGACAATTGCTGTTACCTCCGAGGCGTTAATGCAGGACTTCAAGGCGGGGCAATTGGTGGGTTCAAATCCACGCAACCTGACAATCGCACAATTGATTGCCGCGCCCATGGGCTCTATCGCGACCGCGATTGTCTACCCGATCCTGCGGAACAAGTTCGGTATTGGACCACAGGGATTATCTTCGCCGATTAGTGTTAAGTGGGCCGGATTTGCGGAACTGCTCACCAAAGGCTTTAACGCATTGCCGCCGGGATGTTTGGTGGGCCTTGCGATTGGTATTGCGGTAGGTATTGTCCTCACTCTGCTGGCAGAAAAGTATGCCGAGAAGATCCCTTCGCCTTCGGCAATCGGCATCGGAATGCTGATTCCAGCCTCGGTGTTGATGACGTTCATACTGGGTGGTGTGGCGCAATTCATCTGGGCCAGGACCGAACCAAAATCTGAAGAGAACTTCCGCATTCCACTCGCATCGGGATTGATTGCCGGCGAGGCGATTCTCGCGGTGGTGCTGGCGATCCTCGCGGCGACGGGTGTGAATTTTTAGTCGGCCGGATAGTCTTTTAATTTCGTGTGATTTCGTGGATTGATTTGGCCGGCAAACCCAAAACATGATCCACGAAATCACACGAAATAGAGGAGAACGTTGAAAAGCGGCGACAAGTCGCCGCACTGCAAAGGGTTGTGTCAGTTTGCGGTCTTCGCAACGATCTTGAGTTGCTTGTGGACCGCTTCGTCCAGGCTCTCCGCGCGCTCCAAACTCATCCCAATGCTCCGATATCGAACAATGCCTTCATGGTCGAGCACGATGTAAGTGGGAAACCTGCTCACCTCAAATGCCAATTGTAACTTGTGGTCGCGATCTCTGTATTGAGGCCAGATCATCTTCTCCTTCACGATAAAGTCACGCCAGGTCTGTTCCTCGGCATCTGAGCTAATCGCGATCATCATAAATGCGGGTTCCTTTGCGTAACGCTTTTGCAGACTTCTTAACGATGGCAGCGACGCCACACAGGGAGGGCACCACGTGCCCCAGAAGTCCAGCACCACCACCTTGCCACGCAAGTCTTCCGACTCAATGAACTCCCCTTCCGAAGTGGTCAGGGAGAAGTCCGGTGCATACGCTTCGCGCGATCGTCGTGGGTTTTCGATCATCCTGCGCGCTGCTTCGACGTTAGCGGCACGGGGTTGCAACTCGACATACTTCTGCAGCTCGGTAATTCCCTCGGCATCGCGATTCTGTTGCATCAGCACAATCCCAAGGTTGTAGCGAATTATCGGTGGCGACCCGTCGAGAGCAAGCCCCTGTCTGAACGCCGACTCCGCCTCTTGCAGTTTCTTTTGGTCCTTACCCTGGGATTGCGATTGAATGGCGAGTCCCTTCAGGTTGTAAGCGGAGGCTCGCAGCTGCGCTTCGTTGCCGGCGAGTTCAATCACTTTGTCACAGCTTTCGAGAACGTTCTTGTACGCCTCGAGGCCCTGATACGCCTGCGCCATGCCATAGAAGCATTCGGCTGACTTCTTGTCGCGCAGCTCATTTGCGCGTTTGAAACTCTTCAGGGCGTCCTCATATCGACGACGCCGCAGAAACTCCGTCCCCTTTTGGACTTCATCGTCGTAAACGGTTTCATTGCCCTGAATATGGACAACCGCTGTAATGGTGGCGGGCCAGAGTGACGAGAGCAATGCGAGCAAACCCAAACCTGCCGCGACCACGCGTAACGAGCATCTGTCGCCACTCGATGCGGCTCGCGTTCGCCGCCGGGTCAATCCAAGCCTGACGTTACTCACACCAACAGTTTTCATCTGTCGATCCCTCCTAAGCGAGGCGGCATCATAGCATCAGATTTATCTCTATGGGAGCGTTCAATCACCGCCTGCGATAGCGAGTGGTGGTTTTGACTTATGCCGCCATTGCACAGCAGCTCAAAACAAAGTGGACCGCAGTAAATGAGGATCGGAGTGTAATGAGGTCAGTACCGAAACGCGGTTCTGTCGGGTCGAGTCATTGCCGATTGTCGATTGCTGATTGCCGATTGATAAGCAACCAAACAAGCAATTGGAAATCGGCAATGACTCGACCCGAACCGCGTTTCGGTACTGACCTCACTCCACTGGAGTTCGCCTTTGACACCGGTTTCTATCGCGCGGTTGGCGGGATTTCTGATTTCTCACACACAAACAGAGCGCAAATTTAGCGTGTCTGACGCTCTGCGGTTCCCGATCCTCCGGTGTTCTCATACAATTCCCACATTCTTAGCACAGGAGACATCCCGCAATGATCAGTGTCGCAAATCGCATCTATGTCAACCCGGAATATGCCGAGGCGTTCGAGCAAAGGTTCCGCGATCGCGCCGGATTGGTAGATACCATGCCCGGCTTCATATCCAACCACATCCTGCGCCCAGTCAATGACGGTGATCCGTATGTAGTCTTTACGTTCTGGAACAGTCGTCAGGATTTCTTAAACTGGGTGCGTTCGGATGCATTCATAAAGGGCCATGCGCAATCAGGCACGTTGCCGAAGGAAGCCTTTTCGCGGGCCAACGTATTGGAGGTCCACGAGGTGTTGCAGGACTCAACTCGGCCCAACCTGGAACCGGAACCACACGGCGGTCCATTCAAAATGCACTAAATCTGGGCCTTCTCGATGGCGAGTGTCCGCCCGCGTGGCACTCGCTCTACAATCCGACTCGAATGTGAAAGGGATAACAGCGGGCGACGAGTTGGTCAACCGTCAGCTTTTGAAAACCCATGAGTAATCAACACACTGCTTTTGTTGGCTCGATTCCGGAAAACTACGATCGCTACCTTGGGCCTGCTTTGTTTGAACCTTATGCCGAGGATCTTGCCGGCCGTGTAAGAGTATCGGGGACGGCATCGGTTCTGGAGATTGCCTGTGGCACGGGCATTCTGACCCGTCTCCTGCGCGACAGTCTTGCATCGACAGTGGAACTTGTGGCTACCGACCTCAATCCCGCGATGATGCAGTATGCGGCGAGAAAGTTCAGGGAGGGTGAGAAGGTTGTTTTCAAACAAGCCGATGCTGCCGATCTTCCCTTCCCTGACCAATCTTTTGCGGCCGCGGTTTGTCAGTTTGGTCTAATGTTTGTTCCTGACAAGCAAACAGCCCTACGCGAAGCCCATCGAGTACTCGGGCCTGGCAGCTCTTTCGTTTTCAATGTGTGGGACGCAATTGAGTTTAATGAGTTCGCCTACCTGGCCCACAAGACTGTTTCGAAGTTCTTCGAGCGAGACCCGCCCAAGTTTTATGAGGTTCCTTTCAGCATGCACGATACTGAGGAAATAGTAGCACTCCTCAAAGCCACCGGGTTTCGAGAAATAGACTTATCACTTTTGAAACTGCCATCAAACAGCCCATCGGCGAAAGAGTTAGCCAAGGGCCTGGTAGAAGGCAACCCGGTAATCGGCGAAATTAGAGAACGCGCCTCGGCCTCAGTCGCGGAGATAGAGTCGGCCTTGTCTGATAAAATTGTTGCGCGCTGTGGAGACATGCCGGTGCGAGGGCTAATGCAGGCATTTGTCTGTGAATGCGTACGCTAAGACTTCGTGTTAGTACGTGTGAATTCGTGGATCGATTTTTCTGCGGCAACCCTAAGGCGAAATAGCTTAGTGTCGACGAGGTTTGATACCGTCATGCCGAGCAGCTGTTGATGAGGGGATATTAGGGAGAACTATGGATAGCAAGTTTCACCCGGCGATGAAGGCGATTAAGGTTGGCGATCTTGAAGGCTTCAAGGAATTGCTGAAACAAGATCCTTCTCTGGCGACGACGAGATCCTTAAAGAGTCATCCCACCTTACTCCAATGTGTGGCCCTTGACGGTCACAAAGTCTCTAACAATGCCGAGATGGCGCAGGTGCTGATCGACGCCGGCGCGGATGTCGATGGACCGTTAGTGGCCTGCGCCAGCATCGGTAACGCGGAAGTGGCCGAAGCTCTTTTGGAGGCTGGTGCGGGGATCGACGGAGATGGCGCGTGGTCTCCATTAGAGGAGGCGCTGTATTGGGGCAACGAAGAGTTCGTCAAAATGCTGCTCGAGCGGGGGGCGTCTGTGAGGAACCTGCGGGCAGCAGCCGGCTTGGGAAGAATGGATCTGCTTCCGAGCTTCTTCAACAACGATGGCAGTCTGAAGGCCGAGGCCGGTAAGATCAGTTGGCCGTTCGGCGACCCGGAAAAGTCGAATCTGAAATCTGAGGTCAAGGAAAAACTACAAGCAGCGATTTCCGGCTGGTCCCATAGGCCTCAAGACATTATCAACAACGCCTTTATCTATGCCTGCATGAACAATCATATCGATGCTGCGAAGTTTCTGTTGCAAAACGGCGCGGATACCAATGCTATTCCCCCGGGCTTTGATTACGCAGGGACTGGTCTGCACTATGCGGCGCTCCGGGGTCAACAGGCAATGGCTGAATTTCTGCTTGAACAGGGCGCGGATCCGCTGATCAAAGACACGAAAGTGGGCAGTGTCCCTTCGGGTTGGGCCGACTATGGCGGTCATCCCGAATTGCGAGACTATCTGCGGCAGTGCGAGTCAACCGCATCATCTTAAAACGAGTAATGAGCACAACATTAACTAAACCGACAAAGAAGAAAATAACTCCGGCGACTGCCCGGCGCGATGCGCGCGAGTTGATTTGGCAGCACCGATACCGATTGGCGCTCGGCATGGGGCTAATGATTCTAAACCGTCTGGTAGGCCTGGTCTTGCCGGGAACCTCTAAATATTTGATCGACGATGTCATACTCAAACACCGGAACGAGCTGTTAGTTCCCCTGGCCCTAATTGCCGGCGCAGCG
This sequence comes from Pyrinomonadaceae bacterium, assembly GCA_035644135.1. Taxonomy (GTDB): domain Bacteria; phylum Acidobacteriota; class Blastocatellia; order Pyrinomonadales; family Pyrinomonadaceae; genus PSRF01. Next base: position 9,369 of record DASQPD010000164.1, read on the forward strand.
ACCGTGGTCCAGGCCCTTACTTCCTTTGCTCTTTCGCAGGTGTTAGGGGTCGCTGCTCAGCGAGCCATCACCGAAATGCGCAAGAGTGTGCAGGAGCATGTCACTCGCCTGCCCATCCGATACTTTGATTCCACGCAGACAGGCGTCCTCATCTCGCGCATCATGACCGACGCCGAAGGCATACGTAATCTTGTGGGCACGGGACTGGTACAACTCGTGGGCGGGCTGGTGACCGCCGCGATCGCGCTTGCCGTCCTTTTCTATCTCAACTGGCGGCTGACCTCCATCATCATCGTTGCCCTCGCGGCCTTTGGCGGCGCCATGGCGCTGGCTTTCAAACAACTCAGACCGCTGTTTCGTGAACGCGGTCAGATTAACGCTGAAGTGACGGGACGACTCACTGAATCGCTGGGCGGTATTCGGATCGTCAAAGCTTACGCGGCGGAGAAACGCGAGGAAATCGTGTTTGCCCGGGGAGCGCATCGTCTATTTCGCAATGTGGCGCGGTCAATGACGGCAGTATCCGGCGTCACCGCTTTTTCCACTGTCATCGTTGGCATAATTGGCGTGCTGCTCACCCTGGTGGGCGGCCAGGACATACTCGCAGGTCGCATGACGCTGGGCGATTTCTTCATGTACATCTTCTTCACGGCGATGGTAGCGGCTCCGCTCGTTGAGATTGCTTCGATCGGCACTCAGATCACCGAAGCTTTTGCGGGTCTGGATCGAATACGCGACATCAAGCGAATGTCGACTGAGGATGAAGACGAACTCGAGCGTCAGCGGCTGGGCGAAATTCATGGCAACATCGCATTCGAGGATGTGAGCTTTGAGTACAATGACGACACGCCCGTCCTGAAAAGAGTTTCCTTTAGCGCCCCCGCCGGATCGACAACAGCTCTGGTGGGCTCGAGCGGTTCTGGCAAGTCGACTCTGATCAGTCTGGTGATGGCCTTCAATCGACCGCTTTCGGGAAGAGTATTGGTCGACGAGCGCGATCTGGAATCGATTCGGCTTAAAGACTATCGCAACCAACTCGGCGTGGTGTTGCAGGACAACTTTCTTTTCGACGGGACAATCGCCGATAACATCAGCTTTTCTCATCCACACGCTACCAGAGAGGAGATCGTCGAGGCCAGTCGCATCGCGCATTGCGAGGAGTTTATTAACGGCTTTGCTGATGGCTATGACACAGTGGTTGGTGAACGAGGCGTTAAGTTAAGCGGTGGTCAACGGCAACGAGTTGCCATTGCAAGAGCAATTTTAGCGCAGCCCCAAATCCTGATCCTGGACGAGGCAACTTCAAGTCTCGATAGCGAAAGTGAAGCTATGATTCAGGACGGGTTGCAGTCGTTGCGTCGCGGGCGCACGACATTTGTCATTGCCCATCGGCTTTCGACGATTCGGAGCGCGGACCAGATCCTGGTGCTGGAGGGCGGCGAGATCGTCGAACGTGGCACGCACGAACAGTTGCTCGCCTCTGGTGGCCGGTATAAGCAGTTGTACGACAAACAGTATCGGTTCGAGCGCAACCAGTTCATTAATCCGGGTGAGGACTTCACCCCCGAACTGCCGAAGGTTGTGCCTGAAGCGCGAGAGACTACCGGCATTCCGAATCTGTAGGGGAACTGCGCTACTCTTTGGAGTGCGGCAACTTGTTGCGCTTTTCAATGTACCAGAGCGGCTACTTCCCTACCCACCCTCAAAAACGCTGACATGTGGTTGCAGCTGAAACCTGCGCTGTGTAATCTGCCTACGTGCTGCAACTGCTTAATCTCACGAACATCGCTTTAATCGATGAATTGCGTGTCGAGTTTGAGGCGGGACTCAATCTGCTCACCGGCGAGACCGGTTCCGGCAAATCGATCATCGTTGATGCGCTCGGTGTTTTGATTGGAGGGAGATTTACAGCAGACTTGCTGAAGTCAGGCTCGGAGCGTGGTTTTATCGAAGGGTTGTTTTTCGTTACGCACAACCCGGTCTTGAAGGCTGTGTTGGAGGCAGCAGGTTTTTCTTTCGAAGAGGAAGACGGTGAAGGCCCGGAAAACACTGCCGGGGTCAAACCGCTGGCTAAATCAACTCCGGGACGCACGGTAAAAGTACTCATCATCAGGCGTGAATTGTCGGCCAACGGTCGAAACAAGATCTTCATAAACAATCGCCTCGCCACTCAGTCGCTGTTACGTGATCTGCGTCAATTTCTCGTCGATATTCATGGTCAGGGGGATCAGCAAACCCTATTCAATCCGGAAACACATCTCGAGCTGCTGGATGCCTTTGCCGGTGTCACCGGGCCCGGCAGCATGCGTGAGAAGGTTGCCGACAGCTTCAAACAGTTGAGCAAACTTCAACACGAACTTGATACCCTGCGTCACGACGAGTCGGAAAAGTTTCAGCTGGTCGATATTCTTAAATTCCAGATTGAGGAACTCGAGCGCGCACATTTGGCGATCGGCGAAGACGAGGGCCTGGAAGAGGAGCGCCGTCGTTTGCTCAACGTCGAAAAGCTGACCGCCCTCTCGCAAAACAGCTACAGCCGAATTTATGAAGACAATGATGCGGCGCTGGCCCGGGTACGACAGACCGCAAAGGATCTGGCGGAACTCGCCGAATATGAATCGAGTTTTCGCGACTACGAGGAAGGCCTGGCATCAGCTCGAGCCGTTCTTGAAGACCTCGCATTCTATCTGCGTGACTTTTCTGAGAAGCTGGAGTTTTCACCGGCCCGGCTGGCGGAGATCGAAGACCGGTTGGCAGATCTTTCGCGCTTGAAACGCAAGTATGGTGGTTCACTTGAGAATACTCTCGAACATCTGGCTCGCTCGCAAGATCGGTTGCGCATTATCGAGCGGTCTGACGAACGAGAGACTGAACTCAGGAAAGAGCTCGAGACTGCACAGGCAGATTATTGGCGCCAAGCAACTGAGTTGCACTCCCGACGTGTGCGGGCTGCCAGGAAGTTCGAGCAGGCGGTGCAAAACAGCGTAGCAGAAGTCGCAATGGAGAATGCCAGGTTTCAGGTGCAGATCGCGACCGTGGCCGATGCCGACTCGCTGCACGCTGTAAGCGCCGACAAACTCAGCGATACCGGCATCGATCGTGTGGAGTTCTATTTTTCCGCCAACCCGGGTGAGGACCTGAAGCCGCTGGCGCGAGTAGCCTCAGGTGGCGAAGCTTCTCGTCTGATGCTTGTATTGAAAACCATCGCGAACTCGGCGGAGTTTCCGCGGACGATCGTCTTTGACGAGATCGACTCAGGCATCGGCGGCCGGGTAAGCGAGGCTGTCGGCGAGAAGCTCAGCAAGCTTTCCGGGACAAACCAGGTATTGTGTGTGACTCATCAACCCCAAATCGCGCGCTTTGCCGACAACCATCTGGTAGTGCAAAAGGAAGTCGTGAAGGGCCGCACCCGGATTAATGTTTTGAAGCTTGATCGTCGCGGGCGCGTTGAGGAACTGGCGAGAATGCTTACCGGGGCCGAGATCACTGATAGCGCCAGAAAGCACGCCCGTGAAATGTTGAAAACTTAATCGGTCTACTTTTTTCGTGTGATGCGCGTGGATAGCTTGTTTGAGCTGCGAGTAAAATCCACGAAATCACACGAACAAAGACAATCGAAAATACACTAAGCAAACTACGCTATGAGTACTGAACCAAACAAAATCATTTACTCAATGGTCGGCGTCAGTAAGTTCTACGACAAAAAGCCGGTCCTTAAAGACATCTATCTGTCCTACTTCTATGGCGCAAAGATCGGCGTTATCGGTCTCAACGGCTCAGGCAAATCGTCCCTGCTCCGAATACTTGCCGGTGTCGACAAAGAATTCAATGGTGAGACTGTGATAGCCCCCGGCCACACCGTTGGTTTTCTTGAGCAGGAACCGCTGATAGACGATTCACGCACTGTGCGAGAAGTGGTCGAAGAAGCCGTGCACGAGACCATCAAGCTGTTGAAGGAGTTCGAGGACATAAATGCAAAGTTTGCGCAAGAGATGTCGAACGATGAGATGACCACCTTGCTCGAACGACAAGGTCAGGTACAAGAACAGTTGGACGCGCAGGACGCTTGGGATCTTGATTCGCGACTCGAGATGGCGATGGATGCGCTGAGGTGTCCTCCGCCCGAGACGCCAGTGAAAGTTCTTTCGGGGGGCGAACGCCGGCGAGTTGCACTTTGCCGCCTGCTCCTGCAAAAGCCCGACATCCTGCTGCTTGATGAGCCGACGAATCACCTTGACGCCGAATCCGTAGCCTGGCTCGAGCATCACCTGAAGAGTTATCCCGGAACGATCATCGCTGTCACCCACGACCGCTATTTTCTCGACAATGTCGCAGGCTGGATACTCGAACTTGACCGCGGACAAGGAATTCCCTGGAAGGGCAATTACACTTCGTGGCTGGAGCAGAAACAGGAGCGACTCCGGCGCGAAGAGAAATCCCAAAGCGAGCGACAAAAGACCTTGCAACGCGAGCTGGAATGGATTCGCATGTCTCCAAAAGCTCGTCACGCAAAGGGCAAGGCCAGGATCAATTCTTACGAGGCTCTGCTTGAGCAGGAATCGGAAACCCGGCGTGAAGACCTGGAGATTCACATTCCTGCCGGGCCGCGTCTGGGCAACGTTGTGATCGAAGCGGACGGAGTGAGCAAAGCTTACGGCGCTAACCTGCTGGTGGAGGACATGACGTTTCAGCTTCCGCGCGGCGGACTTGTGGGGGTAATTGGACCAAACGGCGCCGGCAAAACCACTCTGTTTCGCATGATCACAAAGGAGGAACAACCCGACAAAGGCGCGATTCGAATTGGAGACACAGTAGTGCTCGCCTACGTGGATCAGAGTCGTCTCCTCGACCCGAACAAATCTATTTGGGAAGAGATTTCCGGGGGTGAGGAGATCTTGAGAGTGGGTATCAGCGGCAGGAATGCCGGTCCCACTGAAGTCAACTCACGCGCTTACGTCGCAAGGTTTAACTTTTCCGGATCAGATCAGCAAAAGAAAGTCGGAATGCTCTCAGGCGGTGAGCGCAATCGAGTCCACCTGGCAAAGATGCTCAAGGAAGGCGCGAATGTTTTATTACTCGACGAGCCTACGAATGACCTGGACGTGAATACGCTGCGAGCGCTGGAAGAGGCGCTCGAGAATTTCGCAGGCTGTGCGGTTGTGATCTCGCATGATCGGTGGTTCCTGGATCGAATCGCCACACACATCCTCTCGTTTGAAGGTGACAGCAAGGTCATCTGGTTCGAGGGAAACTACTCGGATTACGAAGTGGATCGTAAGGCCCGCCTGGGCGCAGCCGCAGAGAGACCGCATCGCATCAAGTATCGTCAACTTACCCGCGGCTGAATCATTAACGTCTGATGCAAAAAACTGAGGTCCACGAAGTCACACGAAACTCTTCGTGTGGTTTGGTGGATTTAGTTTCTTGAGAAATTGAGGTTGAGGGAGTAAATTGCTTTTCACGATTCTTCAATCCACCAGCTTTACCTAACTTCATCTTGTGAGGACCGTTCACTGATGCCCATCAAAAGTACGCGCTCATTCATCTGCTTCCTGACTCTGCTTTCCCTGTGTCTGGCGATTAATCCTGTTCCAGGACAACAACCAGTTAAGACTCTCCCGAGTGAGACGCCGCCCAAGTTTCAGCCAACAAACGAGGGATTTGAGTATGTTCGCCGCGACGTGATGATTCCGATGCGAGATGGCGTCAAGTTGCACACGGTAATACTCGTTCCGAAAGGGGCGAAGAGTGCTCCCATTCTGCTGACGCGCACGCCATACAACGCCACCGAATTAACGACTCACGCCGAAAGTTCTCACCTTGGTCCAATCCTGACCGGTTATGACAATGCCACCGACGTCATCGTTGAAGGGGGCTACATCCGGGCGGTTCAGGACATCCGGGGCAAGTATGGCTCTGAAGGCGACTACGTAATGAACCGGCCCGTGCGCGGCCCCCAAAACCCGACCACGGTGGATCATGCGACCGACACGTACGACACGATTGACTGGCTGGTTAAGAACATTCCCGAAACCAACGGCAAGGTTGGTATCCTCGGTATTTCCTATGACGGTTTTCTCCCTTTGATGGCCCTGATCAATCCGCACCCGGCATTGAAAGTGTCAGTGCCGATGAATCCGATGGTGGATGGCTGGATGGGTGATGACTGGTTTCACAACGGGGCATTCCGGCAGCAGGGTATGAGCTACATCTACGATCAGGAAGCAACTCGCGCAAACGAGATCAAGTGGTGGACCAGCGATTTCGACGACTATGACATGTTCATGGAAGCAGGCTCGGCAGGCGAACTCGGCAGGCGGCGGGGGATCGAACAGGTTGGTTTCTGGCGCAAGATAATTGAGCATCCGAGTTACGATGCTTTCTGGCAGGACCAGGCCGTGGACAAGATCCTGGCGGCACAACCCTTGAAGGTGCCCGTGATGCTGGTCCACTCGCTATGGGACCAGGAGGACATCTACGGTGATATCGCGGTCTACAAAGCTATCAAACCGAAAGACACAAGTAACGACAAAGTCTTTCTGGTGATGGGGCCCTGGCATCATGGGCAGGAGATCAAAGACGGCAGCATGCTGGGCGCAATCAAGTTCAACAGCGATACCGGACTATATTTTCGTCAGGAGATCCTGCGACCGTTTCTGGATCATTATCTGAAAGATGACTCGCCTAAAATGGATATTGCTCCCGTTACCGCGTTTGAAACAGGGACGAACAAATGGCAGCGCCTGCCGGCGTGGCCGGCTGGTTGTCCAAGCGGTTGCACGGTCCGGCAGACGCCGTTTTATCTCAAGGATGATCTAAAAGCAGGCTTCGCCGCGCCCAAAGTCTCGGATTCAGCGTTTGAAGAGTACATTTCCGATCCCGCCAAGCCTGTGCCCTATCGTGCGCGCCCTATCGATGGCACAAGTTGGTCGCGCTGGCTGGTCGACGATCAGCGCGAGGCTTCGGGCCGGACCGATGTGCTCGCGTTTGTATCGGAGACTTTGAGTTCGCCGGTGAAGATCAGCGGACAACCGCTAGTGAATCTGATCGCGTCGACCAGCGGCACTGATTCCGATTGGGTTGTCAAGGTAATCGATCTGTATCCGGATGAGGTGGCCGGTCAGCCCAATATGGGTGGGTATCAGTTAATGATCTCTGCCGACATTTTTCGCGGTCGTTATCGCGAGAGTTTAGAGACCCCAAAGGCAGTCGCAGCAAATGCTCCTCTGCTTTATCGCTGGACTCTGCCCACGGCAAATCACGTTTTCCTGCCAGGCCATCGAATCATGGTGCAGATCCAATCGAGTTGGTTTCCTCTTTACGACCGGAATCCACAGACCTTCGTGCCGAATATTTTTTGGGCCAAACCAGAAGACTATCGAAAAGCTACTCAGCGCGTCTATCACACACCCCAACAAGCGAGCTTTATTGAGTTGCCTTTAGTGACACAACGGTGATCGGGGCGGGTCGATTGTGGAATTGGTCTTTAGTCAATTTGCAAGGTTCAGAATCTTCCCCGTTGTCTTCTCGATCTCAACGGTCCTGCCACGATGCCCGTTTTCATAGAATGACACTTTGTCGTTTGAAATTGCCGGTAATTGAAAGCTTTCTACTAACAGAGAGTACTGCTTTTGCAGCTCGTCATGCTGCCAGACATATCGTCCTGAACCAAGATCTATTCGCGCCACCAGATTGGCGGCAGCCAGGTAGAGAGAGTTATCTTCCACCAGTCCGGGACCAATATTAAATGCGCTCACAGGGGTAATCCATTTGCGTTTCATCGTTCTTAAATCAAAACGCTCTACGTATCCCCAGCCGTAGCGCTGGTCGGTCGCTTCATAGATCAGAAATAGATCGCCTTCGTGTTCGAGAAAGTAAACACGCTCGAGTTGTCCCTCGCGACCCAGCATCAAGCGAAAGCTCAGCGGACGAGCCCTGCCTGGTGTGCACTGAGCAAAGCCATCGCCTCGAATCGTGAAGTCGCGGCCACCTGCCGAAAACATGAAGAACGATCGCCACTTGTCTTCTCCGGTCCGATCGACCGGGTTGAAGGACTTTGGCTGGGATGAGTCAGACTGGCTTGTTGGCTGTTGGGCCGAAGCCACCGAGAGCAGCACGAGCAGAATTATAGGGGGAACTGAGGCCAGAGTTTTCAAACTTACACCTCCTACCTTGGCAATGACCGAAGCTGGGAAATCCACGGTAAGGCAGGGGCAATACCGTCCAAGTTTAAATCAGAGATGCGCCCCGAAATTATTGCATTTCCAATACAACTTGGGATTTCCGCCAGGCGAAGAGTGCGATGACTCGAAATCAACACGCCTATACGTCCCAGTTACCGCTAGAATGCCAGTCTGTGACGCAACCCAGCAGCTCATTTCAGTATGAGATCGTCAGGGGATCGCGCCTCTTCGTCGCGCTCTGCCTATTATTCGCGATAGAGGTTGGCAGCTCATCTGCTGTTCTTGCCCAGGAGACCCGGGGACCGCTAAAAGTTGAGTACAACAGTCAGAAAGACCTTACCCAAATCACGCTCGATCCCTTTGTGCTCACGAGTAGAAAGCTTGAGGAGTTGCGTCTTGGGGCGGTGACCGGCTATCCGGGGAAGACCAAGTCCCAACCAAAGGAAGTGGCCCTGATCTTTCTCTCGCTGTCCCCGCTGGAAAGCAATAAATATGAGGCAGCGCACAAGCTAACAATTACGGCGGATGGGCAACGGATCGTCCTGGGACCAATGCAATATGCAAAGCAGTCGCAGAACGGATTGTTTATAGAATCCATGACGACGGGCATTCCCTTTGAGAGTTTCCTGCGCGTGTGCCGGTCAAAAGAGGTAACGATAAAACTCGGGTTTGCGGAAGTCACGTTGTCGCCTAAACAGATTACTCTCCTGCAGGCTTTCGCCAGCTATGCAACCGAATAGATTCTCGAGATCATTATTGGTAGAGCCGAGATAACTCGCATGACTGCCCTAATCTTCGACCTTGACGGAACGCTGATTGATACCGTTTATGCCCATGTCTTCGCGTGGCAGCGTGCGCTCGCGGAAGCGGGTATGGCTGTAGACGGCTGGCGAATTCATCGTCGTATAGGCATGAGCGGGGGCCTGCTCACTCGAGCGGTAGCGCGCGAGTTGGGACGGGCAATTTCGCCCATCGAGGCCGAAGCCCTGCAACGTCGCCACGGAGAATTGTTTCTGGAATCCTTGCCTGAGCGCCGGCCCTTACCCGGGGCAGTGGAACTGCTGCGACTCTTGCGAGAGACGAAACTTCCGCATGGTATTGCCACCTCGGGTCGCCGTCCGGAGATCGATGCTTCCTTGGAGGCGCTGGAAGTCGGGACCGAAACGATAGTGGTTGAACGCGGCGACGTGCTGCGCGCCAAACCAGCTCCCGATCTGTTCCTTAACTGTCAACAAAGGTTGAATGTACCGGTTGATGATTGCTTCGTTGTCGGGGATGCGGTCTGGGATCTGCTCGCCGCGCGACGGGCCCGAATGCTTTCGATCGGTTTGATGAGTGGTGGTTATGGCGAAGATGAACTGACGCGGGCCGGCGCTTTCCGCGTCTATCGCGATCCGTTGGAATTACTTCACTCGCTGGATGAGCTGGGGGTCGTGCCGTGAAACATTGCCGATTGCCAAATGCCGATTGCCGATTTCGGATTCGCCTTTGGTCTTGGGCCTTTGAACTTTGAACTTGAAACTTTGGACCATTCACCGTCTGCATTTCGCATTTACGATCACCCAGGTTGGTGGGATTTGTAGGCCGACCTGCGCCCTCTCGTGTAGGTTGGGTCTGAATAATCCACCAAACTGCGGTTGGTGGGATTTCGAAGTGCATCAGCTCAATTGAGTATGGTTTCAGTTGTCTGCCTGTTCTCTGTGTTCTCCGTGTCGCTGTGGTGGAAGATGTCCAAGGAAAAGGCTCACTACGGAGACACGAAGAACACAGAGAAGGTGCTAGAACCGAGCATACGAGCCTACCCACAATTGTCACTTGTGGCTGGTCTTGAAGTTTTTCGGTTTATAATCGCGCCTCTTCTGTCATCTTAGGAGGTCCGCTAACTACCATGTCAGGCAGAAAACTGTCTCGTTCCCTTCTACTCATTCTTCTTGCGGCTTTCACCCTGGTCGCACAAACTACACGGCACCCGCTCAGGCTCGACGACATTGCCCGTTTCCGAGACGTGCGTGACCCTCAGATATCGCCCGACGGCCAATGGATTGCCTATGTCGTCGCGACCGTCGATACCAAAGAGGACAAAACCAACTCGCACATTTGGCTGGTTGGCTACGATGGCCAGAACGACAGACAGATAACATTTAGTCAGGACAGCGAGTCTGCCCCGCGCTGGAGTCCGGATGGAAGATATCTTTCTTTCACTTCTTCCCGCCCGGGCAAAGCCAAAGGCAACCAGGTGTGGTTGCTCGACCGCAAAGGCGGCGAGGCGATGCAGCTGACTGAATTCAAAGGACGCCTGCAAAGTTATGAGTGGTCGCCGGATTCAAAACGACTGGCGCTGGTGATCGGAGATCCTGATCCAGAGGCCGAGGCGTCACCCACACCAGCCGCGCAGGGAACGGGTGTGCCGCCAAAAGCTCCCAAACCGATCGTGATTGACCGTTATCGCTATAAACAGGATGGACAGGGTTATCTTCTTTCAGGCCGTCACTCATTTGTTTATCTGTTCGACATCGACACAAAAAAGCTTGACCGGTTAACGGCTTCCAAATGGGACGAATCATCCCCCACCTGGTCGCCCGATGGTTCTCGCATTGCGTTCATGAGCAACCACGTTGAGGACCCGGATCGCGATCCAACGTCACAAGTATTCATCGCCGACGCGAAGCCAGGGGTCGTGGAAAAACAGTTAACACAAGTAACGAGTCGGGGCCGAGGGCGCCCGGAATGGAGTGCCGATGGGAAACGGATCGCCTTTCTTGAAGGGGATGAAAAACGCTTTGGCGCCTACAACATGGACCATCTGGCGCTGATTCCCTCGGATGGCAGCGGTACACCCACAAGAATAAAAGCTATCGAGGATTTGGATCGGGGCGTTTCCTCTGTCCGATTTGGAGCTAACAGCAAAACTCTCAACTTTCTTATTACTGACGATCGATCGGTTTTTCCTGCTCGAGTGAAGCTTTCCGGCGGCGCGGTAGAACGACTGAAGAGCGCGCCCGTAGTCGTTTCGAACTGGACGAATAGCGGAGAACATTCGGTAGTGCTCTCGAGCGTGGATCTCAGTTCAAATGAGGTTTACGCTCTTGAAGGTGGCAAACTGCGACAGATCACCCATCAGAACGACTCGTTGCTCGCCGAACTGAATTTAGCGCAAACCGAAGAGGTGAGCTTCAAAAGCAAGGATGGTACGGAAGTGCATGGTCTCTTAACCAAACCCGTTGGATACGTCGCCGGATCCAGAGTGCCACTATTGCTTCGTATTCACGGTGGGCCAAACGGGCAGGACCAGCACTCGTTTAGTGTCGAGCGCCAATGGTTTGCTGCCAACGGTTATGCGGTTCTGGCAGTGAATTATCGTGGCAGCTCGGGCCGCGGCCAAAAGTTCTCGCGCGCCATCTTTGCTGACTGGGGTCATTATGAGATCGAGGATCTGGAAGCGGGCGTCGATCACGTTATCGCAATGGGCGTCGCAGATCCGGATCGTCTAGGTGTAGGTGGCTGGAGTTACGGAGGGATTCTAACTGACTACATGATCGCCAGCGACACGCGGTTTAAAGCCGCGACCAGCGGAGCCGGAACAGCCTTCACGGTGGCCTTTTACGGCACCGATCAATACATCATTCAATATGATCACGAAATCGGTCCACCCTGGAATGCCAAGTCCTGGGAGACCTACGTGAAAATCTCGTATCCATTCCTGCATGCCGACCGCATCAAGACACCCACGCTGTTTCTCGGTGGCGAACGTGATTTCAATGTGCCGGTCCAGGGCGGCCAGCAAATGTACCAGGCCCTACGCAGTCTGGGGGTGGGGACTCAACTGGTTATCTACCCCAACGAGAACCATGGAATCCAGCGACCCAGTTATATCCGGGATCGCTACGAACGCTACCTCGCCTGGTACGACAAGTACGTGAAACGACGGATTTAGAATTTAGAATTTAGAATTTAGAATTTAGAAAATAGAACTTGGAATTTTGTCTTGCTTGTCGTGACTGATCATAGTGAACCAGTTCAGTAAACGAAATTCTAATTTCTTCTAATTTCTAATTTCTAATTTCTAATTTCTTAATCCTTTCTTACCGTAACTTTTCCGCTGGCCAACAGTTTATCTCATTAAGAGCAGGAAAAATGGCAGCCGGTAAACTTGCATCGCAAGGTTCCGCGGGGGAGGTGGATGAGCGCCTTCTGGTTCAGGCTGCGCAAAACGACCCCGACAGGTTTGCTGAACTCTACGAGCTTCATTTCGAACGCGTGTACGCCTTCGTCGCTCGCCGGCTGCGCGTCCGGGAGGAATCTGAGGACCTTACTGCCGAGGTCTTTCAGAAAGCCCTGGCGAACCTGCCGCGATACAAATGGAGGGGAGTCCCCTTTGCCGCCTGGCTATTTCGGATCGCTTCCAACCTGATCGCGGATCACTCAAAACATGCCCTGAGAGAAACAGAACTGGCGGCTGACGAGCTGTCAGAATCGATTGAACAAGAGGCGCCGCTCGAAGCAGTCGAATACCAGGCAAGGCTTTTCCGGCTGGTGCAGAAGCTGCCGGCGGACCAGCGGCGAGTGATTGAACTGCGATTCGCTGAGGAGAAGAGTATTCGTGAGATAGCTCAAATACTCGGGCGCACTGACGGAGCAGTCAAGCAGCTTCAATTTCGTGGTCTGCAAAATCTGCGGGCGAGGCTGGATAAACAAGATGGCTAGTAGTCTTAATGAACAACTAGACAAGCTTATCGGCGCCGTCATCGCCGGCACTGAACCAACAGCGATTGCCGTTGGTCCCGATTTGACGCCGCTGGTGCAGCTTGCCACCGTCCTGCGCCTGCTGCCGCGGCAGGATTTTAGAACACGCGTGAAACAGGAGCTGCAAAGGAGTGCAAGCGCTATGAAAGCAATGGCAACCGAGTCAAAGGTCAAGGCGGTTCGCGAAGGATTCCAGACCGTGACACCTTATCTGGCAGTCCCGCGGGTGCACGAGTTGATCGACTTCGTGAGAAAGGCCTTCGATGCCGAGGGAACGATACATGGAACCGGTTCAGAGGGCGGAATCCACGCTGAGTTCAAGATCGGAGATTCTATTATCATGATGGGAGGCGGCAGCAACTGGAAAGGAACGCCCAGGCCTACAGCGCTGCATTACTACGTCGATGACGTGGATGCTGTCTACCGTCGAGCACTTGAAGCGGGAGCTACTTCAATGGTCGAGCCGCTGGAAGATCATGGCGATCGGCTTGCCGGGGTGAAGGACGTGGCGGGCAACGAGTGGTACATCGCAAAACGATTGTCAGGCAGTCACACCGACGAAGGTCTTCGATCGGTCACCCCATATCTGCATCCGAAGGGTTCCCTGGCGTTCATCGGCTTTCTCAAGCAAGCATTCGCCGCTGAGGAAATTGCAGTCTATCAATCTCCGGACGGCATCGTTCAACACGCAAAAATCCGCATCGGCGATTCGGTAATCGAAATGGGCGAGGCGCACGGCCAATGGCAACCAATGCCCACGATGTTTTTCCTCTACGTGGACGATGTCGATGCCTGGTACGAGCGCGCCCTGGCTGGCGGTGCAAGCTCGATTGATGCGCCGGCTGATCAGCCATACGGCGATCGCGTCGCGTCCGTAGCTGATTCATTCGACAATCTCTGGTACATTGCTACGCATATCGCAGATACAGTGTGACGAGGAACTTATTTTCCATTCATCATTTTCCATTTTTCATTCTTTTCGTGTGATTTAGTGGATCGTATTGGTTCACAGAAGAAATGGATCCACGAAATTACACGAAAGAAACAAAAGGAAAAAATGGAAAATGAAAATGCTTAACGGCCTACAGAGAGGATAAACAAAATGCTAATCGCAGGCGAACCGTTTCCAAACTTCTCACTTCAGAACCAGGATGGGAAAACCGTATCACTTGACGATTTCAAGGGAAAATGGCTGGTAGTTTACTTCTATCCCAAAGACGATACTCCCGGCTGCACGGTCCAGGGAAAGTCTTTCACCGCGAGCAAAAGTGATTTCGATGCTGCCGGCATTTCGGTCGTCGGCGTCAGCCAGGATGATGTAAGTTCACACAAAGACTTTTGCAACAAGTTTGGCTTTACCATCGATCTGCTGGCAGATACCAGCGCTGAGTTGATGAAAGCACTCGGCGTGTCACAATCAGAATGGCAGGGGATGAAATTCTGGGAACGCACCAGCTTTGTGGTTGATCCAGCGGGAATCATCCGAAAAGTCTACGCAAAGGTAAATCCGCAAGGTCATGAGCAGGTCCTGCTCAATGACATTAAACAGCTTCAGAAAAACAAGGAGGACAGAACTATGACTAGCGCAGCGAAACCCATCCCGGAGGGGTATCACACCGTTACTCCATACTTGATCATCAAGGGCGCTGCCGATGCGATCGAGTTCTACAAAAAGGCCTTTGGCGCAACTGAACTTTTTCGCATGCCTCAACCCGATGGAAAGATCGGTCACGCTGAAATAAAGATTGGCGACTCGCCGATCATGCTGGCCGATGAGTATCCCGAGATGAAATATCTCAGTCCAAAATCCCTCGGTGGTTCACCTGTCAGTATCCTGCTCTATGTGGAAGACGTTGACTCGGTTTTCAATCAGGCCATCACCTCTGGCGCCAAACAGGACAGGCCGGTTGAAGACAAGTTTTATGGTGACCGAGGGGGTACACTGATAGATCCTTTTGGGCACATCTGGCACGTTGCCACTCATAAGGAAGACGTAACACCTGAGGAAATGGAGAAGCGTATGGCCGCCGGGTCGGGCGCTTCGAGCTAACCTATTTTTGCCAAACATTTTTGCCGGACTGGAAGACTTTGCCTCAAAAGCCACAAAGAGGCACAAAAAAGCGCAAAGGTCTTCCATAAATCGTTTGCGCTTTTGTGCTTCTTTGTGGCCTTGAAAAGCCGAAGTAGCCTTTCTGAAACATGCACCAACTAGATAGCTACCTCGTAGGCGTCGTAATCAAAGATTAGTCCAAGCAGTCGTTTCGCCACCATCTCGGGAACCAGAGAAAGCGCAACACTGCGCAATAGCACTCCAAGATGACTCTCCCATTGCCCCACGTTTCCGTAAAGACGCGAATAAGTGGCGATCGCCGCAGTCCTCGCTTGCCTCAATGCTTCATAATGCCGGAGTGCCAAACTGGCATCCGCGTACTTAGCCAGACACCTTGCCAGCACAAGGGCATCTTCAACAGCCATACAGCCCCCCTGTCCCAAATTAGGAGTCGTCGGATGAATTGCATCGCCCAGGAGTGTCATCCGACCCTTGCCCCAGGTCCTTGTCGATGAGCGGTCAAACGCTGGAGTACGCAGGATAGCTGCTGGCGGCGTTTCTTCTATGAGCTGAACGACAGGTGACCACCAGCCGGCAAATAGGTCCAGGAGCCTCGCCTGATCTTCCAGCTTGGGCGTTTCGGAGGTAGTTTTCTCGTTTGCGCTGGCCCACCAACCCAGCCGGCCAAGGCCCACCGGTCCAATACCGAAGCGCTGTCCGCGTCCCTGGACCTCGACGGCACAACCGCTCTGTAACCCGGTTGGCTGGCAATCAGTGATGCCCCGCCAGACGGTATAGCCGCGAAAAACCGGCGGTGGACCACCTGGCAATCGTTCGCGCACATGTGAATGAAGTCCATCAGCACCTATCAGCACATCACAGTTGATGTTGTGGTGTTCAGAGAAGCTGATTTGAATCTTATTGCCGTCGTTTTTATATTCCTGGAAGGTGTGGCCCAGATGAATGGTATGTTCCGGTAACGCGTGTAATAGAACGCCGTGCAGGTCCGCACGATGTAGGGCGGCTGCTGGTACGTTCTTAATCGGCAATTGCGCACAGTTCAGGACCTTGCCGCCTGAGCTGCGCCAGCAGACGGCAGTAATTAATCCAGCTCTTTCAATAACTGTTTCGCCGACGCCAAGTCGCTGCAGCACCCGCAGCGCGTTTGGCCACATCGCAATAGCTGCACCGACTTCGAGCAGTTGCGGAGCCTGCTCGAAGACCTGCGGCTCGAACCCGAATCGTCTTAAGGCCAGCGCAGTAGTCAGACCACCAATGCCGCCACCGATGATCGCGATGTCCATTCAACGTATTCTATATGAGGATGATTCGGAAGACGGATTAAGTTGGATGAAGCAGGCTGATCTTTAACGCAAAGAGCGCAAAGTCTTTCGCAAAGGAGCGCAAAGTAGTTCTTTGCAACCTTTGCGGAATACTCTGCGACCTTTGCGTTTATTCTTTGTGCCTAAGAAAGCTGCGATTGCCGGTTGTCAATTGCCGATTCAATGAATGTAGATAAATGATTTACCCGATGACTTAGATGAATTGGGCAAATCGCAATCGGCAATTGCCAATCGGTAATCGCCATTTCCTGCCTACTCGTACCGCAACGCCTCGATCGGATCGAGTGCCGCCGCCTTGCGCGCCGGATAATAGCCGAAGAAGATTCCCACCATCGCCGAGAAAATCACCGACCCTATAATCGACATGGTGGAAACCAGCGTTGGCCAACCCAGCATGCTGGGAATCACAACGGATACAGCGATACCCAGAAAGATTCCGACCAGCCCCCCGGTCAAACTCAGGACAATCGACTCAATAAGGAATTGGCTTCGCACGGCTGAGGAGCGGGCCCCAATAGCCATGCGAATGCCAATCTCCCGAGTACGTTCAGTTACCGAAACAAGCATAATGTTCATGATGCCGATACCGCCCACTAACAACGAGACGCTGGCAATGCTTCCCAGCAACATCGTCATAATGGTGTTGGTTTGATTCGCAGCTTCGGCCACATCGCTCATGTTGCGCACAGTAAAATCGTCTCCGTCGCCGGGTGAAAGCTTGTGCCGTTGCCGCAGCAGATCGGTGATTTGCATTTGCGCGGTATAGGTGGCGTCTTGCGAAATCGCAGAGACGAAAGCGATTTGCAATCTAGGACTGCCCAGGATCTTCTTCTGTACCGACGTGTACGGGGCGAACGCGACATCGTCCTGATCGCGGCCCTGCGGGTCCTGGCCTTTCTTAGCCATCACACCAACCACGCGAAAAGGAAGATTCATTACCCGAACGGTTTGTCCTACCGCATCCTCACCTGCGAATAGATTGTCTGCAATGGTTTGGCCAATCACGATGACCCGGGCCGCGCTGCGCACATCGAGCTCTGTGAAAAAGTCCCCGGACTGAACCGCCCATTTGCGGATCTCCGGATACTGCTCGCTCACACCCGTCACGGATGTGTTCCAGTTCATGTTTCCAAAAACAAGTTGCGACCTGGAGTTAATGGACGGAGTAACCATTGAAACGCTGGGCACCTCGCGACGAATGGCTTCGAGATCCTCGACGGTCAAGGTGTTGGTCCCTGTGTCACCCGTGCCGCTACGAACGCCCCCGACGTTTTGAGCGCCGGCACTGAGAAACAACAGGTTGGTCCCGATGCTTTCGATCTGCGCTTGCACGGATGCTTGTGCCCCCTGCCCGATACTGACCATGGCAATTACGGCAGACACGCCGATGATAATGCCCAGCATGGTTAGCGCTGCGCGCATCTTGTTGCGCACCAAAGCCCGAAATGCCACGCGAATGATCATTAACAAAGTCATAACTGGTAATCTCCAGCCGAACACTTACCACAGGGGCACGAAGTTGTTGCAACCAGGCGTCTGAGAGCCCTTTTCAGCCCCTGACTGTCACTTCCCTTCGTGTCCCTGTGGTAAGTCTGCATTTCAGCTCCGTCGCTCGTTAGTCCTCTTCATCGTCCGCTTCCAGCGGTGGCATGAGTCGCAACTCCTCAGCCGCGTCTCGCGGTTGTTCAACCTGATAGTCGCGCTTGATCTTGCCGTCTTTGAAAACCACCACCCGTTGCGCGTATTGCGCGATATCCGATTCGTGGGTGACAAGTACAAGAGTGATTCCCTTTTCTCGATTGAGTCGTTGAAAAATCTCCATCACTTCAACCGACGTTCGTGAATCCAGATTCCCTGTCGGTTCATCCGCCAGGATCAGCGCCGGGTTGTTAACCAGGGCACGCGCTACAGCCACTCGCTGTTGCTGCCCGCCGGACAACTGATTCGAGTGGTTTTGTTCGCGTCCCGCCAGGCCCACTGATAACAGCGCTTCGGTTGCCCGCCGGTGCCGCTCGGCTCCATCAACCGAAGCGTAAAGCATGGGTAATTCAACATTCTCGAGCGCTGACGTGCGTGACAACAGATTAAAGCCCTGAAATACAAAGCCTATCTTCTGACAGCGAACGTCTGCCCGCTCGTCTTTGGACATCTGCGAAACGTCCTGGCCGTCGAGAATGTAGATACCGCGACTGGGTCGATCCAGGCAGCCGATGATGTTCATGGTGGTCGACTTGCCTGAACCGGAAGCGCCCATGATAGCTACAAATTCGCCGCGCCTGATTGTCAACGAGATGCCTCGAAGGGCATGTACTTCGACATCTCCCATTGAGTAGGTCTTGTGAATGTGATCCAGCTCAATTACCGGCTCGTCCTCGGTTGCGTGCGACAGCACCCTCGCCGGTATTTGAATTTGTTGTGGTCTTTCCAGAATTGCTTGCATCTGTCTAATCTTTCCTCTGTAACGCAAGCTGTTAGCTTGCGGTTAGCTTGAGCCTCACAACGCATAACGCAAGCTATCAGCTTGCGTTACAAACTCTGTTACGGTCGCCGGCCGCCTCCGCCAACGCCCCTTTGCGCGCCTCCGAAGGGAGACTGCGTTTGCGTCGTCTGTGATTTTGTGGCGCTACCGACAGTCTGACCCGTAACCACCATTTCGCCTTCTTTAAGGTCGCCGTCCAAAACCTCTGTCGAAATCCCGTCCGTCAGACCGACAACTATGCGCCGTCGATTCAGTTGCTTGTTTTGATCCAACACCCAAACGATTCGCGTCTGTCCGGAAAGCACGGGCGCCGTCGGCCCTGCAAAGTTGCGATTGCCGCTTGCTCCCTGATTCCCACCCTGGCCATCAGTATTAGCGCTATTACCTCCGGCGCCGTTTTGCGTCGCGCCCCCCTGTGACCGCGCCTGGTTGTCTCCATTGCCTGAGCGGCGCGGGGAATTCCCCTGCGTCCCGTCCTGCGGGATGAATCGCAAAGCCGAATTCGGCACCTTCAGCACGTTGTTACGTTCGTCAATCGTGATCGTCAGGTTGGTCGTCATTCCTGGCTTGAGCTTCTGTTCAGGATTATTAACATCAATCACAACGTTGTAGGTCACCACGTTTTGCACATTCTGCGGATTAAGCCGCATCTGCTGAATTTTTCCCTCGAACTCTTTTCCTGGAAAAGCATCAACTGTAAACTTGACGCTTTTCGCCTGTTCCACCAGACCAATATCGGCCTGATCGATGTTTGCAATTACCTGCATCTGGGTAAGGTCGTTGGCAATCGTGAAAAGCGTCGGCGCTGAAAGGCTGGCGGCAACAGTTTGTCCTACATTCACATCGCGCGAAACTACGATCCCGTCGATCGGAGAAGCAATTGTCGTGTGCGCCAGATTCACTTCAGCCATGCGCAGCGCGGCTTCTGCCTGCTGGATCTGAGCCCGCGCCAACTCTACCTGGGCCTGAGACTGCTGTACCTGAGCTTGGGACTGTTGTACCTGAGCTTGTGATTGCGCAATGCCTGCGCCGGCAGCTGATTGCTGGCTCAATTGCGCCTGACTCACCTGCGCCTCGCCCTGCTTGTATTTCGCTTCGGCGGATTTATAGCTGGTCTGCGCTGTTTCCAGATCTCGCTGCGCGATTACGCCTTCCTTGACCAGCGATTCCTGCTGATGCAGAAAGCTGGCGGCATCATCCAGTTGCGCTTTCAGAACCGCCAGGTTTGCTTTGGCGCTTGAAACTCCAGCCTGTTCATTCTGGGCCGTCGAACTCGCCGCAACCGCCCTGGCCTGCGCATCCGATATACCCGCCCTTGAATTGGCTACGCCGGCTTGAGCTTGTTGCAAACTAGCGCGAGCCTGTTGCAGATTCGCCCGCGACTGGTCAACCTGAGCCTTAGCAACGGCCGGATCGAGCTGAGCTACGACCTGGCCTTTCTTTACTGTCGAATTAAAATCAGCGTAGAGCGCGGAAATCGTTCCGGAAGCCTGGCTGCCCACCTGAACCGTTGTCACCGCCTGGAGAGTGCCTGTAGCGGTCACGGTATTCCTGAGGTTTCCTCGTTCGACTTTCGCCGTCATGTATTCAGCGGCGCTGGCCTGGTTACCCCAAAAATAGAAGCCGAGAGCGGCAATAATCGCCACACCGGCTACGGCCACAAATAAACGCTGTTTTCCGCTAAGTTTGATCTTATTCCAACCTATTCTTATCCACTTCATGGTTTCCATCCTGTGTTGATTCTGCAACCTTACCCCCCGCAAAAAGCTCACACAGGGGGCTACAAATGAATAGACACCGGCAGCTTCCGTTTGGTTACCTGCCGTGGATGTGTTGTGAATTTCGTGACCTTTCGTGTGATTTAGTGGATCGTATGACGCCCATAAGCAAGAGCCATCCACCCATTCACACGAAAAATCGAACTCACTTAAATCAGAGAGGAAAGTTGTAACCTTGTGTTGGGTTTCGGTGTCTTTCGGAGCAGGAGGTCAATTTCTGGCTTCCACATTTTGAATAAAGGAAGAGTAGGAGCAAGGAAGAAATGAAGAAACTTGGAAAGATTAAGATTCTGACGCTTTCCGCTCTCGCGGCAGTCGCTATGGCTGGTTCGATAGCATTGGCTCAGACGGCCGCTACGGGGCAGAAAGCGAGACCAGAAGGTCGCGGAGATTGGGGACAAGGTCAGCGCTGGGGCCACGATGGACCCGGTCACGGCGGACTGTTCCGTGACTTAAACCTGACTGATGACCAAAAGACTCGTTTACAACAAATCAATCAAAGCTTTCACGAAAGCACTAAACCCCTCCGCGAGCAATTGAATGCCAAGCGGAAGGAGTTGCGCGCAGCCAGCGAAGGCGATACGTTCAACGAGGCCCTGGCCACCCAGAAACTCCAGGATATGGTCGGACTGGAAGCCAAGCTGATGGGCGAGCACTTTAAGCATCGGCAGGCGATGCTCTCGATCTTGACGCCGGAGCAGAAAACCCAGCTCGAACAGAAGCGCACGGAGTTTAAGAACAGACGTGGCGGACCTGATGGTCGTCGCGATCAGTAAGCGGTAAAACTCTTCCCGGAACAGCGGACTCAAAGACGCGCTTTTGAGTCCGCTCCCAAAATTTCGATGAGGAGTGGTTCCTGTCGAACGGTTACGACCAGGCTTCGGACTTGGAATTGGCGCAGCTTGCGCACGACGGAGACGAGTCTGCCTTTGCCGAGATTGTCCGTCGCTACAGTCCTCGAGTATTCAGATTTGCCAGTCGTTTCTTCCGGCAACGCAGCCTGGTTGAAGAAGCCGCACAGGAAGTTTTTTTGAAAGCATTTACTGAGCTCGGGAGCTTTGCCGGACGAGGTTCGATGGAAGGTTGGCTGACCAAAATCACGACCAATACGTGCCTCAACATGTTGCGCAGCGCCAAGCGACGGCCGGAGTTAGTGACTTCGGATCTAACGGAGGAGCAGAATGCCTGGCTCGACAACAAGCTTGCCGACGTGGCAACCAAACTGCACCAGTCGAGCGAACGAAGCATGGTGGCGGCCGATCTGGCGGGGCGGGTCCTGGAAACTTTGACCCCCGACGATCAGCTGGTTTTGACAATGATGGATGGAGAGGAAGCTTCCGTTAAAGATGTCAGCGCCGCAACGGGATGGTCTGAGTCAAAGGTTAAAGTGCAGGCTTTTCGTGCTCGACGTCGCATGAGAGACGCAGTGGAGAAGTTGTTGGCCCCAAGGCGGAAAAGGGTTTTAGAAAGTGCAGGAAAGAGATGAAAGAGAAACACACGATCGACATTCTGGAAAAAGCGCCGTTTGCCGAATTGAGTGAGTCTGACCGGGCTGCGATTGAGACACACTCGAAAGAATGCGCGCAGTGCCGTCAGGCATTTGAGGCCGCATACCTTTCGGCAATCCTTTTGAAAGAGCACGCTGCCGAGACTTTTGCGCCCTCGCCTTTCTTTGAGACGAGAGTGCTCGCCAGGTTGCGCGAGCGGCAGACAGCTGACGAAGGGTGGGCTTTCGGACGGATGTGGCGAGCGGCCGGAGCGCTGGTTTCGTCGATGGCTGCGACGGTGGCGTTGCTCGCAGTTCTCAGTTTTGCAGCTCCTGGAGGTGAAACCAGCAGCAACTCGACTGTGGTCTCAACGGCAAATGGTTATTCCGCCGAAGCCGTCATGCTCAACGAAACAGAACCGGCGGACGAACAGGCATCAGATGGGCAAGTGTTGACCACTCTCTATGCAGCAGATGAGGAGGTGGCAAAGTAATGGACAAGTCAGCAAAGAGTGCATGGCAAGTAAGGATTGCCGCCGCAATAATTTTCGTCCTTGGTTTTACCGCCGGCGCGCTGGCGTTCAATGCGTATCAGCGTTGGGCAAGAGGCGCTGCGCGAACTGGCGGCGATCGGTTCGAACAAATGCTCGATCGTCTACAACTTAACGCGGATCAGAAAACACAGGTACATCAGATACTGGCTGATGCGCGGGGCCAACTGCGCGAGTTGCGACAACAATCCGAGCCGCGATTTAACGAAATCAGGCAGCAAACGGACCAGCGGCTTCAGAAGGTGTTGAGCGCTGAGCAGTGGCAACAATTCCAGCAGGAGCGCGACAAGATGCGCGGCCGCGGAAGGCGTGGCTCAGGCCCGCGTGGCCCCGACGATGAGCGTTAGGCAGGGGCTATCAATACGCAGTGTTGCACTTTTCCATTCTCCATTTTCCAGTTTCCATTTACACGACTTTTTCGTGTGCTTTCGTGGATCGTCTTATTGTGCCTACACAAAGCCCCGGCTGAATGAACCCGAATTTGGAAGGGCAAATTGGAACAATCAAAAATGAAAAATGGGAAATTATGGAAAACGATGAATGGAAAATGTCTTATGTATTTGAACGATGAATGTCACTCAATTATCACCGCATGAAGCCTGCACTCTGGCATGTTCATCCGAGATCTACTTCCGCCAGAAGAGGAAAGTGATCAGAAGCGGACCGGGTGGCGGGCTCAACAATAACCTCGCAGCTCTTGATTCGGTCGGCAGAATGCAGTGGAAGAAACATGTAATCCAGCCGCAGGTGTGGATCCCACACCGGAAAAGTATATCCCTTCTCAGTGTGTAACAAACGATACCCATCGACATACCCAGCGTCGATCAGCACTTGAATAGTTTCTCGCTGAATATCGCGTCCACTCAACCATACCAGCGCGCGAATCCATGCCGGCATACGTTGCACATCCAGAAGTTCGCCTGGCGCCAACGTATTAAAGTCTCCGACCAGAAGATGAACCCCTTTCTGGTGAGCAGCCAGGGCCTCTAACAGACCCCGGATCTCGCGCGCACGCTTGCGCTCGTCCCACTTGGAAAACCTTGCGCTCAGATGAAGTCCAAAAATCCGGGCGTCGGTTCCCGCGGGAACAATTTCCAGAAATGAATGTCTTGCGTGCTCGGGATAATGCCAGGTATGGTGGGCTATCTCAACGCGGCTCATGAAGCCGATGGAGTGGTTCTTCAAAGCTCCCCAAGCCGGCATTTGAGTCTCGTTTGCCAGTTTTTCAATAACCGCAGGAGAAGTTGCTTCCTGGAACACCACCAGATCCGGTGAAACAGATTTAATCGCCTCCGCAAGTTGCGCTTCTCTCCTCAGTCCGCCAAATCGAATGTTGTAGCTAAGCAGCTTCAGAATCACGCATTCTCACCGGGAGGAACCACAATGTAATAAGCGTCTCCAAACAATACGTCGCGCGCATACAGGACGAGATTCGCAGTAGCTTGAAAATTTACCGGCCGGCCGACCAATTCCTGCAACGCGGTGCGGAGGTTATCCAGGCTTGGCGCAGCGGTGGGGTCTTTATCGCACAAGGGTTTCGTATGCAGTCCGGGTATGTAAAAGGCATCGCTACCCCAACTCTCCATTACCTTGTTGCCTACGAGTGTCACATCCAGATCGCTCGAGCCTCTTCCGTCCGCGTCAAATGGTCTGCCATCTTCGTGACGTTTATTTGTGACCACGCTGCCGCGCAGTACTATTCCAGTTCCCTCGGGAAGACCTTGCTGAAGTTTGCGATAGAAGGCTATAAACAGCCGCTCGTCCCCGCCAAATCCGAGGGAAATGATGCGCTTGCGAACTTCAAGGTCACTCATTTCATGAGCGTCTTTTGGATCATGCACTTCATTGGGCATAAGAGTTTGGATTTAGAAATTAGAATTTAGAATTTGAACCACTTTGGAAGCTAGAATTTACCATGTGACAGGGATGACCTTGGAATCTTGAATTTACCATGCGACGGGGACGATCAACTAAAGGCTCCAATGATTGGCCATTTCAGATCTCAGATCTCAGATCTCAGATTTCAGATCTCAGATTTCAGATCTCAGATCTCTAATTTCTAATTTCTAATCTTATTTAATCTCCAACTCCGCTACTACTGGAACATGATCCGACGCGAGACTGCGCACGATCCAGGTCTTCTTTGCTTTTACACCGTCGCTGGCTCGGAAGAAGATGTAATCGATCCGCTTCGCAAGCTTGTCTGCCGGATAACTGAGTCCCAATTCTTTAGCTTTGCCGGCTATCCAGGCATCCTGGAATCTATTTGTCATCAGTTTGTAGGTGTCTCCGGCCGGTTCGTCGTTAAAATCGCCGGCGACGATGAGCGGGCCCTTCTTGTCGTCCAGCGCTCGGAGCAATTGCTCTGCTTCGAATAACCGGCCATCGGAAAATTGATAATCCAAATGCGTAGTTACAAAATTAAGCCTGCGCCCGGCGACTTCCACCTCGATGCGCAACATTCCCCGCCGCTCCGCTTCACGCCGATTCTCAAACCTCCGGTGGTCGATTACGCCAATCGGAAAGCGCGACAAAATGGCGACGCCGTACTCGCCGCCCTGATAATCCAGGTTATGGGCAAATGCATAATTCATCTTTGTGAGCTTTGCGAGCTCGGCGATTTCATCCACGCCTTGCGTGCGGCGCACGCCGCGGTCTACTTCCTGCAACCCAACCAGATCCGGATGCTCATGATTGATCACTTCGGCGATTCGTTCCAGATCCATCTTCTGATCCATTCCGACGCCAACATGAATGTTATAGGTCATGACACGCAACACTATGCGCTTAGCAGGATGAGCGAGCAGGGCCTGGCCCAAACCAAGCGACACAAGAATGACTATGATGAGAACGAACGATATTCTTCTGATCATTTTTTCTGCTGGTCTAAACCGGGTGAGGCATTCTAACATGCTCCTTTCAAGTCACGAGTCGCGAGTCTGGAGTCGCGAGTCTGGAGTCGCGAGTCTGGAGTCAAGAATCGGGAGTCTGGAGCCCAGACTCATGACTCCAGACTCTTGACTCCCGACTCTTGACTCCCGACTCTTTTCAATGGTTCCCGCTTTGATACTCTTCGCAGCCGCCTTCGCCGCCGGTGCTATCAACTCGATCGCCGGCGGCGGAACATTGATCACGTTTCCCGTGCTCATCTGGCTTGGCCTCGATCCAAAGGTTGCCAATGCCACCAGCACTGTGGCGCTCTGGCCGGGACTGTTCGGCGGTTTGTTTGGCTATCGTCGCGAATTGGCAGACAGCTCAAAGCTCCTATTTCGCCTGGGGTCAATAAGCGTAATAGGTGGAGCTATCGGCGCGTGGCTTTTGATCTTCACCCCATCGCTTTTGTTTGCAAGGCTGGTGCCCTTCTTGATTCTGTTCGCGACAATTCTTTTCACGTTGCAGGGTGCAATTAATCGGCGTCTCAAGCTGCAACCAGTCGTAGCTGAGCCGCACGCATCGTGGTGGCTCGGAGCAATTATCTTTCAATTTTTCTCGGCAATTTACGGGGGCTATTTCGGAGCAGGCAACGGCATTCTGATGTTGGCGGCGATGGGCTTGCTTGGTCTCCGTGATTTGCATCGTGCTAACGGTATTAAGAACTTTTTAGGCATTTGTATCAACAGCATTGCGGTCTTAAGCTTTTCTCTAACGCACCTGGTGGTATGGCCGGACGCTTTGCTGATGGCGGTCGGTGCACTGCTTGGTGGCTACGCGGGCGCCAGTATGGCTGTGCGGATAGGACAGACCATTGTTCGCCGGGCAATTGTAGTAATTGGGTTTGCCATCACATTTGTCATGCTGTGGCAGCTGTGGCGTTAACTGAACTAAATTCATGTCAGCGGCGCGAAACTTCAAACCACGGTCATCCAAACTCGCCCGCGAATTCTATACTCGCTCGAATGTCCTGACCATCGCCCGCGATTTGCTGGGAAGGCTGTTGGTAGTGCCTGCTTCCGACGGCACCCGCGTTTCCGGCATCATCGTCGAAGCCGAGGCCTATCGCGGGCCACAGGATCGCGCTTCGCATGCCTACGGAGGCCGTCGCACACAGCGCACCGAAACGATGTATCGCATAGGCGGTACCGCTTACATCTTCTTTGTCTATGGCATGTATAACCAGTTCAACGTCGTATCAAACGAGGCAGAGGTTCCGCATGCGATTCTCATTCGCGCCGTGGAACCGGTGGAAGGCATTGAAATAATGAAAGAGCGCAGGCATGGTCATGCCGAGCGCAATCTCACGAATGGACCTGGCAAACTCTGTATTGCTATGGGTATCGATCGCAGCCTGGACGGTGCGGATCTCCTGGGCAGGAAGGTTTGGATCGAAGAAGGGCAAAGGATTCCTCGTATGCAAATCGATTCCGGCCCGCGAGTAGGTATCGACTACGCTGAAGCGTGGGTGGATAAACCCTGGCGTTTTTGGATCAAGAACAATCGTTTTGTCAGTAGGACGTAACAATTGACGCTAATAAAGAGTTTCGTGTGATTTCGTGGATCACTTTGCCTCACCATACGATGGCGATCCACGAAATCACACGAAACATTCTAAAGCCCGTCATTCGCCACCATAGTGGATCTCCATACGTCGGATGCGTTGGCTGGCAACCACCAGAACCAGAATCGTCACTAGAATTAAGCTGGGCACCGCCACCCAGGCTGGTGTTGGTTCGGCTACGACTGCGAACGGCCCTTCGGAAACAGGCACGGGCGCCAGCGAATTGAGGTAGTGAATCACACTGATTTTTTTCAGCAACGGCGGCAAGAGGAAGTTGAGCCACTCCCAACCATAAAGTATCAGGGCGGGAATGATCGGATTGCGGAAAAAGAGACCTACAACCAGAAAAAACGCACCATACCCGATACAAGCTAAAATCGTAATTCCCACATAGGTCAACAACTGGCCCATGCCTGAACCGTCAAAGAAAAAGCGCACACTTTCTGCATAGAAATGCGGGAAGTAAAGCAGCAGCAGGGCAACTACCGTCGTCGTAGTGAAGAGTATGATCGAGGTGACTAAGCCTGACAGGTATTTGCCAACCACCAGCACCTCGCGTCGAACGGGACTGAGAAAGTAGTAATGAAGGCTGCGGTCGACCAGGTCGCCGCGAAACAGATTCATGAAAATCCAGGCGCAACCAAAGAAGACGACTGTGCGCAGGATTAAGCCGCCGTAAAAGATCGCGAAGATCATGCTGTACTGGTTAAAGTCTCGCCATTCGCGACCTGGAGGCGTGAATAGAGACAGGATCGCCAGCGGGAATATTGGCAACAGCGCCAGTAGGTAGATCAGAATCGACCGCTTGCCAAGAAAGTTCTTCTTGATCTCGAGTCGAAAGATGGCGCGAATCTGGCGAACCCATAATGACCAGGGCAGAGATTGCTTGTTGGTTCTTCCTGAGTTGAGATTTACAGCTGAGTTCATAATTTGTAACGCAAGCTGTTAGCTTGCGTGCTCTACGAAAAGAGGACTTGGCGCCAAAGGAAGACGCAAGCTGACAGCTGCGTTACTGGCTGAGTCCATAATTTGTAACGCAAGCTGTTAGCTTGCGCACTCTACGAAAAGAGAACTTGGCGCCAAACGACGCAAGCTGACAGCTTGCGTTACTGGCTGAGTCCATAATTTTGTAACGCAAGCTTGCGCGCTCTACGAAAAGAGAACTTGGCGCCAAAGGAAGACGCAAGCTGACAGCTTGCGTTACTGGCCCCCGCCCTCGATCAGGTACTGGTAAACCGCACTCAGATCGTCATCGACTGGCGCGATCGATTCGATGTTAATCTCACCCTCGGCCACGACGCGATTCAACAATAGATAAAACAGGTCCGCATCGCGCGTCCTGACAAACAGACCGCCGCGATCGTCGTGGAGTCGAGCTTCAACCACATGGTCGTGGTCGAAGACATACGCCGCCAGCTTCGATGGCTTGTCGCAACGGATCAGGATCTGCATCGGGTGCTCTTCCATCTCGTCGCGGACGCCATGAATGTTTCCTTCAGCGACCACGTAGCCGTTATTCAGCAACACCACAAAGTCGGACATCATATCGACTTCATGCAGGATGTGGCTCGAGATAATCAGATGGAGACCTTCGCTAGCCAGTTTCCGAAAAAGCGCGATGGTTTCGGCTCGGACCATCGGGTCAAGCCCATTCAGCGGCTCGTCCAGGATGAGCACTGACGGCTGGTGGGCTATGGACTGCGCCAGGCGTATTCGTTGCCGCATGCCTTTGCTGTAAGCGGCCACTTTCTTGTCACCATCCTTAACGAGATCCACGCGCTCCAGAGCAAGCTCCGTAAGCTCACGCGCCTGTTTTTTCTCAGATCCCTGGACCAGCAGAAACGACTCGAGGAACTCGCGGCCCGTCAGTCCTCGCGGAAAAGAATCGAACTGTGTGCAATAACCAACCTTGCGAAAGAGCTGTTCAGGCTTATCCGTCGGGATGCCCAGAACTGAGATTCTGCCACGCGTGGGTCGCAAGAGACCGGTCATCAGGTTCATGATCGTCGATTTGCCGGCCCCGTTGGGTCCCACCAGACTGGTGATGCCGGATGCAATCTGCAAATTGACGCGATTCACTCCGAGTATCTCTCCATAAAACTTGGAGACGTTGTCGAAGATAATCAGGTGTTGCGTGTTCTCAGTCATAACTCAGGCGAAAAATATGGCCTATTAGGACTTATAGGACCTATTCCCAAATTCGCAATTCTATTTAACCACCTCATAAGCTTTCACTCTTCTGGAAAGGAGCGCCAGACAGATCGCGCAGATCACGAATAACGCCGCCCAGGAACACCACAACGGTGGCTCTTGCAAGGTAATTTGCCGCACGACACCATTGTCAAAGTCCATCACTTGTCCGCTCGAGCGAACGAAAGTGCCAAACAGTCCGGCGGAAATATTCTTCATCAGAGCGCCGATGCTGATAATGCTTCCCCACCTCGTCAGAAATATAGTGTTGACGACCTCGCCAAACACCGAAGGAATGAAGAAAATGCCGAGCAAAGCCGCACTCGCGATTACCCGCCACTTCACGATCGAGGAAACAACTTGGGAGAGCAGGGCCAACAACAGGATCCAAACAACACTGCCGATGACGATGGCGCTGGCTATCCACAGATTGGCGCCCAGCCACCCCGCTCCTTCCAGATATGCCTGAAACAAAAATAACAGCAACTGCGGAATCCAGGTCATCGCCGACAGCAGGATAAGCAAGACTGACATCTTACCCAGAACATATTCGGCGCGTGAAAAGGGACGGCAAAGATAAAGCGGCAGCGCGTTGTTTCGGAGATCTCGGGAAACCTGGGGCGGTCCTACCAGCAAGGCAACGAAGAAGGCAAACCCGCCCTGTATATTCACAAACGTCTGGAAAAACGAAGCATCAATCGGTATCAATTCCCGCACGTTGACTTTTAGGATGGCCAAAGCGCTGACGTTGTGATGCAGGTAGATGAGAATCGCTTCGATCAGCAGCGGAATAAAACAGATCGCGAAAAACGCGGTGAACAATTTCGACTTAAAAACATCGCGATAGGCATAGCGCGGGATTATCAAAAAGCGGCTCCACTCAGGTGTCAGTTTTCCTGAGAACTGCTTATAGGTGCGCTCATAGACCGCCATTGCCGTTCTCCATTGCCTTGAGAAATATGTCCTCGAGCGAGTCGCGCTTAAAACTCAAGCGGCGGATCTGTACCTGATGTTCAGAGGCCACGCGATAGAGGTCTCGGATCTCAATCTCTCCCTGCAAGACGATCTTCAGTCGATGATCGCTGGTAAGCGCGTATTCGCAACCCAGCGCACCCAGCGCCGAGGCAAATTTGCTCTGGTCGCCCCGCGTCTCCAGGACCAAAAACTTGCGATTGGCTTTGCGCTCCTCTTCCAGATTGCAGTAAACCGCGATGTTGCCATCCTTGAGTATAAGAATCTCTTCGCAACACTCTTCAACATCCCGGAGCAGGTGGGAAGAAAGAAGGATGTTGGCCTGGCCGCTCTCTCTGATCTCCCGAATCAGTTTGATCATTCGCGTTCGAGCCGGCGGATCCAGTCCGTTAGTCGGTTCGTCCAAAAAGATCAGCTTTGGGCCGTGCACAATTGCCTGGGCCAGTTTCGCCAGTTGCTTCATCCCTAATGAGTAGGTGTCCAGCTTTCGATAGCGCGCCTCACCCAACCCGACATAAAAAAGGGCCTCATGCGCGCGCTCGAGCGCCGCTTCTGACGGCAGTCCTGATAGTTCGGCCATCAAGCGCACAAAGTGAACCGCGCTCATCTTCGCGATGAATGAATCACGCTCGGGCATGTAGCCGATCAGGGACTTGATCTGGTTAGCGTCAGTTGCGATGTCCCTGCCAAAGATGTGCGCTGTTCCTGCGGAAGGCGGATGAAATCCCAGCAGTGTGTGAATCAGGGTTGTCTTGCCGGCGCCATTTGGACCGAGAAGTCCGATGGCGCGGCCCCGCAACTGCCCCTGCAGATTCTTCAGAATGGGGCGACTGCCAAAAGTGACACTCAGGCCGTCGAGACTAATGACAGGCGCCAGAGTCAGGGACTGCGGATCGGCTTGTTGTTCTCGAGCTAACTCAGCTACCACGACGGTGTTCTCTTATACTGCTCGATCCTGATAATTCCAAACGAAACCCAGGCCAAAGACAACGCCCATTAATAGAAACGCGCTGATGAATGCTAACGCTTCCGAGGGCGCTAAAGTTCGACCAACTGCCAGGATGCCGATTAGAAAGACAGGAAGATTCAGCACTACCGCCGAAGTCAAGGGAAACAAGAGGGCAGGACGACAGCCTCCCAGTTGTTTACGCAACCAGAACAGCGAGGGTGCATAGGCAAGAGAGAAGACGAGCGCAGTGACAATCAGAGATGTTATGGTGACACCTTTGATGTCCGCCGCGCCCAGTTGTTCACCTTCCAGAACAGTGAAGGCCAGAAGCATTGCCGCCAGCCCTAACAGCCACGAAGCAAATGAGATTGAGATAAGTTTCATGGAATAGAATTTCGCTTTGCGAATTTTTGTGTGGTTTCGTGGATTTTGGTTCGTCTAACAGTAAATACTATCCACGAAATCACACGAACTTCCTTCTTTGAGATTAAGAGAAGTCTATCCACGAAATCACACGAAAAATTCGCAATTCGAAATCGGCAATCGGCAATTCGTTCAGCTACCTCTTCATTCCCTGTTGAATGATGTGCTGCATCTCGAGCGAGTTTGGCACGCCCAGCAGGGTCGCTGGGCTCAGACCAAACGGACCACCTTCGGTATTGGCTGCAAAGCTGATGCTGTCGCCCTCAGCGTAAGCATAGGCCAGCGTTGGAGGTAAATCAGCGGCCATAGCCTTGATGGCCTGTTGCTGTTCCTGCGGCAAATTATTCGCCGAACCGGCAATGCGATTCGCAAAGGGCTGCACCAGCGGCGCCAGGTTGTGATAGAAGAGCGCAGAGAAGTTAGCATTGCCATCGGTCGGCAAACCCGCGATGAACCTGGCCGAATGTGGCAAGCTGTAACCAGCCTCACGTGACCTGACCGAACGCTCCACGAGTGCCCTGCTGGGACCAACAATCATGTAGCCATTGACGTAGGTGTAGCTTACCTCGACGCCAAAGTCTGCAGAGCGCAGCGTGTAATAAGTCCGTCCGGAGATATCCGCCCGATCCCAAACCAGTCCAGCCTTGCTGATTCGCGCCGCTTCCTTGTTGATCTCACTCACCACTTGTTCGAGTGTTTGCTGCAGATGCTGAGTGTCATGAACTTCAAAGACCATCTTCCAGGAAGGAGTGGGCAGGATTGGGCCATCGATAGCGAATGCAAACTCTCCGCCCAGCGGCGCAGCAATGTCGTTGCGAATATCCAAACCATGCTCCGCCTGCAACTTGTCGAGGTTTTTACGCAAATCCGGTGAAACAGTCTCCACAACGACCAGTAAATCCTCAACCAGCCGCTTTGGATCCTTTACCACGAAACCGGCCACAATGTTGGCGTCGGGGGAAATGTATTCGAGGGAACCCATCGGAGCTGGCGCCGCCAACCAGGACGGGATGCCACGCTGCGGATCGTTGAAGGATATGACCGCACGCGTGTGAGTCTTGCCTTCGCTATCATTCTGATCGAGCACAAAATACTTCACACTCAAAATGCCGAGTTGTTTGAGCGCCTCTTCGTGTTTCGCCGCATCGGCGTCTTTGTTTCTCTCAGCTTTGGTCTGTTCGACGATCTTTTCAAGGTTAGCCGCGACCACAAGGCCCGCGCCTTCCTGATAAACCTGGGCAATCCGATCGCGAAAGGGTGTTCCGGTAAAGCTGCTCGAGCTGCCCTGCTGGACCACTTTGGCCACATCCTGAATCTGCTCGAGTTTCGGGCTGGCAGCGAATAAGTCCTTTTGGATCCAGACGTAGAGCGGGTCATGCTTACGGCCATTCGTACTTGCAGCCGGAACAGCCGAGGTGGGATCGTCAACAAACACTATGTTGGGCCTGCCCTGCGACGCATACTTGGCTATTTGCTGTTCGAGAAACTGCCGAAAGCCCTCGGAGTTCTTTAGTTCCGCCAACACTAGCGGCGCTTCGGGCTCTCCTTTTTCGTCCATGGAAACGGATACAGCAATCTCGTCTCCGAGGTACTCGCCGAATTCGCGGATGGTCGCCATCACCTCGTCCATCTTGGGTCTTCGGCTTGATTCCTCTTTATCCCACCATTCGCGCAAGGCAGGGTTTTGACTGATCCGTTCCTGCAGAATTCGGTGCGACTCGGCGATCGTCGTAGTCAGATTAGGCAGCGCCGCGTAGACGACTGTGCTTTGCGGCATCAAGTCGAGGAGATGGGTTGAATTGCGTACTCCCGGGCGAGAAACATGATTAAGCTCGGCGCCGATTGCGGCTAAATTCGCCAGCTTGGCGGCATACTGAGCCGATTTACGGCTCCATGACACTTCATCTTTTACGGGTATGGTTTCGATCGCCGAATTCGTAGTGGCCTGTTGGCCGGCGCGGAGCACACGTTCACTACCCGCATGGTCCATGTGGACCTCGCCTTCGATTACCGAAACCCTGGCTCCCTTGGTACCGCTGTTAACCGAGAAAATTGTGCCGGTAACCGAAACAAGTGAATTGCCGGTGTCTACAAACAGGCGCTCGCCATTCTGTTTTGCGGCCTCGACTACTATGCTGCCACGATCAAGATGGATGGTCGTGCCCTGCGAGGTCTTAGTCAGATAAAGCTCGGAACGATCCTTTACCTCGATTGTCGAACCATCGCCCAGGCGGACAAACGCATGCGCATCCCGAGCAGTGCGCAACCGCTCGTTTCGATCGAGCTTGTCTCCAGTAGTGACGGGAATGCTTCGGGTATCAGCAATCTGGTACACCTGTCCTTCAGCCGCCTGCACCGTAGCTTCAAACTGGGCGCCAAAGGGTGAATAACGTTGAATGAACGGCAGGGCCAAAAGACCAAAGCCTATGACGAGAACTGCCGCAATGCCCCACCGCAAAACAACTGGTTGAATACTGAAACGATGGGTCCTGGCGGGTCGGTGTACCGGGGCAACACGAGTCGAACGAGCTTGCTTGAGGGCCTTTCGACAGGGGATACATTCATGCGTGTGGTCTTCCAACAGCAATGATCGCGCTTCAGAAAGTGTGCCGTTCAGAAAAGCTGGAATAAGCGACTGGAAATCTGCACAGCTCTCGATGTGTTCAACCGTTGCCGTGGAGGTATTCATCTCAGCCGCGGTTTCAGCAGAGAGGCGCGCCCAAACACGCCCTACCGCCGCATTCATTGACGCCGGATCCAGCTGCTGGTCAGCAATTTGACCAATGGTTTTGTCGAGTATCGAATCAAGTTCATTATTGCTTTTCATTTCTATCTCCAGTTCGTCAAACAGTGCCTGTGCTCGAAATCTCAGACCCGTTCCTGATGTTTTATCAGGTATTGGCCAATTTCTTTTCTTAGTTTTGTGCGCGCGCGATGCAGCACCACGCCAACCACTATGGGAGAAGTATCCAGGAGCCGCGCAATCTCCTGGTTGTCGTGACCTTCGTAATAACGCAACACAAACATCTCCGCTGCCGTCTTTCCCAAACGCGCGACTGCCTGGCGAATCAGTTTCTGTAACTCTTGGTCCGCCTGTTGCGCTTCCGGGTTCTGAAAATGACTTTCCAGCGCGCCGGCATCGGTATCATCAAGGCCCACAGACCTAACGCGAGAGCGACTGCGCATTAGATCCAGCGAAGCGTTGATTGCCGCGCGGGACAGATAGGCCTCTGCATTTGGGGAAAGATCGTAGGTCTCGTGGCCCTTTACCAATCGCAGAAAAACGGTTTGTAACACGTCCTCGGCATCAGCGGCGCTGCCGGTGATCCGGTGGGCGGTGCGAAAGATGCGGCCACTATGAGCACGGAAGAGCGTTTCCAGCTCGCCCAGGGGATTTTTCACGATTCTCAAAGGTTTTGCGGCTGCCTGCACGGTGCCTCCTTAACGTCTGCTCAGTAAACGCTCGCGAAATGAAGGTATTAACAGCCGTGCGCGGAATGTTGCGGGGGGAGGTGAAAAAATCTGATATTTACTGGCCCTCAACGCTTTGCCTCAAAAGTCTAAGTCGGCTTTGCAAGGCCGCAAAAGGAGCACAAAAAGCGCAAACGATTTAAAGAAGGCCTTTGTGATTTTTGTGCCTCTTTGTGGCTTTTGAGGCAAAGCTGGCCCTCAATGATAATCGAGGCTTGCGAGATCAGGAAAATCGCCGAGAATGGCCCCAAGGTCCTGCTTCTCTCTCGCGTCCGGGAGTTTTCACTTACCCAGCAAAATCAGGAGTCCGGCAATTATAGCAAGGACAGCTAAGGCAGTTGTGGCGGTGCTCGAGACTCTCATGTTGAGCAAAGGTAACAAACCCGAAAGGATTAGCCACAAACCCAGCAAGAGCATCCCGATGCTTCTGGTTCTTAAGCTGGTAAGATTCATTTGGGTGCCTCCGTTAATCTTCATGCTTACCGTTCTGAATCAAACAGGTGGTCCCTCGCTGGCGTCAAATTCTTCCATCTTCTCGCGCCACTCGGAACTACTTCGGCTTTGCAGCATTCGGACGCAGCGATTCCAGCGAAGGATCGCATCGTCGTTGTTTGCTGGTCTGATTTTCTCTGCTGCTTCAAAGTATTTCATCGCTTCTTCAAACATCGGCAGGACGGTGTGAGGTGGTCGACCAGTTTTCAACTGCGCTTTGGCTTTTCGCTCATGAAGAATCCCGCAATGATAGATACGCTCATATTCATTCGTCAGACTCCAAAATAGTCTCTCCGCCTCAATATAACGATCCGACACGCCACCGCCGAACTGGTCAGTGATCGCAAGGCCCATTAAACGCAGCGCAGCCTGGTTCTCAGGATCCACGGCCAGTATGTCGCGACAAATCGACTCAGCCTCGCCCGGCTCGTTGAGATATCTGTAAACCTCGACTTTGGAGATTGCTTCAGAAATGCCGGCCTTTGAAATGGGCTTAAGGTTCAATTGCATTTTTACATCTTCCTTATCGCAGGGTATGGGTGTTGGAGTTTCTTCGTGTTCCTTTCGTCTTTCTTTCGTGTGATTTCGGGGATGATGCGCTCAAAGTTGGTCCACCAAATCACACGAAACGATGATCCACCAAATCACACGACACGCCGTCGTTTGAGTTTTCGCAAAAACCAGCGAATCGGATCGTAAAACTCGTCGATAACTCGCTCTTTAAGCGGTATGATCGCGTTGTCCGTGATGTGAATATCCTCAGGACAGACTTCTGTGCAGCACTTGGTGATATTACATAGACCAATACCAAGTTCATCCTTGAGCAATTGAGCTCGAGACAATCCATCCATAGGGTGCATTTCCAGCCCCGCGATGCGAACGAAGAATCGTGGCCCGCCAAACTGTTCTTTCTTGTCGTGATCCCGCAACACATGACAGACGTTCTGGCAAAGAAAACACTCAATGCACTTGCGAAACTCCTGCACCCGATCGAGGTCGCGCTGGTACATCTTCCATTCAACGTTGGCCTTGGGAGTGAATGGTGGAATACGTTTGTTGACACGGTAGTTCCAGGAGACATCCGTAACCAGGTCCTTGATCACAGGAAATGTATGCATCGGTTCGACGGTTATCGGCGCATCGAGGGGTAACGCGTCGAGGCGTGTTTTGCAAGTCAGGCGTGGATGCCCATTGACCTCGGCCGAGCATGAGCCGCACTTTCCTGCCTTGCAGTTCCAGCGGACAGCCAGATCCGGAGCCTGATGCGCTTGAATGTAGTGCAGAGCGTCGAGAACAACCATGCCCGGCGCGATTGGCACTTTGTATTCTACGAGTTCGCCGCGATCACGATCGCCGCGAAAAATCTTGAAAGTTGCTTCAGGCATGATTAAGTTTAGTGGACGGCTTGGTCAGCGGCTGGATGTTCGATTTTCCATTTTCCATTTGCCATTTCTCATTTTCAATTCTTCGCACTTTCGTGTGATTTCGTGGATCGATTTGGCCGGCAAACCCCAAAACATGATCCACGAAATCACACGAAACCACGAGATGACACAAAACTACGGGATCACCTTGAACAGAGAAAAATCACACGAAAGTCCGAAAGAATGGAAAAAGAACCCCCCATCATTACTCATCCGTTACTTTCTTCCATAATCTGCTTCAACTCATCCGGCATTTCCGGAGTTACTCTTTGCCTGAGGCGCAGGGAATCCCCTTCTCGAACCACGATATTGTTCTGCTTGCCCCAGGCCTCGTCATAGTTCGGATAATCAATTCGGCTGTGCGCGCCGCGACTCTCTTTGCGCTCAAGCGCGCTTAGAGCGACGGCTTCGGAAACCATCAGCATCGACTTCAAGTCGCGGGCGAGATGCCATCCGGGATTAAAAAGCCGCGATCCTTCGACGCGCACCTGTTGCGCGCGCTCCTTCAACTGCTCGATCTCCACCAGGCCGCGTTTTAAATCTGCTTCGTTTCGAAAGATGCCGACGTAATCCTGCATTACCTGCTGGAGGTCACGATGAATATCGTATGGGTTGTCGCCTTCCAGGCGGACGAACGGGGCGAGCATTTCCTTCGCCGCTTCTTCGACCTGTTTCTCGTCGATCGCCCCGGAGCCTGGGCCTCTGGCATGTTCTGCCGCCGCCAGACCCGCGCGCCGGCCAAACACGAGCAGATCCGACAGAGAGTTGCCTCCTAATCGATTCGCGCCGTGCAATCCGGCCGCGGCTTCGCCCGCCGCAAATAAACCGGGAATTGTGGCTTGCGCCGTCTCGGCCTCGACGCGAATCCCACCCATCATGTAATGACATGTCGGCCCAACCTCCATCGGTTCCCTGGTAATGTCCACATCCGCGAGTTCGCGAAACTGGTGGTACATGCTGGGTAGTTTCCGCTTTACGTACTCGGCCGGCTTATGCGAAATATCGAGGAACGCGCCGCCATGCTCGGTGCCGCGGCCCTCTTTGGCTTCAGTGTAGATAGCTCGGGCAACAACATCGCGAGTCGAGAGCTCCATCTTCTGCGGATCGTAGCGCTCCATAAAGCGCTCGCCATCTTTGTTTCGCAGAACGCCGCCTTCGCCCCTGACTGCTTCGGTCACCAGGATTCCCTGCACACCCGGGGGCCAAACCATTCCTGTGGGGTGGAATTGCACAAATTCCATATCCATCAATTCAGCCCCCGCGTCACAGGCCAGCGCCATACCATCGCCCGTGTACTCCCATGAGTTTGAGGTGATGCGCCATGCTTTTCCAATTCCTCCGGTGGCAATGACAACTGACTTTGCTTTGAAGACAATGAAGCGGCCGTTCTCGCGCCAGTAGCCGAATGCGCCAGCCACTCGCTCTCCATCTTTGAGCAGACGCGTAATCGCGCATTCCATGTAAACGTCGATGCCGAGGTGAACCCCGCGGTCCTGCAAGGTCCGGATCATCTCGAGCCCGGTGCGATCGCCGACATGGCAGAGGCGTTTGAACGTGTGCCCGCCAAAGGCTCTTTGTAGAATTTCACCGTCGCTGGTGCGATCGAACAGTGCGCCCCACTGTTCGAGTTCGCGAACACGGTCTGGCGATTCCTGAGCATGTATTTGGGCCATGCGCCAGTTGTTTAGAAACTTCCCTCCGCGCATGGTATCGCGAAAATGGGTGCGCCAATCATCTGCTGCGTCAACGTTCGCCATGGCTGCAGCAATGCCACCCTCCGCCATAACGGTGTGAGCTTTGCCGAGCAGGGATTTGCAGACCACGGCCACAGTTGCCCCTTGCGAGAGGGCTTGGATTGCCGCACAAAGCCCGGCGCCGCCAGCGCCGATGATCAAGACATCATGTTCGTGAGTTTCGTATCTCTCCGTCACAAAAGCCTCAGATCCGAAATCGCCCCCGAGGCCACTAACCTGATGTACAGATCAGCAAGTCCAACCGAGACGAGGCTGAGCCACGCAAAGAGCATGTGGTGCTCGATGAGAAAGCTGGCGCCCCGCCAGGTCGCATGACGTGGGCCGCCAAAGGCAACGCAGGAAAAGCAATCAATTTTGCCTCCCACAATATGCCTTAGCGAATGACAGGAGAACGTGTAAAGCGAAAGCAGAATGATATTGGCAAGCAAGACGAACGAGCCGATGCCGATTCCAAAATGCCCTTCAAACCAGAATGCCCGAACGGCGTCGTACCAAAGAATGATTAGAAAGATTAGCGCGATAAAAAGGAAGTAACGGTGAAGATTTTGCAGAATCAGCGGAAAGGCAGCTTCGCCGCGATAATGTTTCGGCCGCGCTTCACTGACGGCACAGGCTGGAGGATCAAGAAAGAAGGCGCGGTAGTAAGCTTTTCGATAGTAGTAGCATGTAGCTCGAAAACCTAGCGGGCCGCCCAGAATGAGAATCGCCGGCGAAAACGGCCACCAACGAGGCTTGATCAGTGGTGAATAAAAGGGCGATAAATAAGGACCCCATTCATAGTAGGCGCCTTCAAAAGCTCGCCAGGTCGCATAAACGCCGAACCCTCCGAGCACCAGAATGATAGGGAGCAATTCGAGCCACCACAG
Source organism: Pyrinomonadaceae bacterium (assembly GCA_035644135.1). GTDB lineage: Bacteria > Acidobacteriota > Blastocatellia > Pyrinomonadales > Pyrinomonadaceae > PSRF01. The sequence continues at coordinate 49,018 of DASQPD010000164.1, forward strand.
ATCGCGCCGCATCGTGGCTCCGAAACCACTCCGCTCAACTGCGGTTCTCGATCGATGCATCTAAAGTGCCTCCGCCGCTCTGCCGGCAAATTCATTATGAAGAGACAGGGCGGCTCAAGTCGTCACCAAGTATCATCCACGAAATCACACGAAATGAACGCGAACAGTAATTCGTGTCATTTCGTGGATCGAGGTTACCTCAAAACCGAAAGTGTAGAGCTGGTACATTATGCCAATTGGAGAAATCGCGGCAAAGAATAACCCGCTTAAGCCGGAAGTTGAAGCCTAAAACAGCGATCCAGTCCCACTGCCAAGCATTGCCTTTCTAACTAGCGGGATTGGCGGTCCGCCATACTTTAGAAATTCATCATGAAACGTCAGCCATGCCTGCTTTCCGCCCCGGGTGCTGGTCCAATCTTCGCGTAACTTCCTAATCATCAACTTGCCCATCGTGTAGTTGAGATATGCCGGATCAAACGTCCCCCGGGCCGCCTGTTGGCGAGCATTGGCCGCATCCTGATAGCCTTGCTCGCGAAACATCTTTTCCGATTCTTCCACAGTCATCTTTCCCGTGTGCATGCCAATGGCCGAAACGAAACGCACATTTCGCAACAAAGCTTCGAGCAACTGTCCGATGTGCATTTCTGGATCATTGTTTCCCAGTCCGGCGTCCCACATCATCTCTTCCGTGTAATGGGCCCATCCTTCAGAAAATGCATAACCTACAAACAAACGACCAACCTTCGATGGGGAGCGTTTAGCATGCAGATATTGAAGAAAGTGGCCGGGCCACACTTCATGAACTGAAGTGAAGAGCAGACTTCCCCGTCCCGGAACATATCCTTCCTTCTCCTGCTGCGACCAGGAAGGATCCGGCGGGGCCAGGTAATAGACTGAAGGCAGGCTCTTCTCGTATGGCCCAGGAATGTTGATGTAGGCAAAGTTCCAGCGCCGGTATGCAGGAGCTTCACCTACCTGGGCCTCTTCGGGCCCCGGAATCGTGACTATCTTTTTCTCTTCAATGAAGGCTTTGAGGTCGCTAAGCTGCTTTCGGGCGCCCTCGACCGCCCCGCCAGATGGCTTGTGGGACTGTGCCTTCGCAACGCATTCGGTTATAGATTTTCCCGGGGCGAAAGCGGAGCAAGCTTCCTTCAGCGCCGCGAGGTTTTGTTCGAGATCGCGACGTCCCACATTCTCCAATTCATCAAGTCTGATCTCGACGCGCTCAGTGCGCCTTAACATCTCGCTAAATTTCTCTGCGCCGATCGCGAAATCATTAGTTGCGCTCGCCTTTTGAGATTCGAGCCAGCTCGCAAAATCCTTCATCGCCTTGAGGGCTGTCGCATTCGCTTCCTGAAACTCTTTTTGTCGTTGCTCGTCCTTTACCGAGGCAAAAACTGCCGGCACCTCTTTCTCGTAAAAAGAAGCCAATCCCCCGAATGTCGTGAGGCCGATATTCACAAATGGAGCGGGCAGCGGAGTGCGTAAATTCGCGCGGATCTGCATCAACGCCGCGGGTACGGATTTGGCGTAATTCGTGAAGGCGGCAAGACGCTGGTCCAGGGGCGCATAAGGTCGCGACACATAAACATCCGGGTCAATAGCATCGGCGTAGAACTGCGGACAGCGAAAAGGCCATTCAGCCGACTCCAGCCAGAACAAATCGCTGTCAATTACTGCATCGAGATAATCCCGTTCGAAGCGTTCGTTCTCTTTCAACGAAGAATTTCGGAATTTGGCGACCCGGTCTTTCTCCGCGTGCAAACGCTTGATCTCGTTAGCTATTCCGCTGGTGCTCCAGTCAGGCAATTTGCCATCGAACTCGTGACGGCCGGCGCGTACGGCAAAGTCCGGATGAGCGGTGAAATATGCGTCGATGAATTCATCGACGTAGGAACTCCAATCGGTGGCGGAGGAGCTCGCAGATGTTGTTTTGTCAGAACGCGAGTAGCGCACGCAACCTCCTGCCATGAGTGCGAATGCCAGAAACAGAACGAGAGAAGAATTCACAGCAACTGTTCGTGTCATGGGAAAGTTTTCTCCTTCAACCGTTCCTGGTTTGTTGGCTGAGTTTATGAGAGACGTCTGAGCTGCACAAGCCGCCTTGCCCTGCTTCGTGTGATTTCGTGGATCACGTTCTGGTCGGTTTCAACGACTGCGGTAGTGAGTCAGTTTGATGTCCGATAAGCTTTAGCTTGTCGTAACGCTGCGACAAACTAAAGTTTATCGGACACTCGCAGCGAAAACTGACCCACTACCAACGACTACTAACTGCCGTTAAAGAGTCGAGCTGTTTTCTTGCCTCGATCGCCTCCGCACTCCGTGGATAGCGTGCGATGATTTCGCGCCAGGCCCGGCCATCATAGTGAAACTGCCGCGCGCGGCGATCAAAGACAAATCTAACTCCCTGACGGTTATAGCGATCAAGCCCGCTGTAGTTGAGGAAATAACTGGACTCCGGAGCGCCGGCTGATGCTTGAGGGAGATCAAGTCTGCGCGCCGCCTCGCGCGATAGTCTGGCGGCGGAGATCTCGGCCGTCTCGCCGTATAACAACAGCACTTGCGGCCGCAGCGGTGAATGAGGAAACGTATCCAAAAATATTTTGGCGCGAGCCAGACGATCAAACTCCTGCGATGTTTGAACCAAACTCAACAACGTTCGGTCGTCGCCAGGCACGCTCGCTGATACGAGCGCTTCTTTTTGCAGCCACCCCTGGGTTCGTCTGGTTACTCTGACTCGATAAAAAAGAATGCCGTCGCTGGTTAACCTCCGGGCCAGAATAGCCACGAGCCTGCCGCGGCTGATTCTCTGGAGCAGCCTGCCGGAAAGGTCGGGTGTCGCTCGAAGCGCCGACAGCCTCTCGTCGACGACAATAGCAATTCGACCTCCCTGAGGCGGGCGACGCTGTCGCGTCTGTGCTTCTGCATAACAGTTGAAAAGTAATAATAGAACATGGACTGCGAAGAGGGTTCTTGTGCGATTGAGCGTTTTCATGGCCTTGCCTCCTTTGCAAGGAAAGGAGACAGCTTTGTGAGTTTTCGGCGTTCCTTGGAAGTTTCCTATCGAACTTTAACAGGCATCTTTGGAGGCTGAACCTCAAGGCGGATGTTTAGTATCTCGCTCGCATTAGGTTTTACGTTGAACGGTGAGTATTCAAACTTCCGGAAACCATCAGCTCTAACAGTGATCCGATATAAACCAGCCGGCAATTCAACTTCGAAGTTGCCCTCCGCGCCAGACTTCACCTCTCGCTTGAACTTCGCATTTTCTATTCTAACAACGGCCCTGGCGACTCTTGCATCATTAGCATCGAGGATCAAGCCCTTTATCTTTCCAATCCCCTGTTTCACAGAAAGTGATGAACAAGGGATTGGGTGAGCGATGGTTACGGAATTGGACAACGCGAGCAAGGCGGTAATAATACCAATTGTCTTCATCATAGGCCTAAAAGCTCCAGTACGATTTTCTATCGATTGCTTACAAGAACTACATCCCACGCCCAGCGCCCGGGTTGAGCGTCATTTGTATCTTTGACCTTAGCCCTAAACATGAACAGGTTTCCGTACTGGTCCGTTCGCTTCGACAGCTTATAGCCCAGGTCAATGGATTTTAGACCAAGCTCTGGCAAAGTGTGCAGCTCACTAGCTTCTGAGATGCCGTTGTGATCTATGTCCTGCCATAAGCGCAGCGATGAGAAGATTGCATCTCTCGGATCTATCACACCATCGCCGTTGCCTCCGTTCGCTGCCTTATCATACTCAGCAAGGGCAAGAAAACCATTTCTATCGATGCCTGCCGCCGGTTCAGGTTGGCGTGTGAAACTTCCAAATAATTCTCGGCCATCATCAATCGTGCCGTTACCGTTGCGGTCGAGGGCAAGCCAGGCATCGTCCGAGCTTGCTGCTGTCCAGGACAGATGTTCGGCGGGGCCCGAGACGTTTAGATTAAAGTTCACACCGCCGGCCTCATTGGTTAGATCGAAGCCATTACCTAGAACGTCAACCAGTATGGGAGAGGCGTCGATTATGCATCGGCAAACGTCAAAGCTCCATTCTCGCGGGTAAGGACAGGAACCCGGATCACAATAGTCGTGACAGGTGGCAGACTCAAAGTTCCAGTAGAGCCCCGCGCCTTCGCATGAGATCTGGCTAGCAATCTGCGCACCACAAGGTTGGCGCTTAAAGTTGCTGATGGGGTTGGGTGAGCAAACCGTGCCGTCGCCTTTCTGACACAGCACACTCGATAGCGTTTTTCGTGCGTTACGGAGTCCAAGTAGCCCGATACTGTCATCAAAAACGTTTTGCTTGTAAGCACAACCGGCGCCGTTGGTTTCACAACCATGGGTTTCTGTGGTGACGAAGACAGTTTGGCAAGGAAGCTGGGGGTCTTGAAGCAGCCATGGCCTGTATAAAAGAGTTTTCCTGGTGTTGAAAATCGCAGTCGGGCTGATGCCGTCAAAGCTCGCCTTCTGAAAAGCAACACAGATGAATTGCCTGGGAGTTCCGAGCTCTTCTGCAGTCTGGGATTGATCTTTCGGTTGGGGTTAGAAGGATCGGGATACAGAATTTCGTTCCCCGCCCACGTCGATCCATCCGTAAAAGTGACCGAATCCACACTGATTTGCACGCGCGGGATGTTGTTGTTCTCGTAGCCTAGGTTCTGCAGCGCCTGCCTAATAGAAGGTAAGTTTGCTTCAAGCAGCTTAACGTCGACAATCTCGCCAGGTGAGACTTGCTTCTGAAAGTCGTTACTTGAATCATCCGAGGGTTCCTGGCCGTAAACCATAGACACTACCAGTGTAGATATTTGATCAGAAGTTCCCTTAGGTCGAGGGAAGGCTAAGTCAATTTCTATGCGTGAGATCGATTTGTTGGAGTCATTCTGCACAGTCACTGTTAGCCCTTTGAGCCAGTCGTCATCTTCTACTAGGAACTTCTTCCCTAACTCGACAACTTTACCTCGAGTTGTTACCTTGAGTATTTTTACCGGTTCCGTACCCCAGGATATTTTATCAATCGTTCGTTCTTGGGCTTGTGAAAGTCCTATTGCGGGCAGAAGTATGATTACCGTCATTAGCCTTAGAGACACGTGGCTTACATGGACAAACGACATCGGTTTCTCCCCTTTGAGGACTTTGAGGACGTTGTGAGTTCGGCTCCTGACCCCTTTGGGAAGGACAGTTGCGTGCGGATTACCCCGAACTGAAGCACCAAGCTAAAAACAAGCCTTCACCGCGCACCCTATACCCGCTGTTCTAGTTATGTCAACAGCAAAGAATCTTGCTGAGGATTAGCGCCTGAAAGTACCTTGGATTCTCGGGGGATGTCCTCAGTAACTTCTCAGGGATTTGTAAGTAAGGTGTGAGAGCGGTCGTGTCATCAAGCCAGGATTGATTTACATACACAGCGTTGGAATGGAATTTGGTGCATCAGTCGTGCTGATCGTCTTGCAGCTTGCAGCCTTTTTATCCCTCAGATTCAAGCGCTGGGCCCGCGAAAAATCCTAACGAATGGCGCGTCGACGGGTCAGCGCCGCATTGGCAACCACGGGGGTGAGTCTGGCACCTGCCTGCACAGCGCGAATGCGTTCACTTAAACCGGCATGATGAAAATGACAGATGGCCACAGCCAATGCATCGGCGGCGTCGTGCGGTTGCGGCGCGCGCTTTAACGAAAGCAGCACCCGCACCATCTCCTGAACTTGATGCTTTTCGGCGTTGCCGTAACCCACGACTGTTTGCTTTACCAGACGTGGTGAGTATTCATGAATCTCCAGCGCGGCCCGTTCCGCGCACAGCATTGCAACGCCGCGAACCTGGCCCAGCTTCATCGTAACCTTGACGTTAGTGGCCAGGAACCCGTCTTCGATCGCGCAGTCGGTAGGGGTGTGCCGGGCAATCACATCTTCCAGCCCCTTGCAGATTTTCAGAAGGCGCGTGGGAAACTTTAACGACGCCGAGGCCTTGATCGAGCCAAAATCGACGAGACGATAGCGCCGGCCATCCCCTTCGATGACGCCCCAACCTGTCGTTTCACTTCCCGGATCGATTCCTAAAATGCGCATGTGAGTTAACGCAGCGCAGTATACTACATTGGAAGGAATTTAGAATTTAGAATTTGGAATTTAGAATTTCGTTTAACGATACTTGGGAGTTCATTTATAACGGGTGGAAGAAATTTAGAATTTAGAATTTCGTCTAACGTATTCCTGACCCATTCGAATGAATTTGTAGACACTAGACGAAATTCTAATTTCTAGAGCCTCTTGCAAAACTCCGATGCTTCTCTAGGTTCAGCAGCGAGTTCGAGCCGTACGTATTCGGTAGAGTCAGTGCTCGGAGCTATTTTTCGTGCTTCACCACTAATTCGGAGTTGTTGTCTAAT
>DASQPD010000165.1:0-10898 GCA_035644135.1 Pyrinomonadaceae bacterium
TGTCAATCATGCTACCGTGCTGATTCAAACGGAAGGTCTCAACATCCATATATTACAAGCACGCGTGAGCATGGCAATCCACTTTGGTACATTCGCGCTCGGCGATGACGGCGAGTTTGAGCCGGTGCTTGACCTACGAGAGGCCTTAGGTGATAAAAGCGACAGCAATTCGCACTTTTGGGTATTGGACCACGGTGAAGGGCGGGACGTACCCTAGCTAAATGCTTTGAAGCGTTGTGATGTTGTCTGCACTTGACCAGCGAGATACCCTGCTTAACGCGTGGAGAACCAACAACCGCGTTACCGTCTTCCTCGTCGAGCACTTACCCGACGAGCTATGGGGAGCCACAGTGCCGGGGGCTCCACGTCGAACCGTTCGCATGATCGCCGGCCACATCCACAATGCGCGGTGTATGTGGATCAAGACGCTGGGAAAGGAACACGGAATCGCGGTGCCACGCGCCGTCAATCGACACAAGGTTGGGCCGAAGGAGCTGATTCCCGCACTAGGTCACAGTAGCCGCGGCATCATCAGTTTGCTGACACTCGGTTTTGACCGAGGCGGCACGATCCCCGTCTCCTCGTCGTACATCTGGCGTAATCTTCCCCTCGACGTGGGGCACGTCCTAACCTATTTCGTCGCGCATGAAGGTCATCATCGCGGGCAGATTGTCATGCTCGCCCGCCAATTGGGCTATCGTTTGCCCGTTGAGATTACGGGTGGTCTTTGGCAATGGTCGAAGCGCAGCAAGGAGGCTCGGAGCTAGTTGCGTACCTGTCTGCCCAAAAGAAGCATCCACCGATTACGCAGATAAGCAGATTACGCAGATAAGAAAGGACGAAGCAGGGGCAGTCGACAGGAGCCTCTACTTGCTTCGTGTGATTTCGTCGATCATGTCTTGGGTTTTGATTGCGGCTCTGCTGCTCTGCGGAGCAAACCGACAACTCTCTTGAGCAGGTTTTTTGTGAGTAAACAAATCGCTCCACGAAATGACACGAACCTAAAGGTTGATCCTGCCGCTTTCCCTAATCTGCGAAATCAGCGTAATCTGTGGATGCTGACTTCACAGATTTAGTTCCGAAGCTCAGAAGCATCCGCAGATTACATAATCATACTCTCTTGCGAATAGGATCCCGGTTTGGGCCGTCTTATTTGCAACTTCCGCATGCGGGCATTGAGGGTACTCCGATTCAATCCGAGCCGCGCAGCTGCGCCTGCTACCACCCACCCGGTTTCGCGCAATGCGTGTAGAATGTGTTCTCGCTCAAACGCCTCGAGCGTCGACGCTCCGTTATTCTCCTGAAGCGCGGGAGCCACGGATTGGTCGAGTTCCGTCAACGGAATTTCTAAGACGAATCCCCGTGACAAAATTACTCCGCGCTCGATCATGTTTTGCAACTCACGCACGTTTCCCGGCCAGGGCCAACTCACTAGTTTGTCCATAGTCCTGGACGGAACAGTTTCGATCCGCTTACCCATGCGGCGCGCGAACTTTTCCAGAAAGTATTCCACCAGCAACGGAATGTCTTCCCGACGTTCACGTAAGGGTGGAATCCGAATCGGAAATACGTTCAATCTGTAGTAAAGGTCGCTACGAAACTCTCCCTGATTCATCATGTCCGTCAGATCACGGTTGGTTGCAGCGACTAGTCGGACGTCCATGCGTCGGGTATGTGTACTGCCAAGTCGCTCGAACTCCTGTTCCTGCAAGACTCGCAACAACTTGGGCTGAAGTACTGGCGGAATATCGCCGACTTCATCCAGGAAGAGCGTGCCCTTATCGGCCATTTCGAAACGACCAATTCTTTGTGCGATAGCCCCCGTAAAAGCGCCCTTTTCATGACCGAAGAGCTCGCTCTCCAGTAAATCGAGTGGAATTGCCGCGCAATTCAGCTTTATGAAGGAACGCCCGCAACGCGCGCTAACGTTGTGAATGGAGCGCGCGATTAGCTCTTTACCGGTGCCCGTTTCTCCTTGAATCAGGACTGTGGAATCCGTGGGCGCAACGCATTCGACTTGCTCGAACACTGCTTCGAGCGAGGCACTCTCACCTATGACCTGCTCAAACCTATGCTGATCACGTTCTAAATCATTGAAATTTGATCTTGAAACAACTTCCACAAAAGACCTCCCCGGGAATCCGGGTCCTCTTAAATTACCTGCTCAATTTTCCAGAGCTGCTCGAACGCTTTCGACCAGGGCTTCGTCATTGAATGGCTTGGCCAGGAACTCGACCGCTCCTGCTCTTAAGGCCTGCACACGCATCTGTGCATCACCATGTCCGGTAATGAAGATTATTGGAATCCTGCAATGTTCAGCGTTTAATTTCGCCTGCAACTCGAGGCCGGACATCCCCGGCATCCGAATATCGGCGATAAGGCAGGACACCTGCACCTGTTGTCCGGATTTTATGAATGTTTCCGCGGACTCAAATGCCCGTGCAGTCAATCCAGCAGATTTCAGCAACCCCTCCAATGCGATGCGCACTGCCTCGTCATCATCGACAATCGCGACTACTCTGTTATTTCCATCAATGACCATAGCGGCGAGCTTAGCGCGGCGGGAGTGAAGGGCGCAATTATACGTTGGTATGGGTTCGCTAAGCCCTGATGGAAGCGGCAATCGCAATTGTTAGGTAGGAAATGAGAGTCGATTACGGAAACCTTGCACAAAAAGGATGCGATGATCTGTACAGTACCGCGAGCGAAGCGACCGGATGTTACACTCGAGTTCATTCTCATAATTGGCAGCCAGTCAATTGGTTAGTTGAAGCGCAACATCCGGTCGCTTCGCTCGCGGTACTGTACTGATCGCGCTCCACGTGGCGGTAGTCAGGACTTCTTGTGCAAAGCTGATTACGGACGTCTGCACTGATTAGCTACAACACTACCGGAATTGCTATTTACTATTTGACGTTATTTTCAACCGCGCTGCCATCCTTACCAATTCTGCCAGCGAATCAGCCTGCATCTTATGCATCACATGGCCGCGATGGACCTTCACGGTGATTTCGCTGGTCCCTAACTCAAAGGCTATTTGCTTATTGAGCATGCCCGATACGACCAGGCGCATTACCTCGCGCTCGCGTGGGGTCAACGATTCGTCCCGCTTTCTCAACTCGGCAAGATCACTCTCATGCTGTTGCGTCACCCGATCGTGATCCAACGCCTGATAGATAGCATCTAGTAAATCCTGGTCGCGGAAAGGTTTTGTCAGAAACTCTATCGCGCCGGATTTCATTGCCCTGACAGTCATTGGAATGTCTCCATGACCGGTTATGAAAATAATAGGGATCTGGACACCCGCGTCAGCCAACTGGCGTTGAAAGTCCAGACCGCTTGAGCCCGGAAGTCTGATATCCAGCACCAGGCAAGTTGGCCCATCCGCTCGCTCCCTGCTTAAGAATTCTTGCGTTGTTCCGAAGGCATCTGAACGCAAGCCCACCGACTTCAGTAGACCCTGGATGGATTCACGCACCGCGGCATCATCATCAATTACAAACACCATCGGGCTGTCTGAGGACATCATTAATGTGCCTCGACTCTGGTTGGCAGGGCGACGTAAAAGGTCGCGCCACGCGGAAAGTTACCGTTATAGGTTGATTTGCCTCATGCGCCAGGGACGCTGTCAGTTCACCAGTGACCCCGGGACAATCGCCGTGTGGCCTCATTCTACGACTCTGATTTAAGGAGTCAAAATGTGAGCCTGGTGGTCACATTTCAACAATTGGCCACTAATGGTCGCACACCGAACGACGTTTCTTTTGGAATGAAGCTGTTCTTCCTCTGCGGTAAGTCTTACTTAACCTGCCTGGGGTCAACAGTCCCGAGGTGTCGGAAGTTGCGGAACAGCGGATGCCATGGTTTCTGTACAAGGTGGCCAGGTGGTAAGAGCGAGGCTGGTCATGCCGAGGGCAGGGCCGGTCGTTAACTTTAGGTGAGGATTAAGAATATGCAAACACGACAACTGGGAAAGACGGACCTATTCATCACCCCACTGGGTTTTGGAAGCTGGGCAGTAGGTGGCGGCGGCTGGCAATTCGGGTGGGGCCATCAGGATGATCGCGAATCAATTGCGGCTATTAATCGCGCACTTGATCTAGGCATCAACTGGATTGATACCGCAGCGGTATACGGGCTGGGCCATTCTGAAGAAGTTGTGGCCCAGGCTCTTAAAGGACGCAGCGAACGTCCATATATTTTTACCAAGTGTTCGATGGTTTGGGATGAGCAAGGCAACATTAGTCACAGCCTGAAGCGAGCATCAATACGGCGTGAGGTCGAGGACAGCCTGCGCCGGCTGCAAGTTGAGACAATTGATCTTTACCAGATTCACTGGCCCGATCCGGACACCGACATCGAAGAAGGCTGGAGTACGCTTTCTGCTCTTAAGCGCGAGGGCAAGGTTCGTTACATTGGAGTTTCAAACTTCGATGTCAAACAGTTGCAGCGCGCGATGAAGATCGACCGCGTTGATTCACTGCAACCGCCCTACTCGCTCATCCATCCGCAGGTAGAAGATGAGATCCTGCCTTACTGCCAAACTAACGGCATAGGCGTGATCGTCTACTCGCCGATGATGTCAGGGCTTCTCAGCGGACGAATGACGCGCGAACGGATCGATAATTTTCCTGAGGACGATTGGCGCAAGCATAATCCGGAGTTTCAGGAACCACGTCTTTACCGAAACCTTTGGCTCGCCGAGTTGTTGAAAAATATCGGCAGGTCCCACGGCCTCTCAGCCGGAGAGACAGCAATTGCGTGGACCCTGCGACTGGCTGCAGTGACCGGGGCGATAGTTGGTGGAAGAAATCCTGACCAGGTCGACGGGATTGTGGGCGCAGCAGACTATCGGTTGAGCCTAAACGAGATTAACGGGATCGACAGGTTCGCGCGCGCGAACGTTTGGATAAAGTCCGAGGCTGCCGCTTAGGAGACGATCTGAAAATCACACCAGGAACACGAATCGCTCCTGGTGTTTGTTTCGAGGTCTGGGGACGTCATTAATGTGCCTCGGCTCTGGTTGGCAGGGCGATGAAAAAGGTCGCGCCACGCACAGAGTTACCGTCAGCCCACAAGCGCCCCCCATGCGATTCAACGATGGATCGACTGATGGATAGACCCATACCGGTGCCATGAAGCTTCGTAGTAAAGAACGCCTCGAAGATCTGGTCTTTGTGCTGCGATGGCAGCCCGCTGCCGGTATCGCGGACAGACATCAGAACCTGATCGTTTTCCCATCGCTGGGAGGTGATGAACAGCTCGCGCTTATCCTTCACATCCTTCATCGCATCGATGCTATTTAGCACCAGGTTCATGAACACTTGCTGCAACTGCACGCGGTCACCCGTGAGCGAGGGAAGCCCTGTCGCCAGCTCTGTCCGCACTGAGATTGAATATCGTGTTGTCTCGCTCCGGAGAAGGATGATTATCTCTCGAATCACTTCGTTTATATCAACCGGCTCCTGTTCCGCCGTCCCCTTCTCGAAGAGCTGCCGGATGCGACTAATGATTTCGGCCGCACGCCTGCCATCTTTCGCACTTCTAGTCGCAGCGGCGCGCGCCTCCTGGATATTTGGGGGGTCGCCGGCGAGCCAACGCACGCTAGCATTGGCGTTAGTTACGGCTGCGGTTATAGGTTGATTTACTTCATGCGCCAGGGACGCGGTCAGTTCACCCATCATCGTCACCCGGCTGACGTGCGCCAGATCCGTCTGTGCCTGATGCAGGGCCTCTTCGCCTCTCTTGCGCTCGACGGCGATACTCGCGAGATGTGTAATCCGCGCTATAAGGCCATACTCTTGCTGAGTGGGGCTGCGCGGTTCGCGATAGTAGATTGCGAAGGTTCCCAACACTTTGCGCTCTGAAGACATTATCGGGGTGGACCAGCACGCTCTTAGCCCATGGCCCAGCGCCAGCTCGCGGTAATCGGCCCACAGCGAATCCGTAGCGATATCGGTGACGATTACCGGCTCTGCGCGGTAAGCGGCCGTCCCGCACGATCCCACGGACGGACCGATCACAAGGCCATCGATTGCTTCGGCGTATTTTGATGGCAGGCTGGGTGCCGAGCCGTGCCGAAGGCGGTTGGTGTTCGGATCCAATAAGAGAATCGAAGAGAGACAACCACTGGCCAACTCTTCGACGAGCCGGCAGAGGGCATCAAGAATGAGAGCGAGAGGCTCGCCTCTGGCTATCATCTCGAGAAGTCTTTTTTCTCCAGCCAGCAACATCTCGGCCCGCTTACGATCGGTGTTCTCGGTTTGCAGCGCCTCATTAGTTCTCTTTAACTCCTGAACTGTCCTACTCAAGTCGTCGCGCGCGTCCCTGACTGATTCTGTGGCGCGCCGTTGGCCGGCGCCTAACAACCCAACAAAAAGTGCTGACAGCGCAAAAATTAAAAAGCGTGGCAACTCCTTGATCTCCACAACCAACGAATAAAGCGGAGTCACAAAGTAATAATCGAAAGCCAGCAGGGAAAGCGCCACTGCGAGCAAACCCGCTCTAACCCCACCAAACAACGCGCTCAACATGATGGCGCAAAGAAACAGTGATACGGGTGCGCCTACCAGATGGATGTCGAGCAACCGTCCGAGGATTAGCGCCGCAGTAACCGACAGAACAGCAACCCCGTAGCTTGCAATCGCAGGCGGTTTGGGCCACCAGCGTAGCCTGAAGTTTGATATATCGTCGTCTCCAGTTCTATCTAACAAAAATTATCCTTCCCGTCTGACTGGCTGTGTTAACTCTGGGAATGCGATGGATTGTGCGTCGGCGTGCTGATGAATGAAGACTCAAGTGTGTACGTCATGCGCTTGTTTGCAAATATTGCGCATCGCTTCCTCCGCCATGTTAAACGCCAAATTGATCGAGCCACCTTTCTTCCCGGCACTCAAATCTCCGATGAGGTATAACCCGGGCACACTAGTTTCGTACCCTTCCTTGATGACAGGAACACTGCCGTCAAAGGCGATGCCGGCCGATTTGAGAAAATTCGTCGGTGTAGTTCCGCCCAGAGCATAAACAATGTGATCGAAACTCTGCGGTGAAAACCTTGTCTCCTCAAACAAGACAAGGGCACGTTTGTCTGTGTCCTGCTCCCCACGCGGGCTGCCCGGGTGGGGGCCTCGCTCCTCTTCCAGCTGTTTGATGTTGCTTCCTCGGAGAATGGTGATTTGCCCACGCTGCTCCAGAGCCATCAGACTCTCGTAATTGATGCGGTTCAGTCGTGAGAACTCAGTCTGCCTGTACGAGAGTGTCACCCGGTTACCACGCTCAACAAGATATTGACAGTACTCGCTGGCTGTATCCCCGCCACCAACCACCAGGCAATCCTGGTTCTCTAACGCGCTCGATGTCAGATCATAGTGAACGCGTTCATTTAAGGAGACAGGGATCCGGTAGGCAGGCTTATTGGGTTTGTCGAGTATGCCGATGGCTATAACGCATCGGCGGGCTTCGTAGCGACCCTTCGATGTTTCAATAGCGAATCCTCCTTCTGGCAGCGGTCGAATAGTATTAACGGCCTCATTGTAATGAACACCCAGTTGATACTGCTCGATTGCCTTGTCGATATACGTGAGCGTTTCGTCTTTCGACATATCCGAAATACACAGGACTCCGGTACAGACTGCTTCGATGCCCTTATAGTTAGCCAAGACAACCTTCTTCGCGGGATAGAACTTGCGAATCGCCCAGGAATGAGTCTCTCCTTTCTCCAGAACCACAATCTGCTCAGATGGTATGCCTACGTTGCGAGCCTCAGCCGCCATGCTGATTCCGGCTGGTCCAGCTCCGACAATAACCATTTCATACATCGGTTTGGTCTTCCTCTCCAGAGACATCCTAATTGGCAAACGGGTTGCCACACTTTACCCGTAAACTCAAAGAAATGGCACAACTGCGAGCATTTGCGCAAAAAATTAAAATTCCCACCACAGCAGAACGAGTGTCCAAATATCACCGTCTGGCAATGGGCGGTCATGATCCGCGGGCCGAAAAGTCTACAAACATCCTCGCACACCAATTCCTTCATCTAAATCGTCTTAGTCAGTCACAGTTTCCCTGCTCTCGCAGTTTCTGGGGCCCACGGCACAGCGAGTGCAGTTTGCAGGTCTGAGATGGAAATGTTCCTGCTGATTCAAGTTGAAGGGGGAGAGTGGAAATGACTTTTCGAAATAAACAGGCACTGGCTGCATTGCTGGCGGTGGTTCTCTTAATGGGAACGTTTGGGGCTTCCAACGTAAACGCGCAATGGCGTTCAAGAGGCTACTACCGGGGTACGCACCACAGCAGAGCCAAGGGGGCACTGATCGGAGCTGGCGTGGGATTGCTTGGAGGCGCACTGATCGGTGGTGGGCGCGGTGCATTGATTGGCGCGGGCGCGGGTGCTGGAACTGGCTATTTAATCCAGAGGCATCGCAACAACCGTGACCGTCGTTATCGTCGTTACTACAGACGTTACTAGGAAATGAATGATGAGGCTTAAATGATTCGCGTTGCGTTCGTAGGAGCTTGTACGTTTGTGCTCGGGCTGTTCATAACTGCCTCCCATCATGGCGTACAAGATGGCGCCTCTCAAGGTCCTGCGACGCTGACTCTGGAACAGGAGATAAAAAGAGTCGAGGCGGAAATTGACAAGATTTTTGCCGACACGATGGCCCAACTGCCCTCCATACCAGCTGACACAGCGCACCGCATGAAGCGAGTTCAAACGCTCGGTAAGCTCGAACTTTTCGACAAGCAGCTCTCGGTCAACCGAAACACGGCCTGCACATTTTGTCATATGCCAGACGTCGATTTTACGGGGCCAATCTCGATGCTCAATGCAAGCACTGTTGCCTATCCGGGATCCGTTCGAAATGTATCCGCCGACCAGGCACAGTCGCGATATGGCCATCGGAAACCGCAGAGTTACACTTATGCGCCGTATTATCCTGCCCTTGAATACAACAAGACGCAGGGAGATTTCTATGGTGGGAACTTTTGGGATATGCGAGCTACTGGATACAAGCTGCAGAGTCCCGCCGCGGAGCAAGCGCAAGACCCGCCAATTGATCCTAACGAGATGGGTTTCCCGGACACTGCTTGCGTTGTGCACCGGCTGTCAGTGAGCCCATACAGATCGTTCTTCGAAGCGGTTTGGGGGGCGCAGTCATTTGCAATCACCTGGCCCTCCGATGTTGACAGAGTGTGTTCCACGCCCGGGCCGGCCAAAACGAGTGACCCGCTGCCTGTTCATCTGAGTCGGATGGACCGGGGACGCTCAGACGCAACATACGATCAATTTGCGCTGGCAATTGCCATCTATGAAGCCTCGCCTGACATTAGCCCGTTCTCATCGAAGTTTGACTATGCGATTGCGCACCCGGATCAGAAAGTTCTGAGCTCTGACGAACAGGCTGGATGGGATCTGTTTCACGGCAAAGCCATGTGCAACACCTGTCACCTGGATGGTACCGAGAGTCTTGCCGGCAACACGGTGCGCAGCAGCATTACGCCCGCTGGCGTCGGGAGCAAGGTGCCGTTGTTCACCGACTTCACTTCGGCAAACATTGGCGTTCCGCGGAACCTGGCGATCCCGTACTACAACGAGAACAAGCCGGACAAGTACGGATTCATTAGCAACCCTGCCGGGCTCGGATTTGTGGACAAAGGGGTAGGTGCCTTTCTCAGAGATCCAAAGCTCGATCCAAATTCTGAATGGGTGCAACTCGCTGCTCAATTTGATGGGAAGTTCCAGGTTTCGACTTTACGGAACGTGGATATGAGGCCAAGTCCCGACTTCGTCAAGGCGTACACGCACAATGGCTACTTTAAGAGCTTGAAGGAGATTGTCCACTTCTATAACACTCGCGACAAACTCCCTCATTGTCAGCAGGGCGCTCCGGGAGAAAAGTTAACTTGCTGGCCGTCACCCGAAGTCCCTCAGAACATGGACACGACGATCGGTAATCTCGGGTTGACCAGTGAACAAGAAGATCAGCTCGTAGCGTTCCTGAAGACATTGACAGACGGGTATAAGACGCAATCAGCTTACCCGCAAAAGGTTCCCTAAGGTTCAAGTCTCTGCCATACATTGTAGGGGTGGCACTCCGTGGCCACCCCTCGGTTGATTTCAGAAACGCGCGAAAATGCGCGAAGGTGTCCACATGACGACGAGGGGTGGCCACGGAGTGCCACCCCTACAATGTTTGAATCTGAGGAAGGGATCGCCAGATCGACCTGGTGGAAGAAGCGAAATCTATAGAGGTGAACAAGATGACCACAACTGCTTTGGGAAGCGCGGTGCGTGCGGCCTTCGATCGCACCGTGGAGAGCCCGATGATCGGCAAGGAAAAGCACAGTACTAACAATTCTCTCAGAGATGTAATCCTTGGAGGACAGGACGGCCTCGTCAACATGCTGGGTATCGCGCTGGGTGTGGTTGCCGCCGGGGGCTCCACTCACGTTCTCGTCGTGACGGGGATTGCCGCGGCAATCACAGAATCGATTTCAATGGGAGCGGTGGCTTACACCTCTTTCGGTTCAGACCGCGACTTCTATCTCGCCGAGAAAGCGCGTGAGCAAAATGAGATCGAAGCGCAACCTGATGACGAGCGGGAGGAAATCAGAGAAATCTATGCGGCCAAGGGCTTCAAGGGACAGTTGCTTGAGGATGTTGTTTCCACGATCACGTCCAATCGTGAAACCTGGGTCAGTACGATGATGAATGAAGAACTGCATCTGCAACCGGTCGCCCAGCAAAGCCTGCTGCAGAGCGCCGTGATTGTCACCGTCGCGACCCTCATCGGCCACTTTATACCAATCGTTCCCTTCATAGTCGTCGCACGCACGCCGGCTATTGTTTTGGCGATAGCACTGAGCGCGGTGACGCTCTTCGGCGTGGGCGTATATTC
>DASQPD010000166.1:0-43837 GCA_035644135.1 Pyrinomonadaceae bacterium
CCTGATACTCCGCCGAAGTCAGGAACGCGCAGACCATCCCGCGGGAATTTCCACTGGCATTCAAAATATTGAGCCAGAAGTCAAACCCACCCTGGTCAATGTCGCGCCGCAAGTAGCCAAAGTACTCCATCAAAACAAACGCCGAGTTGAAGTTGCTCGTCCGAAATACCGTGTTGTCGGCAACCTGACGCAGGACAGTCGCACGCGTTTCGGTGGCCGCGTTCAGTCCAGCCACCAGCGCGTCACGCTGAGCAGTGGTCAATGAATTTCCAGTGTTGGTGTTGAGCGCATCCACGTACTGCGCATTTGAGAGACTGGCGTAGAGCGCCGTAAATTCAGCGCGGGTGACGAAGTCGTTCACAAAAGCGAGTTTGTCAGCGTCAAGATTTGCCGGTGTCAGCCTACTGCGGTCGCGCATGAACTGCAGGTAGTTGGGCTTACGGTTGAGCGCTGCTTGATACGCGCGAATCACAAACCCGCCTGTATCCTGAAATTCAGGGGATGTGAAGAATGCCTCGGAAACGCCCAGCCGCTCGCGGTTAATGCATGTCGCATCAGAGCCACAGGCCGTAATTTTGCCGCTCCAGAAGTTCAAACCACCTGCGTCCGGTTCACGATTGAGGAAATCGAGATAGTGTTGTCGCACAAAGAACTGTGCGTCATCGATTGGATTAGTCGTTGGCGGAACACTGTCGTTATCGCTGATGGTAACGGTGACGGTGCTGGTACTACTGAGCGCAAAATCATTCGTCGGGGCGCTCAACGTTACTGTGAAGTTCTCGCTGCCTTCAACGTATGCATCGTCAATGATGAAGATAGTGAGAGTTTTGCTCGTTTCACCAGCGGCGAATTGCAGAGTACCAACAGCGATCGTGAAGTCGCCCTTTTGGGTCGCTGTTCCATCCGTGGTGGTAAAGTTCACGGCGGCGGGTATCGAAGTATTTCCGGTACGGGTAACCGTCAACGTCACACTTCCACCATTTTCTGAGACGCTTGCAGTGCCCGCACTGAACTGGATCGACCCGGCGGCTACGGCCAAATCACGGATCAAGTCAGGCCCACCTATGGTTCCCACCAGTGATGCGGCCCCGGTGCTCAGGCTGAGCGTGTAGAGTTTAGAGGAGCTGTCACCCGGGCTGGTTAATGAAGCAAACGCCCGATTGTTGCTGCCCTGAATGTCGAAGCCCACGAGACCGGTTGTGTTGACACCCAGCGCTCCCAAAGTTGTTAGTTGTCCCGTATTCGGTGAAACAGGCGTGCCGTTGGGCGATCCTTGAAGCACCAAAGTGTCGAGGTTTGAATCGATACCGTAAAGCGTCGTCGTTGTTGCCCCGGCAAAGCTGTTCGTGTATGCCGCTCCCACGACGTTGGGGTTGGCCCCGAAGTTGGCGTCGCCCGACGCGTAGTTGAGCGCCGTATCGGTGGCCACCACGCTCCCAGTTGCAGGATTAAGTCGCAGGTTTTGATCCAGGTCGCTGACCACCCGCAGCCGGTCCACGGTCGGGTTAAAGTCACCGCCGAAATCAACTCCGCTAAGCGTGGGTGTGAATGGAGCTGCCACCGCGGTAGCGGCACCGGTCGAAGTATCAATAGTGTAGAGTCGATTACTACTGCCAAGTCCATAGGGCTGTCCGTTTGCGGGACGGAAATCCATTACCAGAATGTTCTCACCCGGCTGTAAACCAGTGATTGGCAGGGTACTGAGAATCACATCCGGCGCCGCGCTATTGAAGCTCAACAGCTTGTTGTTTACGGTAACTGCAAAAACGTTTACTGAACTCGCGGGCGGAGGTTCGTTGTCCTCGATGAAGAGGACTGCGGCGTTTTGAGCTCCGAGTGTTGCCCCTCCAGTCGGTCCACTGAGAGCCAGGTTAACCGTCTCAGTTCCTTCACTGATGGAGTCGTCGATAATCGGCACCGCAAACGTTTGACTCGTTACTCCAGGACCAAACGTCAACGTGCCGGCGCTGGCGCCATAATCCTGGCCGGACGTCGCTGAGCCGTTTGTTGCCGCGAAGTTGACCGTAACCGTACCAAGAGTGCTGCCCGTGCGATTGACTGTGATTGTAGCCAGGCCTGCGCTTTCGCTGACCGAATAAGTGGCGGCGCTGAACTGCAACGTCCCACCCGGGTCATCATTGATTATGGTCCCTACTCCCTGGCCGTCGCCGATTGGCGAGTTGGACGGATTGGTTAGATTAACGAAGAAAGCCTCGTCGCCTTCAGGGACAGTGTCGCCGTTGACAGGCACTGAAATCGTGCGTGTCAGTTGTCCGGGCATGAAAGTGAGCGTCCCATTGATGGCGGTGTAGTCACTCGGCTCTGTTGCCGTGCCGTTAGCGGTGAAGAAATCGACGGTGACGATCTGCGAGCTCGCGGCCGTGAGTGTGACTGTGAAGATTGCACTTGTGAATCCGCTATTGCCTTCCGTAACGGATACGTCGTCAATAAACAGAGCTGGCAACGAGGTGACCTCTGTGGCCGAATTGTTTCCAGTATTCGGATCCGTGGTGCTGCTGGAAACCGAAGCCGTGTTGGAAATAGTCGCACTGCCGGGGTTGTTATTGACTTTAACGACGAGGGTGTAAACGGTGCTGCCGCCTGCGGCAAACGAGCTCCTGACGGCAGTAACGGTTCCGGTACCACCTGCAGGAGGTGTGGACACGCTCCAGCCAGCCGGGGCAGTGAATGACACGAAAGTGGTATCAGCGGGAATTGTATCGCTGACCTGCACGTTCTGCGCATCGCTTGGTCCAGCGTTGTCAAGCGTGATTGTGTAGGTCAGATCATCGGCCGGAGCCACAGGATCAGGAAAATCAGTTTTCGTGATTGACAGATCCGCAATGGCATTCACCGTGGTCGTTTGAGTGCCGGCATTATTAGCTCCGTTCGGATCCGTATTGCTACTGGCGATGCTCGCAGTATTGGAAATAACAGTCCCGTTCGGCACGCTAGAGCTTATGTTGAGAACCAGGGAGAAGGTCGCCGTTGCGCCATTTGCAAAGTTGCTGATGACTGCCAAGACCGTACCGGTGCCTCCGACGGGCGGTGTTGTGAGAGTGAAAGCCGGGCCGGTGGTTTGCGAGAAAGACACGAACGTAGTCCCGGCCGGTATCACATCACTCAAGGTCACGTTCTGCGCATCGCCGGGACCGCCGTTGGCGATAGTCAGGGTATATGTTGAGTTGGTCCCCGCGGTGATCGGACCGGCGGAACCAGTCTTGATGACTGAAAGGTCGGCAGCCGCGTTGATTACGGATGCGGCTTCGAGTTGTTGAAAATTGACGTTTTGGACACCGGGCGAAACGATTTGGCCATCGGGAGGTATGAGATCGCCAGTGAACGTTCGTCCTTCGGCATCGTAGAACAGCCGATCGCCCGTTGGCGTCGTGGGTAAGCCGCCATTGACATTGATGGTTGCCGTCGGAGATGCCTTCACGTTGAAGGTATCGTTACTGTCAACGCCATTGAGGTTTAAAACGCTCAGGTCGGCAATGCCCGCCAGATTTGTTGTTGTGAAAGTGTCGTCGCCGCCGATTCCATTTACGGTCAGCGTTTCCGTTGTGCCTATGTCAAGCGAGAAGAGCCCGAGGTTTGTCCGACTAAAACTAATACGTGGGCCGTTACTCTGCATCAGGAACTGATCGCCGCCTGCTACCGAGCCATTCACCTGGACCAGGTCCACACCAGTGCCGCCCTCCATCACATCGCTACCGTCACCGTTGCTCCAGACTATAATGTCATCGTTCGCAAACCCCGACACTGTGTCGTTACCCGGACCGCCTACTAGCGTGTCATTACCGTCATTTCCGATCAGGGAATTCGCAGCCAAACTGCCGACGATACTGTCGCCTGCGGCGCCGCCCATTGCATTTTCAATATTAGCGACAGCATTAGCACCGGTTGCTGTGCCATTGCTGAGACCCAGGTTGGCATTGCTGAATATTTGCCCGCGAATAGCGCCGCCAGGGTTTGCCGCCGTGTGCACATTGACGTAAGTAATTCCGCCGAGAAAAGCTGCTTCGTTATTTGCTGGCAAGGCGACACCGGTGGCATTGAAAGTAAATCCTCCTCCACTGGGCACAAGGGGAGCAAGAGCCAGCAAGTCAACAATGATTGGACCATTCACGCCGAAGGGCGCGCGATGAATGTGGAAACCGGTCACTTCCGCCGGCGTGATGCCGTTGATCGTCGCAGCTATGTCGAAGGTTTTGGTGGCAACGTTATAGGTCAACGTCGCGGTGCCGTTAGCGGAACTGTTTGTTGTGGGGACCTCCTGCTCGGCGCCAAGCACAGCTGAGAGGCCCGTAGAACCCAAGCCTAAGTTGACTGCGACACTTGTTGTATAAGCGCTGTAGTCAAGCGTATCTATTCCGGGGCCGCCATCGATATTGCCACCGTTCAAGGTGGCCGCGTCGGCGAAGATTATATTGTCGTTTCCACCACCGGCATTGATAAAGCGTGCAGCTTGGGAAGTGCCGATAACATTAATTGTGTCTCCGCCACCGCCGGCGCTAACCGTAACGGTTTCCACGTTGGTCCCATATCCGACTGCGGCGCCGGTGAAGGGAATGAACACCTCCTGAAAAACATCCCCTCGAACGTTGATGGTTCGGCCCGTTGCATCAGCGCTGTCTTCCCACGTAACCGAGTCGTTACCGCCCTCCCCGTCGATGTTGAAGCGTCCGGTTATCGTCGAGGCAGGCGCGCTTGCCGAACCAATGATGACGCTGTCGTCCCCGGCACCGGCGTTGACATTTACGACAAGACTGGCTGAAGGAGCTAACGTCTGGTCTCCGGCAGCGGAAGAATCAAAGTCGAAATCGCTATTGAATCCCGGGTCACCCGCCGTGAAACGGTTGTGATGGAGTAAGCCGCCCGAGGTATCCAGAACGATTGTGTCGCTTCCTGCATCGCACGTGAACGTGGCTACCGTGCCTGTCACGCCGCAAGTGCAACCTGGCATGAGAACAGCAGGCGCGGCGATACCGATTTTGAGGGACGCGACCGGCAAGACCGGTGAGATGCTGTGATCAGCGCTCGCGGTCACAACCAGCAAAGCAGCAAAACACAGAGCGAAAGAGACGGGAAGCCAAAGCCTCGACCGAAGACTTTTTTTTCTCAACATAGCAATGGTTCCCCTTCTGGGTTTGACAGGAATGGGAGTGCTTAGAGCCGGACGGACAGAATCGGACACCGACAGCAGTGAATTTAGAATGTGTTGGATGTAGGATTAACGCAGGCGAATTATATCCAGCGTCGGTGAAGTGTCAAGATTTTTGGGCGCAGACCAGCCCGGCGAATCACACTAACAGGTCTGTGTTAGTCGCGGACCGGATTTGAACTTGATAGTTGCGATAGCGATAACGTCATCTGAACGGATGAGCGACAATGCGTCACTGCGGTTCCGTATCAGCTTCGTAATTATCATCGAGGGTTTTGTCTTCTTCGAGTTGAGGTAACTCGATTGTGATCCGTTCCGTGCTTGCTTCCTCAAGGTCATCACCGAGAAAGCGCGCCAGCACGACCGTGATATTGTCCTCACCGCCGCGGTTGTTTGCTTCAGCAATCAACTCGCTGCAGGCAACCGAAAGGTCGGTCTTATCCATCAGGATGTTTTGAATGTCCTCTGAACGAAGCTTTCCGGATAATCCATCGCTGCAGAGCAACAAGACGTCGCCGCGTCGCAGGCGAATTCGTCCGGTTACCGGGGTTACTTCGCTCTGTGCACCCAAAGCTTGCAGGATCACATTGCGAAACATATGAGTCTCAGCTTCAGATTCACTTATCTGCCCGACATCAACGAGTTGCTGAACGAGCGATTGATCCTTGGTGGCCAGGCGAATTTGGTTTTTACGAACGATGTAGGCGCGACTGTCGCCAACCTGAACGAGATCCAGATTGTCACCGCGCACCGCGGCGCCCGTGAAGGTTGCCCCCATGCCTGCACACCGCGAGTCTTCCTGGCTGCGCAGATGGATCGCCAGGTTGGCGTAGACCGTAGCATTCTTGAGACAGTCGACTAATGGACTTTCAGGATCGCAGGGGGGTTCGCTATCACTGCCCATCAACATCTCGCGAACAGATTCCACGGCCATGCGGCTTGCGACATCGCCGGCAAGTGCGCCACCCATCCCGTCTGACACAACCAGCACAAGGCCTTTGTCACCCAGGTCAAAGCGCGTCAACTCCTGCGGCGCGGCCGCGCCATCTGAGCCGGTCCATGTTTGTTCGTTCGACAAATTGAGAACCAGAAAATTGTCCTCATTGCCACGCCGGACCTTGCCGACATCGGATTTAGCGTACAACTCTACAATCATAAGGGGAGCGAAAAGGAAATTATAAAAAGGCTGAAAACCGAAATAATTCTAACCCTTCCAAGGTTAGCCTGTCACTAAAATCTATCAAGTGCCTGGTCGAGATCGGCAATTATGTCATCCGTATCTTCGAGACCGACTGAGATGCGAACCAGTCCGTCAGTAATACCCAAACGCTCACGTTTCTCAGCGTCGACGGATGCGTGAGTCATTGTCGCCGGATGCGAAATCAGCGATTCAACCCCGCCCAGGCTCTCGGCGAGCGTGCACAGCTTAACAGATTCGAGCACCACCCGCGCAGCGGAAAGGGAGCCGACGTCAAACGCCACCATACCACCAAACCCACGTTGTTGGCGGCGAGCCAGCGCATGTTGAGGATGAGAAGCCGAACCAGGATAGTAAACCTTTCTGACTTTGGGATGTTCTTCGAGAAAGGCCGCGACTGCCCGCCCCGATTTATCGTGCTGCTCCATTCTCAGCGCCAGTGTCTTTGTGCCGCGCATCACCAGCCAGGAATCGAACGGCGATAGAATCGCCCCCGCGCTGTTCTGAATAAAACTAATCCAGGCCGCATCCTTCTCATCATTCAAAACAACGATGCCGCCAATCCCATCGGAATGTCCATTGAGATACTTCGTGGTTGAGTGGACCACGATGTCTACGCCGAATTCCATCGGTCGTTGGAGATACGGCGACATGAAGGTGTTGTCGCAAACAACTTTGGCGCCTGCACGGTGAGCCACTTCGCTGACCTCGCGCAGGTCCGTGACAATCATAACCGGATTGGTTGGCGTTTCAACAAAAACCATTTTTGTATTCGGCTTAATTAGAGCCTCGACGTTGAGGGCCTCGGACGTATCGACAAAGTCAAATTCGATATTGTAATTAGCCAATACTTTCGTGAAGAGGCGGAAAGTGCCTCCGTAGGTGTTGTCTGAAACGATTACATGATCGCCGGCCTTAACGAGACGCAGGGTTGCGTCAATAGCTGCCATTCCTGAGGCGAAAGCAAAACCGAACCTTGCGCCCTCCAGCGCTGCAAGATTGCTCTCCAGGGCCGAGCGAGTGGGGTTTTGGGTTCTCGCATACTCGAAGCCCTTATGTTTACCCAGCCCGTCCTGGGCATATGTAGAAGTCTGATAGATGGGAACAGTCACTGCGCCGGTGGCGGCATCAGGTTCCTGTCCGGTGTGAATTGCTATCGTTGCAAAGCCCATAAGAGTAAATCGTAAATGGAAAATGGTAAATGGAAAATGACAACTGGCAAATCATTTTCTGTTAAGCCGTCATAACGTTTCTCATCCTGGTTGGGGATCTACTGATCAAGAATCCCCTGACTCATATAACGCTCGATGCCGTCGGGAAAGACGGTCACAATGCGTTTGCCTTCACCCAATCGTTCCGCAATTGCCCTGGCTGCGGCAGCCGCCGCACCTGTAGACCATCCGCCAAGAACCCCTTCGGTCTTAGCCAACTGCCGGACCGCCGCGCACGTATCTTCATCCATCACCATCATGATTTCATCCGGCAGGGAAGCGTCGAATATATGGGGAATGAAATCCTTCTGTCCAATGCCTTCAATTTTCTTGGGCCCGGGTGGCTTGCCGCCATAAATTGAACCTTCCGGCTCGACCAGTACACAGAAGACATTTGGATTGATCCGCTTTACAGCTCGCGCCACGCCTACGAACGTTCCCGATGTACCCGCACCAATTACGAGGGCATCAATGCGGCCGTCCATTTGTTCAATTATCTCCCGGGCGGTCGTGAGTTCATGAAAGCATGGGTTTGCCTGGTTCTCAAACTGCTGCGGGACAAAACTGCCTTCAATCGTAGAGGCCAACTCATACGCTCGAGAAATTGCGCCCGCGATCCCCGCTTCATGCGGGACATACTCAATTTCTCCGCCCAGCGCCTCGATCAACTTCATCTTCTCCACGGCATACCCACGCGGTACGCAGAGAATAACACGATAACCCCGGGCGACGCCGACCAGCGCCAACCCAATACCGGTATTACCTGCGGTCGGTTCGATTATTGTAGCTCCGGGACGAACCACGCCGCGCTCCTCCGCATCGAGAATCATTCCCAAAGCAGCGCGATCTTTAACTGAACCGCCGGGATTCAGCCATTCGAGTTTCGCGTAGACTTGAGCCAGTGGTGGTGGCGCAAAGCGGGATAAGTGGAGGAGAGGAGTGTGACCGACAAGGTCCAGAATGCTTTCAGAGACTCCAAGTGTCATCAGCGGTGCGGGATCTTTCCCAAATGAATCCAATCGTAGCCCGCGTGTAAAATCGTGTCAAACACTTGATTTCTAAGCTACAGCGCAATTCAAGATTCCGACCGGCTGTTGCGCGCGCTCCTCGCAAGTCCTATCAATCTGCCAATCAAATCGTCCAGGCGTGCGAAGTCGACCGGTTTGGTAAGGTAGCCGTCAAAGCCGGTATCGTGAGCGGCGCGACGAAATCCCTCAGTACTAAAGGCAGTCAGCGCAATTACCGGAATATCCTTGAGCGACTCATTCTGGCGGATTTGTCTGGTTGACTCAAGTCCGTCGACGCCAGGCATTGCCAGGTCCATCACGATCAGATCGGGTTTTATCAAAGCTGCGACAGTTACCGCCTCTTCTCCATTTGTCGCAGTGGCAACCCGGTAACCGTTTTGCTGCAGGTAGAGGCTGGTTACTGTCAGATTATCAATCGAATCATCTACAACCAACAGGAGGTAATCAGCTTGAGGATCACTTGCGGATTTCTCATGTGAGCTTTTGCCGCCCAATTTAGATAAGTCTAGTGGTGTGGTCTCTTTCACGTTGAGAAAAATTATAGTTGATTGACGCTTCATTAACCATCGTGGGTCTAATAGGCATTGGACAAAAAGTCCTGACTAGCGCCACGTGGAGCGCCCGGTACAGTACCGCGAGCGAAGCGACCGGATGTTGCGCTTCAACTAACTAATTGACTGCCTGATTAATGAGAATTAAATCGGGAAAGTTGAGCGCAACATCCGGTCGCTTCGCTCGCGGTACTGTAACGACCATCGGTCTTTTTGTGCAAAGTCAATTGGTTAATAGGAAGAATCATTTACCGAGGCAATCCAAATCGGCAATCGGCAATTGGCAATTGGCAATCGGCAATTTTCTTAGCGGGCGCGTTGGCGCGGGTCAAGATACTCCCTGAGACCGTCACCGATGAAGTTGAAGGCGAGTACGGTGAGGGCAATCGCAATTCCCGGAAACAGAAGCGCATGTGGCGCTGCTTGCAAGGTGGACAAATCGCGCGCCTCTTCGATCATCACCCCCCAGGACGGAGCTGGTGGCGGCACCCCCAGACCAAGGAACGAAAGAGAGGCTTCGGACAAAACGGCGCCTGCCATGCCCAGGCTGGCCTGTACGATGAGTGGCTGAATTGCATTTGGCAGAATATGCGTCAGCAGTATGCGCATGTCACTGGCGCCCAGCGCGCGCGCTGCCTGCACAAAATCATATTCGCGGACTTTCAAGACCTGGCCGCGAATTAACCGCGCATAACCGACCCATCCGATTATGCACAATGCGAGAATCAGTTTGTTTAATCCAGCGCCAAGAAAAGCTACCATGGCGATCGCCAGCAGTAATCCCGGGAACGAAAGGAACACATTGAATACATAACCCGACACAAGACGATCAATCCAGCCTCCGTAATAACCGGCAATTGCTCCCAGCGCGGTGCCAATTACGGTCGATATGCCCACCACAATAACGCCGACCTCGAGAGAAATACGCGCGCCGAAAACGACGCGCGAAAAAATGTCACGTCCAGTTGAGTCAGTGCCAAACCAGTGCGCGGCGTTAGGAGACAAATAGCGAAGCGAAAGGTTTGTTGTCCCCACATCATGAGTGGCAATCCAGGGGGCAAACACTGCCACGATCACCAGCACTGCAACGATGATCATTCCGATCATCGTTAATCGATTCATGAACTTTAAACTGCGCATTGACGATTCAATTCCGATTTCATTTCGTGTGATTTAGTGGATCGTCTTTGACGTGAGACAACAAGTAGGATCCACTAAAGCACACTAAAAAACCTGCAATGAGGAATTCGAAATATTCCTGATTCAGCTCACTCTAATCCTTGGATCCAGCCACCGATAGACCATATCCGTGAGCGTGTTCGCGATTATGTAGGTCATGCTTATTACCAGCACACAACCCTGCACGACGCGATAGTCGCGTTTGCCTATTCCGTCTTCAACCAGGAGCAGCCCGAGACCAGGCCAACCAAAGATCTTTTCAGTAATAATTGCGCCTGCCAGCAGGACGCCTAACTGCAGGCCCAGCACTGTCACAACCGGGATCAGCCCGTTCTTCAGCACATGCTTATAAACAACCATGCTCTCGCTGAGTCCTTTTGCGCGCGCGGTTCGCACATAGTCCTCACCGAGTTCTTCAATTACTGACGAACGTACCAGGCGTGTCAGGATAGCTGATAAAGCCGCCCCCAAAGTGAATGCCGGCAGGACGATATCGCTCCAGTCAAAGCGGCCTGAGGGGGCAAGCCAGCCAAGCTTGACCGCAAACACGTACACAAGCATTGGTCCTATTACGAAACTTGGCAGACTGATGCCAAAGAGGGCAACGACGGAGGCCAGACTATCGATCCAGCTTCCCTTGTTTTTTCCGGCGACCACTCCAAGGGGAATAGCGATGAGCACAGCAAACATCAGCGCCACAAACGCCAATTCGATGGTTGCGGGATATCGCTCGAGGATAAGTTCCGAAACGGGACGATCGGTTCGAAATGAGCGGCCCATGTCACCGTGCAGAATGGCCACCCAGTAGTCTGTGTAGCGGTTATCGACGCCGTAATATTGAAAATGCCTCTCGCCACTTGCATCGCGCGGGAAAGCAAAGAAAAAAGGCGGTCGATCCAGTCCGTGCTTTTGCCGAAACTGGGCAAACTGTTCCGGCGTAGCCTGATCACCCAGAACTGCGACCGCTGGATCGCCGGGAACAAGTTCAATCAACAATGTGACAAGTGAAACGACCGTGAACGCGACCAGCAGCAGGATTGCGGCCCGCCGAGCGGCGCCAAGTAGCTTGTACTTCACATTAGAACGCACTCTGGCGGGTTCTCAATTGCGTAGATTGAGCTTAAGAAAGCGAGGAATGATAACACACAGGCGTTTTACAAAAGCGAAGTGAGGAAGCGGGGAACCAGAGGCGATCCACGAAACACACCAAAAGAGGAGTCTGCACAAAAGATGTAGCCCGCGGGGAGAGTCCAAAAGTTGATGCGGCCCCGACAACCGCGTCCTCCTCAGACAATCCCCCGGACTACACTTGAGGCTGCCAGCTTTCGCGGCAGCCAAGCTTTAGATTTTTAAACTGGGCGCTTGCCCATATGAAGCGCGGCAATTCCACCTGTCAGGTTCTGATAGCTCACAGCTTCGAACCCGGCCTTGCCTAATAACAGCGCCAGCTCGTCTTGATCTGGAAAGCTCTGCACCGAGTTTGGCAAATAGGTATAAGCGCCTCGAGAACCACTGATAGCCCCACCCATCAGCGGGAGAACTTTCGTGAAATAGAACTGAAAGAGCGAGCGGATTACCGGCGTCCGCGATTTCGAAAACTCCAGTACTGCAACAGAGCCACCGGGTTTCAGTACGCGGAAGAGTTCTTTCAGCCCGTCTTCAACCGTCGCCAGATTGCGTAAGCCAAAGCCGATTGTCACCGCATCAAACGAGTCATTGCGGAATGGCAAACTCAAGGCGTCGCCTTCAACCAGGCTAATCGGCGCTTGCCGGCTATGGGTCTTGTTTGCGGCAAGCTCAAGCATTGGCCGGCAAAAGTCCGTGGCGGTTATTTGCGCTTCAGTGAATTCAAACAACGTGAGCGAAAGATCGCCAGTGCCGCAGGCAACATCCAGTATTCGACTCGAGCCAGGACCAAGCGCCTCGCGTACCTGCTTCGCCACCAGTCGACGCCATCGCTTGTCAATGTTTCCTGAGAGCAGATGGTTTAACAGGTCGTAGCGTTTCGCGATCGTTGCAAACATCTGGCGCACACGATTCGCGTGTTCTCGCTCGGCAGCTCTTTTCTGCTCAGACACAGTTAACCGGAAGATGATGTAGGTATGGTTGCAACTCGCTTGCGATACATTTGCAATTACTACGGTTTGCTTGCAGTGTTTGGCTTTGGTGCAGGTTTCATTTCGGGCTTTGTTTCAGGGGTGGTGGGCCCGGGCGCAACGATTTCTCCCATGACTTCCGTCTGGACGCGCCCCTCAAGCCCCGCCTTCAGTTGCTGAGCATTACCAAGAACAATCGAGGCTACTGGCTTGTCCTTGAAGAGTCGAGCAGCGATCGTTTGTACGTCGCCGGCTGAAACACTTCGCAAGTCCTGCATTTGTTCGGCTATTGCAGGCAAACGAAACGTATCTGAATCGAGCCAGACATCGATCAGCGTCTCGGGTTTTGCCAACTTGTTGCTGAACTGAACGAGAAGTTCGTTTTTTGCCTGCTCTAACTCTGCTGCCGTTGGCGGTCCGTATTCCAGTGATTCAATCACCTTCTTTGCAGATCCAATCACCGCCGCAGCTGATTTGCTGTCTATCGAAGCTCCCATAACAAACAATCCCGGTAAAACGTGTGCCTCATGCCTGACAAAGAATTGCTTTCCGCTAAGTTCCGGCGACAGAGCTTGCCAACGAGCGCGCGCTATAAGCGTGAGAACGGCTGCCGCAAAGTAAGCCTTATCTGAACGTGTTGTGCCTCGCGCCGCCAATCTGACTTCGGCTGTCTGATCGGCTGGCCCGTTAATGATTAAGGTGCGGAGGTCAGGGATCGGAGGCTGGCGAAAAGTTGCGGGGACAACCTGCTCACTTTTCCTCCATGAGCCCAACAACTGCCTTAAGGCTCGCATCGTTCTGTTTTTCTCGATGCCGCCAAAGATGGTGAGCGTGGCATTGTTGGGATTTAGAAAGCGTTCACGCGCCAACAACAAGTCGGCGCGTTCCACGCGACCAAGGTCCTCGGGCGTGCCGGTTGCGGGTCGCCCATACGGGTAGTCGCCGAAGAATCGAGCAGCAATAGCCCTGTCGGCCACCATCATCGGAGATACTGAGGTGTCCTTAACAATTTTTATCCGTCTGTCGCGCTGGCGAGCTACAATGTCCGGGGTTATTTGCGGAGTCACGACGGCGTTTCTGAGTATCTCCACAATGCGCTCTAATTCACCAGCCCGACCCTGCATGGTGATAGTGATCGAGTCATGATCGGTATTGACGTCAAGCTTTCCGCTCATCTCTTCAGTGAAGAACTCGATCGTTGCGGGATCAGGGAAGAGAATGTCACCGAGCAGAGACATCTCGCCGTTTTTGCCGGCGAGATCAAAGGCTGCGCCGCTATGTATCCGGAGTTTCAGCGTTACATCCTGGACCCCGGCTTGAGGCCACATCAAGACGCGCAGTCCATTCAAGAGTTGTTCGTGAACGGGTTCAGAAATGGTCTGCACCTGTGTGAAAGCCGGAGCAGCCAACAAGATCAGTGACAAAAGAATACGCGTTGATCCATGCAAGCGCTCGACTGGTCGGAACTGGATCATAAAACGACTTCCCGGATGAGTGGCGAAGGTGGACAGAGGGTTTAGCAACGTTTCCGTCAGCTTTAGGAGCAGGGAATGAAAAAACATCTTAGATGCGGCCCCTGCCCGCGTCAACCGTTTGATTGGTAAATGCATCAAAGGCCCGGGTTTAGTCTGCATTGGCCCGGGTGGCCGTGTGAAAACGGCTCATAATCCGGGTGGTGAAATCCCGAAATCCAGTGCTGGATATCCCGGCTGAATGGACTCGGGTGCAAGCATTAGACGAAAGAATCTTTGCCTCGGGCCGTATCTTATGGCCATTTCGCGGTAAATACGGTAGGAAGCGATTCCTGCAGGATCGAGAGCTTGATTGCCAGACAGAGACTCAGAGGGCCGGTTGCTTGAAAGGGCAAGTGGCGGAGACCAGGCGGCTTTTCTAGAACTTTATGAGCGGCACCGGCAACCGGTCTTCCGCTTCGCCTACAGGTTGCTGGGCTCAATGGAAATGGCTGAAGACATTACGCACGATTGTTTCCTCGGACTAATCAGGAAACCGGCGAATTTCGACCCTTCGAGGGCTTCGTTGCGAACTTACTTGTACGGGGCAGCTCGTAACCTGGTGATGAAGCAATTTCGAAGCGCCGGCAGGGAATCAGCTTTGGATGATCTTTTAGATGACCCTTTGGTTCCGGAGCGGGAAGCGCCCTTGCGGAGGGTGCTCGACCAGGAGCTCTCAGCAATCGTGAAAGAGGCAGTCTTCATGCTGCCGCCGCTCCAGCGAGAAGCGCTCGTCCTGTTTGAATACGAGGGGTTGTCGTTAGCTGAGATTGCGGTCGTGGTTGGCAGTGACATCGGAGCGGTAAAAGCTCGGCTCCACCGGGCTCGAGAAAGGCTCCGAAGGGCGTTACAGCCTTATTTGAATAGTAGCCAGGAAATTGTTACCTTGAAGGAGGCTTGAAATGAACGGTATCGAGCCACGGGACCAGTTCACTTCCAAAGACGAACTTAGGAAACTGCTCGAGAGTTGGATAGCGCCGGAAGCGCCAAAGTCTCTTGATAACAAGGTAACTCACAGTTATGCGAGAGAAATCGCCAACGCTCATTTGCAGGCCGATTCGGCACTGCTTTCCCAGAAGCAGAAAGAGGTAGTAGCAATGAAGTTTTGTTCGACTTGCCAGGAAGAGTTCGCAGAAAAGTTCAGCTTTTGTCCTGTAGATGGCACGCCGCTGAGTGCAGCAGTCGCCCGAATCGAGGAACCGAGTGTCACCGCCGCGACCAACGCTTCCGAGATAACCCAGGCCCCTGTCCAACCGCCCACCCAACGTCCCCCGGTTCACCAGGCAGCAGTTGCCGGCGGCGGCTCGATGGGATTTGTCCCCCGCGGCGAGTATCACCTCACGATTATGGACGACGCGGGTCTGGCCCAACGTCTGACTCACGAGATCAGAGACGTCGCCCATGAGTACGAACTAACCTGGCCCGAGTTCAAGCGGGATCCCTTCGGCTTTACCAAGCGCACCTTTGTCGGTTATGGCCAAATGGCCGGACGTTTTCTGGGAAACCGGAATGTCCTTATATCCATGGCCGCAGCCGTGTTTGCGATGCTTGGTTTGGTCGCCGCAGTGGCAATCGTTGACCGATCTCATTCATCTGTTACTTCTCACGTCGCGCTGGTCGTATTCGCTATGATCGCCTCGACTCTGCTGATCGCTTTGTTCGCCACGTGGATGGGTCGTGAACGAGGCTCAGCGGTTATGGGCGCCGAACCTTCGGATTCGCGGAACGTCCTGTTCGCCATGTCGAGTGCGTTTGTGTTTCTTTTCGCCGTTATCGGCGGTGTCATGTGGTTCGACCACCGGCACAAGCAGGACTTGCTCGCCCAGGAAAACGCCGAGGAACTCCAGGTCGAACAAGTTTTCGATATTCCTCAGGATCAGCCGACTCCGGAACCGGGAAATGCTGGTTTCAACAAGGGTAGCGGCGGTGGCAGTAAGCCAAAACAGGAGCGGCCCGGCGGCGGTGGCGGCGGCGGCCGGCAGGAAACCACACCTGCTTCAGCGGGCAAACTACCGCAGGCTTCTTTAACAGTGCCGCAAATTCTGCCTCCCGACCCCAAGCCTCCGACGATTAAGAATCCGGCGCTCCCGGTTGCGGCCACCGTGGTTGCCGACCCTCTGTTGGTTCCACCTGATGCTCGCTTGGCCGCTTACGGTGATCCTAAATCGAAGAGTACTACGCCATCATCCGGGCCCGGGACAGGGAACGGGATCGGCAACGGCACGGGAACCGGCGTTGGCCCGGGTGAGGGCGGCGGCGTTGGACCGGGTCGTGGCGGGAACATCGGTGGCGGTGATCGCAACGATGGCGGCGGCGGAGCTGGAGGTGGTGGAGGTGGTGACCCGAACAGAATCTTCAGTGGTCGCGAAGTCACACAGAAGGCCCGGGTTCTCTCCAAGCCTGAGCCGCAATACACCGAAGAAGCTCGCAAGAATCAGATTACAGGAACAGTCGTGCTGCGGGCCGTGTTCACCTCGAACGGCGCTGTCTCAAATATCCGGGCCGTGTCCGGTCTGCCTTACGGCTTGACTGAGCGGGCGATAGCTGCGGCGAGACTAATCAAGTTTTCGCCCGCTTTGAAGGATGGTCGTCCGGTTTCGATGTACATTCAACTCGAGTACAACTTCAACCTGTACTAAGCAATCTGCACTGGAAAGCAAAGCCGCAAAGGACATCATCCTTTGCGGCTTTTGTGATCAGGGACCACTCATGCTGCGTAAATCCGCAGGTTGGGAAGGGGGCGGTCGTTAGTTTGAAGGTTCGGTAAGTTCAATGCGCCCAGCTGAAGTTTGAATGCCAGTGCTTATCCCTATCAATAAAGCCTCTGCGTTTACTGCATTGAGTGATTGATTCGATGATGAAGCCTCGGACACTTCAGCGGGGGCGCATTGAACTTACCGAACCTTCAAACTAACGACCGCCCCCTTCCCAACCTGCGAATTTCCGCAGCATGAGTGGTCCACTCGCGACGGCAGTTATTGTGCAAGGCTCTGAAACAAGAAATGCAAAATGAGGAATGGAAAATGGAAAATGGAAAATGATTCGACCTATTTGCTGGATCTTTGAACAAACCGCTTGATTCGTTCGATCCCTTCGTGCAACTGCGACATCGAAGTTGCGTACGACATTCGAATGTATCCCTCAGCTCCGAATGCTGCTCCTTCAGTTACGACTGTTTGCTCTTCCGTTAGAAGCCGTTGCGCAAATTCCGCAGAATTCTTGATTACATCCCCAAAACATCCACTCACATTCGGAAAGGCATAAAACGCTCCCTCAGGCTCGTTGCAGCTAAGCCCGGGGATATCTTTAAGCGCCGAGAGCAGCCAGCCACGTCGGGCAGTGTACTCCGCCAGCATCTCTGCTACAGGCTCCTGCAGTCCGGTCAAAGCTTCGATCGCGGCCGCCTGGGCAATCGAATTTGGATTGCTGGTTGAATGCCCTTGCACGTTCAGCATCGCTTTGGTCCAGGCCTGAGGTGCGAGGGCATAACCCATGCGCCAGCCGGTCATCGCGAAGGTCTTTGAAAACGAGCCGGCTATGCAAAGCCGGTTGCGAAGTTCCGAGCCCAGGCTGGCAGCACTAAACACGCGTGCTGGTGGATATACAAACCGCAGGTAACACTCGTCAGATACGACGTAAATTCCCCGGTCAGCCAACAATTGCATAATCCGCTCGAACTCGTCGGGAGGAATAACACGTCCAGAAGGATTGCAAGGTGAGTTGAGGATGACGAGCTTGGTTCGACTAGTGATCGCCTTTTCGATCTGCTCTGGCCGCAATACAAAGCCGCTTTCCTCCGTCTCTACAAACACCGGTGTGCCCCGCGCAAAGACCACGATTTCAGGAAAACTTACCCAATAAGGCTTTGGGATGAGCACCTCGTCGCCCGGATTGATCAGGCTGACCACGGCATTAAAAATTGCCTGTTTGCCGCCGGACGTCGCCATCACTTGTGAGCGCTCGTAGTGCGCGTCAAACCGATTCTCGTAGAAGTCGATAATCGCTTGCTGCAATTCGCGCGTCCCGGCGGTGGGCGTGTATTTCGTCTGACCGGCGCGCATTGCCGCTGCCGCCGCCTGCTTTATGTTTTCCGGAGTATCAAAGTCGGGTTCACCGGCGCCAAAATCAACCACGTTTGCGCCGGCCGCGCGCAGTGCGTCGGCAGCCTGCATTGCGGCGAGCGTCGAGGATGGCTGCATCCTGGCGACGTTGTCAGAAATGGAGAACGTGGAGGTGGCTGGCTGGGTCATCATGAATTATCCGGGAGCCCTCTCTTCTCTTATAGCGTTGCCGTCACTTGCTGGTTCGAAATTGTTGGTTGGCGAGCAAAAAGTATAGCACGCGCTCTACGGGCGCCTGGTGAATTTTTCTTTCATTCGTTTTTGGACGATTGCCGGCACGAGACCGTCGAGCATTCCACCCAATTGAAACACTTCTTTCACCAGGCGCGAGCTAACGTACGAGTATTTTTCCGC
This sequence comes from Pyrinomonadaceae bacterium, assembly GCA_035644135.1. Classification (GTDB taxonomy): domain Bacteria; phylum Acidobacteriota; class Blastocatellia; order Pyrinomonadales; family Pyrinomonadaceae; genus PSRF01. Next base: position 18,414 of record DASQPD010000166.1, read on the forward strand.
CGGCATCATAAAGACTGTTTCAATGCTCGGTTCCAACCGCCGGTTCATTAAGGCCATCTGCAATTCGTATTCATAGTCGGAAATTGCTCTAATGCCGCGCACTATGGCATTTGCCTCCTGCGCAAGAGCGTAGTTCACCAGCAAACCCTGGAAATCGTCTACGCGCAAGACGCAGGCGCCCCTGGGAATGTCTTTCAAAACCTCTGCGAGCATCTCGCGGCGCTCGTCGATGGAAAAAAACGGGGTCTTTTCCGGATGGACCAGGATGGCGATAATAATCTCATCAAACAGTTTGCAGCCACGTTCGATGATATCCAGGTGGCCGTTGGTGACCGGATCAAATGAGCCGGGATAGATGGCACGTCGCATGTCGTGAATGGTAAATCGTAAATCGGGAATGGTAAATGGTTTCTCCGCCGGCTGCGAGTATTATCCAAGTTTCGTGTGATTTCGTGGATCATTTCCTGCGACCGGAAGGCGACAAGCTTTTCCATTCATAGATCGTCTTGACACTTAGGACGCGCGATGTTTCAATACGTTTTGGCACAAAACGTGGTGAGTTAAGGCGACTTGCGGCCACGTAAAACAAACAGCTAAACAGCTCGGCTAGTCTTAAGTGAAAATCGGTTGGACCCGGACTTGAGAGGCTCCGCGTTGTTAAGCGCGGGGCCCTTATTATTGTCCATTGCCGATTGCCAAATTATTGCCGATTGCCAATTGCCGATTGCCGATTGGTGAGGTATTTCTAGGACGATCTCTAATTGGAAGCTCATTCCTAATTTGAAGTTGATTCCTAGTTGGAAGCTCATTCCTAGGTGGAAGCTGATTCCTGGAACGATTCGCAAGATGATTTCTCAAGACTAGGTAACGTCAATCGGCATCGGAAATCGGCAATCGGAAATCGGCAATTGGCAATGTCACTATGTCCCTTCTCGATACATTAAAAGAGCGGATCGTCGTTTTTGACGGCGCCATGGGCACTAACCTCCAGGTCCAGAACCTGACAGTGGACGATTATGGCGGCCCACAGTTTGAAGGCTGCCCGGAGTACCTCCTGATCAGCAAACCGTCGGCCGTTGAGAAAGTGCACGCCGATTTTCTCGAGGTTGGCTGCGACGTCATCGAAACCAACTCCTTCGGCGCTACACCAGTCGTGCTCGTAGAGTACGGCATCGCTGAGCGCGCCTATGAGTTGAGTCGCAAATCTGCGGAAGTGGCGAAACGCGTGGCCGCGGACTACTCGACTAAAACCAACCCGCGTTGGGTCGCCGGCTCAATCGGTCCAGGCACAAAACTGCCGACGCTCGGACAGATCTCGTATTTGAACTTAAGAACCGCTTATGCCGAGCAAGTGCGTGGTTTGCTGGATGGCGGCGCCGACCTCTTGATAGTAGAGACGTGTCAGGATTTATTGCAGACAAAGGCCGCGCTTGCAGCAATTTTTGACGACTTTGAGACGAACCATCGCCGGGTGCCGGTGATCGCGCAGGTGACAATTGAAAGCAATGGCGTGATGCTCAACGGCACCGAGATTAGTGCGGCCCTGACAGCCCTGGCCCCTTTCCCGATTGATGTCATGGGGATGAACTGCGGCACCGGTCCAAAACACATGACCGAGCATCTCCGGTATCTGTGCGCCAATGCTCCTCTGCCGGTATCGGTGCTGCCTAACGCAGGCTTGCCTTCAGTCAAGGAAGGCAAGATGCATTACGACGAAACACCCGAAACCTTTGCAGCCCAGGTACTCCACTTCGCCAAAGACTTTGGGGCGAACATCGTCGGCGGGTGCTGTGGCACAACCCCGGCTCATTTGCGACTGGTGGTTGAAGGCCTTCGCGGTATTCCGCCAAAACGGCGTGATGCCGAGCTGGCGCCCGCAGCCTCGTCAATCTATTTTCAACAGCCTTACCGCCAGGACACTTCGTTCCTGATCATCGGCGAACGCGTCAATGCCAGCGGCTCTAAGAAGATGCGCGACCTGTTGAATGCGGAAGACTGGGACGGACTGGTCTCTCTCGCAAAGGAGCAGGAGCGTGAAGGCGCACATATTCTGGATGTGAACGTTGACTTCGTTGGGCGCGATGGCGAACGCGACATGCATGAACTGGCGTCCAGATTAGTGACGAACGTCAAGATTCCGCTGATGTTCGATTCCACTGAGTGGCAGAAGATGGAAGCTGGCCTGCAACACGCCGGCGGGAAGTGCATTCTGAATTCCACAAACTACGAAGACGGTGTGCCGCGGTTTGGGAAAGTGATCAGTCTTGCGAACCGCTACGGCGCCAGTGTCGTGATCGGGACCATAGACGAAGAAGGGATGGCCCGCACCGCCGAGGGTAAATTCAAAATAGCCAGTCGTGCTTACGAGCAGGCAACGAAGGAGCTCGGCCTGCCCGCGTCCGACATCTTTTTTGATCCGCTCGCGCTTCCTATCTCTACAGGCATTGAAGAAGACAGGCGAAACGCGCTGGAGACGATCGAGGCAATCCGGCGAATCAAACAGGAGCTGCCGGGCTGCTTTACCGTGTTGGGCGTCTCGAATATCTCGTTCGGGCTCAATCCCGCGTCCCGAGTTGTCTTGAACTCCGTATTCCTGCACGACGCGGTTGAGGCCGGGTTGGACTCGGCAATCGTCAATGCCAGCAAGATCGAACCTCTTAATCGCATTGGCGAACAGGAATTGAAGGTTGCGCGCGAGTTGATTTATGACAAGCGCCTATTTGAAGGTGAAGTCTGCGTCTACGATCCGCTGACAGAGTTCACCAAACTGTTCGAGGGAGTTAAGGCAAAAACCAGCGAGAAGGCTTCTAAAGGTGAAACGGTAGAAGAGCGCCTCAAAAACCACATCATCGACGGCGAGAAGATCGGTCTCGAAGACGAATTGCGAACGGCCCTCGAGAAGTATCCCGCCCTGGACATCATTAACAATATTTTGCTCGAGGGGATGAAAGTAGTCGGCGACCTCTTCGGCAGCGGCCAGATGCAGTTGCCGTTTGTGCTTCAGTCGGCCGAAGCCATGAAAGCTGCGGTCCGTTTTCTCGAACCGTTCATGGAGAGGAAGGGCGGAGCTACGGCAAAAGGGACTATGGTTCTGGCCACAGTCAAAGGCGATGTGCACGACATTGGGAAAAACCTGGTAGACATTATCCTGACTAACAACGGATATAAGGTTATCAATCTGGGCATTAAACAACCGATTGACAATATTCTCCAGGCTTTTGAAGAGCACGGCGCCGATGCGATCGGGATGAGCGGATTATTAGTCAAGTCAACCCTCATAATGAGGGAGAATCTCGAATTGATGAATGAGCGCGATATTAAGGTCCCGGTCGTTCTCGGTGGCGCAGCATTGACCCGGCGCTATGTCGAAGACGATTTGAAAGCAATTTATAAAGGAAATCTCTTTTATGCCCGGGACGCCTTTGCCGGTCTCCACACGATGGACAAACTCACCGGCGACGGAGTGGCACAAGCTTCGGTCTCTCGCGTCGCGGACGATCACAAACTGGCGTCTGACACACAGTCCGATGAAGAAGATTTGATTGGCGAAGAAGCAAAGCTGGGCATTCGCAAGCCGCTGCGCCCGCGAGGCGTAGTAAAGATTGCCGGCGACACAACGCATACGACCCGCTCAAATGTACTAGCCGACGTCGAAATCCCGAGGCCGCCATTTCTCGGGTCGAAGGTGGTCCAGGATATCCCGCTCGAGGACGTTTTTTCCTTTGTTAATGAAACGGCTTTGTTCAAGGGGCAATGGCAATTCAAGCAAGGCAGGCGGCCCGCGGATGAATATCAGGCCTTTGTGCGAGAGACCGTGCGCCCGATTTATAATGAGTTGAAAGAGCGCAGCAAACGCGAAGGTTTATTGTTGCCGCAAGTGGTTTATGGGTATTTCCCTTGCCAATCTGCGGGCAACGATCTGATTGTTTACCACGACGATGCAAAAACTCAACGGGCCCGCTTTAGCTTCCCCCGTCAGCCGGGCGGACGCAATCTGTGTCTTTCGGACTTCTTTGCTTCCGTCGAATCAGGCAAAACTGACGTGGTGGCCTTTCACCTTGTAACAATGGGGCGGCGCGCGAGCCAATACTCGCAGGAATTATTCAAAACAGACAACTACGCTGACTATCTATATTTCCACGGCCTGAGTGTCGAAGGCGCCGAGGCCCTGGCCGAACTGTGGCACAAAAAGATTCGCGAAGAACTAGGGGTTGCCGGCCAGGATGCGGCCGAAGTAGCAAAACTATTTCACCAGGGTTACCAGGGATCCCGTTTCAGTTTTGGTTATCCGGCATGTCCAAACCTGGAGGACCAGGCCAAGTTGTTTGAGCTGCTCGAGCCTTCACGCATCGATGTCGAGTTGACTGAAGAATTTCAATTGGACCCCGAGCAGTCCACCTCCGCAATCGTCGTTCACCATCCGGAAGCGAAATACTTTTCGATTGACTAAACCGCGCGCGCTGCGAGCTTGAATTCCCTTACGACCGTCAGCATTTTTGTTTCCTGAGCATTAAAACCGATCCACGAACTTACACTTACACTAAATCTCGTGTTATTTCGTGGATCGTTTTGCTTGGAGGGCAAAGCCGCGCTCTAATAAGATACGAGGCGCCACATCCATTGGGCAATTACAAGGAAATGGAGATTGAGTCCATGCAAAAGGAGCGTCAGGCGGCCCTGCAACCTGACAATGCTCGTGACTGGGCGCGAAAAGTTGGCCAGCAGCTCGAGCCGACACTGGAAGAGCTGGCGCCGCTGAATTGGTTCGAACGTCGATCGTTCCGGTTGGTGCGACGCATGAACCGCGGCCGGTGGAAACAGTTTTGGACCTGGTGTCAGCAGACGCTTGGAGCCGGCTGGATCCATCTTTCAACCTACAACATCATGAACGTGTACGGCCTCGAGCACATCACCGCGGCTGCTCGCGAGCGGCCAATCCTGCTGGTCGCCAATCATCGCTCATTCTTTGACATGTATGCTGTCTCGACTGTTCTGTTCAGGCAAACGAGCTGGCGAAAACAATTGTTCTTCCCAGTCCGGGGCCGTTTTTTTTATCAGAGTCCATTAGGGCTTTTTGTCAATCTGGTAATGGGTTGGTGGTCCATGTATCCGCCCTTTTTTGCTACGGGAGATCACCCCGTTCCGGAAAAGCGTGCGTTTGATAAGTTTTCATTCCGCGTGTTGACAGAGTTGTGCCAGTACGGAGCGGGCAACGTGATCGGTTTTCACCCTGAAGGCAAGCGTAACAGGAGTGACGATCCCTATTCATTTCTGCCGCCCCAGCCGGGGATCGGCAAGCTCATCAAGGATGCAAACCCTCAGGTGATTCCAGTTTTCATTGCAGGCCTGTGTAACAATTTGCCGCGCCAGATTGCCCGGAACTGGAACCGGGAAGACGTCATCCGGATTTACTTTGGGCCAATCATCAATTTTTCTGAGTACCTGGAAAGGCCGGATCGCGTGCGTACCTACATCGAGATTTCACGGCTTGTGATGGAAGAGATCGAAGAGCTTGCAAAAAGAGATCGAGAATCGCACTCAAGCTAGTTTGATTGCCTCGTGGATATTCCGCTAGTCATCGCGAATCCTTTTTCTGCTTCGGGCGCGACAGGCAAAGCCTGGCCGCGCCTGGCCAGCGATCTGCGCACACATTTTGGACCATTCCAGGTCCTATTCACTGAGCGGCGTGGCGATGCCATAACGCTCGCGACCGAAGCCGCTCGAAACGGAAGCAAACTAATCATCGCCTGCGGCGGTGATGGCACGATTTCGGAGGTTGCCAATGGCATCATCAATTCAGGCAAGGATGTTGAGTTAGCTATCCTGCCCAGCGGCACTGGCGGCGATTTTCGCAGGACATTGAAAATACCCGCGCGCGGTAGCGAAGCAGCTCAAATCATTCGTAACGGAAAAACTCGCGCAATCGATGTCGGTCGAGCTACCTTTTCATCGAGAGACGGTCATCAAGTAACGCGCCATTTTATTGGTGTAGCCTCGTTTGGTATCAGCGCTGAAATAATCAAGCGCGTAAAGCGAAATCGTTCTCAATGGTTGCAGACCACCGCTCCGAAATGGTTGACGGGCCGTGTCTCGTTTGGCATCTCGATGGTGCAAACCGCGGTGATGTCGACGTCTTCGCGCGTGATTGTCCAACTGGATGATGAGCACGAGCGCCATCTAAAGGTGGCGAATCTCTGTATCGCTAATGCGTGTTACTTTGGCGGGGGTATGAAGATCGCACCTCAGGCCAAACTCAACGACGGCAACTTTGATGTGGTGAGCATTGGGGATCTCAGCACGGCCGAAATCCTCACCAACGCCCCGAAGCTCTACGCCGGAGCCCACCTGGGGATGGAAAAAGTTGCGCACGCCCTGGCGAAAAAGATCCTCGCTCGACCTGCCGATATGGAGGAAGAAATTCTGCTCGAGTTGGACGGCGAGCTTCCCGGTCGTCTGCCGGCGACATTTCAAATCGTTCCGGGTGCGCTACGCGTTCGTTGTCCTGCGTAGTCTGGTTGCCAGTTGAGTGGTGGGATCCTCGCTTCGGGGCCTAGGGAACCTTGCCTCAAAAGCCACAAAGAGGCACAAAAAGCACAAAGGTCTTCTATAAATCGTTTGCGCTTTTTGTGCTTCCTTGCGGCCTAGCTTTCACGCGGTAGTTACCGCCGCGGTTCTACCTTGAGTGGTTGCGGCCCGTCACTGGTGCTCGCGGTTCGTTGACGAACAAATGGTTGTGATTGCTTAGATTGATCTCGGGCAGCTTTCTTGTCCGAATAGATGTAACTGTCGCGTGCCTTAACCGCCAAATCCGGCTGGTTTACGCGAACTTTGATCTGACGGCGCTGGCCTGCCTGGGCTGCAGTCTTAGGGTAGTACCCGAGACTGTATTGGCGCCCCAACTCTTCAGCAACTTGCCTAAACGCGTCCCCTATTCCAACCAGCGAATCAGCATTGTAGTAGCGGGCGCCCGTCTTATCCGCTAGAGCACGCAAGTAGATATTGGCGCGTCTGTAATCGCCCGGATTTGTCCCGGGAATCCCGCCGCGAGTGTTTGGCCGCGGAATTGGAATACCGAAGATCACTGGCCCCCGGTTTCCGGGCAAAGGCAATCCTTGCCCCATTCCGCCTAAGAGGGAGGTGTTATAGCCAACGCTGTAGATTGGGGCGTCGGATTCTTCAGCCTCGCGTAACGTGCTCTCGAATGTTGCTGAATGGCTGGTCGTGTCGACCCCATCCGTAAACAAAACTACCGCCTTGCGACCGTTGATGGTACGCAAGTATTTTCTGAGCACAGTGTCCACGGTATCGTACAGTCTTGTTCCGCCACCAGTGCGGCTGCTACGAATAGCCCTGATAATCGCATCTCGGTCAGTGCTCGGCCTGATCAACACATCAATCCGGTCGTCAAACGAAATGACCATCACGCTGTCGTTGGATTTCAACTGGTTAACAAAAGTAATGGCCGCTTCCTGAATGTCTTCAAGACGAAATTCTGTGGATCCGCTGGTATCAAGGAGCAGCACAACCGTGAAGGGTTGATCAACCGTGGCGAAGTAAGCGATTTTCTGTTCGACCCCCTCCTCAAAAATGCGAAAGTCCTGGCGTTTGAGGTCGCCGACGTACTTGCCATTGCGATCCACCACGCTTACCGGCACGGTAACGAGCGAAGTGTCCACTCGCAGCACATCTCCCTCCACCGTTTCGCCCTCAGGACCTGTCTTTGAAGCTGAGATACCTTCGTTCGAATCGTTGTTGGTTGATTGCTGATCGCTGGTTTTAGTAGAGGTGCCGGCAGGCTCGACGGTACGCCGGCGCCCAGATTGAGCAAAGACGGATGTTGCCGTAAGAATTACCAGAAGGCAGAGACAAAACACACTCTTCTTCATTTTAATCACCTGCGTTGCGCTTGGCAGCTGCGAGAAGCAAACGGCTAAAGGGAGACGAATGGATACAGCATTGATGCCTGCAAGGGTGGGAAGAGTTGGTTCCTGCTCCAAAAGCTCCGAGCCGGGGGAGAAGTCATCCGCAATCGGAAGCAGTGTGCGCCAAAAAGCGCGAACACGCAATAATGGGGCGGTGCCTACGCGATTCAAAACGGTTGACATTGTTTTCCGACGGGCATAATGTCCGCGTTTGTCTAAGAAGGGGCTGAACTTCTCACGAGCCAATGCGTCCTCGCACACTCGCCAGATCCAGCCTGTTAACAAAGAAAACGGAAACACCAGCGCGCCCCAGACATGAAATTGGCGAGTGCAAACGAAGGTTGAGCGGCCTTCGATCTAATCAAAATCTCAAGGACTGAACTTATGCAATGCAAAACACATCTGCGGGTTCTTGGCTTGTTGATGTTGCTCGGTTTTGTACCACTCGGTATCGAGGCACAGAGTCCCGATGAAGTGGAGCAGCCGGCCTGGTTTTCCGAAGTTCCCTGCAAGGCCGACTTGTTTAAGCGAGTGGTTATTAATTCAGATGTGATCGTTTGCCTGCAATATGACGAAAAGCAGCTTCAGCTCAGGCCGGGGGGTCATATCGCGGACCTCGTCGTTACGAGTTACACCGCAAAGGGCAGTCTCAACCCAGAGATTAAGGACGTTTCGGTTTTGGATCCCGGTCACTTTTCGGGCTTGATTGTCGGTCTGAACTCGGGACCGCGCTCGCGCTCGGGACACCTGACCTCGCAGTCAGAGTATTCTTACGATCTGAGAATTGGAAATGATATCAGACCCGACATCTATGACCTGATTCTCACGAGTGCGCAAGCCGACAGGACCGATAAGGTCAAATTCAAATTGCCATTCTGGCGTGCAGAGGGCGAGTGGATTGATCTGACTCGAGATTCTCAAAAAAGCCTGAGTTGTTGGAGCGGAAACCAGTGTTCCCCGCTGAAATTGTTTCTCCTGAATAAGCTCCCCTACAAGCTGACAATCTCGAAAGTTTCCATTATTTCCGATCCGGCGGATCTGTTGGAGGACCATCCGCAAAGCACCACGCCGCAGAGCATCGAGGCCGTCCCCTCAGACCAGGAGGTCGATCTGCTCCTGAAAGCGAAGACGGTATCCTTTACACGTGCGTTCAGCGGCTTTGGGAAGTTCCCGCGGGCAACTATGCTTCTTACTTACCGTGATGATTTTGGCAGGGAACTAACAAAGCGAGTCGAATTGGATCTCGAGGTCAAACCAAACCTCCTGCTTCTGATCATTACGCTGCTCCTGGGCGCGATTGTGGGCACTGTTGTGCGCATTGACTTACGGCGCTTGCAGAAGGCAGGGTTAATAACTCGGAAGCAAAAATTCGTGTTTGCCGGGACAACGTTTGCAACGGGCGTAATCGTTTGCCTCATTGCGCTTTTCGCCAACCTGAAGTTCACAGTCTTTGACGCTCAGAGTCCGTATTCAACCTGGGATCCCAAAATACTTTTCCTGATGGGTCTGGTTGGAACGATTGGCGGGATTCCCATTCTGTACTCGTTATTGAAACTGCCAACACCGACCGACAACGAACCAGGGGACGAGAAGTAGAGGTGCATATGAGAAAGTCACTAGTAATCCGGACCTCGAGTTGTGGAATTATAGTTTTCATCCTGCTGGCCTCGCTTGGACAACCGGTCCGGCCCCAATCCACCGTGCAGTTTTCGCCGCAGTCAGCAGCTCAATTACTCAAGGAAGGGACCTATTACCACGGCATTGATGACACGACTGATCGCGCCGCTGATCGCTACCGTCAATTACTATCAAAGTTTCCCAAGTCATCACAGGCCGAGCAGGCACAGTTCTATCTCGGCACTTATTACCAAAAAAAGTTCTTCATTCTCGAATCCAGGAATAAGGTTCAGGATTGGACCTCGTTCAACCAGGCGGAAGAAGCGCTCAACGGCTACATCAAAAAATACCGCAGCGGTAAAGGTTTCCGCACGTACCTCGCCGATGCCTATTACAACCTGGCAATCATTTCCCTTAGACGGGGCTATATCGAGAAGGCAAAGCAGCTCCTCCTGCAAATGAAAACTGACGCAGCCAAGGATCGAACCGTTTATATATTCAAGATTGTCTGGTCGCCGCGAACCGATGATGTAATCAAAGCCAACTGCGACACCAGCCAGCTCGCAACTGCTGCCATAGATAGCATCGGAAATGATAATAACTTTGGTCGAATGCTCGGCAGGATGCGAGATTGGTGCTGGAAGAACTGCAAGGCAGGGGCCTAATCCACGAAATAAGACGAAATCGTTCGTGTGATTCCTGTGTTCACCTGAAAAGTAAAAACAAAAATTAGAACTTAAGAATTTACGGAGAGATTCCTATGCGTCAGGTATTTCTGATCGTTTTCAGAATGCAGCCGGATGGCCGGTGGCTCATCATCGAACACGTTTGGACTGATAAGATGCTGGGCACTAAGGAGTAGAACTATTGCGCTTTCTGCGTTGCGCACCCACCAGCACAACCATCAGGCAAAAAGCAGCAGCTGCTGCGAAAGCTACCTGGATGTAACCTGCAATTCGTCCAGGAACATTCATAGCTGCCAGGTGAGGCGTCAGTGGCGGCTTTTCACCTGCGATAAGTTGCTTCATGAGCGTTTCCCAGCCGGCGGCTGCCTGATGCCACTTGCCGTCATCACCATCTCGCAAAATCGTGCCGCTGTTAATGATATAACGATCTTCTCCTTTGCCAGGCAGATAAACATATCCCGCTTGACCCTCCATGCCGGGGCAGTATTTCACACTGTAGATCAACTTCAAGTCGCCACGATCTTCAGGAGAGTGACGTTGATTCCACTTCATGTAGAATGAGACTTCAAACGAATGTGCTTGATTTGTTGGCTCAGGAATCACGCCTTTCTTCCAATCAATAAACTGTCCCATCCAGGGACTGAACTGTCTAAGCGTATCCCGATCGGTGATCTCTATAGGGTGAGCCATTCCTTCGCTCTTGATGGTAACAAGGTCTGGTATTCCCTTCGCGTAAATCGAGGGACTGAGCGTCAATGCCATCATCGTAGAGATGACACACAGCATGGCTTTCATCGCATACCTCCATAACTCAGTTTTCTTCACCATGTTGATTAGACGATAGGAAGCGGAAGAATCTTCCCCGGCAGGCGATTAAAATTTTCAATGTCTTGCCCTATCGGATCACTTGAAAGCTGGTAACAGGATGAATTTCCCACGCTGTTGCCCGCCAGTTGCCGGGCACCCTGGGAGCAGTGTTCTCTGACTCGGCGGCGTGGATCCAATCGAATAACAGCCAGCCTTCAAAATGAACCCAGTGTCCGGTCAGTTCCCGGCGCAGAGCTTCATCAGACCAATCATGACCCTGTTCGCGGGCCCGACTTCTCATTCTTGGCGTCACTTCGAGTACAACCTGCTCGCGGGCAGTCGCATTGGGCTGAAGCGCCAGGTTAATGTGCGTGTCCCGGCTGCAGGGCAAATAGCAATTAGCCAATTCAACGCCGGCGGCGCCCACAGCTAAAACGTAGCCGTCAAGCCTGGCGGCGCGTGTTGTGGACCAGCGAGTGCTGTCTTCACCCGGCGCCTGGATACGCTCGAGCGTAATATTTTGATCAAAATCAGTGAGTTGCGGGAGAGCCGTTCGATTCTTAAGCCGATAGAAATTACGTCTCTTCCCGGAGAATGCGATTCCCGTCTCCGGACAATGCCGGCACAGGACGAAGAGACCGGCGGCGATCACTGCCAGCAAAATTAAGAATGTGAGCGCGATTCGGTTTCGTCGTACCATCAGCAAACCCATGACCTCAGAACCCTTTGCAGTGCGGCGACTTGTCGCCGCTTTTCAAGTTGAAATGACACTCACGATAATATCAATGCAAAAGCGGCGACAAGTCGCTGCACTCCAAAGAGTTGACCCTTCGCTGTACATCCAAAGCTGCTCAACAATATACTGACGGCACGGCAAGAGTCTCCTCCACATTGTTGGCGCAACCGGAAACTAAAAACAAAGAGAGATGGTAAATGATGCGCGAAATAATTCTTCGCAGCGCGGTCGTGCTGGTTGTAACCGCGATCGGCGGTTTGCTCATAATCACTAGGATGAATGACGCCGACGGCATAAATGCGATGGCCAGTCCACTGAACTCGTGGGAGGCATCGGCAGTCGCCGATCCTAATCCGCTGGCAGCGAACTGGGAAGGTCCCTACGGGGGCGTCCCACCTTTTGACCGCGTGCAGGTCGTGCTGTTCAAGCCGGCGTTGGAAGCGGCGATGGTCGAAAATCTTTCAGAGGTGGATCGCATAGCAAAGGATCCGGCAGCCCCAACTTTCGAGAACACCATTACGGCAATGGAGAAAACCGGGCGCACGCTGGACCGCGTCACCACCGTTTACGGAGTCTGGGGCTCGACCATGAACAGCTCGGATTTCCAGGCAGTCCAGCGCGAGATGGCGCCGAGACTGGCAGCTTTTAGCGATCAGATCACTCAGAACGAAGCGCTTTTTAAACGCATCGAGACTGTTTACAACTCTCCTCAAAAGTCGCAGCTCACAGCCGAGCAGCAACGTCTGGCCTGGTTCTATTACACCAACTTCGTCCGCGCGGGTGCTCGACTAGACGCCAAAGCCAAATCGCGTTTGTCCGAGATCAATCAAAAGCTGGCCGGACTTTATACGCGTTTCAGCCAGAACGTTTTGTACGAGGAAGACAATCAATTCCTCGTGCTCAAGAAGGAAGCAGATTTGGCTGGACTGCCCACACCTCTTCGCGATTCAGCCGCAGCGGCGGCGGCGACGAGGAAGATGCCGGAGGTTTGGGTAATCGCAAACACCCGCTCCTCAATTGATCCGTTCCTGACGTATTCTGAGCGCCGGGATTTGCGCGAGCAGGCCTGGCGGATGTTTGTCAATCGCGGTGATAACGGCGGCGAGCACGACAACAATGCAATTGTCAGCGAGATGCTGCAATTGCGCGCGGAACGAGCAAAGTTACTCGGCTATCCGACTCACGCTCATTGGCGTCTGGAAAACGCGATGGCCAAGACGCCTGAGCGGGCGATGGAGCTGATGGAGGCCGTATGGAAACCGGCGGTCGCGCGCGTGCATGAGGAAGTTGCTGATATGCAGGCGGCGGCGGACAAGGAAGGCGGGCACATCACCATCGAGCCCTGGGATTATCGTTACTACGCTGAAAAGGTCCGTAAGGCCCGCTATGACCTTGACCAAAATGAAGTCAAACCATACCTGCAACTGGAAAAACTGCGGGAGGGAATTTTCTGGGTCGCCGGCGAACTGTTTGGCTTTGAGTTCACGCCGGTAACGAATGTCCCAGTCTATCATCCGGATGTTCGTGTTTGGGAAGTTACCGACAAGACCACGAAGCGTCATATAGGACTTTGGTTCTTTGATCCGTTCGCGCGAGCCGGCAAACGATCAGGCGCCTGGATGAATGCCTATCGCAGCCAGGAGCGAGTGAACGGAACAATCACCACCATCGTTTCCAACAACGCAAACTTTGTAAAGGGCAAGCCAGGCGAGCCGGTGTTGATGTCCTGGGACGACGCGGTGACGATGTTTCACGAGTTCGGTCATGCGCTCCACGGTCTTAACTCCAACGTTACCTATCCGTCTCTGTCAGGAACGGCAGTCCCGCGGGACTATGTCGAGTTTCCTTCCCAGCTAATGGAGCACTGGCTATCGACTCCGGAAGTACTGCAACGCTTTGCCGTTCACTATCAGACCGGAAAACCGATTCCGCAGGTATTGGTGGAACGGATCCTGCGCTCGGCCACGTTTAACCAGGGGTTCGCGACAGTGGAATATCTGGCCAGTGCCTTGGTGGACATGAAGTTGCATCTGGCCGGCGACCGCAAGATCGATCCCGACGCATTTGAGCGCGAGACCCTGGCGCAGCTCGGGATGCCTCGTGAAATAGTCATGCGGCATCGAATCCCGCAGTTCGGCCATGTGTTTGCAAGCGATTCTTACTCTGCCGGGTACTATAGCTACCTGTGGTCGGATGTCCTTACCGCTGACGCTTTTGGCGCCTTTGTTGAAGGCGGTGGTCCATACGATCGAAAAGTTGCTGAGCGCTTGCGCCAGAACATCTTTTCGGTGGGGAACACGATCGATCCCGCAGAGGCCTACCGCTCGTTTCGTGGTCGCGATCCAAAGATCGAAGCGCTAATGAAAAAGAGAGGCTTTGCTGCGACTAAGTGATCTTCGGGAAAGTTTCCGATAGCAAAACATTTGCCTGCTATATGTTTTTCCGGCAATGCGGAAACTGTGAAAACAGAAAACTGGGCCACAGATTAACGCAGATTACACGGATCTGAATGGTTTATGAGTCCAATAGAGCTCTCGCTTAAACTCTCATGTTCTGATCGGTTTCATCCGCGTTAATCTGTGGCTAATCTTCCTCTTCATAGCACCCGCCGAGTTTAGAGGATCCCATTTCCACCGATCCCCACCAACGTTTAGGCGGGAAGATGTTAAACTTGGGCTGCCGACGTTTCACCCTCGCTTGGGCTTGTTCGCATGAAGAGAGCCCCGCCGCAACAGCATCACGAGATTACGCAACTCCTTTTTGAGTGGAGCAGCGGCAATCAGACTGCGCTCGATAAATTGTACCCGCTGGTATACGACGAACTTCACCGTCTCGCGCGCCGCTACATGAAACGCGAGAGGAAGGGCCACACCTTGCAAACAACCGCGCTCATCAATGAAGCGTATGTTCGCCTGGTGGATCAGAAACATGTTCACTGGGAGAATCGGGCGCATTTTTTCGCGATTTCAGCTCAAATCATGCGCCGCATTCTGGTTGACCATGCGCGCCGGTACACCTATGCAAAAAGAGGCGGCGGGGCAGAGCGAGTGTCGTTTGACGAAACCGCGATCGTTGCGAATGATCGCGCGGCCGAATTAGTACAGCTCGATGAAGCGTTGAAGAATCTCTCCCGGATCGATCCTCGTCGCGGCCAGGTAGTAGAGTTACGATACTTTGGCGGTTTGACGAACGAAGAGATTGCCATGGTTTTGAAGATCTCAGCGAACACAGTAACACGCGATTGGAACATGGCGCGGGCCTGGCTGTATCAACAACTTAGCGGGAGCGCTGTCAATTGAATCCTGAACGCTGGCAGCAGATCAGCCGCATTTTCAAATCCGCCATTTCACTGGATGAGGATAAACGCGCTCGCTACCTCCTGGAGCAATGCGCCAAGGACGAATCATTACGCGTGGAGGTGGAAAGACTGATCGAGTCGCACCAACGAGCGGATGCGAAAGAGTTTATCGACCGCCCCGCCGTTGAAAATGGCGCGGCGCTTTTGCTGAATTCCAACGAAGCGCCTCTGAGAGAAAACAGTTTGGAGAAAGGGCAGACATTTGGCTCCTACTCAATAATCGATAAGCTGGGCGCCGGCGGCATGGGAGAAGTTTATCTCGCCAGGGATGTCCGTCTGGATCGTACCGTCGCTCTGAAAATCCTGCCGGCGGACATCGCCGCAGACAGGCGCCGCATGCAACGTTTTCGGCAGGAAGCGAAAGTCGTGTCCTCGTTGAATCAACCGAACATCCTGACTATTTTCGAGTTTGGCACGGTTAACTCGCTGAGTTTTCTGGCCACGGAATACATCGATGGCCAAACACTCCGTGATTATCTTCGCGGCAAGCATTTAAAGCTCGCAGAGGTCCTGAACATCAGCATTCAAATCCTGGCGGCGCTTGATGCCGGGCATGAGGCACGGATTGTTCACCGGGATATTAAACCTGAAAACGTGATGATTCGGAGGCGCGATCAGATTGTAAAAGTTCTGGATTTCGGCCTGGCTAAAATAGCAGAGCAGAGGACCACAGATGCTCGCACCGACCCAACGAATACTGAGGCTTTGACAGCGTTTAAGACGGTTCCCGGGAGCGTAATGGGAACCGTGAACTATATGTCGCCGGAACAGGCACAGGGCTTGCCAGTTGACGAGCGCACCGATCTTTGGAGCACCGGCGTCATCATTTACGAGATGGTAGCAGGAACGATGCCCTTCAAAGGCATTACAAGCAGTCACACTGTTGTGCAAATTCTCGAAAAAAATCCGCCGCCGCTTGCGCAGTTGGATCACATCAACACGCCGGCTGAACTGCAACGCATTGTGGACAAAGCGCTGGCCAAGGACCGTAGCGAGCGGTATCAGACGGCTAAGGACATGTTGATCGATCTGCGGAATCTCAAAAACCGCTTGGCCGTAGAAGCTGAGATTGAACGTTCGACACCGTCCCAGTTGCTGACTAACCAGACGACGGCTGGCCAGGACGTTGCGGCACCCTCTTCAGCCGCGCTTTCAACTGCATCAGCGCAACCATTACGAGCGGCGCGGAACACCTTGCTGATATGGGCAACACTGGGATCTGCGGTTTTAGTTGTTGCCGCAATCTTCGGAATCAGTGCCTGGAGGTCACATTCGAAAACAGTCGCTTCTGCGCCCGCCTCGCCCGCCTCGATCGTTGAGCACCGGCTGAGCTACTGGATTCAGGTTCAAAAATATAAAGACAAAAAGCCGTATCAGGATCCATTCCGACTCGCAGGAGAGATAAACTTCGAACCCGACTACCGCATTCGTTTGTATGTTAGCAGTCCGCAGTCCGGGTTCTTATATGTCTTAAACGAGGGTCCCGTGGACAAGGATGGGACGTCACAGTTCGTGGTCCTTTTTCCCTCACCCACGGCGAACGAGGGAACGGCCTATGTGACTGGCGGCAGGGAAGTTCAAATACCGAGTCAGAGCTGGCTGGTGTTTGATTCTGAGCAAGGTAAGGAACGACTGTGGCTTGTGTTTTCGACGAACTCCATACCTGAGCTGGATGCCGTCGGACGGTTTGCTAACCCCCAAGCTCGCGGGCTTGTCAACGATGCGAATCTGAACCATGCCGTGCAAGCATTCCTAAGCGCCGTTTCAATTAGGAAACCTGAAGTCGAGAAGACCGAGAAAGAGACGAATGTCAAAAGCGCAACGGCTGTGCTCATTTACCCCATTACAATGGAACATCATTGAGGCTCGTTGGCGGCCGTTGGAGTACTGATGCAGGTTCAACCTGCATCAGTACCTCTCTGGTCAGCATGTTCCAAAGTCCGTGACTTCCTGATATATTCCGCGCAGAAAACAGTAAGAAGCTGTTAGGACTTCCTTTATTTCCCGTCGTTTTCAGGAGGAAACTGTTGGCTTTAGAGCCAGCCGTTGAGTTTCGTCTTTACCTTTGGTGGTTTTACCGCAGAATCCTCGCGTTAATAGGTAGACCCTTCAAGATCGAAAATGACCTCTGATGGGTCGCCCAGACTTTCTTCAACCGAAAGGAGTTAGAGAAATGCCAATAGAACTTCCGTATGGCCAGACCCTGGAATTGGGCATCTCGGATAGTCACTACGCCAACAGCGGACCCGCGACTGTCGAGTTCACGCAAAATGATAAGAGCGAGCCGCAGGCCACCGTGCAGGTCTACGCCGATGCCGCGAAGACCCAGTTGATAGTGGACAAGACGGATAAGGTCCATCCTGTTCCTCCCCCGGGCATAGATGGCGACTACTATTTTCAATTCACAATTCACGCCGGCGGAGCGAATGGTCCTTTGAGGGCCACGGCCGGATACATCCCAGGAAGCTACAATTTTGCTTTTGCGCCGGCGGCCGACCCGCCAATTACAGGTCTGCTAACTGATCCACATCGGCGCCCAACCGAAGATGATGTCGAGTGGACGGCGGAAAAACCGACGCCCGAAGATGTTGATGCGGCAAAGGCTGGTGGACGCGGCCTCTGAGTCCGACTCCCGCACAAAGCAGAGTGCTCCGCGTACCAAACCGGTATGCGGAGCGCTTTTGCCGGTAATAACACCCGAGAATGGACCAATGGGTGGTTAGTGAATGCCGGGATGTTTGACTAATCCTATGCCTGAACACACCAGTAGAACACGTCCGCGCCACGAGACTAGATCGCTCGCATCTTGCTTCATACTCTTCTTCTTTCTATCTGCCGGGATGCCCTCCATTGATTCAGCCATGGGCGCCGATAAAACATTGCAGATGACAGGCTCATTGCCCAACCAGGGTTCGCAGCCGGCGCCACTGGTTAAACTAAGCGTGATCACTCCAGTCGAACGCGAACTAAAAGGGGGAGCAGCTGAATCTTTCCTGGTTCAACTTAAAGCAGGCGAGTTCGTGGAGATAAATGTGGACCAGGAGGGCATCGACGTGGTTGCCAGTCTGTTCGGGCCAGACGGCAAGCAAATCACGCGCATGGATAGTCCCAATGGCACTCATGGAGATGAGCCCGTCGTTGCCATAGCGGACGTGGCGGGAAGCTACCGGATCGAAGTACGTTCAAACAACACTCGGGCCCCAGCCGGTCGTTTCGTGATAACAATGAACGTTCAGCGAGCTGCCAACTCGGCAGACGCTGACCATATCGCAGCAGAGCGGGCGTTTACCGAGGGTCAGCGGCTCCGCGAGTTGCGCACCGCAGAGTCAAGGCGAGCCGCAATCGAGTCTTTTGAGCGCGCGCTGCCCTACTTCAAAACCAGCGGCGATCGCGGCCGTCAGGCGCTGGCGCTATTGGCCATCAGTTCCTCGTATGCCGAGTCGAGTGAGTTTCGTAAAGCACTGGGAACTCTAAACCAGGTCCTCGTTCTTGCCCGTTTGCAGGGAAACAGCAATCTTGCGGGAACAGCGTTGAACCTTACGGGCGGCGCCTATGATGTTTTGGGCGACGTAGACAAAGCTCTCGACTTTTATGGAAAAGCATTGGAATTGTTTCGCCAGACCTCGAACGTTTCATCGGAGGCCTCGGCACTTAACAACATCGGCAAGATCTACAGCGACATTGCCGAATGGCAAAAGGCGTTGGAATTTCTGAATCAGGCACTGCCTCTGGCCCGGCGCTTAGGTGATCAACGAAGAGAGTCAATCGTGCTGCATAACATCGCAGCAACGCTCTACGCCATGAACGAGCAAGCGAGGGCGCTGGATCTGTATGAGCAATCTCTAAAGCTGCGGCGATCAATCGGAGATAAAGCCGGTGAGGCGGAACAATTAAACAGCATCGGCAGCGTCTATCGCGTACTGGGCGATCAATCAAAGGCTCTCGAGTATTACAACCAGGCATTGGTTCTACGTCGCGTCACCGGTGACAAACGGTTAGAGGCTGTAACGCTGGATAATATCGGCGCGGTTTATGCGGCGCTGGGACAACCTGACAAGGCTTTAGCACAGCATCAACAAGCACTCGAGCTTCACCGTCTGGTTGAGAACCCGGCTGGCGAGGCCGTGGCCCTTGGCAACATTGCTTTCGCCTTCGCCTTGCTGCACCAACCGGACAAAGCGGTGGAGAACTACACTCAAGCGTTTTCAATTTTTCGCTCGCTTAACGATCTTAACAATCAGGCTGTCATGCTTCAGGGAATCGCCAGTGTCGAACGCACGCGCGGGAATCTGGCGGAGGCCGGTCGGAGTCTCGAGAAGGCCTTAGGCTTGTTTGAAGAGGTGCGCGGGCGGGCCGGTGGTCAGGAGTCCCGCGCATCCTACTTTGCCTCACGCCAGGGCGCATACGAACTCTACATCGAGGTCCTGATGCAGGAACACGCCAAGGAACCCACCCGGGGCTTTGACGCTCGAGCGTTACAAACGAGCGAACGGGCCCGCGCACGAAGCCTGGCGGAGCTATTGAATGAAGGACACATCGATATTCGGCAGGGCGTCAGTACCGAGTTGACAGCGAAAGAAAAGCTGCTGGGCCAGGTACTCAATGCCAAGGCTCAGAGGCAGATCCAACTTATGGGTCAAATGAACCGCAAGGAAGAATTGGCTACGCTGAGTAAAGAGCTAAGTGAGCTCGAAGATCAATATCAACAGGTACAGGTAGCGATCCGCAAGAGCAGTCCCCGCTACGGAGCTCTGACCCAGCCCCAACCGCTGACCTTGAAAGAGATCCAGCAGGAGTTGGACCCGGATACGATCTTGCTGGAGTACTCATTAGGTGAGGAGCGAAGTTATCTCTGGGCAGTAACTAAGGACGCTATCAACAGCTACGAAATACCCAAGCGGGAACAAATCAAGAGTGCCTCGCAAAAAGTTTATGATCTGATAACCCGGCGCGGCGGTAACTCGTCGCAAACAGCAGCAACGTCAGCGCAGCCTTCTGACGTCGCCGATTTAGAGTTGGTAAAGGCGATTAGGGATTTGAGTGGGATGGTGTTGGGACCAGTTGCTGCTGTCCTGGGCACAAAACGGCTTGTCGTGGTGGCGGATGGCGCGTTGCAATATGTACCCTTCGCCGCGCTTTCGAATCCCAGATCGACAACGGCAAGCAATCAGCCACTTATTGTCGATCACGAAGTAATCACTTTGCCTTCGGCATCTGTACTGGCTGTGCAGCGAAAGGTTCTCGCCGGCCGCAGACAAGCGCCCAGGTCACTTGCGGTCATGGCAGACCCGGTTTTTTCGGCCAATGACGAGCGAGTAGCGACCAATCGGCGACCTGCTCCTGCTGCCCCAACCAGTCCCGCGCTCGCAACCACCACTCGCTTGATCGAGCATCTGGCAGGGACCTCAACCGGCAGCCTGACCATCCGACGCCTGCCGTTTACGCGGCTTGAAGCGGACCGCATTTTGGCAGTCACGCCGAGTGCGGGAGACTTGAAAGCTTTGAGCTTTAGAGCGAACCGCGCCACGGCAACGAGTGGCGAGCTTAGCAGGTACCGTTACGTTCATTTTGCCACCCACGGTTATCTGGATAGCGAGCGTCCAGACCTTTCGGCACTCGTACTTTCGCTGGTCGATGAGAAAGGCGAAGCACAGGACGGATTTCTCCGCGCTCATGAGATCTACAACCTTGACCTGCCTGCTGAACTGGTTGTGCTAAGCGCGTGCGAAACCGGTCTCGGAAAAGATGTCAAAGGCGAGGGGCTGGTGGGCTTGACGCGCGGTTTCATGTACGCAGGCGCTCGGCGGGTGATTGTGAGTCTGTGGAACGTAAATGATAAAGCGACCGCCGAGCTGATGGAGCGTCTGTATCGTGGCATGCTC
The DNA here is from genome assembly GCA_035644135.1 of Pyrinomonadaceae bacterium. Classification (GTDB taxonomy): domain Bacteria; phylum Acidobacteriota; class Blastocatellia; order Pyrinomonadales; family Pyrinomonadaceae; genus PSRF01. The sequence goes on from DASQPD010000166.1 coordinate 39,422, forward strand.
AGAAGCAAGAAAACGCCGGCTGCTGCACTGCGGGCTGCCCAACTTGACATGTTGCGTATCAGGCCTTGGCAATCACCTTACTATTGGGCCGCCTTCGTGATTCAAGGAGACTGGAAGTGAGTGGGAAAGACCATCCGGTCTATCGTTTGTTATTACAGGGGATCAGCATGACTGATCACGACGAGAAAGGAGCGGTGATGCGCGTCTTTGCAGTTCTATCGGTATTTGCGGCAATCGCTTTCTTGTTATTCGTGTCTGTGCCGGCAAAGGCGTTGATGGTCCAACAATCTGATGACGCCACTCGTAAACTCTGGGACACCGCGTTCATCAATCAGGCAAAGACCCGGCGCGCAGTCAGAACAAAACCAGGGTTGCAAAGATATCGGGTCGCGACACCGGGCGTCCCGATTGCGAATGTAGCTCCGGATACAGTCATTGGGGTGACTTTATGGCGGTTACGCCGGGCCGGCGCAGCGGAAGGGGGTGAACGACTGATTGTTCATGAGGGCGCCGATACCAGCCAGTGGCTGCCGGAAAGAATTTCGGCTCAGACAAAACTGGCCCAGGGTGATCGGCTGCGCATCAGCGTCGAAGCGGCTCGCAAGGGTTATCTTTATGTCATCGATCGCGAACAGTACGCCGATGGTACGCTGGGTGAGCCGTATCTGATCTTCCCGACCACGCGCACACAGAACGGTGACAATCAGGTTTCAATCGGGAAACTAACGGAGATTCCTGCGCAGGAAGACAATCCGCCTTATTTCACCGTCAGACGAAGCCGAGCCGATCATGTAGCTGAGGTCTTGAGTGTGCTGGTTACGCCAGCGCCGCTTGCGAAGATTGAAATAACTGACAAGGCCCAGAAGCTGGATGAAGCTCAGGTAGCAGCGTGGGAGAAATCCTGGAGCACCGGGGTTGGTTGGCTCGAAATGGAGAAAGCGGGCCAGGCATGGACGCGTGAAGAAAGGCAGGCAGTTAACAATACCACCCGAAGTTTGCTGGCGAACTCGCCCTCACCACAGATGGTTTATTATCGACCGAGCGCAAAAACCAGCGAACCTCTTTTTGTGAAACTGCACCTCTGGTACAAGTCTGCCAGCAAAAGGAATACGAAGCCGTGAAAATGAGGAATAGGTAAGGAAGTTGGGCGGAATTCTTACCTACTTTTCTGTTCCTATCTGTAATACAAAACGCGCAACTTCTTGTTTTCTTGACCAGGTTTTGCAAGGAAAACAATTGATCCACGAAAAGACACGAGCCCAGCCACACGAAGTAACACGAATATTTCTTAGTGTTGCTTCGTGTAATTTCGTGGATCTCGCAGCTTTGATGCTTGTCGCGTTGATCTCGGCAAATGGGACGGCTGCGCAAAAGACTAAGAAGCCTCCTGGGAACTCAACGCAAATTCGCACTCGGCTGCCCGCCACCGCCGCAAGAGTGCGTGAAGAGTTTCTGCACGCCTGGCAGGGGTACAAGCAATATGCCTGGGGCCACGACAGCCTGCGTCCACTTTCAAAGACTCCCCGCGACTGGTACGGCGAATCACTCTGGATGACCCCGGTTGACGCTTTGGATACCCTGATTCTGATGGGTCTTAAAGGCGAAGCTGAGCGCACGAAGACTGCGATCATTCAGAATTTATCTTTCGACAAGGACATTTACGTCCAGAATTTTGAGATTACCATTCGCTTGCTTGGCGGGCTGCTCTCGTCCTACCAACTGACCGGTGATAAGCGCTTGTTAATGCTCGCAGACGACCTGGGTACACGGCTCTTGCCGGCGTTCGAATCCCCCACCGGCATTCCTTATCGATTTGTTAATCTGCGATCGGGGAAAGTCCGTGAAGCAGAAACGAATCCCGCAGAAGCCGGGACTTTGCTGATTGAGTTCGGCGCCCTCAGCAAACTGACTGGAAAGCCAGTCTTCTATCAGAAAGCCAAGCGGGCGCTGGAAGAGGTGCACAAGCGGCGTTCGCCGCTCGGCCTGCTCGGCAGCAACATTAATGTCGAAACTGGTAAATGGACCAACACGGACAGCCACATCGGCGGTGGTATCGACTCATACTATGAATATCTGCTCAAGTGCTGGTTGTTGTTCGATGATGCAGACTGTAAAAGGATGTGGCTCGAGAGTATCCAGGCTGTGAACAAATATCTGGCGGACGAAGCGGGAGACGCGTTGTGGTACGGTCATGCTGATATGAACCGGGGCGTACGAACTCAGACGACCTTTGGCGCTCTCGAAGCCTTTATCCCCGCTGTACTGGCATTGTCGGGAGATTTGTCTCGCGCCCGGCGTTCGCAAGAGTCCTGTTTCCGAATGTGGACTTTGCATGGCATCGAACCGGAAGAATTGAATTATCGGAGCATGAAGGTCACGAACCCGTCATATCCGCTGCGTCCGGAGATCATCGAATCTGCGTACTATCTGCACTACTTCACGGGTGACCGCCGCTATCGAGAGATGGGCGAAGAGTTCTTTCGGGATTTCGTGACGTACTGTCGAACCGATTCGGCATATGCGGCTTTGCAGGATGTGATAGCAAAAAAGCAGCGTGATCAGATGGAGAGTTTTGTGTTTGCAGAAACATTCAAATATTTCTATTTACTGTTTTCACCGCCCAGGGTGCTGAATTTCAAAGGCGTGATTTTTAATACCGAAGCGCATCCGATAAAGCGGACATGGAAGTAAACATAGCGTAGCAGAGGCTCAACCAAAAAACCCTAAGAGATGATCCACGAAATTACACTCGCAAAAAACCTGCTCAAAAAACCAAGAAATTGTCACTTTGTTACATAAAGGTGCAAAATGATTTCGGTAACCAGGCTTAACCACGCAGTACTGTTTGTTTCTGAATTCGATCGCACGGTCGAGTTTTACCAGAAGACGTTTGGGTTTGAGGTGATTGCGAGCACGCCGGGCCAGGCCGCTTTCCTGCGTGCAAGCGGTTCGCAGAACCATCATGATCTCGGATTATTCGCCAGCCGATCAGGCGCTCCCCGCGCTCCGCGCGGCTCGCCAGGGCTGTATCACCTGGCCTGGGAAGTCTCGACCATCGAAGAGTTAGCCAGGGCCAGGGAGAAGCTATCCGCGGTCGGGGCGCTGTTCGGCGAGAGCGATCACGGTGCAACGAAGTCACTGTATGGTCACGATCCCGATGGCAACGAGTTTGAGGTCATGTGGCTGGTGCCGCGGGAGGATTGGGGTGAGCATGAGCACTCCGCGATAATCGAACGCTTGGATCTTGACGACGAGCTCGCCCGTTACGGAACGCCACGTGGCTACGATGACTAGCAGGAAACGAAATATTTGACGTTGGGTCATTTTTCATTTGTTTTGGTTGTATGCAAGAATGTCGCCTCTTGCTAATCAAAACATAGCCGCTTGTTTTTCCGCGTCGCCTTGCTTAGGCAATAGTCCGGAAAGGAGGAAAAGATGTCAACTGAGAACAAGGAACTGGTGCGTCGATGGTTTGAAGAAGTCTGGAACAAAGGCCGGACAGCAGCGATCCACGAGATGTTCGCCGAAGATGGTATTGCTCATGGTTTGTCGGATGAGAGCGGCGCTCCATTGCGTGGACCGAAGCACTTTGAGACTTTCCATGCGAAATTTCGCGAGGCGTTTCCGGATATCATTGTTACCGTTGAAGACACGATCGCCGAGGGTGACAAAGTTGCCGCTCGTTGCAGTGTGCGGGCCAAACATACGGGTGATAGTTTGGGCGTTGCCGCCACTCACTTACCGGTGGACTTCACGGGTATGACCATTGTGCGGATCAGAGATGGCAAGATTATCGAAGCATGGAACAACTTCGACTTTATGAAGATGTACCGGCAGATCGGCGCAATTTAGCGAACCGATTGGATCGAGCGCGCTGAAAAACATCCGCCGAAGAGGAGAACGAGATGTCACAAGACTCATATGATCAGGCGTCCGCAGTTGCCCTGCTAAATGAAATTTTGGAAACCGAACTTGCCGGGGTAGTGCGGTACACTCACTATTCACTGATGGTCTTCGGTCATAACCGCATTCCGATTGTGAGTTGGCTCAGGGGCGAAGCAAACACTTGTCTGGCCCACGCAACTCAAGCGGGAGAGTTGGTTACCCAACTTGGCGATCACCCGTCATTGAAGATCGGAGCATTGTTGGAAACTCATAAGCACGGGATCAACGATATCCTCCTTGAGTCTCTCGAGGCGGAAAAGGCCGGCCTCGTGCTCTACAAAAAGTTACTCAACATCGTAAAGGACCGGTCGGTGATGCTGGAGGAATATTCGCGACGCATGATTGCGGAAGAAGAACAGCATCTTGGCGAAGTAAATAAGATGTTGCGGAAACCCGGCGATATAACTCAGTTTGCGGCTACGAGATAATGCTCGATCCGCGTTTGGAATAATTCACTTCACGATTACGTGG
>DASQPD010000167.1:0-46301 GCA_035644135.1 Pyrinomonadaceae bacterium
ACGGGCGATCAACATGTTCGTCGCGCCGGGCTGCAGCAGGAAAGCATCAAACATCAACTGAATCCAACGACGGTTTCCGGGACAATCAGCAGGGTTTCTTTGACCCGTTGCGCAGGATTTTTGTAACGCCATGTCCGTGTAGGGATACTGCGCGTTGTATTTATCAATCAACGCTTGCCGGACCTCCCAGTTGGTGCCATTCCAAACCTCTCCGTCGGAGTGGACTTCCGGACCTCCAGTGTCGTAACCGACATTGCCGTAATTGAGCGGATTAACGGCCAGCGAGAAATTACGGATCGCGACTTTCTTATTCTGGGTCGCATAGATTCCCACAGCAGTTGGATCCTCGTCGCTGGTGGGAACAAACCCGTTCTCGAACAAGTATTCTGCTGCGTCGAGATCGCTCCAGCTTTCTCCCATGGCGCCGCCTTGTGCGCCGCTAATGCCGGCATCAGGACCGCCAACCATACGGTTCGAGATAGCGTGTGTGTACTCGTGCCCGACGATGCCAACGTCCATATCGCCGTCAACACATGGGCTGTACAAAGCCGCTGCGATCGGTTGGAAGAGATACTGATTCGTGATACCGGGAACGCCGTCCTGTAAGGTGATCTGGTTGGCGTTGTCGCGTCCCAGATACATGCCGTTTGAACCACCGGAAACCGCCCCGGCTTGAACGTTTCCGAGTTCGGGATCATTTTCTCTACTCGCCTGGGTGTTGCCGAGGTTGTCCAACTGCAGATTCGAGTTTTGCTCGGTGAAGCCAAGGAAATAAGACCAATCGTGCATGCGGTTGTGCGTCACGAAAAGTTGAGCGATGGCTGCGTCAATGTCGGCATCCGTATTTCCACCCGCGCCGCCCGTATGAACAAGGATGGTCGGATCGCACCCTTTCCCGGTCGCCCCGCGCGTCTTCCATTCGTTTTGCCATGGGAAAATGTAGTCACGCATGGCGTTTGTCGGAGCATAGGGTGTCGAGGGCGTCAATGGACTGCCCCATGACTCAGCCGTCTGGGCGTTGTTGCCTCGGGTAGTCGAGGTAAAGGTGCCCGACCTGAAAATATAGTCCCAGGGCGCGCGCGAGGCGGTATTCAGCTCACTGACATCGCAGCCCGGAACGGGCACACCTAAGACGACTGCCTCCCAGCATCCGGTCCGGCGGACATCGGTGCTGGCATAGGTAAGAAGGGGGTTCGCCGGGAAATACTTCCATTTCGGTGGGTAAGGAGTCCCCGCGTTCGGGGTAGCCGTATCGTCGAATGTGAAAGTGCCGAGATAGTTAAATGGCGCCATCTGCGGCACGCCCATTGTGTTCGGCGTTTGACAAATCTGCACCTGATACTCGCCGGCAGGAACGCCGCCGCCGGGCTCGTACGTCAAAGCTTCGCAGCAGGTTCCCGTGTCCTCAGTCGTAATGAGCACAGGCGAGGGGTCTGGGCCAAACAACAAGCTGACCGAAAGATCATTTGTCACAACTCCGGCATTGACCTGAACCACGATTCGAGCCTGGCCCGCCGGTACGGTGAAATGATTCCTGGGCGTGGTGCATGGGAAGACGTGCGGATCGTATGTTCCACTAAAAGCCTGCGTTTGAGGGCCTGTCGGTGCAAACCAATTGACGCGATTTACCCGATATAGGACTTCGCCCGTCCGCGCGTCGACGAAAACTGTATAAGCATCGGCAATGTGGCCCTGCACATAAACTACGTTCGCCTCATAGGCTGGCCGCACACCGTTCGTGGGTGTCGGCAAAGCCGTGAGACGCACCCGCTGTGGCTGCGCAAAACCAACGACCTGGAGCAACGTCCAGTTACTGAATTTTTCCAGACCAAGATCCACGACATCGCCGGTTGGAACAATGTGATTCACGTTCGCAGCAGCATTCAACCAGGCTTGAGCTGGCGTTAGGGTGGCCGCTGCGGGCGCCGCTTGATCACCAGCCGAAGACGACCAGACGTGATAGACATTTCCATTCACGATAGCAACGTTAATCAGCCCGTCCTGGGTCGGAACCAAGCTGCCAAAACGCTGTCGGAAAAGAACGGCGTGGGCGGCGTTGTATGGCATCGTCCCATCGCTAACCAACTCCAAATCCGTCACGCTTTGATCGGAAAGACGAAACAACACGCGGTTCGCGCGAATCCATTCGCGCGCGGCGGAGACAGGATCGCCAGACAGGCCTGTTGCCAAAAACCCGCTATACTTAAGCATGGTGTGGACCGTGCCGAACTGGTTCCACTCGGCTCTCGCTCCAATAGAGTCAACGAGCGCCATCTGCTGCGCGGTGGGTGCTACTTGACCCGCTCGGTTGTCAAGATCGGGCAGACCCTGCGGCGCGTCCCAAAGATTGAGCTGGCCGAATGCACTGATGGGCGCAAGAAAGGTCATTACGACGAACGACATAATGATGACCCTTGACCAGCTTGCGGTTGTGAGTTTCCGGATGGATTCTCCATTGATAGTCATAAATTTCTCCCTTTCGTAAATGCCGATAAAGTCGAATGACTTTAGACATCGGTTTGCTGGCGCTTTGATTGCTGCCAAGCGACGGATAGGTTGTGGCCTTTTTCATCTCTTGAGCCATCATGAGCCGTGTTTTGCTAGAGGGCTGGGGGGCGGGTTGATCGGATTACGCCCCTAGCGTACTGGGGCAGAGTTGAGAAAAACTTGAGGAATTCTTGAGTGGAGCGAGCAATAGAGGTTCGATTATTTCAGGCCTTTTGCAATCACATGATGAATTGAATGCGGAGCATTAACAAACATGGGTGACGACAAGAACTGCACTTCTGCCTGTGTCAAGGGCGGCGGCAAAATTCGTCTTGCCGATCGCGATCATAAGCGCGTATATCGGCTCGACCACGCTGGACAAGAGAAGGCACGCGAGTTTGATCGCCAGAAAGTGAAGGTTACCGGCATTTTCAGTGGCAGGACGAATAATGTCAGCGCTATTGAGGCTGCGAGTTAGGCTGGATGGAGTGTATGCAACCTAAAATAAGACAAGCCCTGTTCATGGAGCTGCAAGTGGAGCGTCCGCGAGAGACCCGGTGTGCGGAAATGACATGTACTGTAGAAGCGGTATTTCCGGTAACAAATTTTTAGAATGTTGGCGTCCCGTAAAGCGCCTGATTTTACCTGTATTAGCTTGGGCACGCTAGAAGACCATATATGTACACGTTTGAGATTCCAATCTGGAATCGCAAAGCCGAAGTTCATGAATAGCGTCCGCGATGATGGGATTAATTAAGGAAGGCAGCTGGCCTGCGGCACTGCCCTAATTTGTTATTAAACAAGGCGATTCTCGTTTCACCCTGACTGAGATCAGTTAAACGTAGAATGCGCGCCAATAGGGGTTGGTGAGGAACCACAGGGGCCAGGATGTGACTGGCCTTTTTGGCTTTAGAAGGAGAATACCAATGTCGAAGTATGACGAGATTTATGAAATGACTCAACAAGCCGCAATTGAAGTTCGAACCTACCAACGGGCATCGATAACTTTTATTGAAACGCTGGCTGGAGAGTGGGGTGGCTACATCGAAGAAGCTGTTAGCCTGGTATCAATCGAGGATGCACAGTCCCCAAGGAAAGCAAAGTCATGAACACGACTATCGACCAGAATATCCAGACACCTATTGGGACATGCTTATCATCCATAGATGCTTTCCCCCACTTATTCTCATAATAGAGGTAAGTGATATCTTAAAATATGTATCAGTTCAGAAATTCGGCTCTCTAGCTCTTCAGAAGATTCTTGGAATTGTTAGAGGTCCAACCTCTCGCTTTGAGGTGAACAGTTCTCGGATTTCGCGCGGCAAAGTTTAGTCTCCGGGATAGGCGCCTCGAACATGGAGGACGTGAACGTTGCGGCCCTTGATCGTAAACAGAATGCGATAGCGCCCTACTATCATCTGCCGAATTTCTTCGGAGAATTCTTCATCTTCAGGAGCGACGGGAAAGGCTTTCGGCACGACAGCTAGTTGTTCCGTAACCGCTTTTCGTAATTGGCGAACCCATTGTTCTGCCTCGTGTTTCCCCCACGTGCTTCGACCCCAATCATACGATTCGCGCACGTCAGCCTGAGCCGATTCCTCGAAGAGGACGGCATAGCGTTTCATTCGCGCTCTGAGATACCTTTCTCACTGAAGAGCTCTTGAAAGAACTTCTCTGCAGGTTTACCTGCGTTTCTCTTCATGCTTTCGAGTCCGCGCTTTATGCCTTCGATCGTCTCGATCCGGTCTTTTGCCTCTAACAGTTTCTGGTAGCTTTCGGCGTCCTGAACAACCAGTTCGGCCTTACCATTTACAGTCAAGACTACCGGCTGCCCAGTCTTTTTCAATTGGCGGACCAGCTTCGCGGTGTCGCGTTTGAATGTACTAAGACTTTGAATGTCGCGTGTAAGTTTCATCGACTTCCCCGTTGCTAAATCTGCACCGAATTTCGCAACCACAGTGTAACATACCTAAGTTAGAGATTTGAACATGCGCGAAACCGTTTCCAGACGGCGACTTGTCCTGGTCAGTAGCGAGCCCGTTCGCTGAGCCAGTCTTAAGTCATAGGCATACGGATTGTCGGCCGCCTCAGAGGATTGGCGGTAAGTTTTGTCCGTTCTGGAGACGTTATGAACTTTTCTGAAGCGATACTCGAAGTACGTTCTGTGTACTGGAACAACGATGACTCATTTTACTCACCGCACTAGAGAGAGTCGTGGTTGGACAAGTCTCCGTCAAGCGTGTCGTCGAGTTGCACAACCGGCCATATTCATCGCGTGTACGCCGCGACCTTGCTACTAAAAGATGTCACTGACTGATCGTGAACTGATAACACTTGCTCGTCAGCACGACCGCCGAGGTCTCCTCCTCAATGACCCGGAAGTGGATGTCAAACTCCGAACCAGGTAAGGCGGGCAGGGTGCGAAACAGCTCTTCTCGGCCCGCGCCGGTCGCGTCCGTCGTGATAGACTGGGGCTGAAGTCCCTTGCCGAGAGTGAGCCAGGCTGTGCTCGTGCAGTTGTCGTCGACGTTGGTGTCCACCGCCCGCTGGAGAAGGTAGCTCGTGTTCGGTGCAAGGTCACGCAGCCAAACGTCGAGATAGACTATGAAAGCGTCGTCATTGGGCTGACGAAACTTGACCCGGCCGAAGCCTTCCCCGCGCAGAATGACCTCCAGGTTGAAGTTGGGTGTCTCCGGTCCCCAAGGCGGCTCCGACTGGGGCGTTTGGGCGGCTGCCGAGGAACTCAGGGACAGTAAGACGAAAATAGCTAGCAGTACTGGTGCTGTGACTCCTACGAGTAATTCGCGTTTCTGCATATCGATCTCCTTGCTCCCTTGCATTCAAGACTAGTCCGCTGCCATCTCGCAGCCAGGTATCTCTCCTATCCGGGCGGCGGGGTGCGCAGGATTACTAACGACTTAAATGACTATCGCGGCATGAGCTTGACCGCCGACTCGACGGCTTTGGCCACGGTGCAGTCTGACCAAGTATCTAATATCTCGATTGCGCGAACTGGTGATACCAAAGATGCCACGCAACTCACATCCGGCACGTTTGATGGCGTAGATGGGATTTCGTGGACACCAGATGGAAAGATCGTCTATGCCTCGCGGGCGAGTGGCAGCTTGGATATCTGGGTCGTGAATCAGGATGGCAACAATCAAAAACAACTGACGGCAGATGCGGGCAATAACAGTCGGCCGGCAGTCTCAGCCGATGGACGCTACATTGTTTTTACCTCCGACCGCACTGGCATTGATCATATTTGGCGAATGAATATAGACGGCAGCAACTCTAAGCAATTGACCAACGGTAATCGCGAAGGCTCTCCGGACTGTTCGCCTGATGGTCAATGGGTGGTCTACAACTCCGTTTGGCCCAGCACCTTCTTGTGGAAGGTGCCAATTGACGGGGGCGAATCCAGGCAAGTCATTGACAGATTCTCAGTGAATCCCGCCATCTCACCTGATGGGAGGCTGCTTGCTAGCTTCTACTGGGATGTAGAGGCGGGGAAGGTCGCCATCTATCCGTTTGCCGGAGGACAGCCGATCAGAAGTTTTGAGATTTGGACCTGGGTTCGTTGGACGCCGGATGGTCGTGGGCTGGCTTACATTGACCGGCGCAACCGCTTGAACCTTACCAGTCAACCGATAGACGGAAGCCCTTCAAAACATTTGACTGATTTCAAAGACGGCCGCATTTTCAATTTTGCCTGGTCACGCGATGGCAAGCAACTCGCCCTAGCGCGTGGTACGGTAACCAATGATGTGGTCCTGATCAGCAATTTCAAGAGTCAGCAGTGAAGCCTAAGCGGTGGCAAAAACTCGATAAGCTGTTCCACTTAGTTAGTGGACGTTTCTGGACAGCGGCTGAACGAGCCGAATCGTCCAAGTTCTCAAGAATTTGGCGTCCCGTACGGGAGTCGAACCTGTGTCGCCGCCGTGAAAGGGCGTATTGGGCATACCAATGCATACAAAGGTAGACCAACTCACCGTAACCTAAGTGATTTAGAAAGTAGAGTTAGCGGAGAGTCGGTCTAGGACTGGTTTGTACGCATTGGTTTTAAAAAGGACGTAAACTCGTCACCACAGCGTCACCAAAAACATGCGGCTAGGCGTATATGCTCATCCCATCTTTTTTGAGTAAGAACCTTTGATGTAATGATCCATAAACTTGCTTAGATCTTCAGTCACGCTTCGGATCTCATTGATGATGGTGTCAAGATCTTCAACAGTTGTTTGCTGGAACTGACGACGTAAACCCTTAGATATCTTGGCGGTGGTTTTAATTCTGGTAATAGAATTGGGAGTCTCGCCTGCCCCCCCAGATTGAATGACAAGTCACATTTCGTTTTTCTAATTTTCATGTCATCAAGGACATGCGGCGCGGCACCCTGCGCACCGTTGGCGGAAGGAAACTCACGTTTCATATCAGTCATGTACTTCAAATCGACGAAAGGTCTGACTTGGCGTTGCTTGGAATATACGACGCTTTCAACGTTCCCATTCCATCATTGCAGCTTGATGGCCGCGCCGATCTGAGCGTCGGCGAAACGATCTACGCTTTCGGTAATCCGGAAGGACTAACAGGAACGATGTCACCTGGAATTGTTTCTGCTGGCTTGCGGAACACCCGAGATCGAAACCTGCTTCAGATCAGCGCGCCGATCTCCTCAGGTTCAAGCGGCGGGCCCGTCGTCGACTCGCGTGGACAAGTCGTCGGTGTAGCGCTCGGTTCGCTTAAAGAGGGGCAAAATCTAAATTTCGCCGTTCACGCTTCGACCGTGCGATTATTCTTAAACAGGTGGTACAAAGATAATGATCCGGAAAGCCACCTCGATTCGCTGAGCAGTCGCAGGCGATGGCCAATTAAGTTAGAAGGTCCCTCGCTCACCCAGGCCAAACTTAGAAAGCGCGTTGACCAATAACGACAGAAAGAGGCCAATGGCATTCAGATTGGGTTGAACGCAGGGACCTTTAACGCTAAAAAAACGCTCAAAAAAGAGCTGTCTGTAAACATAAGAAAAACCTACACTTACGAGTGTCGGCTCTATTGCTGCGCCAAACGGGCGTGCAAGTACTTTAAAGTCAAAGATTTACAAGGAATATTGGACCCGAACCTGGTGGTCCTAAAAACAAAGCATCTTCGCGCCGGCTGATGAAGTTTGCCGTAGCGAGATCGAACACCAGACTGCGATTCATCTTTTTGTTGAAGTTGAAGTCAAAGTTATCGAGCGTTTTGAGTGGGTCGCGAAAGCCGGCCTGTTTATGACGCCGTTCGAGCAAGCGGTCGCCGCGTCGGGTGAGTTCATCCGCGACCAGACAGGAAATGAGATCGATGGGTGCCATGGCCTCAGCCTGGGCCTGATGTAAGCGTGTTTCCAGAACGGCAGCCATGCCTCCGAGACGCAATTGCCGTAACGCTTGATTCAACTCAATCAGATTCATGTGCTTCAGACTCCTTTATTCTTAGCTGAATGAGGTCGCGGTACTGCTCCAGTTCACGGATCAGAGGATCAACTTGCTGCAGCGTGAGGGGTAGTGGCGGTTGCGCTCAAGATAGCGGCGCACGAAGTGATACTCGTGCACACCTAACTCCAGTGCGGCGGCACAAGCCTGATCGACAAGCACTGGCCCAAACTTCTTGGCCAGGGAGAGCACGCCGAGGATGCGACGCACGCCCAGCTGGCCCTGACGTTGATGAATGGCCTGGCAAAGATTGCCGATGTGCGCTCCGGCCCGACCGGCACGTTCAAGTAATTGCACGGTGGAAAATGGTGTGCGCGGAGAGCGGTCTGCTTCCTGGATACGATGCCAGCCGCGTTTCTGGCGCAGGTGCTCGCGCAATAGTTGGCCGGTGCGCGGATCGAGGAGCCGCACGTTCAGCCCATCCCATTGCACCTGCACGCGCCGCCCGATCCAACCTGGTGGCGCACCGTAGTAGGCCGCTTCGACTTCCACACAACCATCCAGATGCACCACGCGCTGACCGTATTGATAGAAGCGGAAAGGCTCAAGCGGCAGCGGCAACAAGTGTGGCTTCTCTTCAGCAAACATGGCGGCCACCTGTCGTTTGGTAGTGCCGTGAATGCGCGTATCAGCCCAGTTTGTTTCCCAGCGATCGAGATAAGCTTGTGCTTCTTCTAAACTCTCAAAGCGTTGTCCTTTGAGTGGTGTTTTCTGCGCATGGCCCACCCCGGCTTCAACCTTACCTTTATCGAAAGTCACTGAATGCAGGTTGTGTGGGGACCACCCACAACAAGTTTCGTGTCACCCATCCTTTTCATCCGCTACTTGGAATGGAGTATGAGCTGGTCACGCGGAAGCTCACCTGGGGTGAAGATCGAGTCTTCTACTACGACCAGACTGGTACCCTGAAGTCTTTTCTAACCAACATGACAGATTTGGTGCCTGCGGATGCCTTCGCGCAGCTTTCGGCTGGCCGCTCAGCGTTTCGCACGGATGATCTTCTGGAACTACGTCGGCTGCTCGATTGCTCAGGGCGAGGTGACGTCAGCGCCAAGGAAGTGTAATGGTAATATCGCCGCATATGGAAAGAGAACTTTGCCGCACCTCGATGATCGGAAAAGTTAAAGACCGTCGGGTATTATTCACCATCATCGCGTACTTCTTCGCAATGCTGAAGGATCTCCGCCTACGATTATCCTTGACAAGTATCTTTCATAGGCGTAATAACACTTACAGTCGGTTTGAAGGAAAAGCGTATGGCCAAACCCAGAAAGCCCACGCAGAAACTGCTGGAACTCAAGCGCACCGGCACCCTCAATCCTCACCCGAACACGATCTCCGACCCTTTGTTTCGCGCCAACCCGTTCTTCGATCGCCAAGATCTGCTGCAAGTACGCTACGAGATGTTGCGACGTCACCGCATGGAGGGCGTTTCAGTCGTCGAGGTGGCCTCAGCATTCGCAGTCTCTCGCCCAACTTTCTATCAGGCCCAAGCAGCATTCGATCGTGCTGGCCTGACCGGACTGGTGCCCAAACAACGAGGCCCAAAAGAAGGTCACAAACTCTCTGCCGAAGTAATCGAGCATGTCCGGAACTTGAAGCGTTCGGCACCGGACATAACGACGATCGAATGCGTCAAGGCGATCAAGGAGGAGTTCGGACTCAGCATTCATCGGCGCACTCTCGAACGAGCACTAAGGTCCAAAAAAAAACTCCGCCAGGGGAACGAAGATTCCCCTTCCAAGTAGTGCCAGCGAGGCATACGAGAGATTGCGTCAACGAGTCGTTGAACCCGATGGACGCATGGAGCATGTTGAAGGCAGAGGCGTCATCATACGCCATGGCCTGGCGAGATGGGCGCAACTGCAGTGCCCCTCGTCAACGGCGTCGCTGTCCGCTCCGGAGCAACGCTCAGCCCACTCTCAATCAGAAAAGCTGGCGCCCGGAATGGAGATCGTCAAACTCGTTGCCGGTCTGATCCTCAGTAGCCGAAAGGAGAGTATTTGTGCCTGAACTAAAAGTGACCAAGCAGCATCTTGAGCGTGACGCTTATCTCTACATTCGCCAGTCCACGGTGCGTCAGGTGATGGAGAATACCGAGAGCACGCAACGGCAGTACGCACTGCGCGATCGTGCGGTGGCGCTGGGATGGCCACTCGAACGTATCCGCGTGCTCGACAACGATCTCGGCAAATCGGGTGCGCAATCGGTCGGCCGGGTCGATTTTCAAAAGCTCGTCAGTGACGTCGCCCTTGGCAAGGCCGGATTGGTGATGGGGCTTGAGGTCTCGCGTCTGGCGCGGAACTCCGCCGATTGGCATCGCTTGATCGAGTTGTGTTCGCTGGCTGGTGCACTCATTCTCGATGAAGATGGGATCTATGAGCCAGGCAATTTCAACGACAGACTGCTGCTCGGCTTGAAAGGAACCATGTCCGAAGCAGAGCTGCACTTCCTGAAGGCGCGCATGAGAGGTGGCATGCTCAACAAGGCGCGCCGGGGCGAACTAGTGATGCGGCCGCCCGTTGGTCTGAGCTATAGGGACGACGGTGCTTTGATTCTCGATCCGGACGCCGAGGTGCAGGCTGCCATGCGTCTGGTCTTCGAGACCTTTGAGCGAAGTGGCTCTGCATTGCATACAGTGAAGCTCTTCCACGAGCAAGGTCTGCAGTTTCCGCGACGCATTCGCAAGGGATTGAATAAAGGTGAGTTGCACTGGGTAAAGGCGGCGCACTCTCGAGTCCTGCAAGTATTGCACAATCCGCGTTACGCTGGGGCCTTCGTTTATGGTCGCGTTCGCACTCGCTTGTTACCAGACGGCAAGCATCACACGACGGTGGTTCCGCGGCCGGATTGGCAATTCGTTATCCCTGGACTCCATGCCGGCTATATTACCTGGGAGCAGTTTGAGACCAATCAAAAGCGCCTGGCTGAGAACGCCTTAGGCTTCGGTGGAGCCAAGAAGGCTGGTCCAGCTCGTGAAGGCCCCGCGCTTATTCAGGGCCGCGTCCTCTGCGGCATTTGCGGAGAACGAATGAGCATTCGTTACAGTCTGGCCGACCATCAGATGGTTCCCACTTATGTCTGCCAGGAAGCCTCCGTACGGAGAGCTGAAAAGATCTGTCAGCGGGTACCGGGCGGGGTCGTCGATCTGGCCATCAGCAACTTGTTGCTGGAACTGATGCAGCCCATGACCCTGGAAGTCGCCCTCGCAATACAGCAGGAAGTGGAGGCACGCATTGGCGAAAGCGACGCATTGCGGCGGCAACACGTCGAGCGTACGCAATACGAAGCCGAACTGGCGCGCCGTCGTTACATGAAGGTCGACCCTGATAACCGCTTGTCGCTGACGGCCTCGAAGCAGACTGGAACAACAAGTTGCGTTCTCTGGCCGAAGCGCAGCAACAGTACGAGCAGCAGACAGCGAAACAGCGACTCTTCATTGACTCACAGACTCGAGAGCAACTGCTCTCCCTGGCCGCCGACTTCCCCAAAGTATGGAATGATCCATCAGTCGAACCGCGCGAACGCAAACGCATCCTTCGCCTGCTCATCGAAGACGTGACCTTGATTAACGGCGAAAGAATCCAGGTCTATGTGCGTCTTCGCGGCGGCGCCATTCGGAGTTTGACACTCGACAAGCCTTTGCCCATCGCTCAGATTCGGAAGACAAAGCCGGAGGTAGTCGCGGAGATCGATGCACTGCTGGACCATTACTGTGATCGGGAAGTGGCAGAAATACTCAATCGACAAGGACGGCGAACCTGGCAGGACGAACCATTCAATCTCAAAAAGATCGCGCATATCCGCCAAGCCTTCAATCTAAAGTGTCGTTATAACAGGTTACGAGCAAGAGGACTCCTTACCGCCACGGAGATGAGCGTGCGACTCGGTGTGACGACTACTACGATCAATGCCTGGGGAAGAGAGCGATTGCTGCAAAGGCATCGCTACGACAATGACCGGCGCTGTCTGTATGAACCGTTGGACCATCTGTCTATTATTAAAGGTACCGGAGGCCGGAAGGCCAAACAGCCAACTTTCGCCGCTGCACAAGCGACACAAGGGGCAGTATGAAACATAAGCCTTGCGATCTGGATCTCGCACCCGGCAGGGCATGGCTACTGCGCCATAGTGGGCCAACAGATCGCGATAGAGCGGATTGAGCGTGGGCTCGTAGATGTCCGCAGTCAGCACTCCTTCACGCAGGTTATCGAGCACGACGATCCGCACGCTGCCACCGAGCCGGCGAAATGCTTGCTCATGGAGTTCGGCCCAGGTGCGGGAGTTGGAGCGGAAGACCAGCAAGCGCACCGCTTTGCGACTGAAGCCGAGGGTCAGGACAAATAGACGCGTGCGGCGGTACTTCCCGCTTTGTGGATCACGTACCCAGGGGCCAGTGCCGTAATCAACCTGCGCTTCCTCGCCGGGGTCAGTGACGATCACAACGCGCGCTTGCTTCACAGCATTCGGGCTTAACTTGTTAACGAACCGTTTGACGCTTTGATAGCTGTGCGCAAAGCCATGCTCAGTTACCAGGTCCTGCCAGATGGCCATGGCATTGCGGCCACGCTGCAAGCCCAGCTCGATGAGGTCGCGATACGGCTCAGAGCTGCTGAGGGTGCGAGCTTTGTGGGGGTTAGCTGACGGTTCAGAGCGGTGTTCTGTGAGCTCAGAGTCGGTGGTCACCTCATTGGCCGGTTTTGAAAGTTCGGGCTCGTTAAGTGCCTGATTACCTCGTTTTCCGGCTACAAAGTCGGTGGTCACCTCGTTGGCCGGTTTTGCCGCTCGACCCCAGCCACGCGGTGGCCGCACACCTATTCCGGCGGCCTTTAGATAAGCACCGGCTGTTTCGCGGCGCACTCCCGTGGCCTGCTCGATCCGTCGCAAAGACCAACCGAGTCGTCCTAACGCTATTATTTGTTGTCGTTTATCGTCGCTCAATACGTTGCTCATGGCGCCGGAGGCTACAGTGCCTCCCAGCGTCGTCAACGTCCCGGGCGACTAACTTCTCATTGGCCGGTTTTCAGGTGACCACGTATGGCCGGTTTTCAGGTGACCACCGAGGATTCGGGGAAGATTCCGTTACATCTGATAGAATGCCTCACGCGATGAGCAGAGAAACGGAAAAGTTGTTAAAAGCCACCTTAAAATATTAGCTTGTGACGGGAGGTTTCCACCTTGATAGTCCGGCGTAAGTCTCTCCTCATTTGCCTTTTAACAATCGCCACACTCTCATCTTTAAGCTGTTCAGCGCGAACTGCACCTTCTCAAAAAGGTGCGACAAATGTAAACGCAGCATCCTCACAAAGCAGAGCAAAACGTCGAGAGGTCCAGCTCTCCACGCTCACCGGACTGGTTGTTAACGTGAAGGACGGCGATACGATTGCGGTTTTAGACGACAACAATGATACGCACGACATTCGGCTCCATGCAGTTGATGCGCCGGAGAAGAAACAAGACTTTAGCAATGTATCGCGGCGACATTTATCAGAACTGATAGCGGGGAAAAAGGTGTTGGTTGAGTACAACCCCAACATCAATTCACACGAGAGGCTTATTGGCAAGGTAACGATCGATGGTCTCGATGTTGGTCTCGAGCAAATCAAAGCAGGCCTTGCGTGGCATGCCAAGGAGTTTGCGAATGAGCAAACGGAGCTTGACCGCGAGGCGTACGCATTAGCTGAAAAGGAGGCGCGAGCAAACAAACGCGGCCTTTGGCAATATCCATCGCCAGTTCCGCCGTGGGAGTACCGTGACAGCTCGAAACAAAACGCTTCAAAGGTTCAATACGAACCGCAAACTGCAACAAGTCCAGAGAGTTCGTCGGGATCAATTATCGGCAACAAACGTTCAATGATTTACCACTGGCCCGGCTGTCCATATTACAAGGATATTGCGCCATCAAATCGAGTCTACTTCAAATCACCTGAGGAAGCTGAGAAGGCCGGATTTAGACCCGCAAGAAACTGCCCGACTCCATTTTAAAGAGAGGGTCTGAGCTGATAACAATGCTCTCAAACATCCATGGGTAAAATGTCTGACGCAGATTCATACTTACCACTGGTTTAATAGTTACCATTGGCGTGAGCCGCTCAAGACGCACTCGTTTTAGCGCTTCTGTGTCTAATCTTCTTTCTAACCTTTAATGATATTAACGCGTTCACAAATACAACAAGGAATAAGACCTCACATACATTTGCAAAAGATACAACAAACTTCGCATAACCAGTGGTGGGAATGATATCGCCATATCCGGTAGTAGTGATCGTATAAATAGAGAAATACATATAATCCATGAGATTCATAGCCTTCGGCCACATGCCCCTCATTTGTAGAGAACTAAGTTCCCCCGGGATAGAAACGACACTCGCAATTACTACGCGTTTGTTCCTATCGATAAACGTCTCCTTTTGCATTTTGTCCAAATTTGTTTCTTGTAGAATCTCTTGTAGCTGTTGATCCGTTTCAATTGGAATTTCATTTGAAGATGGTAACGAAAGCCACTCAAGATTTAGCCACGTTTGCGGACTTCGGTCCTGCTCTTTGAGTGTCTTGATAACTTCGTACCTGACATTCTGGGCTCTAGCTTCAGAAAGTTCGTAATTCGATTTGTAATCCAAAAACTGATTGCTTGTATCTTTCACATTTGATCCTTTAATAGGATGATCGTCGCTTCGTCCCACAAGGATTACACGCACTCTATTACCATCGTGCGTTTCATGCTCGATGCGCAACTTAATCGTTTGTAGAGAACAAAAGTTGTACTGCTTTGGGTCTCGTGACACCCACGAGAGTCGTTGCGGTGGCTCAACCTCTCCGTTAGCACTTGGGGGCGGGTCGCAAATGACGTTTTCCGGTTGCTCAAGGCGGGCTCGCAACGGCTCGAAGTAAAAATAAAAGTTAGGATCCCTATTGAGTTGTAAGTTGTTCCTCGCATGGTCGCTCGGTGATGCTTGTTTGAGATCGATGGTTCTACCTGTGTCTTTAGCCGCTTCTGAGGAGCCGGAAGCTCTTATATCATCAGGCGAAACAATATTGGCCATGTGCAAGGCGGGAGCATGAGTCGCTGAGAGACTCGCGCGGTCGTGAAATGCAAACGCAAATCCGAATAAATAAGCGACATCCAAAAAAAGAACAAAAAATAAAAAACACAGCGCCCAGAGCTGCTCATTCGATGCTCCATTTCTCAACGCTAGCAGGCGAGGCCATCTTTCTTGGTCCAAATCATGTAGAAACGCGCACATCATTATGCCCATCAAACTGAGCAAGACAACAATTCCAATTAGCGCTGCGATTGAAAGCCACTGCGCGTATTGACCAAGGCAATAAAGCACCCATAAACCACAGTAGAAAAAAGTTGAGAAGAAGGACACTTTCATACTGAAATCATAAAAGTATCCATCGCTGGTGGGATTGCCGCGCCAGACGTGTATTCCAACGCCAACTATCGCCGCTAAGGGCGGTATGAGGAATAGACCCGTAACCCACTTGGTTTCGGCCGCATCAAATATAAAGCCTGCAACCAGAGCTCCTATAAAAATGAAAAATCCCACCACCGCATACACATAGCGCGTACTTCCTGTTTTTGAACCAGTTGAGGCGACGACTGAGGCTGTGACTTGGGTTTGCATGGAGGAATATCTCCTGGACTAGCGTCGATAAATCAGCACCAGCTCTATCCGTCGATTTCGGCGCTTGAGTTCATCGTTGAGGTTGTCTGCAAGTAATTTGTCCTGAGAGTAAGACTTATCTTCGTTGCGTTGTACAGATTTGTACTCGCCAAACGAAGTAACAGACATTAAGTGTTCTGCCGGTTGAATACCGACCTTGTTCCTTAAGAACTCGAAAACTGCTATGGCGCGGTTGGCAGCTAGTTCAACGTTCGATGCATAACGTTTGCTCGGCACGGTGTCTGCGTGACCCTGAATTTGAATCTCTCGGATCAGTTGCAACTGCTCTCGGAGCTTCCTGCCAACTATGCGTAACACCTCCTCACCTTCCGGCTTGATCTCAGTGTGATCCGGTTCAAACAAGACCCTGTCGCTAAATGTTATGCGTTGTAGGTTGAGATCGTTGTGAATCTCAATATCTGGTTCGGTTTGCCCACGGAACGATATGCCATAAGTCGTGTCAGACAGTTTGCGCGGCACTACTTTGTAATCAAGTGCGATGGCTTTGACGAGACTCATCTGATTGGTTTCAACCTCCCTCAGATTTACTGTGCCGACAGCAATCGTCGCTGAAATGAGAAAGAGCACGAGACAAAGTACCAGCACCAGCGCCAACATCATGTCGGCAAAGGAAGGCCAAAAATTAAAAGTGAGCAGTTCTTCGTCTTGAATCATCTACCAAAACCAAAGAAGGTCTTTACTTTGTCGCGCCAACGCAGTTCGGGAGTAACGACACCTGCCGGCGTGTTCCCACCATCGGGGGTGAACGACGGCTCACGACGCCGCATACTTAACATTTCAATAGACCTGTTAAGTTGTTGCAGCACTCCCATCTGCTGTCGTATCAACTCGGCGATCCGCTGCTCAGTTGCGTCAACATTGCTGACTAGTCTTTTTAGTGTCACTTGGTCCTTGAGAGACTCCACGCTCTCAGTCAGAGTGCTTATGTTCTGCGAGAGGACTTTGACATCATCATTCAGTTGTTGCCCGTGAGCAGCGAAACTGCTACTGGTTGCGGAAAAATCTTTGCTGCTTTCCGACGCGGTTTGTAACAAGCGCGGCACGTTCTCACTCAAACTTTCGAGGCGCTGCAACTGTTTTTGAGTGGTCTCATTCTGCTTGGCAAATTCCAGTTGTAGTTTTGTCAACAGTCCTCGTGTGGTCTCATTGAAATTGGAAAACGTGTCCCCAAAATTTCGCGCGGCATCGTTGAGCGGTTGATCCAGTCGCTCCATTCGAGTCCCAAGCGCACCGAGTTGCACTTGCAGAGAGTCTCTAACTTCGCCCAAGCGTTCCTGCAATTCCGTTTGTATGCCGTTTAAATTTTGCCCCAGACTTTCACGAAGCGGCTTTCCCAGTTCTTCGTCTAAAGCCGCACCAAGTTCCTGATTGCGCCTGCTTAAGTTCTCAAAAGCGCGCTGGGCTTCCACCAATAGCTCACCAAGCTTTTGATCAATCTGTTCGCGATTAGACACATACGCCTGCTCATAACTCTTTAGACCACTGAGCATTTGTGTCAGCGTTTGCTGCTGAGTATCTAATTGTGCCTTAAGCCCACTTCGAAACTCTCGAGACTCAACGATGCTACTCTCGACACTCTGATGAAAGGCCTTAGATTCGTCAGCAACCTGTTGGTAGAGACCGCGCAAGTCCTGTTGAAAAGGAGCAAGCGTCCTCACACCTTCGATGAAGTTCTGAGAGAAGGTCTCGAGGTTGCCAGAAACCTTTGTCATCTGTTTCAACGTTCTGTTGGCCGTACCAAGCGTTTCGGCAAAGTCTCCCGTCTTTTCTTTGATATTGTCAGCGAATTGGGCCACCTGCTGTGCAGCTTCGAAGCTCTTTTGCATTTGGCGCTCAGTGAGTTGCAGTTTCATTAAGAGCTTTTGTGAGGTGGTAGGCATCAATTGCGGGACCCAAACCGTCAGCGTCTGCCGTTCCAACAAGCCCAACAACGGCAAAGCGATTATTCGGAGGTAGAGAGAGAGTAGAAGGACACCAATAATACTTAGTGAGACGCCCCAGATACTGGGAGCAAATGCACTCTTTAAGGTCCCCAGAAGGCGTTGCAGGCTTTGTCCCAGGACGTCATTATCAAGTTTTGCGGTTCCATGTAGAAGAGTGTCGAGTGAAGCTAAGGTGTCTGCGAGTCCAAACAATGTGCCAAGCAATCCGAGAATAATGAATATTGATAAAAGCGATCGCTGCAACCCACTGCTCCGAAACAATTCGTCGCTCGTATTCTTGATTAGGCTACGTATGTCGAGTTGGCTTTCATTGCGGCCTGCTTCGAAGATGGCCCACAAGTGTTTCGTTATTAAACTTCGTTCACCTAATCCTCTTACTTCCTGAAAGGTCCGAAATACTTGGTC
This sequence comes from Pyrinomonadaceae bacterium, assembly GCA_035644135.1. Taxonomy (GTDB): domain Bacteria; phylum Acidobacteriota; class Blastocatellia; order Pyrinomonadales; family Pyrinomonadaceae; genus PSRF01. The sequence goes on from DASQPD010000167.1 coordinate 17,995, forward strand.
ATTGTCGAAATTAGACAATACCGTAGAAGGCACGGAGGCCGGCGCTATTGGGTTGCTCTCAATCAGTTCAGTGACATCATTACAACGCTTGATCTGGCTCTTAAAGCCAAGGTGGCGCTTTAGAGTCAACAGCAGAACCGCAAGCCAGGAAGCAAACAACGTAAGTAAAGCGTAGACTATCCACTGGGCAACTTGGTTTTCCGGGGTTAAGTATTTAAGGACTTTCATTGGCTTATGATCTAATTCGTGAGATCAATCATTGTTCTCGCAATTATTCGCCCACACCCAAATCCAACTCTCCAGGTTCCCGCAATTGCCAACGACCCCCTTCGAGACTGAATATCGCAGGCTGCTTGACGCGATAACCTGAATAAAACAGGTTCGCGTTGTAGCCGCGAGTCTTTTGAAAAACCTCGCCTATCGCTCCCGCGGTGAAGCCCACCGCTTCGATCGTTAATCCGAGGCGAGGAACAACTTCGAAGTCATTTGTTCCGGCAATCGCAAAAGCGAAGAAATTTCCATCCGTTGTCTCTCTGATGTCAGGCCTGATGGTGGGATTCTGTCGACGTTCAACCGCATTGACGGTACCGATTCTTATCGGTGAGTAGCTTTCGCGGAAACGCTCGCGTTCGAGGGGATCATTCACAGCTTGGTTATAGAATTCGAGAAATGATGCTCCTTTACCCTCAACGATCGTGCTTGAACAACCTGCGTCCTCAATCGCTGAGCTCATAGGAGTATCTGTCGAGAGGTCATTCGAAATAACATCAGACTTTCGGCCCAATAGATGGTCCGTGTTCTTTTGGAGTTCAATGTTTTCCGGCGGCCTAGTCTCGACTGTAAGTACTGTAGAGGCGATATCCTGATGTATTGCTCTAAGCTGAAGCAAAACGCTCAGTAGATCGGTTACGGCACGCTTAGGTCCATTAACATAACTAGTTGTAGGAAGCTGAGCAGAAAGTCGCCGGTTGATCGACGTACGGCTATCCCTCCGCTTGCCAATTTCAGTGGCGATCTGCTGCAACTCAGATTGGACTGCTAGAAAGACCTGGTTCAATTCTCTATCCATTCTTTTCTTAAAAGGCCAAGCCAAAAGGAAGCCGACCCCGACGCCACTGAGGAATACCAACCAAGCGGCCAGTAACTCGGTCACTGACGGGAGGTACTGCAACAGCTTGAGCAAAGTATCCATTGGGTTACTTGGTACAGGAACATGGTTGGCACCAATCAACCACCTAGTCTGATCTCCAGCCAATGACGCAGAGCTACAATGAAAATCGGTTCAACAACAATCTTTGAGATCTCGCCCGAGCCTCGATAACGCGCGAGACTCTGCCCCAAACGGCGACGCACCTCCTCAAGCTCGTTATCGGTGCCGCCCGTCGGAGGAATAAGGCCAGTATTTCTGGCAAACTTATTGAATGTATTAATGAATTCAGCTAACCGATCAAGTTTTGTGGGCGGACGTAATGTGTGAGTAAACATCTCTGCAGTAAGTGTAGTGTTCCATGCCAGGTTGTTTGAGCTTTCAGTTTGTCGGCTGACGACTGACTTTTCGTCCGCGTTTGAGGCTGGATCCAACACAAAACTCTCACCCGCCAGTACGCCGCCAGAACCATCTCCGCTGGAGAGTTGCTGATTTGATACAAGCCCATATGCAGCCTCTATCTTGGGCTCTTCGCTGATTACCACTTCAAAACCGGATTCTGGCCACTGCGCACCGCTGGAGAACACTTCCTTGTACAGCACGTTGATATGTCTGTCTCGATCGATGTCCAACCACCGGAAGATCCGTGAACCATTTCCTCCGACGAACACATTCGGCAATTCCGGTCTATACAATTCGTGATCGACCAAATACCTCAGCAGCGTGCCAACGTAATAGAACAAACCTGAGACACCGAGAGCCAAATGCTGCTTTAGATCAATTACCGGTTCCGTAGCCGCGTGTAGTGGAAGGTTACGAAAAATTCTATCGCTGTTATAGCGGAGGAGCACGTCGGTTAAAGCGTGGTATGGTCTTCTGTCGGTGTGTATCGAGCTCTTGAGTTCGACTAGTTGCGAGACATTCACGTCAAAGGGTCTAAGGAATTCTGGGTGGTACCACAAATAATTGGAAAAGATGGACCGTCCAGCCAAAAGCACTGAAGTTTGCCAAACAGGCTTGTCATCTTGCCAAATGGAAATATCAGAGGTGCTGCCACCTATATCAATGAAAACGGTGCCAATTGCCGTGGGTGCGTTGCGATGAGTCACAAAATAGAGTGCCGTCGCTTCACTCTCGGAATGGCGAACGTTTTCGCCCTTCTGTTTTAGACCGGATTGCGTTGCGCAATCGGCGGTAACTTGCGCCCAAATACTCGGGAATCCTTGTATCTGTTCACGACTGAACGCGGTAGGATAAGAAAACGCCCAGGCCGCGCTACTAGCACCCAACACAACGAGTTCAGCCGCGGTCTGTAAACATAATTGCGTTAGAAAAGCGCCAACCCTTCTTCTGTCATTGTCATCGCGTGACCACTTCAAATCGAAGGACAAGCCTTTTGTCACTGGGTTGAAAGAGTCGGCCGTATCGAGGAGATAGGCATGGCCATCCAAAAACGGTCTTAGTTCTTCTGGACTTGGACGATTGTTGAAATCCTGAAAGAAACTTAGGACAGGCATTTCACTTTCACTGCGAGGAAGAAAAAATTCGAAAAGTTGAGCCTGTGCCGGGCCTGACGCAGTAACGCTTGTCTTACGGTTTTTAAGGTTCACGGGAAAGCTGTGCTGACCGATGCTGGCGCAGATCGTCGTGCTGCTGGCACCGAAATCGATACCCACCTTGTAAGTATCCCCCTGACTTTGCACTTGGGGAGGCGGAGTAAGCAGCAGCAATCCCGCCACAACCGTTTCCATTTGGCGATTCATTTCATTTTCGATTTTTGAACTACAAACAATCGCCTCAGGATAAACAGACGAGCGCCAATAGCGGCGTTGTCGACGGCCCGCTAGAGGCAGTTCACTCAGATCGCTTTCACCTTCCACGAAGGGCTCTGCAGTGAATGTGCCGCTAACATCATCGGTTGAGTAGCACGTGTAATAAGCGCTCCAGCCGCTGGCTCGAAAATTGGGCCAGATCTCCAAAATCGGCACGTTGTCGAGTGTTTTGATGTCTTCGCGTTTATAGGTCTTGCGTAGTTCAACCGTACTACCGCCGGGACTCGCATCTGGTCCGGTGAGGGGAAGGAAGAGCCGCAACACGAGTCCTTCTGGTGTCGGATCCCAACGAACGCGTTCTGCAAGATCCTCCGCCGTCAAATAACCTAATAATTCGGGATTGAGCGGTAATATAGGAGTCACCGACGAGTTAGCACCGGGTAAAGTCAGCGACTGATTTCCGGGACCCAGAGTGGTCGGAAATGCGTTTTCCTGGAAGATCACAAAGAGCTTTTTGTTGAAGAAGTTTTCTTGTCGCCAAATTTCCGCATCCTTCGCCTCAACATGAGCAGAAGCGAGTGTCTGAGCACCATCTACAGTGACATTTTGCGGCGACATGCCCCACTGTTCGGCAATACTTCCATCAAAAACCAAGAGTCTCTTGTTTGGCGACCGGCCCGAAGACGCAATCAATTGCACGTGTGACGTATCTTCAAGATTGCCTTCTGCTGCCCGATCCAAATACTTGAAGACGCCGGCATCCGTGCCTTGAATTCCGAGCGTCGACCTCCCCAAACGAGATTCACCCGGTCCTAAATCTTCTTGAAAAGCCTGCAACTGGCCGGAAAGCATGTCCCAGCGGTCTTTGTGTTTTCCGTTATGGCGATCCAATGATGCGATTAGATTGGCGAGCCAACCAGATAGAATTTGCCTTTGGCGCAACGGCAATATTGAAACCGGATCGTTCAGATAGGTTCCGTCGAACCATCTGACGTCTTGACTGCTAACGCGATTTGAATAATCGGAAGCCGTAGACACGAGAGTAGTGGGAGAGGTCATGGCGAAAGGTCGGCCGCCATAGAGGAACACGTACAGGTGTTTCCATGTTGTGTCAGACGCGAGACTGGTTTTTGGTAACAGCTTCGTGAGACTAAGCAAGAAATCCCGCGGATCTGCCTGAGCTTGATCTTGATTTTCGCCATTGTCAGGAGGGCCTAATTGCGGGAGTATTACGCGAGCGGTGGTGAGTCTATTTAGTCCCAGAAGTTCCTTAAGACCCAGCATTGCCAATACACCACGCCATTCGCCACGAATCCGCTCGTGAAGTACGTGCGCTCGGTTAGTCAAGGCCATCTCAAAAAGAATTGGGCGAGCCCACATATCGGGAATGGAACTAATCTCAGTTTCAACTTTGTCGACCTTTAGCCCATCACTTAGTTTGCTTAACGATTCTTGGTCCCGAATGTCCCATTTGCCAGCTTCCTTTAAGCTCTTGACATTGTGGTTGTCTTTCAGTTTGGGAAGTATTGGGTGTGTCATTGAGTTTGCCCTCGCCAGATGATGAGGATTGCTCGACTTAACTCTCGCTATTCGACAGGTGGCCGCAATTATCGTACAAGGCACGAATGAACCGTCCTAAGCCTTCGGCTTTAGTGTCTTTGACTTTGGCATTGCTCATTTTTTCCCAAAGTTCGGTCAAAGCCCTTGGACGTTCCTTAGTTATGGGCAGGAGTAAATTTCCGAACGCGTCAAGATCAAAGCTTTGAGGTGCCTTTAATTTGATGTTTGGCCTACCGTCTTCGTCGGCGGAGACTTGAGCAAAAGCGTTGAAGTTGATCAGGTTTTCGCTTCCGGCCGAGTTATCTTTCCCTTGCGACTGTTCGATATTTGCCAGCCACAGTAAAAAGCTTTCACAGTAAGTCTTAACTTGTTTGAGCTCACCTTCCATCGAGATCTTGAGATCTACTTTCTTGCGAGGAAAAAAGTTGACGTACCACGGTGCGCGATACTCATCCCCTCTTTCATTGATGCTTTTAAGAATCGGGTGATATGAGCTGAGATACGCAAACGCAAACTGCGCCAGTTGGTTTATCTTCCGTTTCAGATGAACGAATCCGCGATCGTGTGGCAGATCTGACCACAGCGTCTTCTCTTTATTCTCGCGCGCAATGTGCGGATAACCTTCAACTCTATCGTTTGTAAAGAAGTGGATTGCAGCTAAGGCAGCGTACATCTCAAGTAGATGAGGCTCGTTCTCCTGTTGCTGACCGCCAATACTTGAGGTCCTCATCGGTTTCAATGTCTCGTTGCCGAGCAAGTAGACTGCATTACAAATCTTCAATTCATCTTGGCGATGGTAGTACTCCAATGCGGTTTGCGTACTTAACAGAAACGTGTCGGCATCAACGCGCATGCGTTCATTCTTCACTGGTTCAAAAGAGAAATACGGAAGCATTAGGACGCTGCCTAACTTGAAGCGATTATTCTTCAGTTGGCGTGAGAATTCGTTATTAACCAGCCTGCCAATCGTGGGCACCCCCGAAGCACCAGTTCCGCCGAAGATTGAACCGAAAAGGATTACCCTTGCCTCCTGACCAGAACCAACGTCCAAACGTAGCTGTTCGCGAAGTGTCGCCCATGGCTCTTCGCTGCCGAGTTCCACCGACGCAGCCATCACGGCCGCTCCAATTGAAGGATGGCCGCGAAAGCCACATTCGAGAGATGTCTGCTTCTCTTTAGGGCTATAAAGGACATCAAATAAGTGCGCGGCTCCGTTGTTGTGCAGAGTGTTATAGTTGAAAAACTGATCCAATTGGTGTGGCTTATTTTGCAGCGGCGACCAGACATCAGGTTTTGCGATTCTCAGTTCGTTCTTAAATAAGTCGGTCTGTCCAAGCTTGATCCGCTTGCAGTCGTAGTAGTTCTGAAGCAGTTGGCCCGCTCGCTTGAGACTGCCGTTCGACCCATCTGGATCAACAAACAAACTGAACAGAGTATTGTTATCAGGCATTAATCCGGCTACGCACAGATGAATAAATGCCTCTACGCACTTTGCGCCGGTTCCACCAATGCCAATAACGTAGTAGCTCATTGCTCTGCTCCTCTCGCACAAATGACGTCGATTACCACCAGCGCAAGTACGAGGATGCCCACGGCGTGTACTTGAAGGAAGCCGGTGAAAACAAGACCGTGGACAGGTAGAAAACTATTAAGTTGTTGAGAAGATAAAACGGCCACGCCAGACGCCCGCCTTCTTGTGCGGCAGGTGTTAGGACAACGCCCGGAACCGCGGCCACAAGGGCGACAACACCGAGCGTAATCCATATGGTGCGCTTGTCGGCACTGGTCCATCGATCCAGGCTGAACCACCATTGACCCAGCACAAACCACAAGAGTGCCGCTAAAAGAGCAATACCAACTCCTACCAAGGCCCAAAACCGGAACGACTCTCGCCAAAAATCCAAAGTGATCTCCGGTCCGGTAGTTACCAATGAATCTAGAAGTTGATCTTCGAACGGGATCAAGAAGAAGAACACCAGCAGCGCGATAATCACGATCGCGACAATGAATCCGATGTGCTTTAACACGTCCTCCTCCAGTCAGGTCTCACTTATCGACTTTGAGATAAAGATATATGTCGCCTACTTCAGGTGGTGTTGTATTCAGTACGGCACCTTGTAGCGTGCTGAGAAAATTCTCGAGGTTGTAAGTCTTGGCTCCATTGAATTGCCCGACCTTCATGTGCCAAGTCTTGATTTCAATGTCACGCATGTTCCATTCGCTGACCCATGAAGGCAGAGAGTAACTGTTTGGCCGCAACACAATTCGGTAGCAATATTTTCCAGAAGCGGGGAGATCCTTCACATTGAGACGCGCCTGTAAGTCAAGCTTGCTAAAAGGCGCGGTTTCCGGGAACAACTTTGCTGTTATCTCAAGGGCGGTCTTCGCGGCTGAGCTTTCAACCAAGGTTAATTGTTTGCCGCCTGAGTTCTCGCCCTTCCAAGCAGTCAACTCAGGGGCAAGCGCAGGTGCGTGCTCTATGACGTTCGGGAGCGGAGCATACGCCCATTCAGTGGTAAAACTCGTTTCGGTTTTTCCTTTCGTAATCTGAAATGCCTTGATGTGATCCTGGCCTGTACTTGACTCGAGAAGATTGCTGCTACTTATCTCGCTCATTTTGTTAGCCGTCTTTAACTTCGCGGTGGCAAAAGGGGCAGATTGCGCGGTGAGGAATCGTGAAAGTATGAGGGCATGTCTTTCGGGGAAATTGCTCAGTCCACTGAGCTCGAGAACTGCGAAGTACTGCGCCACATTGGCGTGCGAACCGAAGGCCAAGAGAAAAAACGGACGACCGCTATCTGGCTTCTCTGAGCTCTTGTAGGAAAAAGAATAGTTGTCTGTACCCACATCGTAGACAGTACCGTCGTATTGGCTCCTAATACCCAGCACGCCGACACTCAAGCCATTCGCGATAAACTTGTTCTTGAGTTTGGTGCTTAATTGATTAACGTCAGCGTTGTCCTGAAAGAGATCGGTAACAATGACTGTCAAATGATCCAAATCGGCGCGGTCTATCACCCGTTCAATGAAGGTTCGCTTGTTGTATTTCGAATCACTGTAGAACTGCGGCTTTGTAGCTTCAAGAAAAGCTCGTCCAGGTAAAGGTGCAATCTCATCTCCGAACTTGTAGAAGGATGCTTCACCACCGCGCCAACCTTCGATAACGGCTCGCTCCAGCAATGGCACTGATTGTTGATACGAGCTACTCGTTTGAGTAAGCGTGAATCCTTTCATGGAGAGCGTTGCATCGAAGAACAGATCGACCTTTAAGGAGTCTGATATTGGAGGAAATGTCACCGTGTGTTGAGTTGGAGCCGGCATTCGCGGCTCTCTCCTACAGGACGAAAAGCCACAGACCACAACAAGGGACAGCAGGATAAGCACTGTGAGATCAACTTTTACGGGAGACTCGATGGATAGGCTGTGTTTAATCGACATGCTCGACGTCAACACTCGGCGCAAAGACAACATCTCTCTGGTAAAAGAGCGCTGCTTCCGAGAAGGAATATCAAGGTGGGCGACGAACTACTCACTTCAAAGGAGTGCCTCGGATCAATTGACCTCTAGAACAATCGCGCTTGTTCGCTTTTGAACCGCAGTCAGCAGGCGTCTACTCAGGAAGTTCGAGGATAAAAAATTGAGTGCTAAATGCTCAAGGCGCCTTGCGAGAAACTGCGAGGAAGGGACTCTAGTCCAGTCTGAAGCGTCTCGTCAAGACAAAATATGCTCGCTGACGTTTCCGTGTCGGCAAAGGATGACCTCTTCAACCGAGGCCGTCCGTTGCTGTGGATAGATTTCCATGATTTCGAGGGCTGTGAACGTGTATGCCCAGCCGCCAATGCGAGGTCGTACACCGGTGGCAGGGGATGAGTCTGTCGATGACTGTGCCATCCTTGCGACGCTGTGCGGTCCCTTTGTCTAGGTAAGTTCGGAAGCAATCCTATATTGCGTCTTCTGGCATTATAATGCGCGCACGAATATCTGCATGGTGCTCCAACAAATACAGCAACCCACCGCCGTCGATTAACTCGATCGGTTTGTCCTTAACAAAATTGAACGCTGCACTACCATATCCGCTAGTCGTAACCAGGATACCTTTGTTTGCACCTTCGTTCAGCATCGTCCCATACAGGTCACGTACGGCAGAAACACCCACCGTATGCCTATACCGCTTCGCCTGAATGACAACCTTTCCTCCAAGAACAGGGCGCTTATCAAATGCTACGACGTCAACTCCACCATCTTGTGACAATTGAGTTTGTCGGGTTTCCAGCTCCATCTTCGAGAATAGGTTTCCGATTAGATCCTCGAACTCCCGTGGTGTGAGCTCCATGAGGTTTGGTCTGGATTCAAGGCCAGATATCACATCGCTGCCTGGCACAAATCGTTTGTCAATCATGTCAAACTCAACTATCGGTCTTACGGCGACACGTTCCTCCGGCCGTGGTGAAACCTGCGCACCAAGATTCCTCAGACATGCTCTCTTATCAATACGACTAAGATCTAAATCTTTAAACCGATCCTTTGTTGTGCGCACACTGATTAAACAGGGCCGTACGTCTCGGCCCGTCGTAGGATCGACCGTTTGAACAAATCCACTGAACGTCACCACGTAAATGTGTGATGGGTAGTCAGCCTCAAGAACTTCATGAATCGTGCGCAGAGCGATTGCCGCAACCAAGTCTTGGTAGATCTCTTTGATCTCGGCGGGTTTTCGACCCTTTCCATCAATCGCGTCGCGGGCTTTCACGTATTTGTACTCGATAACCGCAGGAACGACATCCGGCTTGGGTAAGTCGAATTCAACGATGAGTTCTTTAGATTCGAGAGAGTATGTAACGCGAAGACCTTTTGAAATACTTTCGGGGTAAATTGATCTTTCTAGAACCATCCATGAGTATGCAATTATCGCTTCTCGATCGCCAGCAAGGTACGACTGCTCGAATTCGTCAATTTCCGCATTATGCCGGTTTTGTTTTTCTATGAAACCTAGTCTCTCCTCCTCAAACTGATTATGAAGATTTCGTATTTGATTCTGACGTTCCGATTCATCCAAATTGTATTTATTCAACGCATCTTGGTATTCCCTTTCCGCATTTTGAAGTGCCGATACGTATTTAGCATGAACGCCAGGGAATAAAGCCATGAACCAGTTTGGTTTCTTGGCCTTAAGGAAGAAAGAATCTCTGCTCGGTTGTGGATAAGGCTCAGCTATCTGTTTTGGAACAACGAAGTCATGAAATTCATCGCGCATGCGGAGCATTCCAAATGAAATCGAGTCATCAACCGTAAGTGTGTGCTCAAGAATTGTTTTTAACTCTGACACTGCAAGGTTGATCGCTTCGTTGAGCTCTTCGGTTTCTTGAATACGTCCCTCAACGTATCGCAATCGTGCTTCTTTTTGCTGTAACGCACGATATCGTTCAGCTTGTCGAATATTTCGTTCCTGCTCTCGAATAAGTCGACGCTGATTAGCCGCAATCTGCCGCTGAGCGCGGGCGGCATCCCTCGCCAGTGCGGTCATGAAACCACCGAAGCCTGATCTTCTAGCCATAGAAATGTTGTTGAGCGAGGAGCTCGTACTGAGATATTCGGAGAGCGGCGAGAAATTTACCACTGGGAGGCAGGCCTATACAATCATGGCGTTGCAATGCACACAGATTCCGTTTGTTTGACTCTTTCTGACTACTCAGCAACAGTATGCAAGTCAAACAAACTGGCTTGTATCTAACTCACATAGCCCGAGGTACAATCTGATGATCGCAAACATACGACTTCGGGGTCCGAACCCTTCGCCTGCTCTTCTTCGCATCTGCCGCACTGCTTCTTTGCCAACACACACTCCTCGCGCAGGATAAGTCTGCAAAGATTCAGGAAGTGCTGACACTCGCGCACAAGTACCGACAGTTCAATGGAACTGCACTTGTCGCTGAGAATGGGAAAGTGATCACAAGGGTGCGTTCGGCATGGCGAATATGGAGTGGGGGATTCCGAATGTACTAGCCACAGATTTTCACGGATAACACAGATCGGATTTCATTTGTTTTTGCGTTCGTGTTATTCCGTGTGAATTCGTGGATCGTCTATTACGCAGCCAAAAAGCGATCCATGAAATAACACGAACCTGAGCTTGAGGCCACGCACCCAGCCGAATTTTTCTCGACGCTGTCTTTATTCCTAACCGTCTTCTTCCCGACTCCACTCCCTTCATAAAACACACGAGCGTCTTGGATGTTCAGGATTCGTGAATCGGCTGGCGCTTGTCCTTGGCGTTCCGCCGGGACGCGTAGTGAAACAGTAGGGATCTAAAAAACGGGAACTTATTTCTTCGATTCGTACAATTCAAAACAGGGACTCCACCTGTAAGGCAACCCTGTGTAAACTAACGGACTAACAATTTCGAAAAAGCGATCCCTAAAAGGCGATTCCTAAAAAGTCAGGATGTAACTATGAAGCTCAAAAACTATTCGCTCACAGTTGCCGCATTTCTATTTTTCATCAACGGTGCTTGCTTCGCCCAATCACAATTGTCACAGTTGCCCGATACACCCGCCGGTAACCAGGCGAAAGGGTGGCTGGAAGTTTTCAACGCGGGAAATGTCGAGAAGCGTAGGGCGTTCCTGCAAAAGAATTACCCGAGTCGTTTGGAACGCTTTGATCGAGAAACAGAAATGCGACGGGGGACTGGTGGGTTCGACGTCAGGAAAGTCGCGGAGTCGACACCAACCAAGATCACCTTGCTGATCCAGGAACGCCTGGGCGATCAGCTCGCTCAATTTACCGTTGAAGTCGAGCCCGCTCCGCCACACATGATTAAGCAATTCCAATTTCAAGTTCTCCCACGAACGGGGGAGTTTGCTATTCCTCACTTGAGCGAGAATGAGTTGGTCACCTCATTGCGAAAGCGGTTGGATGACGTAGTAGCCGTCGATCTTTTTTCCGGCGCCGTCCTCGTCGCAAAAGATGGCAAGACTGTTTTCGCCCAGGCTTATGGAATGGCAGATCGTGAAAAGAAAACGCCGAACACTTTGAAGACGCGCTTCCGACTCGGATCGATGAACAAGATGTTCACCGCAGTCGCCACACTTCAACTTGTACAAAACGGAAAACTCGATCTGAAAGCACCCTTCGGCAATTACCTCACCGACTACAAAAACAAAGACGTTGCATCGAAAGTGACGATTGAACAGTTGCTGACGCACACTGGGGGCACGGGCGACATCTTTGGTCCGGAGTTCGACACACATCGACTTGAGCTAAAGACGCTACAGGACTATGTGAAGCTGTACGGCAATCGCGGACCGGAGTTTGAACCGGGCAGCCGCTGGCAGTACAGCAACTACGGTTTTCTTTTGTTGGGTGTGATAGTTGAGAAAGTTAGTGGTCAGAGCTATTACGACTTTGTTCGAGATCACATTTTCAAGCCAGCAGGAATGATCGCTACCGCTTCGGAGCCGGAAGACGGGGTGGTTGCCGATCGCAGCGTTGGTTACCTGCGATCAGATGGCACGAGTTGGCAGCCTAACACTGACACACTTCCTTATCGTGGCACTTCTGCGGGTGGCGGTTATTCGACGGTTGAAGACCTGTTGAAGTTTGCGACGGCACTCCAAACAAACAAACTACTCAAACCGCAGTACACCGAAATGCTCACGACGGGGAAAGTCGAGACACCGGGTGGCGGTCGGTATGCGTATGGATTTCAAGAGGCTTCGATTAACGGGGTTAACGGCACGCGATGCTTCGGACATGGCGGCGGCGCGCCCGGGATGAATGGCGAGTTGAAGATCTGCCCCGGGCCAGGTTACGTCGTCGCAGTCCTGGCGAACCTGGATCCGCCGGCGGCGACTCGAGTTGCAGACTTCATTACTAATCGACTGCCAATCAAGTGGGCTTAGGCTGGCAGTCGTTGCGGACAGAAGCACACCGATTCTGCCCTCCTTGACTCTCAAAGCGATCGGACTCGAAAAAGACGATCAATGATCGTCGGAACGCTCGAGGACTATCCCAGTGAATCGCAAGCTCAAGCCGAAGTCGTCAAATTGCGTCTCAACATCAACTCATTCACGTCCTCACTACCAAGGAAGGATATCAGTGTGGACCAGTTGGTAAATCATTACAGAGAATTTGCACTTCCGGACATCTTTTTCAAGGATGAGCCGGAAAGAATCTCGGATGATGAGCCAAGAAAATCCTGGTCCACTCAGGAGACCTCCGATGGTTATTTGAGAGTGGATCTTACCTCGCTGCGGCTCGCACCATTTATCCGAGGTCAAATCAGTAGCTGTAGAAAACTGGCTAAAGAACCTAAGTTTCGAAAATGGTGATCCGCTAGCGAGAGGTAGCAAGGCAAAGATCAGAACCTCATGAGCGCGCTTTACTCGCGTGCAAGTCGGTGGGAATGGGCGACTAGGAACCCGATCACGAGTGTTCGACAAAGCGCAAAACGACAAGCGTAAGGCTCAAAGTTAGGTTGTAGAAATGCTTCTGCCTCGGGTACGTCAGGCAGCTGTTTTAGCCTAATTGACGTTTCCGGACGTGCGGAGAAATTGCGAGTTCGGCTAAGTGATTGAAGTAGTTGGCGTCCCGTACGGGAGTCGAACCCGTGTCGCCGCCGTGAAAGGGCGGTGTCCTAGGCCACTAGACGAACGGGACGCATCAAGGTGAGCTGTCGAGGGTTTACAGCAAGCGGGTAAATTAGCGTAGTGCTCTGCGAGTGTCAAACACCCGGTAACGCGGGTCCTTTCAGTGTTGCGTTGACTCCTTCTATAGAAGTTCTTCCCGAACCGCCCATAACGCCTTATAATTCGTTTGCCAGATCGCATGAACCGGGAAAAACTGGCTCCCGGCGCCAAAACAGCTGACAAAACAGCCCTTTCGAGATTTCCAATCTTCCACTCAGACGAGCTTTTCAGGAGAACAACTGTTTATGTTTCGAGCAACTCGACTGTCTTGCGGGTTTATTTTCATCGGCTCAATCGGTTTTCTGGTGTTGAGCGGAAACACCGTTCGCGCCCAGCACGAACCAATGGGCGGGTCGATTAAAGATATCGGCTCGGAATCACCCGCAACGCGGTCGGCGCGAAAGCCCAGCAAGCCCAACCTGGGATCAACCGCCCCTGCCACTACCCCCCGGCGTCGAACTACTCCTACTTCAACCACACCAGCGCGCCGAGTCAGCACCGCCAGCGCGGAAGAATACAATCGCCAGGGAGACGAGCTTTTCGATGACGGCAAGTATGATCAGGCCCTGGACGCTTACCGAAAGGCTGTGCAGGCAAACCCGAGGATTGCCTCCGCCCACTATCACATTGGCTGGATATTGAACGACAAGGAATCTTACGAGCAGGCCATCGTTTCCCTGAACCAGGCGATTCGGCTGCAACCCAACTACCCGATAGCCATGGTCGAGCTCAGCTACTCTTATCGAAACTTAAAACGCTATGAGGAAGCCCTGGAAATCAACCGCCAGGCCACACAGCTCAAGCCGGATTACGCAAAACCTTATTACGAAACCGGGTTGATTTATAACGAGCAGAAGTTTTATGCGCAGGCTGCAGACTCTCTCAAGCTGGCGATCCGTTACGATTCAAATTATGCCGACGCCTATAGCGAGTTGGGTTATGCCCAGCGAAAACTCGGCCGCTATACGGAAGCGATTAATGCCTACAAGCAGGCGATTCGTTCAAAACCGGATCTCGCTTCGGCGTATCTCGGATTAGGTGATGTCTACTACTACAACACCAAGCAGTATCCCGATGCGATCGAGGCCTATCGCGAGGGTGTGCGGCTCGAGCCAGGTAACTCGACGGCCTTTTTTAATCTTTCCTGGTGCTACAACGAACTTAGTCAGTACGACAATGCTATCCAGGCAGCAAACAACGCGATTCGACTGAAGTCGGATTATGCGGAGGCATACGTGGAACTTGGCTACGCGACTCGCAAGCTGGCAGAAAAGCTTCCCGCAAAGTCGGCGGCGGCGCGGCAAAAATTTGATGCGGCCATTGCGGCCTATCGAACTGCGCTCCGGTTGAGGCCCGAATATGCGCTCGCGTATTCCGGACTGGGCGATGTCTACTACTCCGGGCTGCATGACTATACTCAGGCGGCCGAAGCTTACCGGCAATCTGTGCGGATTGATGGGAGCGACGCGACCATCCATTACCGGCTGGGATGGTCCTATAACGATCTGGGGCGCTACAACGACGCGGTCGGGTCATTGCGAGAGGCGATCAGGCTGAAGCCGGAATACAGCGAGGGTTACAATGAACTGGGTTATGCTTACCACAACCTGCGTCGCTACAGTGAAGCTATTGAAGAGTACCGGAGAGCGATTCGCCTGAAGTCGGAGTACGCCAGTGCCCATTACAATTTGGGGTTGAGCTACATCGCAGTCGGCAATAGAAATGGTGCGATGGAAGAATACAGGATTCTTCAAAGACTGGATCAGGATCAGGCCAAGAAGCTTTACGACAATATCAGATGATGAATATTTAGCCACAGATAAACGCGGACGATACGGATCAGAACCGGTAGATAGCTGAGAAGCTTACGAATTTTGTCGTTTTGATCTGTAGAATCTCCGCAGCAAATAATCAATCCTCTGCGTATCCTTTCTCACCGTCGCGGTAATAAACAAATAGACCGCTAGTCTCCCCGGCTATTAACTTGAACCTCGCAGGTCAGCACGACCCAGAGAGGACTCGACTCGAAAAACTTGCTATGAATATCAGCCATGCTCTTGATGGTCCGCACGAGAGGTGTGCCTACGCTGTAACCATGGTCGATGACCGGCGTCTGGTTCAACGACTCACTCTGGAACTTCTTTTCCTCATTGATGAATTGAGGCAGTCGTGGCCCGAATTGAGGCGTCATCCGATCGGGTTTGGCCGGCGAATCTTCTACGAATTCACACAATCATTTGGCCGCTGGCTCCGCGATCGATATTCATTCCTGGGTGTTGTTGCGGCGATCACAATAGTGGTCTGCGCGATTGTGCTGACCCTCCTGAATCCTCACCGACAATCGCCACGAGTAAAAGCTGGAACACAGGAGGATAATCCGGCAACGCTCATTACCGTCTTACCAATCGAGACAGCGCACTCTCAATCTGGAGTAGGTGAAGGCCAGAAGGGCCGAGTCGGATTTGAGGCTGAAAAAGGAGAAGGTTCAAAACGTGACTTCAGGTTGAGCCATGGTGGTGGCGCGAGCGGTCGACTCAATAAACAGCAAGTCCAACAGGGTCGCCTGTTCTTGCCTTCAGAAATCCCTGCCATGCTATTGGAACGAAAGGCAGCAAGGAATCCAGTCCTTCCTTTAGCGGGCATCAACATCGACCCCACGCTGTGGAAAGCACAACCGCTGCCTGTTTACGGTGATCCGCGCTCCAGCTCGACCGCCCCGTCCCATGGACCAGGGGACGGTGGAAATTTCGGGTCCCGAAACGGATCAGGCATAGGGGAAGGGGATGGTCCGGGTTTTGGCCCGGGCGCAAATGGCAACATAGGAGGCGGTGAAAACGAACCAGGTGGCGGGGGAATCGGTAGCGGCGTCGGAAATGGTCCGGGGGATAAGGATCGCGTTTTCCGACTCAACCAGGTAAATCAACGCGCACGCGTAATCTCGAAGCCAGAACCTCAATACACTGAAGAAGCCCGCCGCCATCAAATAACCGGGACCGTGGTCTTACGCGTAATCTTTTCCAGCTCGGGACAGGTGACAAACATCCGAACCGTCCAGTCACTGCCATTTGGTTTGATTGAGAAAGCGATTTCCGCCGCGCGTCAAATTCGCTTCTCTCCAGCCATCAAGGACGGGCAGGCGGTTTCGGTATACATGCAGTTGGAATACAACTTTAATCTCTACTAAGTCCCCAAAAAAGATTTTCACCGGGCCACCACGCGCACAACTTCCTGCATCAATGCGATCGACAATCGCAAGCTTTGCCTCTTTTCCCGTTCTATCCCAAGCGCAAGCGGAAACGAGGCCCTGGTTAGGTAACTAAGACAACCTTGAGGAACCTCAACCCCTGCGCCGCGTGATAACTGCGACGTACCCCTGGAACTGTCTAAGGAGAACGAACATGCTTCGCAAATTCCGGGATCTCAAACACCCCATCCGCACCGCTAAGTCCCTCCGCAGAGCAATTGTGCTCGTAGCAATCTCAGTCGCATCAATTTTCGCGCTTACGCTTTTCACAGACTCGCAGCAGATTGTTCTGGCGCAAGGTGGAGGTGATGCAGGCTCTCTACAGGTCGTTGATTCGGCGGGAAAGCCCAAAGGCTCTTGCCCGCTAAAACATACGGACGTAAAAGCAGAGATCAGCGGCTTTCTGTCACGTGTCTCAGTTACCCAGGAATTTGAAAACCCTTACCAGGAAAAGATTGAAGCCGTCTACACTTTTCCGCTCCCGCAGGCAGCGGCCGTTGACGACATGACGATGATTGTCGGCGATCGAACGGTGCGCGGGAAGATTTTGCGACGGGAAGAGGCCCAGGCGGTCTATGACGCGGCGAAGGCTGGCGGAAGAGTTGCGAGCCTGCTGGACCAGGAACGGCCGAATATTTTCACCCAGTCGGTTGCGAATATCCTGCCAGGCGAACAAGTCAAAATAACGATCAGTTACGTGGAAACGCTCAAATACGAAGACGGTTCATATGAATTCGTATTTCCGATGGTTGTTGGACCACGTTACATTCCCGGCGCGCCGGCCGCCGGGCAGGGCAGTGGCGTTTCTCCCGCACAGCAAGTCCCCGATGCTTCGCGCATTACACCCGAACCTGCGGCCGATGGTATGCGCAGCGGCCACGATATCTCACTCGAAGTCAGCCTCGATGCCGGCCTGACAATTGACACTGTCGCTTCCGGAACTCACGTAATCGACGTTGCCCGTCCGGATGTTAGCCGGGCCCGGATTAAGCTCAAGAACGACTCAGCGATTCCCAACAAAGATTTTATTCTCCGTTACGAGGTCTCAGGCCGGCAGATTTCCGATGCCTTGCTAACTCGTCGCTCCAGTAAAGGTGGTTTTTTCACTCTGATCCTGCAACCGCCCGAGCGAGTTACCAGTGAAGATGTGACCCCGAAAGAACTTGTCTTTGTGCTCGACACGTCAGGTTCGATGAACGGCTTTCCGATTGAGAAGGCTAAAGATACGATGAAACTCGCGCTCGACAACCTGTACCCGGCAGATACGTTCAATGTGATCACCTTCTCGGGCGATACTCGCATCCTCTTTCCCGAGCCTGTCCCGGCGACGCCGGAAAATCTTTCGAAGGCAAAAGAGTTTCTTGCCGCGAGTGCCAGCTATGGCGGCACCGAAATGATGAAGGCCATCACAGCCGCGCTCGATCCTTCGGATGCCCAGGATCATGTACGCATCGTTTGCTTCATGACTGACGGCTATGTCGGAAACGATATGGAGATCATCGCCGAAATTCAAAAGCATCCCAAGGCGCGGGTTTTCGCGTTTGGCATTGGCTCGTCAGTCAATCGATTCCTGCTGGACAAGATGGCTGAACAAGGACGCGGCGAGGTTGATTATGTGGCTTTGAACGACGATGGCTCGGCAGCCGCTCGGCGGTTTCACGAACGCGTCCGCAACCCACTCTTAACAGACATTTCGGTGGATTGGGGTGGACTTCCGGTGGCCGATGTGTATCCGCGCCGTATTCCGGATCTATTCGGCGCCAAACCTGTAATCCTGACCGGTCGATTCACAGCGGCGGCCCAGGGAACGCTGCGCTTGAAGGGCAAGATGTCGGGCCGGGATTTTGTGCGTGAGATCCCCGTAAACTTTCCCGAGTCAGAACCACAGCACGACGTGCTGGCGTCGCGTTGGGCCCGCACCCGCATCGATGATTTGATGGCCCAGGACTTCAGCGGCGCGCAACGAGGTGTGATGAAGCCGGAGTTGAAAGAGACGATTACGAATCTCGGTCTTGAATTTCGCTTGATGACGCAGTTCACTTCGTTCGTTGCGGTTGAGGAGATGATTGTTACCGATGGTGGCCAGCCGCGTCGTGTCGACGTGCCAGTTGAAGTGCCCGAGGGAGTCAATCGAAATACGGCGTACGGAGTTGCCTCCTACGGACGAGCAACGAGTCAAATGATGGTGTTCGCCGGTCGTAATCAGTCGTCTTTCAGCCTTGGTGGTAGCGGTGCCGGCAGTAAGGCTAAGCCCGCATCTCCGAATGCGGCTCCAACTGTGGTGGTTATGACCGACGCGGCCGAGACAGTCCGGGTAACCTCGCCAGAAGAAAGGAAGCGTGAGGAACTTGTTGCCAGGATGCATCCATCGTTGGTGGCGATCATAGACCGGCTCAAAAAGAAGAACGGATTTCCAGCCCCAGAGGAAGCCAGGTTTGTCCGCAATGGAAAAGCCGAACTACAAGTTTGGCTTACCGACAAGTCACCAGAAGCAATGGCAAAGCTAAAGGAGGTCGGTTTTGAAGTGTTGCTTGATCCGAAGACTTCAAAGCTGGTGATCGGAAGGCTATCAATTGAAAACCTGGAGAAGCTGGCGGAACTGAAAATCGTTCGCTATGTCGCTCCGCAGATGAATGGACGATAGATCATGCGCATTACAGTAACGCGCGATGGCGACCGAATGCTGCCACGTGCCTACATCAAAAAGGTCGGCTTGTTCTGATGGTCCGCGGGCTGCTGAAAAAGTCATACGATCCACGAAATTACACGAAGCCCAACGAAACCACACAAAAAGAACGCCTTGATTCGTGCTATTTCGCATATTTCGTGTTGCTTCGTGGATCGTATGGATGTTTTTGATTGACGCTGCTCGTTTTTCACAACCTGCCAGGAGATTAGCGGCCCAGGTCGCGCCGAAAGTAAGGCCAGGCGTCATAGAGATAAAGCGCAAATGGAATCCACCAGATAAAGTCGTTGGTGACAGATAAGATTATTGTGGACGCCGGCCATTCGTGACTCAAGATCAGCCGGATGAGACCAATCGGCCCCAGCACCTTGCCAACAAGTCCTACCGCCGCCAGCAGCCAGCCACGTTCGGGCACGCGAGCGACTTCCCAGTACAAGATGCCGTAAAGTCCCACCACCATTCCGAGGCAGGCAAAAATCTGCGGATAGTTTGCCGGCGTCATTCCTGCGTAACGAAACAGCCATTGCGGATCGGCAACTGAATACAAGCCCCAGGCAATGTTGTAGAGGCCGGCCAAACAGAACACAGTGCGGTGCAGTTTTCGATGAGCAATCATTGCCAAAAGTAACTAGCAAGTTGGGAAGTGGGCAGTCGTTAGCTCTCAAGGTTCAGAAGGTTCAAGGCGCCCCCGCTCAAGTCTCCAAGGATTCACCATAGAGTGGACAATTCAAGCTGAGTAAATTGCAAGTTGGGAAGGGGGCGCCTTGAACCTTCTGAACCTTGAAAGCTAATGACTGCCCCCTTCCCAACTTGCAATTTACTCAGCTTGAATTGCCCATTCTATGATGAATTCTTCGCGACTTGAGCGAGGGCGCCTGAAAATGCTTGCTTGACAACACAGGTGCTTGTCGTTAAGTTGTGCGCACACTTGATCTTTAACAGTTCATGTAGAGGCGCGACCTCCAAGAGTAAACAAAGTACGACAGACATTCTTGTTTGTCAGCAGACTGGCGGAGTCTTTTGCTTTAGTTGAAAGGGGTGGGTCGCCGAAGCTCGCTGTTATCTCGCAGACAGCGGGTTGGTTGCCGCGGCTAAATCCGCGGGACTGTCACCGTTCATTCGGTGGAGAGCTACGACGAAAAAGTTCTGAGCACACTCCAAAAGAGTCTGCTCGAATTCCTGTTTAGCCAGGGCCGGTCGTGCTCGTTTCGCGATCGGCCTTTTTGTTTTTTCGTGTTATTTCGTGGATCGTTCCTTATGTTATGAACCCCACAATTATCAAGTTTGGTGGTACCTCCGTTGAAGATGCGCCTGCGTTTTTGCGCGCCACAGAAATAATTGACGCGCGACGCGCACTCCGACCGGTCGTCGTTGTCTCGGCGATCAGCGGAATGACCGATGCCTTAATCGCGAGCATGCGCGTAGCTTCACACCAACAGATGCATACTGCCGTCACGTTACTCAAACCACATTTCGAGCGGCACCTTGAAGCATCCGCCGGTCTGCTTGCGGAAGCTCAGGCTCGAGACTTCCACCAACAGGTTGAAAAGGCGCAGTCTGAGGTTTGTGCTCTGCTCGAAACCATTTCGCGATCCAAGCAGGCGCAAGGTCAGTTAAGTGACTCTGTGCTCTCCTACGGCGAGCGACTCTCCAGCTTGCTGCTGACCGCAGTTTTGCGAGCGCGCGGCTGCGATGCCCGCACGGTAGATGCCCGGCAGGTCGTGATTACGGATGATCAATACGGCTGTGCGGCGCCGCTTTTTAAGGAGACCTTTGAAAAGACGCGTTCAACTCTGAGTCCGCTGCTCGACGCCGGGTTGATTCCGGTACTCGGCGGCTTTGTCGGATCGACTTTGCGTGGAGAAACAACGACTCTCGGACGCGGCGGTTCGGATTACACCGCTGCCCTTGTTGGCGCAGCGCTGGGGGCGAACGAGATCCAGATCTGGACCGATGTCAGCGGTGTATTGACAGCCGACCCGAGGATTGTTCCCCAAGCTCAACCGATTCGACGACTGTCGTACGGAGAAGCAGCTGAGCTAGCGTACTTTGGCGCTAAGGTCTTGCACCCCAAAACGATTCAACCTGCCGTCGAGAATTCAATCCCCGTGCGAATTTGTAACTCGCATCTGCCGGAAGAGGACGGCACCCTTGTAGCTGCCGAAACAGAAGCTTCCCCGCGCACCGTGAAATCCATAGCACACAAAACGGGTGTCACAACTATTCAGATTACTTCGGCGCGGATGCTGGGCGCCTATGGATTCCTGCGCGCGCTATTCGAAGTCTTTGATCGACATCGAACCGCGGTTGACGTGGTAACAACGTCTGAAGTCAGTGTGTCTCTGTCGCTCGACGACGTGGCAGCGCTGACAGCGATTACCAGGGAACTCGAAGAGCTTGGCGCCGTCCGCGTTGAGCGCGGCCGGGCTATCATCTGCGTGGTGGGTGAAGGCTTGTGCGGCACTCCCGGTATTGCGGCGAAGGTGTTCAACACGATCAGCGACATCAATGTCACCCTGATTTCCCAGGGAGCATCAAGTATCAATCTAACGTTTGCCATTGAAGAAGGGCGAGTGGGCGAAGCAGTCTGCCGATTGCATGAGGCATTTTTCGAGGTGTCAGGTGTTGAGAATGCAAAAGCCAATAGTTTCCCGCAAAGGCGCAAAGTCGCCAAGGGTTTGCACCTGACGTAATTCTCTTCGCGTCTTTGCGCCTTTGCGGGAAACTGATGGCAAGTCTTGGTATGCTGGGTTAATTTCGATTTTTAGCAAGCTGCCAAATGATCTAATTAGTAATGAGTATCAATCTAGTAGAACTCACAAAAACCCTGATTGACATCCCATCGGCCACCGGAGAGGAAGCCGCAGTGGGGCATTTCCTTCACTCTTATCTGAAAGAAGTCGGGTATCAAGTCGAGTTCCAGCAGGTCGAAGGCGATCGGGGCAATATCATCGCCACCACCGGCGCCCCACCGCGAGTCGTCTTCTCGACCCACATGGATACAGTGCCACCTCATATTCCGGCGGCGGAAGACGAGCACACCATTCATGGCCGGGGCGCGTGCGATGCAAAAGGGATCATTGCCGCGCAAATCTCGGCAGCCCAAGAGTTGCTTGGACAAGGAGTCGAAGAGGTCGGGTTGCTGTTCACCGTTGATGAGGAGATGAGCAGCGCCGGCGCAGCCGTTGCCAATCAACATAGGTGCGCACGAGATTGTCGCTATCTGATTAACGGAGAGCCAACGGATAACCGTCTGGCGGTTGGCACCAAGGGCTCTCTGCGACTGAAGCTCTCTTCCGAAGGCCAGTCTGCACACTCCGCTTATCCTGAACAGGGCGAATCAGCAATCGAAAAGTTGTTATCAGCGCTCGAGGCCGTTCGTAAGTGTGATTGGCCCAGCGATGAATTCTTTGGCGAGACAACTTGCAACATCGGCACCATTCAAGGAGGCACTCGGCCTAATGTGATTCCTGCGCACGCCGAAGCGGTCTTGCAGATTCGATTGGCGACAGACGAAACTGAGATCAAAGCCCTTCTGGAAAAGGCAATCGATGGTCAAGCGACTATTGAGTATTTGTCCGTGCATCCTCCGATCCGCTTGCTGGACCTCGGTGGATTTGACCGGTGTGTGGTTCGCTTTACTACAGACATCCCTTATCTATCGAACTGGGGCAGACCATTGTTGCTGGGTCCCGGATCGATCCTTGACGCTCATACTCCACATGAGCTGGTCAAAAAAGCGGAGTTGCAACGTGCAGTTGAACTATATGTAAAGCTGGCGACGATTCTGATCAATGATCACTTTGGCTAGACTAAAGCACAGGACATACGTTGGCAGCTTTCTTCTTGTCCTCGGTGTAGCAAATTCCGGTTTGCTTGTTTTCTTGAGTGTGTTTGTGAGTAAACAAATCGATCCACGAAATCACACGAAATGTTCTTCGTTCGATTTCGTGTGATTTCGTGGATCATCGTTTGCGTTTGAAGGTGGCAGTGACAGGCTGTTTCATAGCGATGAACGGTTCTTGCCGTTTCATCACGCTCATGAAGGATAGTCTGACGAGCACGAAATTATGAAAATTGCGCTAATAGGATTTGGGGCGATGGGCCAGCTCGTTGCAACTCTCGCTAACGCGGACGGCGACGAGGTTGGCATTAAAGTTAGGTCTCGGGATGCCGGGCGCACCATCGAAGAAATTGCCGCGCAACTCCGAGACCACGACGTGGCGGTGGATTTTTCTGTGGCCGACGCAGTGCCGGCGCATGTAGAAGCCTGTTCTCTGGCTGCCGTTCCCCTGGTTATAGGAACCACCGGTTGGAATTCACAGGAACTGCGTGTCCGCCAAATCATTTCCGAACATGGCGGCGCGCTGGTTTACGGCGCTAATTTCTCGCTCGGCGTTAATCTCTTCTACCGCATCGCGAACTACGCCGCATCGCTGTTTCAGGAGGTTGATGGGTACGCAGCGTTTATCGAAGAGGCTCACCACTCTCGGAAACGTGATGCCCCTTCCGGCACTGCTTTGCGGCTACGCGATCTGCTGGCTAACAAGCTGGCGCGAGACATCCCCATTTCGTCAACTCGTGCCGGGCACATTCCGGGAACGCATCGCGTCGGGTTTGATTCCGCAGCAGATCAAATTGTTCTGACGCACATGGCAAGGTCTCGTGAAGGTTTTGCTGCCGGCGCTCTGGTTGCAGCCCGCTGGGTTATAGGTAAAAAGGGAGTTTATGAGTTCTCCCAGGTCATCGATGAAATTATTTCTAAGCAGTGAGCCTAACTAATCAATAAATCGATCCACGCGCACCACACGAAACAGTTTGCTGTCTCTCGTAGAAGTCGTGGTTCGCTTCCGCCTTACAATGAAAGGAAAAAACTAACATGACAATGCAGGTTGATTGGCTGCGGGGTTGCGCCACCGCTCTCGTTACACCGTTCACCGCCGACGGGTCAGTCGACGAGGAACGACTGCAGGGATTACTTGAATATCAAATCAACGGTGGCGTTCGCCTGCTTGTTCCCTGTGGGACCACCGGCGAGAGCGCCACAATGTCAGAAGCAGAGGACCAGCGAGTCATCAAAATCACCGTCGAAGCGGCTCGGGGCCGAGCCCGTGTGATCGCCGGGACAGGAAGTAACTCTACGGCTGCAGCCGTAGCCTACTCTCAAGCGGCTCGTTCGCTTGGCGCGGACGCGGTGTTGGTTGTGGCCCCATACTACAACAAACCGACACCTGAGGGGCTCTATGTGCACTTCCGAGCGGTGGCCGAGTCGGTAGCCGATCTGCCGGTGGTGATCTACAACGTTCCCGGTCGTACCGCGTCCAACATCTCTGCGCAGACGACGCTTCGTCTGGCGCATGATGTCGATAACATTGTCGGGATCAAGGAAGCTTCTGGTAATCTCTCGCAGATCATGGAAGTTCTGCGCGGGCGCCCGAAACACTTCCGTGTGTTGTCGGGCGACGATTCGCTCACTCTGGCGCTGATCGCGCTGGGCGGAGATGGTCTGATTTCCGTCGCATCAAATGAAGCTCCCCAGTTAATGTCGCATCTGGTCGATCTCGCCCTTGAGGGGAATTGGGCAGAAGCGCGCGAGTTGCACTATCGCTTGTTGCCTTTGATGGAGATGAACTTCATCGAGTCAAGTCCGGGACCGGTGAAAGCAGCGCTCGCCATGATGGGTCTAATCGAAGAGAATTATCGATTGCCGCTCGTGCCGATCCAGGAGAACAACAAGACCCACTTGCGCAACGTTCTCATGGACCTCGGGCTGTTTAGGGAAGCGACACATGCCGCTGGCTGAGCGAATCAAAGCACTCGCAGCGAGAGTTGAGGGTGAGTTCACCGCCGAGGACCGTGCGCTTTTTGACGAGTTCAAGAACGCGCTGAATCGGGGCGAAATACGGGCTGCCGAAAAAACAAGCACCGGTGAGTGGCGAGTCAACACCTGGGTAAAAGAGGGAATCCTTCTTGGGTTTCGTCTGGGCCGGCTCGTTGATATGTCGGCGGCCCCCAGTCTTCGTTTCTTTGACAAAGATACCTATCCCGTGCGCGCCACCACCGAATCCGAAAAGATTCGCATTGTTCCCGGAGGCTCGAGCGTGCGCGACGGTGCTTATCTTGCTCCCGGGGTTGTGTGCATGCCGCCGATGTACGTGAACGTCGGCGCCTATGTCGATGAGGGAACGATGATCGACAGTCACGCTCTGGTGGGTTCATGCGCCCAGATCGGCAAGCGTGTGCATCTGTCCGCCGCGGCTCAGATTGGCGGTGTGCTGGAACCAGTGGGCGCCGTGCCGGTTATCATTGAGGACGACGCGCTGATTGGCGGAGGCTGCGGCATTTATGAAGGCACAATCGTGCGCGAGCGTGCCGTGATTGCCGCGGGAACGATCCTGACTGGCTCTACCCCGGTCTTCGATTTGGTGAAGGAGAAGATCTACCAACGTTCCAGCGAGGGGCCGCTGGAGATTCCCGCTGGGGCGGTAGTCGTGCCAGGTTCCCGCGCGATTCAAACCGCCCGGGGCCGAGAGTGGGGACTCTCGATCTATGCGGCTGTACTCGTGAAGTATCGCGACGCCAAAACTGATCGAGCGGTGCAGCTGGAGGATTATCTTCGTTGAGTGAATCACAAGACGCGGCCAACATCGAGAGCCCGGAACCGGCAACTGCGGCAAGGGAATTCTTGCCACCCAGGCGGCTGCGCGGTATCCAAAAGAGTGTGATTCGGCAGGTCTTTGATCGGGCGCGGCCGGGAAGTATTAATCTCGGGTTGGGAGAACCCGATCTCGCGACCCCTGAAGTAATCAGGCGGGCAGCAGTTGCCATTGTGCAGGAGGAAAAAAACGGTTACACGGCGCAGGCAGGGTTGGCCCAGCTTCGCACCCTGGTTGCCGCGGACTACCCGCAACTTCGACTCAATCCTGATCAAGTGGTGATTACCGCCGGATCTCAGGAAGCGATGTATCTGGCCCTGATGACGCTGGTCGACGAAGGCGATGAAGTGCTGCTTCCAAATCCGGGCTTCGTCGCCTACCCGACGATAGTGCAGATGGCCGGCGGAGTGCCTGTATTCTATAGGCTAAGAGCCGAGCACGACTTCGCTTTTGACGCCGAGGAATTTCGACGTTGTCTTACGCCGCGAACAAAAGTTGTTGTTTGTTGCAGTCCCTCAAACCCTACCGGACGTTCGCTCTCCCGGACGGACCTCCAGGCAATTGCCGGCGCCTTGGCCGGCACGGGCGTCTATGTTATCAGTGACGAAATTTATCGCGATCTCTATTACACTGCCGAGCGTCCCGAATCCGCTTCCGCTTTTTATGATCGCACGATCGTGATTAGTGGACTCTCTAAGTCAATGAGCATGACGGGTTGGCGGCTGGGGTGGATCTGTGGTGACGAGTCTGTAATAAAACCGGCATTGGTGCTTCATGGTTACGTGACTACTTGTGCGTCCGCTATCTCCCAAAAGGCCGCGGTTGCGGCGTGGACACCGGAAGCAGAAAGCGCAAGGCAGAGTATTCGCCGCACGTTTTCAAAGCGACGCGATCGCCTGCTGGCCCTGGTGTCGACGGAACTGGGCCGGCGCGCGGTCGCTCCTGAGGGAGCCTTCTACACAATGCTCGATGTGAAGGATTATGGAGCGTCAATGCAGGTTGCCGAGGCCCTGCTCGATCACGGAGTCATTACTGTACCCGGAAGCGCGTTTGGTTCTGAAAGTGAAGGGTTTCTGCGAGTATCATTCTGCGCCGAGATCGATGCAATAACCGAAGGTGTCGCGCGCATGAAAGCTGCGCTTTCGCGCTTGAGTCGCAAAGTTGTAATCAGCGGTTGAGGCCCGGTTTGGAGTGCGGCGCTTTATCGCCGCTTTCTCTTTACGGGACATTCATCAGTCCTCTTGAATATGTTCGTTTCGCTTGAAAAAAGGAAAGCTTGAAAAGCGGTGACAAGTCACCGCACTGTCCAAAGAGAGGTCAGCAGACCAATGAATGAGAAATTTCGCGTCGGTATCCTGGGCGCGACAGGAATGGTGGGCCAGCGTTTTGTGCAACTGCTGGAAAACCATCCCCAATTCATTATTACAGCTCTCGCTGCCTCAGATCGCTCGCAGGGGAAGCGATACGATCAAGTTTGTTCCTGGCGGTTGACGAGCGAGATGCCTGCGGCGGCGGCAGCGCTCGTTGTTCAACCACCCGAGCCGCCGCTGGATTGCGATCTGGTTTTCTCGAGCCTGCCAGGTAATATGGCCCGAGACGTTGAGGGCGCGTTCGCGCGCGCGGGATATGCGGTGATCAGTAATTCATCTGCATATCGAATGGATGCAGATGTTCCCCTGCTCATTCCGGAAGTCAATCACGAGCACCTCAGCTTGCTTGAAGCTCAGCGCCAGGCTCTTGACTCCGGTGGCTTTGTTGTTACAAACCCAAACTGCTCGACGATCATGCTGGCGCTGGCGCTCGCTCCACTTCACGCTCGGTTTGGAGTGGAAAGAGTTATGACGACTACAATGCAGGCGTTGTCCGGAGCGGGTTATCCCGGCGTTGCCTCACTCGACACTTTGGATAACGTCTTGCCCTTTATTGAGAGTGAGGAAGAAAAGATCGAATCGGAGACGCGCCGGATTCTCGGCGATCTGAAAGGCAACCTGGTTCAACCCGCGCCCTTTGAGATTAGCGCGCAGTGTAATCGCGTCAATGTTTCCGATGGTCACATGGCAACAGTCAGTGTGAAGCTCGTCGAAGCCGCCGAGATCGAAGCCGTGCGTCACGTCTTGTCTTCGTTTACTTCGCTGCCGCAGGAGTTAGGTCTGTACTCCGCGCCCGAGCAACCGATCATCGTACGGACTGAACAGAATCGTCCGCAGCCGAAACTTGACCGGGATGCGGGCAAAGGAATGAGCATTACGGTTGGCCGGCTCAGGCCAGATCCGGTTTTTGATCACCGGTTTGTGGTGCTTAGTCACAACACGATTCGCGGCGCGGCCGGCGCAGCGATCCTGAATGCCGAACTGCTGGTGGCCACAGGATGGCTGCAGTAAGTTTGGTTCGGCTCCAGTTGAGACTGGACGACTCAAGCTGAGTAAATTCGCAGGTGGGGAAGGGGGCAGTCGTTAGCTTGAAGGTTCGGTAAGTTCAAGGCGCCCCCGCTCAAGGTTCCGAGGCTTCATCATCAAATCAATCACTCAATCCAGTAAACCCAGAGGCTTAAGTGATAT
>DASQPD010000168.1:0-17591 GCA_035644135.1 Pyrinomonadaceae bacterium
TTTTATAAACCATTTACCCACTTCTTATGCAGGCAGGCGTAAACCTACTTGTATGAGAGTAATGAACGAACAGTATCAGCGAACGTGGCAAGCGAATGGTGGCGTGCTGTGTTTTCTGGGCGGAGTCCTGGCCGCCTCCACCGGCTGCCTTATAACTGCGTCCCTTTGGATAATTGGCGGTCAGTGGCATCCCTGGATGCGCGTTTTGGACAATGCGCTTTTCGCAGTGGCCATCCCGCTCATACTTTTTGCAGGCTTCTTCCTGGACTGGGCTGAACGACCGGTAAAGAGGATATGAATCAAGAGCCAAAAGTACGCTTAGCCTAGATTGGCTAATTCAGAAGAGGAACCACAATGACCTGGAGAGAGATCAAGGACGCGGTAGAAAAAGCTGGTGTTAGGGAAGATGAGGAGATCGTTCAAATCCAATGTGAAAACGGAGAGGGAGACCATACTTTTCACAAACTCCGACTCGGCAGAGCACTGAAGTTGACGGAAAACGTCTCAGAAGAGGTGTCGCGAAAAGAGGCTGAAGGGTGTGCGGTCTGAATACCTGGCGTTCAGGGTATCGCAAGGAACTGATAAAGCGGGCAAGAAGCGGAAAGAAACCCGGCCTCACTCCAGGCTCTAATAAGAGCTGCATTGAAGTGGCCATCAAAGTGCGCGGTTCTTACGTCACTATAGTCTTCGATGCGCATGCTCGTGGTCGAAGCGCGTCTTCAATTAAGCCGTCTTTTCCGCATCAATCAAAGCCAGATTGGAAAAGGATTAAGGTCGTATGAAACTTAGATTACTTACCTTTGTCTCTGTCGCAGGAGCCCTCTTCCTATTTACTGTCGTAGGACATGCGCAAAGAAGGTAGTTGGTAACGACATGAGGAGGGCCAGTAATGCTGGACTTTACCTATATCGCGTTGACGATCTTTTTCTTCCTCGTAGCGCTCGCTTATGTGCGCGCGTGTGAGAAGTTGCGATAGGAGCAGGTGATGAGTCTTGAAACTGTTGTCAGCTTAATAGCCTCTGCATTGCTGCTTTTTTACCTGGCATACGCTCTATTGCGTCCGGAGAAGTTTTGAGGAGCAGAAGGCACCAGGCAGGTTGCAGTAAGCAGAAAAACCCTCTTGTGGCCGCTGCCTTCTGCGTACTGCCTTCCGCCTGGTGATGATTGTTATGAGCTTAAACGGTTGGTTACAGATTCTGTTCTTCTTCGCGATCATTCTTGTCCTGACGAAACCGCTCGGTCTCTTCATGGCGCATGTCTTCAATCGCGAGAAAACGTTTCTCGATCCAGTGCTGCGACCAATTGAGCGTTTGATCTACAGGCTCACTGGCGTAAATGAAGAGCGGGAGATGCGCTGGACCGAATACGCCGTAACGATGCTGCTGTTCAGCGCCGTCTCGATGTTCGTTCTGTATCTGATTCAACGATTGCAGGGATACCTGCCATTCAATCCGCAACATCTGCCGGGAGTTGACTCGAGCTCAAGCAGCACCGGCGCTTTCGTCGGTTCAGCGTTCAATACGGCGGCGTCGTTTACTACCAACACCAACTGGCAGAGCTATGTTCCCGAGGTAACGATGAGCTATCTGACCCAGATGGCCGGGTTGGCATATCACAACTTCACGTCGGCCGCGGTAGGAATAGCTTTGGCAATTGCTTTCATACGCGGCATTGCCCGGCGCGAAATGCAGACGATTGGGAACTTCTGGGTTGACATGACACGGTCCGCGCTTTGGGTTTGCCTGCCGTTTTGCATTGTGGGCGCCCTTGTTCTCGTTGCCGGCGGCGTTCCTCAGAATTTGCGTCCCTACGACAAAGCCCAGTTGGTGGATAAAGGCATCGCTGTTGAGGTCGATAAGAAAGACGCAAACGGCAACGTCATTAATGATGCCCAGGGTAATCCCGTTAAAGAAAGTCAGCCTGTGACGGAGCAGACAATTGCGCAGGGGCCGGTTGCTTCTCAGGAATTCATAAAGGAGTGGGGTACGAATGGCGGCGGCTTTTTCAATACTAACAGCACCCATCCATTCGAGAATCCGACGCCCTTTACAAATCTTCTGGAAATGCTCGCTATCTTCGCAGTTTCAGCGGGTTTGACCTATACACTCGGACGAATGACGAAGTCGCAGAAACATGGCTGGGCGGTATTTGGGGCAATGACTGTACTTTTCTTCGCTGGAGTTTTGGTCGCCTACTGGGCCGAGTCGAAAGGCAATCCGTTACTGGCAGGAGTTGACCAGACAAACAGCGCGGCGCAATCGGGCGGAAACATGGAAGGTAAAGAGGTACGCTTCGGTCTGGCGAACTCCACACTTTGGGCCACGATTACAACCGACGCTTCTTGCGGAGCGGTAAATTCGATGCACGACTCATACACACCGCTCGGTGGCATGGTGCCGCTGTCGAACATCATGCTCAGCGAAGTCGTGTTCGGTGGGGTGGGCGCGGGAATGTACGGCATTTTGATTTATGTAGTGCTGGCCGTATTCATCGCCGGACTCATGGTTGGCCGCACCCCGGAATATCTCGGCAAGAAGATCGAGTCATATGACGTGAAGATGGCAATGCTCGTGGTGTTGGTTTTCCCGCTGGTAATTCTGATTTTCGCGGCGATTTCAGTCGTATCTCCGAACTTCGGCACATCGCAAATTGCTAATCCGGGACCGCACGGCTTGTCTGAGATTCTCTATGCCTTCACGGAAGGCGCCGGCAATAACGGATCGGCCTTCGCGGGAATATCGGCGAACACACTCTGGTACAACACGACGATCGGCATCACGATGTTGATTGGGCGTTTCATGATGATCATCCCCATGCTGGCAGTTGCGGGTAATCTCGCGAAGAAAAAGATCGTGCCGCCATCGCTCGGAACGTTTCCCGTGACGACGCCGCTGTTCACCGTATTGCTCGTTAGCGTGATTGTAATTGTGGGTGCGTTGACATTCTTTCCAGCGCTAAGTTTGGGGCCAATAGTGGAGCACTTGTTGATGAATGCAGGAAAGACGTTTTGAAAAAGGATAGGGAGTTTTTTGTTCGTGTTTCGTTCGTGTGGATTCGTGGATCGTTCTTCATTCCCGCAGGAGATGAGCGATCCACGAAATCACGAAACAGACACGAATAAAGAGTCCTGAGATGACAGCTTCTGCCTCTGGGGCAGTTCAAGAAAACAACTAAAGAACTAAATGGCGACACCATCAAAACAAGCAATCTGGAATGCGCAAATCGTTAAGCGCGCGATCGTTGATTCATTCAGGAAACTCAATCCACGCAAGATGATGGGTAATCCCGTCATGTTTGTCGTGGAGGTTGGGAGTGTCTTGACTTCGTTGCAACTGATTCGGGGAATCATTGCTCCCATTCCCGGCGTGACGAATACGGTCTTTGAACTGCAGATCACGCTCTGGCTCTGGTTCACGGTGCTGTTTGCAAACTTCGCCGAGGCGATGGCGGAAGGTCGCGGCAAAGCACAGGCTGACAATCTGCGGAAATCAAAGACGGAAACCGTTGCGCATCGCGTCGTCTCAGGTGACAGGACCGAAGATGTTGCCGCGCCCGAATTGCGCAAAGACGACATAGTGATAGTTTCAGCCGGGGAGTTTATTCCTGGGGACGGCGAGATCATTGCTGGTGTAGCTTCAGTTGATGAATCGGCAATCACAGGCGAATCCGCTCCGGTAATTCGTGAAGCAGGAGGTGATCGTTCGGCCGTCACCGGCGGTACGCGCGTGTTATCAGACCAGATAAGGGTGCGTATTACTTCGAATCCCGGTGAGACTTTTATTGATCGGATGATCGCCCTCGTTGAAGGTGCGGAACGGCAGAAGACACCAAACGAAATCGCCCTAAACATCCTGCTCGCCGGATTGACGATCATATTTCTTCTTGCAGTCGTTACCTTACAACCGTTCGCCATCTATTCCAGCGCGCCTCAGACAATCTTTGTGCTGGTATCACTTCTCGTATGTTTGATTCCAACAACAATCGGCGGCCTGCTCTCAGCCATTGGTATTGCCGGAATGGATCGACTGATCCAGCACAACGTGCTCGCAATGTCAGGCCGCGCCGTAGAGGCCGCGGGCGATGTGAACACCCTCTTACTTGATAAAACGGGGACGATTACATTGGGCAACCGGCAAGCGTCAGCTTTCATTCCGTTACCGGGCGTGAATGAAACAGAGTTGGCCGAAGCCGCTCAATTGTCGTCGCTGGCGGATGAAACTCCTGAAGGTCGCTCGATTGTAGTCCTGGCAAAAGAGAAGTATGGATTGCGTGGACGTGAACTGGCGCCGCACGAGGCGACTTTTGTTCCGTTTACTGCGCAAACACGCATGTCCGGAGTTGACTTTGACGGCCGCGAGGTCCGTAAAGGCGCAGCCGATGCCATTGAGAAATACTTGAGTTCAAATGGTCGCAAGATGCCGTCAGAGTTGACTGAGATTGTGGAAAGCATTTCCCGGGAAGGCAGTACTCCACTGGTAGTGGCAGAAGATCGTCTTGCGCTTGGTGTAATTCAACTCAAAGACATCATCAAGGGTGGAATGATCGAGCGTTTTAACCAGATGCGGCAAATGGGCATTCGCACGGTCATGATCACGGGTGACAATCCACTCACCGCGGCGACGATCGCTCGCGAGGCGGGGGTGGACGACTTCCTGGCACAGGCAACGCCGGAAGACAAGATGGCCCTCATTAAGCGCGAGCAGGAAGGTGGCAAGCTCGTGGCCATGACTGGCGACGGTACGAACGATGCGCCTGCCTTGGCTCAGGCGGACGTCGGCGTCGCAATGAATACCGGCACCCAGGCCGCGAAGGAAGCCGGGAACATGGTGGATCTTGATTCCAATCCCACCAAACTCATCGAGATCGTCGAAATCGGCAAGCAACTACTAATGACACGTGGCGCGCTCACCACGTTCTCAATTGCTAATGACGTGGCGAAGTACTTTGCAATTATCCCCGCAATGTTTGCCGGCGCGTTTCCGGTTCTCAATGCCCTGAACATCATGGGTCTGCGTACGCCGCAATCGGCAATTTTGTCGGCCGTGATCTTCAACGCGCTAATTATTATTGCCTTGATACCGTTGGCATTGAGAGGGGTTAAGTATAGAGCGATGAGTGCAGCTTCGCTGTTACGTCGCAATCTGCTGATCTATGGTCTTGGCGGAATTATCGTGCCCTTCGTGGGCATCAAGCTTATTGACGTGATTATCCATGCGATCGGCTTAGCGTAGACGATGACAATTATCCGTGGGTCGGTTGTGATTCGAGTTTTGATGTGGTTCGTGTTCAGTTCGTGTGATTTCGTGGATCATCTTGAGAAGGCGCGGCAGGGAACCTATCCACTAAATCACACGAACTAACACGAATCACCTAACAACACGAGAAACCTAAAGCCGACACCGGTGACCTGATTAAGAGGGACTGAGACAATGAAAAATCTAGCTACCGCAATTCTGATGACGATCGTCACGACGATTCTACTGGGACTAATCTATCCCTTGCTTGTCACCGGACTGGCACAGGTCATCTTTCCCGACCAGGCAAACGGCCAGCTGATCAGAAGCGGTGACGGCACGATCATTGGCTCACGGATCATTGGGCAGCCATTCACAGGGCCCGGTTATTTTCGCTCCCGGCCCAGCGCCGCTGGCGCCGCAGGTTATGACGCGAGCGCATCCTCGGGCTCGAATCTTGGACCTACGAATCAGAAACTTGTCGATCGCATCAAAGCTGATGCCGAGAAATTACAGGTTGAGAACCCGCGTACGCCAGTACCGATTGATCTGGTGACAACCTCGGGTTCAGGCCTCGACCCGCATATTTCTCCCGCGGCCGCTGAGTTTCAAGTGCCGCGCATTGCTCGCGAGCGAGGGATCAGCGAAGACGAAACCCGGCGAATAGTCTCGTCGCATTTGGAACATAGACAGTTTGGTTTTCTGGGTGAGCCGAGAGTGAATGTCCTCGAGCTTAATCTGGATCTTGATCATCGATATCCGATAAGGAAATAGTCATGAGTCTGGAGTCTGGAGTCGTGAGTCTGGAGTCGTGAGTCTGGAGTCAAAAAAGAAGAAAAGCTAATGCTCGACCTTCTTGACTCCAGACTCCAGACTCACGACTCCAGACTTCAGAGTCCTTATGGACCAAAACGGTAACCGCCCATCACCCGAATCTCTTCTCGCCAGGCTCAACGACGGCGAGCAGGCCAAGTTGCGTGTTTACATCGGTGCGGCCCCCGGTGTTGGAAAGACTTATCAGATGCTGGAAGATGCGCACCTGCTCAAAAAACAGGGAGCGGACATCGTTGTCGCCGCAGTGGAAGCGCATGGACGCGAAGATACAAAGGCAATGATCGGCAAGCTGGAACGTGTGCCGATGCGCCGGATTGAGTACCGTGGCGTCACCCTGGAAGAGATGGACGCCGATGCCGTAATCGCTCGACACCCCGCCATTGCCATCGTTGACGAGCTTGCTCATACCAATGTCCCCGGCTCAAAGAACCGGAAACGCTACCAGGATGTATTGGACTTACTCAATGCCGGCATTTCAGTAATCACCGCGGTAAACATTCAGCACCTCGAATCGCTCAATGACGTAGTGACTCGCACTACCGGAGTGCGCGTGCGCGAAACTGTCCCGGATTATTTCCTGCACCGCGCCGATGAAGTAGTAAATGTCGATGTGTCTGTCGACACGCTTAGGACACGCCTGCGTCAAGGCAAAATCTATGACGTTGTAAAGATCGAACAGGCCCTCAACAACTTCTTTCGCAAAGGAAATCTCTCCGCATTGAGGGAACTTGCTTTGCGGCAGGTGGCGACAGACCAGGCCACAAAAGCACATGACTATCGCGAACGCGAAGGGCTGGAACAGGCGGTTATCCCTGAAACCGTAATGGTTGCCATGGCTTCTCGCGGGAGCGCCAAGAAGTTATTGCGCATAGGATCACGCATCGCCGGGCGTCTGGCCAGTGATTGGTATGCAGTCTATGTCGAAACACCAAATGAAGAGATGGGCCGAATCAAGCCTGAGGATTATGCCGCCCTTCAGGAGAACATCCGGTTTGCTGAGGAGCTGGGGGCGAAGGTCGTCAAGTTGAAATCGCGACGAGTAGCAGATGCACTAATCAGTTTTGCGAAGCGCAAAGGAATCACTCACGTCGTGTTCGGCCAAACGTCGCGCTCTCGATGGGACATTCTCTTACGTGGTTCGATAATAAATCGTTTTCTTCATGAGGTAAGGGACGCGACTGTACAGGTTGTGCCTTTGGAAGGACGAGGCACAAGAGATGAGGTGTAAAAATTTGTCGTTGGTCATTTGATCTTTTTCGAAGAACCATGAATTTACGAGCCAAACTCTTGTTGGGCTATTTAGTCTTCATCGCAGCACTCGTGGTGCTGGGCGGTTGGAGTGCCTGGCGTTTGCGCGAGATGGGTGGCGTGTCGCGCAGCATTCTCTCGAACAATTATGACTCAGTGGTTGCCGCGCAGGAGATGAAAGAGAGTCTTGAGCGTCAGGACTCCGCGGCCCTGTTTGCGCTTCTGGGCGCGCGCGACAAGGCGATGACTCAGTTACGCGAGCACCGGGCACGATTTGACGCTAACTTTGAAAAGGCAGCAAACAACATCACCGAAGTCGGTGAGCCGGAAGCTATAGAGAACATTCGACGAGACCGAGATCTCTATTACCAAATGTTCGATGCGTTTATGGCCAGAGTCGACAAGGCTAGTCTCAGCGAACAAAAACCGCCGCCTCGGAATGAAGAAGCTTCTGAGCGGAACGAATATTTCACGCTGCTCGAACCTCAGTTCAATAAATTGCGAGCTGAGTGTGAACGCCTGTTGCAACTCAATCAACGGGCCATGCTCGCAAAATCTGAAGCTGCCGCAGGTGTGGCTCAACTCTGGTTCTATCGCACACTGCTAGTAGCCGGCATTTTAGTCGCAGCCGGAGTGATGCTGGCTTTTTTCCTCGCAAATCGAATTGTCGAGCCGTTGCGCCAACTTACCGCAACTACGGCGAAGATAGCTGGTGGGGATCTCAATGCAAAAGTGGTAGTGAATTCTCGAGACGAGGTTGGCGTCCTGGGTGCGGAATACAACCGCATGGCTGAACACATTAGGCAGCTCCGAACCTCGGATATGGGCAAGCTTTTAGTAGCTCAACAGACGACAGAGGCCGCAATCGATTCGCTATACGATCCGGTGATCGTGACGGACGCCGAAGGATGTGTGACAAAACTCAATCCCGCTGCCGAAGAAATATTCGGATCTGAGAAAGAAAACTCCGGCAGGCATGTTGGTGAGGTGGCACGCGACACTCGTATCGCGGGCGCTGTGGCGGAAGCACTCGAATCCCAGCGACCGGTTGCCGGCGAAGGACTGTCGGCGGTGCTGCCGCTAGCGGTCGATGGCTCGCAAAGAGCTTTCCGCTTGCGCACGACGCCGATGCGAGACAATGATAAGCATCTCGTCGGAGCCGTCACTCTCCTTGAGGACATCACTCACCTGCGCGAGATCGATCAGCTCAAAACAGAGTTTATAGCGAGCGCCTCACATGAGTTGCGCACACCGCTGACAAGCGTGCAGATGGGAGTTTATCTGTTGCTCGAGGGCGCCGCTGGAGAGCTGAATCCGAAGCAAACGGAAATACTTGACGCTTGCCGCGAGGATTGCGAGCGGCTGGATAAGTTAATGCGGGATCTGCTTGACCTTTCCAGGATTGAAGCTGGCGAAAGTCAACCCGAGCTTGCGCCGATACAAACACGCGACTTGATAACTGCTGAAGCCGGCGAATTGCGGCCACAAGTGGAATCAAAGGGTCTTGCTTTTCGCGTTGACGTGCCGGCCGATCTGCCGACCGTGAAGGCGGATCGTTCACAGATTGAGAGGGTTTTGGCAAACCTTGTCATAAATGCCATCCGGTACACCAAGCAAGGCGAGATAAGGATCAGCGCTGAGCCGCGCGGTCACTACGTTGCGTTTTCAGTCTCCGACACAGGTGGTGGTATTCCTCAGGAATATTTGCCTCACATTTTCGATAAGTTTGTGCAGGTGCCGGGGGCTGCTACGGGTGGCGCAGGATTAGGGCTGGCGATATCGAGACTGATTATTGAGGCCCATGGCGGACAGATCAGTGTTCAGTCCGAATTGGGACACGGTTCAACTTTTACTTTCACCCTGCCCGTTGCACATTGATCGATTTACAACGAGATGCTTATGGTTGAGCGCGTGCTGATTATCGATGACGAAGAGAATATTCGGCAGATGATCCGTCTCACTTTAGAGGCCTCAGCCTATGAGGTTGGTGAAGCGGAAGATGGAATTGAAGCCTTTGCCATCCTGGGTGGTGATCCGTCTTGGAACGTAATCCTGTTGGACCAGAGAATGCCGATGATGGAAGGAACTGAAGTGCTGCCAGTGGGCTGCAATCGCCACACACTAAGGTTGTCACCATGAACGGTTTTACTGTTTCGCGCGTTTCGGAAAAGAACGGTCTACCACAAAGTCAAAATGAACACCGCTTCATGGTTCGGAAGCCTGGCGGCGAGGACCAGGAGATCGTCGTCGAGATTTCACCCGAGGCTATTGAGAGCGCGGAACAGTTAACGCCCGGTCGACGAATCGAAAACGTATTTTGGACCGAGCAGGCGGAAGGCTTTCTCAGCGATTTCATCTGGAACGATGGCAACATTCCCGCGGGCGGAAGGCTCGTGTTAAAGAACGCCGAACGCGACGCATTAGAGAAGCTTGCCCGGGAATGGAGGAAAGATGAACAAGAGAATTCTAGTCATTGACGATGAGGAGCACATTCGCCGGATGATCCGCTTGACACTCGAATCAGCCGGTTATGAAGTTGGCGAAGCGGGTGATGGGGTTGAGGGGTTAAAGCTATTTGATGACGGATCGGCTTGGGGCGCGGTCGTACTGGATCAGCGAATGCCCGGCATCGATGGACTCGAGACGTTGAGACAAATCAAGCAAAGAGATCCTGATGCTCTGGTAGTGATGGCAACAGCATACGCATCTATTGAGCTGGCAGTCGACAGCATGAAATTCGGCGCCACTGACTTTGTGCGTAAGCCGATGACACCGGAAACACTACGCAATGCAGTGGCTGCCGCCATCGCAAAACAGCCGGCGGTACCTCCGGGTCGACTGTCCAGGCCAATTATTGAGGAACCTTCACCAGCAGAGATCCCAACCATAACTATGAATGGCTTTACCATCCTCGATCCGGAAAAGGGAGAATGGCACCTTCCAGAGGAGAGGCATTTCACCGTAGTTGATCCGATCGGTGCAAGGCATGAAGTGACAGTTCGAATCGAGGAGGAGGCCGTGAGCTATGTTGAACGAATGACACGAAGATCTCTTCCACCAGAAAGCTCTTTCTGGACTGACCAGGCGAGGCGGCTATTGAGCGACTTTCTCTGGTACAAAGGAGAAGTGCCTCGCACGAAGTTCATGGCCCTCACGGAAATCAGTCGTGAATTACTGACGGTCGCGGAGCGGTGGGAGGAGAATTGATGCTGCTGGCTGCCGCCAGTCTTTTCCCGCCAAGGTCCACAATCAAAGTGAGTGCTGCGTTCCGCGTAGGCTTCGTATTAGAATTCGCGCTGTGATCGAAACCAGGATCAGTCGCCGAACGTTTTTGCGAGCAGCTGCAGCTACACCTCTCCTGGCAGTCTCCGCAGCTTCGGCTTACGCCCGATTGATCGAACCCTACAATTACCGCATTTCGCAAGTCGACATCTTTATCCGCGACCTGCCTGAAAGCTTTGAGGGATTTCGCATAGCTCAAATCACAGACGTTCATCACAGCCGCATCCTCGGGATAGAGGAAGTGCAACGAGTGGTGAAACTGACACAACAAACCAAGCCCGATCTCATTGCTCTCACCGGAGACTACACCACCTCGTATCGTCGTTATATCGAGCCTTGTGCGGAGGCTCTTGGCAAACTCGACGCGCCCGAAGGGATCTGGGCGGTGCTCGGGAATCACGACCACTATACCGATGCTGAACTCACCAGGCGCGCGTTGGAACGCCATCACATAAGTGTACTGAACAATGCTAATACGCTGCTGCGCCGGGGCGCTGACACACTCCAGTTCTCAGGCGTCGACGATTGGTCGTGGGCCGGTACCGACTGGTCCAGGGCGCTACAGGGTCTGGATCGCCGGCAGCCCACGGTGCTGCTATCTCACCAGCCCATTGTGCTGGATTTCGCCGAGGCCCAGGATGTTTCGCTGATCCTGAGCGGGCACACCCACGGAGGGCAGATTGATCTGCCGCTGCTTGGCCCACCGGCGCGCTTTGCCACAAAGGATCTGAAATATGCTCGGGGTTTATTTAGAAGAGGAAACACGCAACTGTACGTATCGGCCGGTACAGGTGTGATTGGGTTGCCAATCCGGTTTGGTGTGCGACCAGAAATTGCGATTCTTCGGTTAAGACGACAGTGATTTCCGGCGAATGAGGTCAGTACCGTAACGCGTCGGGTCTAGTCATTGCCGATTTCCAATTGCCGATTTCCAATTGGTTGTTTGGTTGCTTATCAATCGGCAACCAGCAATCGACAATCGGCAATGACTAGACCCGACTGCGTTACGGTACTGACCTCATTCCACTGGGGTTCGCTTTTGACACAGGGAAACTTGCTGGACGTGGCGCTTTGCGCAAGGGGATAGGCAGCCTCGTGGCGCAGCAAATCTGACTTAAGCGCGCGCGGTCTCGTTGCATTTCCGCGTCATTTGCTACTGATGTGACCACCTCGCGAAAAATGCTTGCGGCGTGCTGATCAGGTGGCTCGACAATCCGGTAATGCATCCATTTGCCCTCGCGCCGAGCGGTCACCACTTTTGCGCGGCGGAGGTAAGCAAGATGGCGCGAGATTTTTGGCTGGTTAATATTCAGAACTTCCACCAGGAAGCACACGCAGATCTCATCTCCGCCAATCAGGTTGATGATCCGCAAGCGGGTCCGATCCGCGAGGGCTTTGAACAATAGTTCTATGCTGTACGGTTTACTGCCCATTGATAATCTCTTACACCTGTCCCAGCTGTTGTGGTCATTACGATCCTAGACTCGCGCTTGTTCCTGAGGACATACATTCAAGAACGGTTATGAGCCGCCGATGAACGCGGATAAACGCGGATCAGAAAAAATTAGAATCCAATACACTGTTCAATTCTTCCTATCAATAATTGTTCTGATCCGCGTTTATCTGCGTTCATCCGCGGCTGATATTTCTTATCTCGTGTTCGCGAAATTGCGCTTAGTCGATGGCCACAACCTTGCTTCGACGCTCCAGGAGCACTGTATCGCGCCAGACACCTTTTAGCTTACCTATGCGTTCGCGCGTGCCGACGACTCGAAAGCCGAAAGTTTTGTGCAGCGTGATGCTGACCTCGTTCTCGGGGAATATGCCTGCTTGCAAGGTCCAAATGCCATTCACTTCAGACTCTGCAATCAACCCGCCGAGTAAGGCGCGTCCGACGCCGCGGCCTCTGGCATCTGCGGCAACGTAAACGCTGACTTCGGCCACTCCCTTATAAACAGCGCGGGCTGAAACAGGCGACAGGGCCGCCCAGCCCTTGATTTTTTGTTCTGCCGGAAAGGTCGCACCCAATCGACCAAAGGGTAGATGCCCCTCGTCCCATTTCGCCCACGACGGCGCGACCGTTTCAAAAGTGGCCTGGCCTGTGGCGATACCCTCCAGGTAGATCGCTCTAATCGATTCCCAGTCCGCCAGGCTCAGCTTTCGTATTTCGATCATTGTTCTGTCATTCATCCTTCAAACGACATATTTGCCTTGACATATATGACATGCATCGGGTAGGCTGCACACACATTCGCATTAGCGAATATGACTATAGAGGAGGTTTGCGATGGAAAGCAAGATGGCCGGACAGGTGCAGGCGCTAAAGGCGCATGTGGCGCTCAATGTGCGCGATGTTGAGCGAAGCTTGGAGTTTTACAAGAAACTGCTGGCGCTGGAGCCCAGCAAAGTGCGTCCGGGTTATGCGAAATTTGACGTAAGCAACCCGCCGTTGAACTTGACACTGAATCAGGGGTCTTTCAATGACCCGGGCGCACTCTCGCATATGGGAATACAGGTCGGGTCAACAGACGACGTTCTGGCGATGCGCCGGCAGTGGTCTGCTGCGGGTCTGATCACACGCGACGAGATGCAAACAAACTGTTGCTACGCCATTCAGGACAAGACCTGGGTCCAGGATCCTGACGGCAATCAGTGGGAAGTCTTCGTTGTATTGCAGGACAACCTGCCGGAAGTCGTTAACGGCGGCGCTGCTTCATGTTGCGCACCGCAGCAGCCGGTGGCGATCGGAAAGTAAGAAGCACAGAGCCCTGGGCAGAGGGCAGAAGGCAGCGAGCAAAAGGCAAAAGGCAGGGGCGGAAAGCCGATCAGTTCCTGGCTTTTTGCCTTCCGCTTTCTGCCCCTGCCTTCTGCCCTCTGTTTCTGTTTCTGCCTTCCGCTTCCTGCCTGCTTCTCCCCGCTCGATACTGGTTCAGTTTGCCCTGGGAACGCGGGCGTCTCGCCCGCATCCCACGGGAGATCGATCAGATTGCGGGCGAGACGCCCGCGTTCCCAGGCAAACTGAACCTAGTACCCCCCGCTCAAATAGATTGACAAACCCTCGTTCCAAGTGGTACAGAGTACTTTGTGTCGCAGAGCCGATCGAGCTTGAAAGAGGCGGACAGTCTTCGGGGCGGTGGGGTCTCACGTTGATGTTTCGCTCAAGCTAAGTCGTGGTTTTGGGTTTTTGCCAGTACTCCGTGGTCTCCGTGTCTCCGTGGTGGAAGATGACGAGGAAAACTTTAACCACGGAGACATGGAGAACGCAGAGAGGTACTGATAACCGAAAATATGACAGTACCGAAAGTTTTGATGGATAGTCAAAGCCCTTTTGGCAGGTTACAATGCGAAACCAAATGAGCCTTCTCGAATCAATAAACGCGCCCGCTGATCTGCGGCGGCTCCGGTTTGATCAGTTGCAAACCGTTGCCGATGAAATACGCCAGTACATCCTGGAAACAATGTCCCGTGTTGGTGGTCATACGGGCGCATCGCTGGGAGCAGTAGAGCTTGCGGTTGCGCTTCATTACGCCTTCGACACACCGCGCGATCGGCTGGTTTGGGATGTCGGCCATCAGGCATACGCGCATAAAATTCTCACCGGTCGAAAAGAAATGCTTTCGACAATCAAACAGTACGGCGGTATCAGCGGGTTTCTCCGTCGCGACGAGTCGGAATATGACACCTTTGGAGCAGGTCATGCTTCAACCTCCATCTCCGCTGCGCTGGGGATGGCGATCGCTCGCGATCGGAAGGGCGAAGACCATCACGTCGTGGCCCTGATTGGCGATGCTTCGCTCGCAGGCGGCATGGCGATGGAAGCGATCAATCAGGCCGGGCACCTCAAGACCAGGCTCATCGTAGTCTTGAATGATAACGAAATGTCTATTGCGCCAGCCGTCGGCGCGCTGACCGGGTACCTGAATCGTCTGCGGTATGCCCAGGGGTATCATCGGTTTAAGGGTGAGGTCGAAGAGACTTTGCTGGCCATTCCGTCCCTCGGCGAGCGCCTGCATCACGCAGCGAAAACGATGAAGGACGCGATTGCGGCAGCCGTTCTCCCGGGCGCGCTGGTGAATGAACTGGGTTTCAAATACATCGGCTATGTTGATGGTCACAACCCACGCGCCCTGGTAGCGGCGATGCGAGAAGCCAGGCAGATCAAAGATGGACCAGTTATCGTTCATGCATTGACCGTCAAAGGGAAAGGTTTTCCTGAAGCTGAGAGTGACTACTATCGCTGGCATGCAACCGGGCCGTTTGATCTCCAAACAGGAAAGCCCGTCAAATCAGCCGCTAAAGCACCGACCTATACGTCTGTGTTTGGGCAAGCGCTCTGCGAGTTAATGGAAAAGGATCCAAAGGTGGTGGCCCTGACAGCGGCGATGCCTGACGGGACGGGTGTGTGCCAGGCGCTCGAACGATTCCCCGATCGCGCTTTCGACGTGGGGATTGCCGAGCAGCACTGTGTCACCTTTGCGGCTGGACTTTCGTGTGAAGGTTTAAAGCCGGTTTGCGCGATCTACTCGACATTTCTTCAGCGAGGGTTTGATCAGCTGATCCACGATGTTTGTATCCAGGATCTAAACGTAAAGTTCTGCCTGGATCGCGGCGGGATAGCCGGCGGTGATGGGCCGACGCATCACGGTTTGATCGACATTGCCTATCTGCGGGCTGTACCGAACATCATCCTGATGGCTCCCAAGGACGAAGGTGAAATGCGGGACATGCTTCGCACCATGGTCGAGCATGTGGGTCCCGCGGCCATGCGTTACCCACGCGGCAATGGAGTCGGAGCGCCAATTGATCGCGAGCCTCGTTTGCTCGAAATAGGAAAAGGCGAACTGCTGCGGGACGGTGGCGAAATAGCTATCGTAGCGTATGGATCCATGGTTCATCCGGCGCTTGAAGCGGCTGACCACCTGGCAAAAGATGGAATTGAGGCAACGGTCGTAAATGCCCGTTTTGTAAAGCCACTGGATTCACAATTGTTGCTGGCTCTGGCCCGGACCAAGCGTCTGATTGTAACGGTTGAGGAAGCCTATCTCGCTGGAGGCTTTGGCTCGGCCGTTTTAGAACTGCTCGAGGAGAATGGTCTGCAGGATCGGGTCAGGCTGGTACGGATGGGAATTCCCGATCGGCTGGTTACTCACGGAGATCCTAAGCTGTTGTTGGCGAAATACGGGCTTGACGTCGATGGTATCTACACGCGCGTCAGGGAGAGCGTGGAGGTGTTGGAAGATCGCCGCGCAAAGCCGCAAAGAGCACTTTAAGTTAGATCGCACACACGCTTGCACAAAAAGTGCCTCGTAGCCCACGTCAAACACCATTGTTGATTTGATACACGATATCGTCAGTCCATCCGAAACCTCGCGTCACCAGGTATGCAAGAATACGTTCATAATTGAGCCGCGGAGACTCCCTTTGTCTC
The DNA here is from genome assembly GCA_035644135.1 of Pyrinomonadaceae bacterium. GTDB lineage: Bacteria > Acidobacteriota > Blastocatellia > Pyrinomonadales > Pyrinomonadaceae > PSRF01. The sequence continues at coordinate 16,027 of DASQPD010000168.1, forward strand.
TGGCCTCGCAGTTGCAAAAAGATTTGGTCATCCCTGCGGTGGGACTACGATATAGAAAAGAAACCTAATGCATCTGGAATCGGAATTAGATCGGAAGCACGACGCTGAGCCCCTGAGATCGCCACACTTTGATGACGAGGCCACATTGTTGTCAGCCCGACCGGTCGTCCCGCTTAGGGAAGTTAAATCCAGATCTCTTTTAAAACGGATCCTGCCATTTTTAGCGACGGCCATTCTGGGAGGCTTGTTGACGGGTGTGATCCTGCTTCAGCTTGGGCGTAACACCAACCCTGCGAAAGTGGATTTGCCTGACTCCCGTGACGACTCGACGGTGCGGAAAACCCCCACCGCTTCTTCCGAAAACAGAGATTCCTCGGCCACCGAAGGGAATGAGCAAAAACTACAGGAGCCTGGAACTCTGGCGGCGGCGCAACCTGGGCGTAATTCTCACTCGTCACAGCTCAAGGCTGAGTCGAAAAAGAAGATTGCCGTTACCGCGGACGAGGAACAGCAGGAGGACGATGCCGATGATCAGGCACGTCTCGAACAGCGCAGGGAGGCTAGAAGACTGCAACGAAGGGCCGAGCGCGAGGCTAGAAGAAATGCTCGAGGCGACGATTTATTCAGGATCAGGGATATTTTCGAAGGTTCGCGCCGGCCGTAGCTAATAGTGTGAATTACACCCACAGGTTTCGTGGTATTTCGTGGATCGGCCTGTTTAAGGGGAAAAACGATCCACGAAATTACACGAAATGGAATCTTGCGAGGCGGTGGATTTTCCCGGGGCCAGGGCCACTCATTCTTTGTATTTTGATTGCAAAGGTTGACTGACTCCTAAGCGAGTGGCATTATCCCCGCCGAGCAACAAAGGTTGTCATTGTTGTCAAGTATTGTTTCAGTAGTGCCCCAGTAAACTCTCTCACGCACGTACCCGACGTTATTCCATGCAGAAATGGCAGTCGCCTTGAGCGCGAATTGTTTTCGCGTGAATTGCGCCAGGAGTAAAAGGTGTTTATGAAGAAACAGATGTTTCGCGAGCGGGAGTGCATACATCAGGACGAAGGCGTGGAAGGCGAATTCTACAACGGGGTCTTTTATGTACAGGCTTTACAGCGCCTGCCCGTTAACAAGGCAGTCCAGATTGCCAGCAAAGTGACACCATTTTTCTGGTCGGACGCTGCGCAAATCCTGGTTTGGCTGTGTCGCGACTGTGCATCTGAAGTGGGAGTCGCTGAGTCGCCGCGCGCCATAACGCAGCCCAGCCGCAGGCAGGCTTGATTTCGGTAGTTGCGCGCCCTGCCTCTTCCCTAAAATAAGCCTGATCCATTCCAGGATCGCCAAAGTGGCACAGACTTCATCAGTCTGCGGAATGTTGAATGCCACCCAAGCTTCAGGCCGGAAAGCTTTTCCATTCGTCATTTTCCATTTTTCATTTGTCATTTCCGGTTATTTCCGGTCGATTAAGAGGCAGAACCCTTTTCTTCTCCGGCAACCGAAGGCGCTGCGTGTGGAGGGTTGAGTGGCATCCAAGCTAACACCCGGGAAGCATTTTCCATTCGTCATTT
>DASQPD010000169.1:0-3387 GCA_035644135.1 Pyrinomonadaceae bacterium
CATGCGGAAATGATTGCGCAGGCCAGCGCGGGCGGCGGCTTCGGTCTCGGGGCCAAGCTTTTGCGCTTCCTGTTTATTTTCTTCTTCGATATCGGGAAAGACGTCGGGCAGAACGTGGACGATATCGTGCCAGGAAGGGCCAGGAGAGTCGGAGAGTATCAGCTTCGCGACGTGCTCAGGATGAGCGGCGGCATAAGCCATGGCAACGAGTCCGCCATAGGAGTCACCGAGCAGCGCAAATCTAGTGAGACCAAGAGTCTGGCGCACGGCGTCGAGGTCAGCGATTTGGGCGTCCATTGATTGTGAGGCACCAGATTGTGAGACACCAGATTGCGAAGCTCCGGCCTGCATGCGTTTGGATCCGCCAGTGCCGCGCTGGTCGTATAAAACGACGAAGCGGTTTTTGCCGATGCGCGCCCAAAGGTCATTCTGCATCATGTAGGCATGCGAGAGTCCGGGGCCGCCGTTGATGGCGATGATGGGAAGCGCGGTTCCTTTTGCGCCGTAGGTTTCATACGAGAGGTCGACCTGTTCGGTATGCGCGACGCCGGTAGCGTGAGGGATGGTTTGGGCCGACAGTGCGGAACAGAGAAGGAAGAATGTAAGCAGCAGGTTCATTGATTGGTGACCTCGTTAGGAATGGCTGGGGGAACTTAGCAGGTTAGCACGGCAGTTTGGAGCAGTCATTTAAACTCACGGTGCTCGGACACATTCATAACCCAGTCCCGCGCCAGCGGGACGTTTGGCAGTAGCCCGCCGTTTCAACGGCGGGAAAGCTGACACAAACAAGACAAGTCCCCTTCAGGGGACGACTGAAAAACCCATGCCGCGTTGTAAAATGCCCAGCGCATGTCACACACCTATTACAGCATCCTGGCGCATTGCGTGTTCTCAACAAAAGAACGTCGGCCCATCATCCCCACCGACCTGAAGGCCAAACTCTGGCCGTACATCGCCGGAATCGCGCGACAAAATAAATTCAAAGCGCTGGCGGTGGGCGGAAGGCCAGACCATTGTCACGCTCTATTGTCGTTGCCGACGACAATCTCCATCGCCAAAGCTGTGCAATTGCTTAAGGGCGGCTCGTCAAAATGGATCAACGATCATTTTGAACGACGATCGTTCGCTTGGCAGGATGGTTATTCCGCATTCAGCATCGGTATCTCTCAACTCGAAAACACAATTCGCTACATTAACAATCAGGAGCGTCACCACGCAAAGATGGATTTTGCGCAGGAGTTGGAGAAGATGCTGAAACGTCACGGAATCAAGATTTATCGTTCGTCGCGGGATTGAAATCCCGCGTTGTTTCAGTCGTCCCCTCAAGCCACCCCAGCAAGCCAAAACCGGTCTTGCCGGGGGCCCCGGTTCGGGGACTTTATCGTTCTCTTCAGCTTTCCCGCCATTGAAACGGCGGGCTACTGCCAGACGTCCCGCTGACGCGGGACTGGATTAGGGCTGCAAATGCGCTATGTCCGGCACGTCAGATAATAGTGAAGTAATGGGCTGGAGATGGCGGCGTCCCCGGAGTGTGAACAGAAAAAGCCCATGGTGATGACAGACCGTCCTGTGTATGGCCCCCTGATACGGCCGTACCCGATGATTCATGGGCCTATCAACGAAAACGGGGTGCTTTACCTGTTCGGAACGGTGTCAGAGAGGCTCGGCTTTGTGGTGACGCTGATTCAGGGCGCGTTTCCAGACTGCTACGCGATGAGGCTGGTGGATGTAGATCGGTGGCAGCCGGTGCGGATTGAGTTTGAATACGAAAGCCGCAACTTTCTGAAGCACATGCATGATCCGAGCGGGTGCGACATTATTGTGTGCTGGAAGCATAACTGGCCGGAGTGTCCGCTGGAGGTGATTGAGCTGAGCAAGGTGGTGGGGGAAGGGTCTTACCACTGATTAACACTGATGACACTGATGACACTGATCAGGAGAAATTGCCAGAATTGAAAAACAAGACCTTTGAAACGCGGAGGAACGGAGGGCGCGGAGGAAGAGAATACCGCGGATCAGCGCGGATGGGCGCGGATCAGAGGACTAGAACCAACCACGGAGTCGTCATGACCGGAGGGCGGTCACAAACGAGCATGAAAATGTTGTATCTATAGGTCCCGCGGCAGCAGCGGAGCCGATCCCTCGGGTCCTATTTGGCTGCTGAAGGAAGCGCAGCCAAACTTACGGACCTTTCGGGATGGCAACTCTCAGATAGCGGCATTTTCGAGAGAGGCACGGAGAAAAAGAACTTTGCCCCAGATTTGCGCAGATGCACGCAGATCAGAACAAAATGGCAATTGAACAACAAAACCTTTGAAACACAGAGGAACCGAGGGCGCAGAGGAAAAAGGGAATTGCCAAAATCGCCGGAAACATGGCGGGGGATGCGTTGTCGGGATCTTTCGACTCGGCGTCACTCTCTTCAGTCGTGCCGCCAGCGCTCAAGATGACAAGATGCGAGCGGCGTTGGTCGAATTGAGGCATGATCGAGAAACATCATCGAGAAAAACGAATCCGCAGGCGGGGGCGCCTGAGCTCCCAACCGTCTTCCGTCCATTTGAAAACCGCCATTTGCACGCCATCTCACTTTCCTGTAAACCTTGTCACTTACGAGCCAGCCGGGTTTTGAACCAGAGTTCCAAAAACAGAGTCTTGAAAATCAGAGTTTGATCGGTTTGATCGGGCTTTGAAGGTGGGTATTGCGCCTGGGCTTCGAACCAAACTTCGAACCGGCGCTTTTGAACTAAACCGCGACCGTGTACGTATCCTTCGACGGGGAGACTGCTTGGAAGAGCAACAAACAGGGGTACTTGTTCGCCGATGCCTGGCAGGCGATGCCGCGGCATGGGAGGAGATCGTGCGTCTGCACAACAGGCGGATCTACAACTTGTGCTATCGGTTTACGAACTCCCCGGATGACGCCCAGGACCTGACGCAGGAGGTTTTTATCCGCGTGTATAGGTCGATGGCTAGCTATCACATTGAAAAAGGGGCGTTTACGACCTGGCTGACCACCCTGACGCGGAACCTTCTGGTGGACCATTTCCGCAAGAGCAAGCAGGATCGGGTGACGGATTCGATAGACGCAGGGCTGCGGGAAGAGGACGATTCGCTGTCTCTGGGCGACCGGCTGGAGGACCCAAGGCCGAACCCGGATGATCGGCTGGCCAGCAAGGAGACCCAGAGAATGGTGCAGATGGCGCTGGCAAGGATCAGTCCGGATCTGCGAGAAGCAGTGATTCTAAGGGACTTACAGGATATGGACTACAAAGAGATTGCCCAGGTGTTGCGGGTGCCGGAGGGAACGGTGAAGTCGCGAATAAACAGAGGAAGAATGGAACTTGCGCGATTACTTTCTCGTAATAAAAGGCAGGCAAGCAATGAATA
>DASQPD010000170.1:0-10383 GCA_035644135.1 Pyrinomonadaceae bacterium
TGAGAATATTTTCCTGTGGCACTCCCATCTCACTGGCAATTCTGGCGAACTGGTCGGCTTCGGGCTCGTTCCACAGGCGGCGCGTGATCGAACCAAATCCGCCCGAAAAGACCAGCAGGGGCGCCCAGTTCTTTAGAAACAACTCAGCGCCTCGTTCCGCCACTCGTATATCATGACTGCAGAGGACGAGAATCAAATCCGCACTTTCAATTTGATGCTTCATCTGGTGATAGTTCCAGATCTTTTCTGCCAGGGCGATTATGTGGTCCATGCGTGTGTTTTCGTGTCTTCGTTTGGTGTTAGTTCGTGGATTTGCTTTTTATCTTGCCCAAGAAAACCGATCCACGAAATAACACGAAACGAAGACACAAAATAACACGAACTTGGTCCATCTCGGCGTACTTCCGCTCCTCGCTTCTTAGCCGTCAATGCCGGGCAAGGAACGCCAGCGTCGCCTGTCCGCACAGATCAGGGTATTCACTCCACATATCATGCGATGCACCCGGTATTATTATTCGCTCCGCACTCAGGAGCGGGCGCAGCTCGGCATCGACGAACTTGAGAATCTTCAACGTCCGCTCACCACTCAGCATTAGAGTAGGCGTGTTTAGCGTCTTAAGATACCGAGGACTTATATTCGGAAAGGCATCGCTTGATGTGGTTAGGGCCTCCCACTCACGCAGGTTATCCCTCCAACCGTGCTGCACCTCTTCGGGGGCTTGCTCCAACGCACCCTTCCCAGCGAAGTACTCAACGCTCACTCTTAAAGCTTGCTCTTTGTCTCGCCGACGGAAGGCTGCTCCGGCCGGTTGCCAGAGGTCAGCCAGGAATTCCTGATAAAGAGCTCTTCCCTGAGGTTTATGCTGAGCCAACCGCAACACCGGGGCTTCTGCGAGAGTTAATGTGCGCACCACCTCTGGATGTTTCAAGGCCAGGAAGAGCGCCGTATATGCGCCGTATGATGCGCCCACTATGTGAACTCTACCCAGCTTAAGCGATTCGATAAGCGCCGCTAGATCTCCTGCTTCGACAATGGCCGAATGGTCTGATCGTGACAGCGAGTTGTTGTTTGGGAAATTGTAGCGGCGACTGTAGGCGATGACACGATACCTTTCAGAAAACTGCTTCATCTGAGACCGCCAATACCGGTAATCGTCGAGCCCGCCGTGCACGAACACCACTGGAATGCCCTGGCCACGATCCAGATAATTCAACTCAACTCCGTTGACTCGAACTTTCCTGGGTTGGTCGGCATCATTTCTGTCGATCGCTACAGTCTGCGCATTGCCGGGGTAGACCACGGCCAGCCAGAGCAGGGCAATGAGACTTGCTCTTAATAATGCTGCTACGCAACTAATGTGAAGCTTCGTCATTTTTCTTCAGACAATTCAAGCTAACGACTGCCCCCTTCCCGACCTGCGAATTTACGCAGCTTGAATTGTCCAGGCGACCTACAATTGTTTCGCTGCTGCCAAAGCTTCTTGAATCGTAAAGTGTCCTTCGTACAGAGCCTTACCAATAATCATGCTGTCAATGCCGCAGGTTGCGTGGCTGACGCGTCTGATATCTTCCAGTGATGACACACCTCCCGAGGCCGTAACTTCCAAACCGCACGCGCGAGCTATTTCACACGTTGCCTCGACGTCGATGCCATTAAGCATTCCGTCACGCGACACGTCCGTATAGATGATCCGTTTTATACCCAACGAGGCGAGGTGAAGAGCGAAATTGACAGCGGACAAGCCGGGTCGCATATCTACGAGTATCAGACACTGGCTTACACACGCATCAGAAGCTGAACTTTAATCCGAACTGGATCTCGCGCGGTCCTCGCGTCGCCGTTATCCGACCAAAGTTTGAGTTGATTGGTTTGCCAAAGTTCTCGTCCCCAACGACATTGTTCAAGCTCAGGCCCCCATCAATACCATTGAAATTCGGATGGTTGAAGGCATTGAACATCTCCGCACGGAACTGAAGGCTATAGCGATCCTGTATTCTCCAGTTCTTTACGATGGAGAGATCGAAGTTCGTGCTGCCCGGCCCTCGTATGGAGCCACGACCAAGACTGCCGAACTGTCCCACCTCAGGTAAGGAAAATGCCGCCGGGTTTAGATATTGCAATGGGTCACTTGGGTTGTGGAGGTAGACAGGTACGCCGGAAACAAGGTTAGGACGTTGGCCGCGGTAACTCACAGCTAGGCCGGCGGCATTGGCCCCGGATGCCACGTCCAACGGAGTCCCACCGAGAAAAGAGGCGATCCCATTTAGCTGCCAGTCCCCCAGAATGTGTCTTGCGATGGCGCCCCACTTCTTGAACGACGGCAAGACGTAGACCGCATTAGCGACAAACATCTGCCTTCGGTCGAGGTCTGCATCACCTCGGTCGAGATTGAAGTTGAAGGGATCGGTAGCGCCGGCGCTGAAGGCCGCTAGCGGAACGTTAGTAATCGCATGGCTCCAGGTGAAAGCAGCCTGGAAAGCCAGCCGCTCAGAGAAGCGGCGGTTGGCCCAAATCTGGAGCGCATGGTAGCTGGAATCGCCAGTGGACTCGTGCATGAAGACGGTTGCAACACCCGGCAGCCTGCGACCGGCACTGATTAGGTTATTCGCATTGGGATCATTGGCTCGAACGGCCTGGGCCACGCCAAGCCGGGCCCTCGGAACAACATCGTTCCAATCCAACGATCGTTCGATATGCAGGGCATGATTTCCTATGTACGAAGCTTCGAGGACGGTGTTCTTCATGACTTCCCGAGAGATGGTCAGATTCCACTGCCAACTCTCAGGCGGACGGAAGTCCTCGCTCACAGCTTCGAAAGACGTCGTGGTGGCGAGCGCATTCTTTAGCCCCGGATTAATGGTGTCGAGGCTGCGGAGTATCGGACTATCGTTGAGAGAAAAACTGCCTCCTCCCCAACCCTCATCGACCGTCTGAGTCCATGGTGGATTACCTGCTAAGGCAATCATGCGAGTAATAATCGGCCGGCCCATGTAGCGTCCGGCGCCGAGCCGAAGCGCGGTCTTGCCATCACCAAAGATGTCCCAGGCAATCCCCAATCTCGGCTGGAAACCTTTGTTGTACGGCTGCACCAGAGAGCGATTGAACCCTTCGGTACCTGCCTGGATCAGAGCGCTGGCGGGACCCGCGCCATCGTACAACCTCGGGATGAAGTTAGTGATGCGATCATTGGCAGAGTAGGGCTGGCCATATCTTGACCAGCGCAGCCCCAGAGTGAGGGTGACCCCTGGACCTAGTTTCCACATGTCATTCCCGTAAAACTCCAGGTCGTGCCAGCGGCCCAACACATTCTCCTGATGGTCGGTCTCGAAGTAACAACCGAGCGGCAAATCCTTCAGCAGTAGATCCGCAATTGCATTGCCGGTGCGACTGTTGGTCCCACAAAGAAAGTAAGGTCCTTGACCCAAAGGGATGAACTCATTCTTGATGTTATGGCTGAAGAGTCCACCCACCTTGAGGCTATGGACGCCACGCACCTTAGCGAAGTCATCTTTCCATATGAAGAGGTCTTCTTCATTGCTCCATGGCGCGCCGTGAAATAGAGGTGCATAGCCATCCGCGACAAGGAGAGCAGGAAACGAAGAGCCTTTTGGATGCGGAAAAACTGAGGGGAACTTAGCGACGATCTCTTCATTGAGCGCCTGGCCTGCCGGGTTCGTCGTGGCGAAGATATCATTGCCCGAACGCGAGAACTGGAAGTCGTTCACGGATGATGAAGATAAGGTATTCGTCAATTTGATCGCGAAGCTCTTACTGGGTTGCGCCCACTCTGAGTCCACAGTTGGGAATCCAGAGTCGGCCCAAAATTGACCCCCGCGATTCCAGGATTCGTTGATCCAGCGGACCATCAGATTCATCTTGCTGTTGATGTTTACATTACCGCGGATGAGATCCTGGCGCGTGTCGGTCGGGGCTGTAGGAGCAGCGATCCAATTCTGGCCTGTTGGATCTCCTTGAATATTAGGATCAGAATAGACCTTCAATAGAGCCAGGCCTGCTGGGCTGAGGCGGTTCGCAGGAATCCTGTTGCCAGGGAACGGGTCACAGATCGTTGTCGCAGGATCGTTAGGGTCTGGCCTGCAAGTGGCGGGATCATGCGGCAGCGGATCCGTTAGAACTCCGCTGAAATCTCCCACTTTCTCTGCCGCAGTCGGAACTCTGGCACTGCGCACCACACCGCGCCGTTCGCGGCGCCATTCCTCTGACCAGAAGAAGAAGGCTCTATTCTTTTTGATAGGCCCGTTGAAGTTGAAGCCGAAGTTGCTGTAGCGCAGCGACGCCTTAGGTTTGCCTGCCCTGTTAAGAAAGAAATCATTAGCATCCAATACGTCATTGCGCAGGAACTCAAAGGCAGCGCCATGGACCTGATTCGTGCCGCTTTTGGTGATCAGATTGATCACCGCGCCCTGTGCTTGCCCAAACTCCGCGCTGAAGCTGTTACGCTCAACACGAAACTCCTGAATAGAGTCTATTGATGGATAGACCAGCAGCGTTTGGTTTGAGCCCACATCCATGTTGTTGACGCCGTCAACGGTCCAAAGATTTTGGTTCGAGCTGTTGCCGTTGACCGATACACCCACGACGGAATCAAGTCCAGTACCGCGGGTGTTAAAATTGTCGTTCGTCGGCGAAACTCCCGGCACCACTAAGACCAACTGCGCGTAGTTGCGTCCATTGAGTGGCAGCTCTGTCACTTGTTTCTCTGAAACAAGACTGCTTACCTCACCGCTGCGCGTTTCGACAGGCTCGGCTTCGTTAGAAACGCTGACGGTTTCGCTTATGAGTCCAATTTCGAGGGTCAGATTAACAACCAGGTTTTCATTGACATGCAGGTCCAGTCCGGAACTTACGATCTTCTTAAATCCCGGCGGCGCTGTGCTCACAGAGTAGCGCCCAAAAGGCAAACTGGGAGCGGAGTAGAATCCCTCGTCATTCGAAACAACCGCGCGCGCGAACCCGGTTCTGTCTTCCTGGATCAACACCTCTGCTTTAGGAATGACCGCTCCCTGAGAGTCGCGCACAATGCCGCTGATGCTTCCGACAGTACTCGTCTGGGCATCCACTCCAATGAACAAGCCAATGGCCCACATAAGCAACAGCGCCGGGAAGAAGATTCTTGCCAGAGTGAGTCGACCTTGTTCTGTCACCATGATGGCTCCTTCGCACGTGTTGCCAGTGTGGTGTCTCTAGAGTCCGATAAAGAAATGCATCCAACCCGCGAAGCAGGTGACGCCTGCTCAGGAGTCTGGTGGAATAATCGGATTACTCCGTGATCTCTGTGTCTCCGTGGTGTATGTTTTTCTCAGCAATTTCACCACGGAGACACGGAGAACACTAAGAAGCTTTTTCCCGACAGACTCCCCAAGCTAACCGTGCGTCTTAGCGAAAGTTCTCGACCAACATGATGTCTACGCCGCCGGTGAGGTCTACCCGCGTATATAGAATCTGTCGGCGATCCGGCGAGACGGCCAAACCGTTGGTAAAGATGTCTTGACCGAGGGCAGCGATCTGAGTCGCACTCCGTTTCGCAAAATCGAAGAACCGGAGGGTCCAATCACCCTTCGCATCCGAATCGATGAAGTAAATGCCGTCTTCCACGAGGGCCCAATCGCCCCAATTCTCTGCGTTAAATGAATCCAACACGAGGGTTTCCTCGCCGCCTTCCACGGGTGTACGCCATATGCCGGGGCTAAACTGACCTCCGTCTCTGAAATCCTTTGTGTAATAAACGAATTTGCCGTCGACAGACTCGAAGGCTAAGAAGCCACCCTGCTTAGTCACCTGCACCGCTTCGCCACCGTCAGCCGGTGCTTTCCAAATCTCCCGCTTGCCGGTCCGATCAGACGAGAAGTAAATCCATCGTCCATCTCTCGACCAGCTCGGCACATTTTCATCGGAAGATGCTGTTGTCAGGCGCCGCGGCAGGCCTCCATCCACACTCGTGATGTAAATATCCCAATTATGTTCTCGGTCTGAATCGAAGGCGATTTGCCGGCTATCGGGAGACCAGCGAGGGGTACCGGTCAACTCCCGGTCAGAAAAAGTCATCTGGACCGGGTTTGAGCCGTCGCTGTCGCTTACCCAGATTTCATAATTTCCCGCGCGGCTGGATTCAAAGGCTATCCGTTTGCCATCCGGGGAGAACTGAGAATTCGTATCACGTTGCGTCGAGGAGATGAATTTTGTCGGCGAGCTCCAACGGTTGCTCGATCCTAAGAGCGCGATTCGATAGATGTTTTCATCTATGGACCCTTTCATAGTCACATATGCCAGGCGATGGCCCTGGATGGAAACAGACGGGTAGAGCGCATTATCTCCACCTAGCGCTAAACGCTCTGACGCCCCGCCAGACGCTGAAATCCTCCACAGACTATCTGGCCCTGCGCGTTTCGATGAGAACACGATCTCTCTTCCGTCTGCAGTCCAAGCGAGCCCGCGGGGAATGACGTTATCGAAAGTGAGTCGCTTCGGTTCACCGCCGCTAAGTGGCTGCAAGTAGATGTCGGCTGAAACACCATCATTACTAATCCGTTCAAAGGCGAGGGTCCGGCCATCGGGCGAAAAGACCCCAAGGTCATCACCTGTACTCTGCGCGGGGGGAGAGGTCAGTGTGCGCTTTTCCAGGCTGTCAGTCGCGATCAAGGAAATTTGATACGGCTGGCCCGCCGAAACCTTACTCGAGTAAGCGATGAACTTCCCGTCCGGCGACCATGACAGGCCGCCGGCTTTTTGGTTCCATTTAGTCTTTGGGCCAAACGACAGTAACTTGTGCTCAGCGCCACTTATAGAGGGAACAGTGAAGATTGCGACCTCACTTTCGGACAAACGAGTGAAGGCGATCTTCTGACCGTCGGGTGACCAGACCGGCTCCATCTCATCAGCGGGATCAGAAGTAATCTGCAGGTCTTTTCCACCACGGATTTGCTTCACGTAAATGTCAAAGTTCATATGTCCGCCCTTTTCAGTTTTCCCCCAAGCGAAGGCGATCTGATTGCCATCCGGTGAAAAGGCGGGCGAAAATTCGTTTCCTTCGACACTCGTAAAGGGAACAACTTTCATTGGTGGAAGCGACGATTTGACGGTTCGACTTGAGGCGTAAAACCAAAATAGCCCGCCAACGGCCACAGCCAACGTGGCGGCCAACAAACTTAAGCGTCTCGCGGTGAACCTACTCTTCGCGCTGTGCTTTGCCGTTACGCTCTTCAGATCTGCAAGCAACTCGGTCGCCGTTTGATAGCGCTCGTCTCTGTTTTGGCGCAGTGCCTTGTTCACGATCAGCTGTAATTCGGCCGGTGCTTCAGGCGAGTAATGAGCAAGTGGCGGTGGCTCCTCCTCAGCAATCGGCACAATGGCGCCCGCAGCATTTCTGGCCTCGAATGGCATGTGCCCTGTCATCATTTCATAAATCACTACGCCCAGGCTGAAGATGTCTGTTCTGTGGTCCACTGACTCGCCTCGCGCCTGCTCTGGCGACATATAACCGACTGTTCCCATTATCCCTGTATCCGCGTTCGTCCCGGCCACCGCTGCCGAGGCGTTGACCCGTTTAACCGTTTGTTGCTCAGTTAGCTTAGCCAAGCCAAAGTCCAACACTTTGACGTAGCCATCCCGCCTCAGCATCACGTTCTCAGGCTTAATGTCACGGTGCACAATGCCCGCTTCGTGCGCTGCCACTAACGCTGAGGCAATCTGTTCAGCGATGTTGAGAGTTTCGCTAAGCGCCAAATCCTTCTTCTTGATGCGTTCGCGAAGGGTTACTCCATCAATGAACTCTGTCGCGATAGAGTGAAGACCATCTAACTGGGCAATCTCATAGATAGTGAGGATGTTGTGATGGTTCAGTGCGGATGCTGCGCGTGCCTCCCGCTCAAAGCGCCGCAGACGGTTGGGATCACTGGTCAAATGTTTAGGCAAAAGCTTCAGGGCCACTGGACGGCCCAGAGTGATATCCTGGGCCAGGTACACCACACCCATACCGCCGCGCCCAATCTCGCGGACAATTTGATAATGGCCCAGTTGCTGCCCAACGAGCGCAGCGCTTTCTTCTTTCACCAAGGACTGAGCTGCTAGGGCCGCAGCCGGTGTTTCCATGAATTGTGACTCTTGCTCATAAGAACTGAGCAGTGATTTGACTTCGCTGCGCAACGATTCATCACCGCCGCAAGCCTGGCCCACAAAGGCAGAGCGCTCTTCGGGCGCGTGGCCCAATGCAGCCTCGAATATCTCTTTCACTCTGTGCCACTGTTCAGGTGTCACTTGCGTTACGCTCGGGCTCCTGCCCGTCCGCCTCTCCTAAGTTCTCGCCGCAGCCACGCCTTTGCCACGTTCCAGTCACGTTTTACCGTTCTTTCCGACACGTCCAACACCTTGGCTGTTTCTTCCACAGTCAGCCCGCTAAAGAATCTCAGTTCCACTATCTGGCTCTGCTTCGCATCGATCTGAGCGAGTTTGTTCAAAGCCTCATCAAGAGCCACAAAGTCCAGATCTTGCTCCGGCAAGACCGCCATCGCCTCGTCCAGCGGTAGACGAATATCGCTGCCACCGCGTTTGGCAGCCTGACGACCTCTCGCATGATCTACAAGGATGCGTCGCATAACCTTCGCTGCGATGGCAAAGAAGTGCAGTCTGTTCTGCCACTCGACGTGCTGCTGATCGATCAGACGGAGATAGGCTTCGTGAATTAGGTCTGTGGTCTGCAATGACAGACCGGGATGTTCATTTCGCAGGTAGCGGGCAGCCTGGCGATGGAGATCATTGTAAACGAACTGGAAGAGCTTCTCTTGTGCTTCGTCATCGCCATCGCTCCAGTTCCGGAGCAGTTCGGTCACGTTTGGAGGCGAGGAGCTCATTTTGGGGGTCTTCCATCTTGACCAGAAGTTACCTCCTTGTAGCTGCGCAGAGCATATGCACCCCCGAACAGCAAGTCAATTGAACCATTGGCACCTTCTTATCTTTGCTGTTCCAACATTTGCTGGTCACCGAAAGTAATGATGGCAATTTTGGCCCCACTTCTCTCCGCTTTCCGCGTTAATAGATGAGGGCAGCAATGGAGCTGCCTTTAAACCCAAAAGAAGGAAGGGAAGGCCATATGAAAAAGCAAGCTCTCAAAACTTTCACAATATTGAATCTGCTGTTAATACTTACAGCCGTTTCGGTTAGCGCTCAATTTCAGCGAAGCAAGGTTGCAAACATCCCATTCAGCTTCGTCGTGGGAGGGAGGACGCTCCCTGCTGGCGAGTACACAATCAAGCCCAACAGAAGGAACCCCGAGGTTTGGTTGGTCCAAAGTCGAGATGGCCATGCCAGCGCTATCTTTACCACAATGGCCGTCGCGTCTATCGAAGGACAAGAGAAAAGCAAGCTTGTCTTCCATAAATATGGTGATCGATATTTCCTCTCGCAGATCTGGTCACTTGGAGACAACTCTGGACGCGAGCTGCTCATGCCCCGCCTGGAACGCGAATTGGCGAAGAGCACAATTGAGCGAGAGACGATAGTCTTGGCCAATGGGCCAGGCAAAAACTGACGGAACGGTGTGTCCAAGCGCAGTGTGCTGAAGGGCTTTGGACAAAAAGGGGAAGTTCCACCCATGGGCAGTCGAGTGTTGAAAACTCTGAGGATGCCTTGGACTTCGAAGCTGCGGATTCGGACAATTCAAGCCAAGTAAATTCGCAGGTGGGGAAGGGGGCAGTCATTAGGTGCAAGGTTCGGTAAGTTCAAGGCGCCCCCGCTCAAGTTTCAGAGGCTTCAACATCGAATCAACCACTCAATGCACTAACCCAGAGGCTTGGCTACTAGGATAAGGAATGGCATTCAAGCTTGAGCGGGGGCGCATTGAACTTACCGAACCTTGCACCTAATGACTGCCCCCTTCCCCACCTGCGAATTTATGCAGCTTGAATTGTCCAGTCGCGACTGCAGATTCCTCAGAGTGTCACAGAGTCTCTGTGGCATAAAGGCGAGTTACAATTGTTTCGCCGCTGACAAAGCTTCCTGAATCGTAAAGTATCCTTCGTAAAGAGCCTTACCAATAATCATGCTGTCAATGCCGCAGGTTGTGCGGCTCACGCCTCTGATATCTTCGAGTGATGACACCCCTCCCGAGGCCGTAACTTCCAAACCGCACGCGCGAGCGATTTCGCACGTCGCCTCGACGTCGATGCCATTAAGCATGCCGTCGCGCGACACGTCCGTATAGATGATGCGTTCTATTCCCAACGAGGCGAGGTGAAGAGCGAAGTTGACCGCAGACAGTGCTGTGTTGCTTTCCCAGCCGTGCGTTACGACCTGTCCGTTTCTGGAATCGATACCGACTGCAACCCTTTCGCTGCCGAACAAACGCAAGAGTGTTTTCAATACTTCAG
>DASQPD010000171.1:0-3342 GCA_035644135.1 Pyrinomonadaceae bacterium
CTAAAGCAGCACGGGTTGGTCCTCACCGAACATATCGGTGACGAGAGACTGGATGCGCGCGGCGAGCCTGGCCTCAGTGATGTAGAGATTCATGATCGAGACCTGGCGTGGTTGAGGCAGGCCGACTGTCTGGTTGCTGAAGTGACAACCCCCAGCCTAGGCGTCGGCTACGAGATTGGGAAGGCCACCGAGTGGGTCAAATCAGTTCTGCGTCTCTTTCGAACCGAGAGTGGGAGCATGCTATCGCCCATGATTGCCGGCAGCAAAGGAGCTGTGTTGCGGGAGTATCGAAACGTCGGAGAATTGAAAGAGATATTTGATGAGTTTTTCAAGGCGCGATAACCAATACCTAATATTCGTCTCTCTACAATGCCGGCAAGAACTCTCTAATGTCACCAGGAATATACCGAGTGACTTCGGGTATTAATCATATGTAAGTTCCAGGTTTCCCCGAAAGTCAACGGTCATTTTTTGAAAAGGAGAAGTTCATGAAGAGAATCAAATTGTTATCACTCGGCCTAATTCTTGGGCTGGCTGGGTTCGCATATTCCGCAAGGGCGCAAGAGAGCCAACAAGCGCAGGGTGCCGCCAGTTGTTGCGCGGTTGTTGCCGCCTGTTGCGCCACACATGAATCGTGTTGCACGGCTCGTCACGCCCGGAAATAGTTGCCTGGAAGGCTGCCGTCTGGATTTGAGAACTTCCAATCCAGACGGCAGAATTATGATTAATGCGAATTGCGATAGTCGGCAGCGGCGGCGTAGGAGGATATTTTGGCGGGCGGCTGGCGCTCGCGGGTAATGACGTGACGTTCATTGCCCGCGGTGAACACTTGCGCGCTCTGCGCTCGACTGGTCTTCGCGTTGACAGCATCAACGGCGACTATACAGTTTCGCCCGTCCGCGCGACTGATGATCCGACTCAAGTAAATAATGTCGACGTCGTCATCCTCGGCGTGAAGGCGTGGCAGATTGGCGAGGCGGCCCATGCCATTGTGCCGATGATCGGAGCCAGCACTTTCGTGCTGCCGCTGCAAAACGGCGTCGAGGCATTCGAGCAATTGGCTGCCGTACTGGGAAAAGAACACGTGCTCGGCGGATTGTGTAAGATCGTCAGTTACGTTGTCGAGCCGGGGCATATTCGACATGCCGGCTTCGAGCCCTTTGTCGCTTTCGGTGAGTGGGACAATCACCCAAGTGATCGGGTGGCAGCTTTGCGCGAGACGTTTACTCAAGCGGGTGTGGAAGCGAAAGCGCCGTCTGACATTCAGGCAGCCGTCTGGAACAAGTTCCTCTTCATCGCCGGCTTCAGCGGCGTGGGTGCGGTAACCCAGTCGCCCGCAGGAGTGCTGCGTAGTCTGCCGCAAACCCGTGCGCTGATGGAACAGGCGATGCGGGAGATCTACGAAGTCGCTAAGGCGCGAGGAATTAGGCTACCTGATGACGCAGTGAATCAGGCACTGGCGAGCTTGGACAGTTTGCCGGAAAACGCCATGTCCTCGATGCAGCGCGACATCATGGCGCATCGCCCCTCGGAGCTTGAATCTCAAAACGGAGCGGTCGCGCGACTTGGGCGAGAAGCTGGAATCGAAACACCTGCTAACAGCTTTCTCTACGCCAGCCTCCTGCCGCTGGAAATGCGGGCTCGTGGCGAACTGCACTTTCCTGAATAGGTCCAACCTTAATAATTCTCACCTGAATACAGAATCATCGTTAGTCAAAAGCTCTCTGGGAATAAATCAACCAGAGCTAGGTATTACTTTGATGGACCGGAGATTAGTTTGTGGCGCTGAGGCGGAAAGGATTTTTTCTTTTGGAACGGCGACTCCGGGGGGAATCAAATCAAATACTAATAAGGAGACCATATGAAGAAGCAAGCTCTCAGGAGATTCACAGTGTTGAGTTTTCTGGTAATGCTCACAGCAGTAACCGTTTCCGCTCAATCTGAGCGCATTAGGGTGATCAACATCCCGTTCAGCTTCATCGTAGGACAGAAGACCCTACCGGCTGGCGAGTACACATTCGAGCCCAATAGAAAGGACTCCGACAACGTTTGGCTGGTTCAAAGTAAAGAAGGCCACGCAAGTGCGCTCTTTAAAACGAACACGGTGCGAGCCAGCGAAACGCAAGAGGAAGCCAGGCTAGTCTTCCACAGGTACGGTGGTCAGTACTTCCTCTCGCAGATCTGGACGCCGGGAGACAATACTGGACGCGAGCTACTGATGCCCCGCTTGGAAAGTCAGTTGGCGAAGAACAGCATCGAGCGCCAGACAACAATTCTGGCCAGTGGCCCGGCAAGTAGAAATTAACGCTTGTGGGCCAGTGCAAGGAAATGTGGCGCGCGCGCCAGATGCCCCCGCGCTGCAAGTTCCACCCACAGCATTCCAACCGTAAGGAGAAACAAATGAATAGAAGAACCGCAAAGTTATCGTTGGTCATCTCAGCACTAGTACTGCTTGTCGCGAGCATCACGACGGCCGGGACAGCGCGCGGTGTGCGTGGCAATCCTAACGACGAGCCGAAACGCACCGAGCCGGTGAGCGTCGGAGAGGAAGCCCCCGACTTTACCCTGGAAGACATGCAAGGTAATCAGGTATCGCTGTCCGCAACGCGCGGGAAGATGCCGACCGTGCTTGTCTTCTACCGTGGATACTGGTGTCCATTCTGCGCTCATCAATTATCTGAGTTGCGTTCGCTACTGAAGACCGATGAGCAGGTGCGCGTCCTCGCCGTGAGCGTAGACGATCACGAAAAGACGAAGCAATTGACAGAAAAGATTGCCGCCGACGGAAATGGCTCCGTGAACTACACTATGTTGAGCGACCCCGGGCACAAGGTTATCGATGCCTACCGGTTGCATGATCCGGCTTACGACGGAAAGCGATTTGACGGCATTCCGCATCCGGCAGTTTATGTGATCGACAAAAACGGCCGCGTCGCCTGGGCCAAGGTCGAGTCAGATTATAAAGTGCGCCCGTCCAACGCTGACATTCGAGCTGCTCTCGAATCATTGAACTAAGGACACATAATGTATCGAACGTTCTTGCTTCTAATTACCGTAACACTGCTATTGGCTTTTTCAATCGCACCGGGCGGCCCTGCACGGGCGCAGACAACACCGCCCAAGATCAATGTGAAATTGGTGTTGGCCGGCCAGAGGGTCCAACGGGGCCGTGCGGTAAGCGCGTCCCTGATACTCGAGATTCCATCGGGCTATCACGTTAACGCGCATGACCCGGTCAGCAGATTCGCGCTGCCGACAAAGGTAGAGGTCGAAGTGCCCGGTGGGATTAAGGTTGGTACGATCACGTATCCGAAGGCAACTGTGCGCAAGTTTAGCTTTTCG
>DASQPD010000172.1:0-33927 GCA_035644135.1 Pyrinomonadaceae bacterium
GCCACAGCTTTATCACCCTTATCCTTTGCGTCGCTTTGGCGTCATCACCTAAGGCAAGAGCCGGATGCGTTAATTGCGCACGTCCGGATCCGTGGAGGGGGTGGCCAGTAATGGTCATCTCTACTCCAACCCTGCGAATTCACTCGGCTTGAGTTGTCCAGTCGCGACAGCAGATTCTTCGGATTTCTTGCACAGTCTCTTCCGTGGGTGGGATTTGGACTGTTTGTACAAAGCCAATGTTAATCGATTCTTTCAACCATTCAGTCCTGCCAGGCGTCTAACCTCGTGGCGGCAAGTGCAGATTTTCTTTAAACAAGCTTAGCAGGTGCATTCATGAGAATCTCGAAACAGTTTGCGGATCGTTCGAAAACAAGTTCGCGACGTCTCACTGTATGTCTTCTGATACTGGCGGTGCTTACCGGCACGTTTAGGCTCGGGCTTAGCGCTCAGCAGAAGCAAAAAATGCGGCCCGCCAAGCTGACCGAGGATCAACGCATTTTGCACGTGCTTAATCGTCTCGGATTCGGTGCTCGTCCAGGCGACATCGAGCGCATCAAGAGTATCGGCATTGAGACCTACATCAATCAGCAACTGAGCCCGGAAAAAATCGCCGATCCCGTTGCCGAGGCGAAGATCAAGGATCTAACTACCCTGAACATGACCACCGCTGAGCTCTATGAGAAGTTTCCCCAACCAAACCAACTCCTGCAACAGTTGCAGCGTCGTGGAGAGCTGCCAGCAGATCTGGCTGCGGCTCGTGAGAATCGCGTAAAGGCAAATACAAATAGCACTCAGGCAAACGAACCGCAGAAGACCGCGGAAGCGAGTGAGACGACGCAGTCGATGCCGGCTCAATCGACCGCGCCCTCGAACCTGCCAAACAACAGCGGCAATCCGCTCGATAACGAGAAATACCGCGAGCTGCTGCGCGAGTATTACGCCCGGAACGGTTTGCAGTTACCGCAGCGTATTATCGGTGAGCTGCAAGCTTCCCGAATTCTTCGGGCCGTTTATAGTGAACGACAGCTACAGGAAGTAATGGTTGATTTTTGGACCAACCACTTCAACGTGTTTGTCGGTAAGGGAGTGGATCGCTGGCTGCTCACGGCTTACGATCGCGACACGATCCGTCCCAACGCGCTGGGCAAGTTTTCCGATTTGTTGCTCGCCACCGCAAAGAGTCCGGCGATGCTTTTTTATCTCGATAATTTCCAGAGCGTCAGTCCGAATGCACCTGCTGGTCCAGGACCGGGAGGACTGCGTCCGCGAGCCCAGCAAAGGGACTCGCTGCTTGGGCTATTAATGAACGGCCGTCGCAATCGCCAAATGGACCGTTACCCAAACGCGCGGCAACAACCTACTAATCTGCAAGCGCCCAAGCCAAACGCGCAGCGTCCCCGCCGCGGCATTAACGAAAACTATGCTCGTGAACTGATGGAATTGCACACGTTGGGTGTTGATGGGGGATACACGCAGAAGGATGTGCAGGAGGTCGCTCGTTGTTTCACTGGATGGACCATCTTTGCGCCCAGGGGTGCGGGGGCCGCTGCCGCGGCGATGATGGGTCAGGCAGCTCGCGAAGATGCCGGGAGCTTCTTCTTTAACGCCCGCGTGCATGATGACGGCGAAAAGGTTGTGCTTGGACATAAGATTCCGGCGGGCGGCGGGATCAAAGATGGTCTGATGGTGCTGGATATTCTTTCCCACCATCCTTCTACGGCGATGTTCGTCGCCACTAAACTGGTGCGCCACTTCGTTTCCGACACTCCGCCTCAAGCTCTCGTCTCGAGAGTGGCGGCGACTTATCAAAAAACGGACGGCGATCTGCGCGAGATGTTGCGCGCGATATTTTTCTCGCCTGAGTTCAATTCACCTGAGGCTTATCGGGCAAAAATCAAGCGGCCTTTTGAATTGGCGGTCAGCTCTGTGCGGACTCTCGGGGCAGACACCAATGGTGGTCCACAGTTCCATCAATGGATTGCAAGAATGGGTCAGCCTCTTTACGGATTTCAGACTCCAAACGGTTATTCAGATACGGCCGAGGCCTGGGTCAACACCGGTGCCTTGCTCGAACGCCTGAACTTTGGCTTGTCGTTGGCCAGCAATCGCATTGCAGGCACTCGCGTTGACCTCAAACGCCTGGCGGGCAACTCGACATCGGCCGCGGAAGCAATGGAGCATTTCCTGAACGTGATCGTCGACGGAGATATTTCTCCCGGAACCAAAGAGATGCTCTTGAAGCAGATGAATGAACAGGCGCTTACGCTTGCGCCGGCGCCGCCCCGGCCTGTCCAGATGGAAACCTCGGGCGAGATGGATGCTCCGCTTAGGCCGCGGCCACAGCCGGCCCGCCAGGCGAATATCACTGATCCAATGACTAAGATCGTGGGGCTGATTTTGGGCTCGCCGGAGTTTCAAAGGCAGTAGGACTTGGGAGGGTTGAGTGCTCAGTACTGACTGCATAATAAGGGAGTGGTCTCCACACGAGATTTGAGGATTTATGAATCGTAGATTCTTCATGAAGTCGAGCGGTATCGCGCTGGCAAGCTTTGGCCTGTCTCTTTCAGCGCCTTCGTTTTTGCAACGAGCCATCATGGCCCAGGCGGGTCAACTGAACGGTGGCGGGCGCAAAACTTTGATCGCTATCTTCCAAAGAGGAGCGGTGGACGGTCTAAACATGGTCGTGCCTTTCGGCGAGACCGCTTACTATGATCTGCGTCCATCGATCGCTATTCGGAAACCGCAGGCGGGAAATGCTGAGGCTGCCATAAATCTCGACGGCTTTTTCGGGTTACATCCTTCACTCGCCCCGTTCAAACCACTCTGGGACTCAAAGCGATTAGCCGTCATCCACGCTGCCGGCTCTCCTGACAACACTCGTTCTCATTTTGACGCTCAGGACTACATGGAGTCGGCAACGCCCGGGGTTAAGTCCACGCCTGATGGCTGGCTCAATCGCTATCTCCAGAGCAAAGCCGACCCTGATCGTTCGTTGTTCCGCGCAGTATCTATGACGCAACAGATGCCTCGCATTTTGCAGGGGCGAGCCCCAGCGTTGGCTATCTCGAACCTCGCCGACTTTACCATTCGCGCGGGCGCGTCTTCGGCCAGTCTTCAGGGCGGATTCGAGGCGATGTACGGCAGGGCAATCGACGAACTGGGCGGCACCGGGCGAGAGACCTTTGAAGCGGTAAATTACCTGAAGCAGGTCAATCCGGGACAGTATAAACCAGCGAACGGGGCCCAGTATCCGCGCACGCCGTTTGGCAATTCGCTCTTGCAGATCGCGCAGTTGATCAAGGCCGGCGTGGGATTGGAGATCGCTTTTACGGATATCGGTGGATGGGACACTCACGTCAATGAAGGTGATTCTCGCGGCCAGCTTGGCAACTTGTTGCAGCAATTCGGTTCAGCGATTGCCGCGCTTGCCACGGACCTGGACCAACGCATGGATGACGTGGTTATTCTGACAATGTCAGAGTTTGGGCGCACGGTCCGTGAGAATGGGAATCGCGGCACGGACCACGGACACGCTAACGCAATGTTCGTCCTGGGAAACTCGGTGCGCGGAGGCAAGGTGTATGGTCCATGGCCGGGATTAAAGAGCGATCAGTTGTATGAGGGACGTGACCTGGCCCTGACAACGGATTTCCGCGATGTGTTTGCCGAGCTCGCCCGCAAGCATTTGGGGACGAGGAACCTGCAGGCAGTCTTCCCGGGATATGCTGCGAGTGAATCGAAGTTTCGCGGCTTGATTGGATGAAGTGGTCGGGTAAAAATCAGCCACAGATGAACGCAGATAAACGCGGATCAGAAAAACAACACAGTTCTTAAGCTTTATCTGATCCGCGTTTATCTGCGTTCATCTGTGGCTGGGTACCTAGAATTTCGCGCGGGCGCCGAAGCGATTGATGAAGTAAAGCATCACTGCGGCGATCACCGAAACAATCACCGAAAGAGTAAAAGCATCGTTCTCTCGCCCTGCCTGTACGGCGTCATAGATTGCCACTGAAGCCGTCTGTGTCTTGCCCGGAATGTTTCCGGCAATCATGATTGTGACGCCGAAATCGCCGAGCGCGCGGGCAAACGCCAACGCCGTAGCTGCCAGCACACCGCGCGAGGCAAGCGGGAGCGTCACGCGAAAGAAGATCAGGCGGTTACTAAGACCCAGCGTTCGCGCCGCTGCTTCCAACTCGGTATCAACCGCTTCAAACGCCGCACGCAGGCTTTTTGTTACCAATGGCAGGGCATGGATTGTTGCCGCGATGATTGCTGCCGTGACCGTGAATGTCAGCCGAATGCCGAAACGATTGTAAAGAAACCCGCCGAGCGCCGAACGACTGCCCAGTACCACCAACAGGTAATAGCCCAACACGGTGGGAGGCAGTACAAGTGGCAAGCTCACTAATGCATCAATTACATCGCGACCCGGAAACCTTTTTCGTGCCAGTAACCAGGCCAAAGTTGCACCGGCAACCAGCGCAATCAAGGTGGCCGCCGTAGCAACTGCGAAAGAAAGACGC
This sequence comes from Pyrinomonadaceae bacterium, assembly GCA_035644135.1. GTDB lineage: Bacteria > Acidobacteriota > Blastocatellia > Pyrinomonadales > Pyrinomonadaceae > PSRF01. The sequence goes on from DASQPD010000172.1 coordinate 4,524, forward strand.
ACGGGAAACCAGTCGATACTTAAGCCGCCGATAAACGCGGAATGAGGTATGGCTGGTTGCATCAAATTGTTTTTCGGCCTCAGAGCGGGTCAGATGATGAGTTAGCTAAGCATTATCACTCGCGGCATTTGTTGTTAGTTTAGAAGTGCGATGATCCGCAGTGGCCCACCGCTGCCGTTCCTGATCTTCATCGGCAGCGCAATCACTGAGAAGCCTTTCAGTGGCAGCTTATCCAGGTTCGCGACGTTCTCGAACGCCGGTACATCCTTCTCGAATAGTGCGCGATGGCTTTCGAACAAAGTCGATTGCCCGTAGTCGATGCTCGGCGTATCCAGTCCAATCGCCTTGATCGAACGGTTTTGCGTTAGCCAGCGCGCGGCATCCGGATGCAACCCGGGAAAATGGAGGTTCGCCACCGCGGCCGCCCCCCGCTCGTCAGTGCCCATATACTTCTTCCGGTCAGGGTAGTATTTCCCGAACCCGGTGCGCAGAAGAACGATTGCTCCGGCCGGAATTTTCCCGTTCTTCCTTTCCCAGTTTTCGAAGTCCCGCGTCGTCACACGGTAGTCTCGATTCTCTGCACACTGTTCAGAGACGTCTACCACCACAGCCTGGCCGATCAATTGCTCGAGGGGAATCTGGTCGACTGAGCGCCGGCCCTTGGCAAAGTGCACAGGAGCATCGATATGCGTTCCTCCGTGTTCCGCTGCCGCATACCTGTACGCGGAATAGTAGTAGCCCTTTTCCGTAACACCCTCAAAATCTTTCTCGAGGCTGAACTCTTCCGCGGTGGGCCAGTAGACAGTGCTCGAATCGAATGGATAGGAAAGGTCAATGATTCTTCCTGATGGAAAGGCGTTGGCCCTTCGCTGGGAAAATGCCGAGCTTGTAATTAATAGCAATGAAACTACCAGAGTCAGCACCTTCATAATGATGCTCTCCTTTCATGGAAGGCAAGGTTGTCCCAGAAAGCACGAGCATGTTAACGCACACCCGCAGCCGGTGCATCAAGACGAATGAGATCCACGAAATTGGTGGATCTTATTGAACTCTTCTGTAGTCTGGCAGGGAAGGTCTGCTGAAAAGTCTGGCGGCAACGAAACTTGACATCAAGCTGCCGCTCGACTGTCAAGATGCTCGTGATCAGTTATTCTGCGGGTCTTTAATAGCACACTGTACATAAGTGCTCCGATGACGATGCCAACCAGATCCCACTGCAAGTCGCTGGCGGTGTCATACTTGCTCCAGATTCGCTGGCCGTGAAAATAGATCTCGTCCCAAAGTTCAATGACTTCGTAGAACGCCGAGAGGCTGAAGATTGTCGTGCCCGCGAAGAAAGCAGCCAGCCCTGGCGGTAAATAGTGACCGCGGCTCGCCAGCGCCTTTTCCACGAGCCAGATTATCGAGGGGGTTACCAGAATCTGTACCGTCAGGTGCGAGAACTCGTCATACTGCAGTGGCCCGAATTGGCTGCCATACAGATGAAAGTAATTGCCCAGTGCGTCAACTTCGAGGGCCAGGAAAACCAGCGCCAACAGCCGGATTGGCAATCTCGCTTCGTGCCGAAAGCGAAGATACGCGTAGAACGCACCAAGGAAGGTTAGGGTGAAGAGTGTATTGAAAAGGAGTGAGAGGTAACACATTTTCAGCAGGAAGGCCGAACCAGCCAGAAAGCCGACAGTCACCATCGGGACTTCCCAGCGACGGATGAAATTCTCGATCATGAGATCCTCGGATTAGTCGAATATGGACCAGCGGTTTGGTTCTGAAGTTCTAACCCGGACCGTACTAACGGTCACTGGATTTGCAACTGGTGTTCCCCGATCCGGGTGATAGAGCGTCCGAACTCTGGCGGTTGAAAATACGTATTACGGTTGCATCCAGAGGTTGTAATTCGCATCCGACAAAATGGGTAGTATTAAGAAATTTCGTAATAGCAGATCCTCACTTTTTGACTGCGGCGTCGCGACACCATCAGGCCCGACTATCCCTTTACTGCGCCGCTGGGGCGCCAACTCAGAAAGCTCCAACTGTCGGATTTCATCCTCACCGAGTCGCTATATGAACCCTGTTCCGAAATTCCGGCTCATGCGCACGTGGCCCCCACACTGGTACTGGTCCTGGCGGGCGAATCGGTTGAAAGAATTGCCAGCTGCTCCCATGAGGTTCGAGCCGGTAGCTTGATCATCCGACCGGCTCGAGAGACTCATTCCGATCATAACGGCAGGCGCATCCTCAGCAACAGGATCCACTTAAATCACACGAAAACGGCCGAAAACCGGCGCACGACAGACCTAACATAAGGTGAGCACTGGAGTAAGAGTGTGCTATAAAGCATGAAACTCTTTTCCATGGCGCTTAATCCGCAGATTCGTCGAGTTCATTCGCTTGCTTCAACAAACTCTGAGATTGCCCGGCTGGCACTCGAAGGCGCTGAGGAAGGACTATGCATCGTTGCGGATGAACAAACGGCGGGGCGTGGTCGACTTCAGCGTCAATGGATATCGCCAAGCGGGGCGGGACTTTACTTCAGCATTCTGCTGCGTCCTCTTGCTGCCACCGATAAATGGTCCTTGTTAACTCTCATGACGGCTGTAGCTGTCGCGGAAACGTTGCGCGTGACTGGCAGCAGTGAACCGGATATCAAGTGGCCCAACGACGTACTTCTGAACGGGCGAAAGGTTTGCGGCATTTTAGCGGAAACAGTCGAAACGCCGTCCGGGCGCGCTATCGTTTTGGGCATTGGCATCAATCTTACGGCAACAGCATTTCCTCCGGAATTGGCAGTCACGGCAATCTCGCTCGAGGAAGCAACCGGCCAACGCGTCGAAAGGGAAACAGTCCTCGCAGCGTTAGTCTCGAGACTAAGGCATTACTATGAACTCTTTCAGCAGGGTTCTCACGGGCAAATCCTCGATGAATGGCGCCAACGCTCTTCATACGCCAGCGGGAAACTGGTTCGAGTGGCGACCGGAGAGGAAATTATTCAGGGCGTGACGCGGGGGCTTGAAGCCAACGGGGCTTTGCGTGTAGAAACGGCCAACGGCGCTATCAAGATCGTTCATGCGGGGGACGTGACCGCGCTAAGGCCATACGAACAAAGCTCGCCGGGATCGCCATGACTCCAGCCAAACGAATTGTCATCACCACTTTCGGCTCATTTGGCGATATTCATCCCTACATGGCAATCGCGACCGCGCTCAAGGAGCGCGGTCATGATCCGCTGATTGCCACAATGGGGCTTTACCGTGAAAAAATCGAAGCCGCCGGACTCCCTTTCGCTCCTGTTCGACCCGACGTGCCACCACCACAAGCGCAGGATCAGGCACTGATCGAAAGGATTATGGAGCCAAAATCCGGTCCGAGGTTCTTAATGGAAGAGGTCATTTTCCCTTCCGTGCGCGATAGCTATCGAGACCTGCTTGAAGTGGTGGAAGGTCATGATCTATTGATAACCCATCCGGTGACTTTTGCCGGACCCTTAGTGGGACACAAGACTGGTCTTCCGTGGATCTCGACCGTTCTCGCGCCAACATCGTTTCTATCCGCCTATGACCCTCCTGTTCCCCCATTCTGGCCGTGGCTGGTCCAACTCAAGCGTCTGGGACCGGCATTCATGAAGGTCGCAATCCATTTCGCAAAACGAAGTTATCAGCCTCGCATCATCAACCGGTTTCGGCAGGAGCTCGGCATCGCTGACTACGGAAATCCGGTTTTTGATGGGCAGCACTCTCCCACGCTCGTGCTGGCGCTTTTCTCCTCGCTGTTTGCTCAGGCTCAACCGGATTGGCCGCCGCAGGCTCACGTTACCGGCTTTGCTTTCTATGACGAGGCCGGAGTCACAGAAACGACAAACGAGCTTGAGCGATTTCTGGACAATGGGTCGCCACCCATAGTCTTTACTCTCGGTTCGTCCGCAGTCTGGGTTGCGCGGGACTTTTTTGAGCAGAGTATTGCTGCTGCCCGGTTATTGGGCCGTCGTGCCGTACTCGTGATTGGTGACAAGCGCAATCTGCCGGACAAACCCCCGACTTCTCAGTTCCTGGCAATCGATTACGCGCCTTACCAATCGCTGTTACCTCGAGCTTGCCTCATGGTCCATCACGGCGGTATTGGCACTGCGTCCCAAGGATTACGGGCAGGCATTCCCACCCTGATCGTGCCATTCGCCTTTGATCAATCTGACAACGCGGCGCACGTACAACGTCTGGGAACCAGCCGGACACTCTATCGCGCCGGTTATCAGGCTCCGCGCGTGGCAAAAGAGCTTGGCATTTTGCTCGACAAGCCGCACTATGCTCAGAACGCTAGAGAAGTGAGCGCACATTTGCGACGGGAAAATGGTACGGCGGTCGCGTGCGACTTTATTGAGGGATGCCTGCGCGAACACGTCGCCGGCGAAAAGGGCAGAGAATTCATTTATGCTTCTGGTGATTGACGTTGGGAACTCAAACACTTCTCTCGGAGTTTATCGTGGCGAAGAACTGATCGCTCATTGGCGGTTGACTACCAATGCAGTCCGCACGGTAGACGAGTACGGAGTGCATGCGCGCAACCTCTTTGCGCTTGCCGGTCTCGACTTTAAAGCGATTGACGCAATAGCGATTGCTTCAGTAGTTCCACCGTTGAACTACACGCTGAAGAAGATGGCGGAAGACTATTTTCATTTGACCCCGCTTTTTATTGACCACAGTACAGACACCGGGTTGACTATTCTCTACGAACCCGCGTCAGACGTCGGCGCTGACCGGATCGTGGATGCCGTTGCTGCAGTTAGAAAATACGGAGCCCCTTGTATCATTGTCGATTTCGGCACGGCGACAACCTTCAATGCGATCAATTCGCTGGGACAATATCTTGGGGGAGTGATCACGCCCGGTATTCTGATCTCTTCAGACGCCTTGTTTATGCGCACGGCAAAACTGCCGCGCGTTGACATCAAGCGTCCGCAAAAGGTCATCGGGTCGTCCACAATAACCGCCATGCAATCGGGCCTTTACTATGGCTACGCCGGATTGGTAGATGGTGTTCTGCACCGAATGATAAGCGAGTTGGGCAGCGAGTACCGGCCGCCGCGGGTGATTGCGACCGGCGGACTGGCGCAGTTGATCGCCACCGGCTCAGAGGTGATCGAGTTGGTGGACGACACTCTAACCCTCGAGGGCATTAGGCTGGTTTACGAACGAACTTCTGAAGTCTAGAGTCGGGAGTCGGGAGTCTGGAGTCGGGAGTCGGGAGTCGGGAGTCTAGAAGTCTGGAGCTTGGAAGTTGAAGCGTCTCCTTGGCACTTCTCTGGACTCCAAGACTCCAGACTCCCGACTCCAGACTCTAGAGACTCTAGACTCCGACAGTGACTTGAACTATTTCAATTATTTTACCGAAATCGAGGACGCATTTGTTCGCCGGCGCGGCAAGCACCTGCTTTTAAGTCCCCTCGACTGGGCGCTCATTGAAACGTGGCAGCAAATTGGCGTGCCTCTACATGTAGTGTTGCGGGGAGTTGAACGATCATTTGATTCATGGGAAGCGCGACCGCGCAAACGCTCAGTCAAGTCACTCCTTTACTGTCAGGAGGAGGTCGAGGCCCAATATGCCGAATGGCAGGAAGCGCGGGTAGGACGTGCCGGCGACGCAGAAGATGCCGCGGGGAACGCTGCGGAAGCGCTCAACGAAGATCTTCCTTTTTCGCGCGGGTCAGTTCTCGAATATCTCGAGCAGGTTAGACTCGCGCTGGTGGAGGCCTGGCAGCAAAGAAGACAAATAGGCGAAGACAATCTTTCCGAAGCCCTGGAGCGCGGCATATCTCTGCTTCAAGCAATAACAGAAGATTTTGCGACCAGCGCCCTGCCAGACGCGCGCAAACTGGAAGACTCGCTGACAGGCCTCGAAAGAATGCTGAGCGATGCTCTTAAGGCGGTCGTGGCCGCTGCGGATCTTGATTCAATTCGTCATGAAGTGGTGGAGCAGTTACGACCATACCGGGCCCACATGGACAAAGCAGTGTACCAACAAACTATCGACAATTTGACGTTGAAGCGCTTGCGGGAACATTTTGCCGTGCCGCGCCTCAGTTTGTTCTATTTGTAACTTCGCACCGCTCGGCTGAATTCGGCCGGCGCATCTCAAGAACCCCCTAAAGGAGGAAAGTGATGGCTGAAATGACAATCAGGCGAGTGGGTGTATTTTCCGTCGCCAAGATGTATTCAATAGTGATGTTTGTGCTGGGGCTCATCATCGGAGTTATCTACGGACTCTTCTTCATGATCTTCGGAGCGGCAATGTCGGCCATGGCTCCACGCGGGGAAGGGGCATTTGGAGGCGTAGGTTCGATCGTAATGGGACTGGTGTTCATGATTGCTTTTCCCATTTTCTATGCCGTAATCGGGTTTATCGCCGGCGCCATTGGGGCATTCATCTACAACCTTGCCGCCGGCGTCGTCGGGGGAATCAAGCTCGACCTGGAAGGAGTGACCTCGGACTACGCGCCTCCTCCACCACCGCAGCAGTGGGGAGCGAATCCGTATCAACCGGGTCAATAGATCTGCTCGGGAAATCAGTTGTGGCAAAGAGGCGGGCCTGCCCCGCCTCTTTGCGTTAGACTCTTTGGAAATGAATATTGAAAAAGGCGTTACTTTGGAGGTGGAGATCGAGCGCATTCTGCCCGGAGGGTTGGGGTTGGCGCACGCCGAAGAGCGAACAATTTTTGTTTCTCTCGCGGCGCCGGGTGATCTGCTTCGAGTGAGAATTGATCGTCAGCGTGCCAAAACTGCCTTTGCTTCGATAGTTGAAGTCCTGAAACCTTCCGCGGTCCGCGTTGAACCTCCCTGTCCTTACTTTGGTCGCTGTGGCGGGTGCGATTTTCAGCACTTGACTTATGATTCTCAACTCCTGGCCAAAGGTGAGATCATCCGCGACTGCCTTTACCGGATCGCGCGCATTGAAAACCCGCCTGTTATTTCGGTTGTTGCTTCGCAGCGCGAGTGGCGTTATCGCGCGCGCGCCAACTGGCAGGTGGATTCAAAAGGAAAGAGAATCGGCTATTTTGAACGCGGGTCTCACGAGGTTTGCGACGTCGCCGATTGCGCAGTCCTCGTTCCCGCGCTGCAAGAAGCCCTCGAAAAAGTGCGAGCGCTTTTCCCTGCGCAACTACCGGACGGGCTCTGCGAGATTGAAGCGGTCGCCGGCGATAATGACGTGTCATTGGCCCCACCCCTCGCGAGCTACAAAAGAAGCGAAGTTACCCGAAAGATTGGTAGCGAAAAGTATAGTTTCGGGGCGAACACTTTTTTCCAGATCAACCATGACCTGTTGACCGAGCTGATTGCGGCGGCTGTCGCAGACACTCAAGGCGAGATGGCATTGGATCTCTACTGCGGCGTTGGCCTTTTCACGCTGCCGTTAGCGCGACGGTTTTCCCGGGTAATAGGGGTTGAGTCGGACGGCCCTGCGGCAAACTACGCCCGCATCAATCTTGCGAATGCAGAGCTGAAGAACGCGAGTACAAGCACGGCGCGGGTCTCAGAGTGGTTAAAGCATTCCGGGTTAGAGCGCGGGACGCCGGATTTAGTGTTGCTGGATCCTCCCCGTACAGGAGCCGAACCCGGCGTGATTGCCGGAATAGTTTCACTCGAACCAAGACGTATCTCTTATGTGTCCTGCGATCCTGCGACGCTTGCGCGCGACTTGAAAGATTTACTTGCTAGTGGTTATCACCTGGCGTCAATAACGGCATTTGATATGTTCCCGCAAACTCATCATGTTGAGACGGTGGTCCATTTGGGTAGAAGTGAAGAGTGAACCCGATCCACGAAAACACACGAAACGCACTGCGGAAATCCAAATGGGTTGTTTTATAATTCCTTTCCGGCAGTCACCCGGTTACTGATAAGAAAGCTATGGAACGTGCTTCTCACCAGCCGTTGTTTTCACAGGCTCCCCTGGCACACCTTGCGCTTGCTTTTTCTACCGGTATCGTCCTCGCTCACTACCTGACCGTACCGTTCGTCGTCTTAATACCTTGCGGTTCGCTGCTGTCGATTGTTGCCCTACTCGCTCTTACAAAACAGAACCTCCCTGTGAGCTCAGCTTGTTTAATTGCGGCCATGCTTTTCGTTGGAGCAATAATTGAGAAAAATGAAAACAGGAACCCGCCTCAAAATCGGTTGAAGCAACTGCTCGATACAGGAGTCGTGCCGGTAAGTGACCCCGTTGAAGTTACTGGTGCGGTTGAGGGCACGATCGATTTTGCATTCGATCGCGTTTACTTCACGTTAAGACTTGAACAACTCAGGTACAAGGGCGTTGACACAATCGTTTCAGGGACAGTCGCCGTGACAACATCCTTGTCAACGTCGGCAACCGTCCAGGAATACACTCGCCTGAACTTGCATTACGGGGCCCGGCTTCGACTGATTACAACTCTGCGCCGCGCCGACCGTTACCGGAATCCGGGTGTCCCGCTCTTCACGGAATATTTGGACCGCAAAGGTTTTGACGCGACCGGTTTTGTGAAGTCTCCGCTACTGATCGAACGGCTCGCAGATAAGCGGGTTTTCCTGCCCTTGTCGTGGCTTTATCAGTGGCGTCAGAAAATGCAGCAGGAAATTGACCGACTGTTTTCGCAGTCCACCGCCGGCGTGCTCGATGCTGCGTTGCTGGGAAATCGTTATAACCTCTCGCCCGCTGTGGCCGAACGTTTTCGCGCCGGCGGAACCTTTCATGTACTGGTGATCAGCGGATTGCACATCAGTTTCATCGGCGGAGTCGTGTTTTTGTTTGCTCAAAAACTGACCAGACGACGCGGAGTGCAGTTCGTCTTAGCAACAGTGGTTTTGTGGGGTTATGCCCTCGCCGTTGGCGCGGAAGCGTCAGTCCTCCGAGCGGCGCTGATGTTCACAATGGTTGCTCTCGCGCCTTTGATTTTCCGGAAAGCTTCGTCGCTGAACGCGGTTGGCGGCACTGCTCTGGTGTTACTGCTGTGGCAGCCGCGAAGCCTTTTTGATCCATCGTTCCAGCTAACATTTCTCTCCGTACTGGCCATTGTGCTCGTCGCGTGGCCGTTGCTACAGAGAATAGCGGCCATTGGATCGTGGCAACCCACGCACAATAGTCCTTACCCACCAGCGTGTCCGCGGATGTTGCGCACCTTCTCCGAATCTCTGTTTTGGAGCGAGCGCCGGTGGCAGCGAGAGTCGGCCCACTCAGTACATCGCTGCCGGCTTTTCAAGAGTCCAATCGCGGCGCGACTCGAAGACTGCCATCTCCAACGCGCTGCTCGTTACACTTTCAGCGCGTTAGTGGTCTCGAGTAGCGTTCAGATTGTGTTGCTGCCGTTCCTGATCATCTATTTTCACAGGGTTTCGCTCGCCTCGCTGGTATTGAATATTGGCGTCAGCCTGATTATGGCGGCGTTGGCTTTCGTTTCGCTTGCCGCTCTGCTGGTGGGGCAGCTAAGCGAGGCTGCTGCCGGCCCGTTGATTAGTCTGGCGAATGGGTTGAACTGGCTGATGGTCCATAGTGTGGATCCCTTTGCCCGCATTGGCATCGCCTCGGTTCGCTTGCCGCATTATTCCGGGCCGGCTGGAGTCGTCTACTGGCTATATTACCTGCCGTTAGGAATGCTGGCCGTCGCGCTGCGGAGTTGGAATCCTTTAGCACCGCCGACGCCGCCAGGAACTCACGCCGTAAACAAACAGACGTTTATTGTGCTTGCCCAGATTCTGTTGATTAGTCTCGTAGTTATTCACCCATTCAGCTCGGGACTATCAGACGGGAGATTGCGCATCGATTTTTTGGACGTTGGGCAAGGCGATTCCGCTTTGGTAACAATGCCAGATGGCTCGACGTTGCTGATCGATGGAGGCGGCCGACCGGCGTTTGGCAGCGTTGGAACGGGAGCTATTCCCGATTCTGAATCACGATTCGGTCGTGACGCGCGCAGCATTGGTGAAGCAGTGGTATCAGAATACTTATGGTGGCGCGGTCTTGATTCAATCGATTATGTCCTGGCCACGCACGCGGACGCAGATCACATCGATGGACTCAGTGACGTGGTGCGAAACTTTCATGTGCGCGCAGCGTTAATTGGGCGCGCCCCCGCGAGAGATCCGGAGTTTCAGATTTTTGCTGGGACCTTAGCGGCGCAAAAGGTCTCATTCTATTTAATCGGAGCTGGTGATGCTCTGCGCTTCGGCGCGGTAACTGCCGAAGTGCTTTGGCCGCCGCCGAACGAGAGTTCTAAAGCCCCATCGGGAAATAATGACTCGGTTGCGTTGCGACTCGAATTGGGAGCTCACCAAGTTCTGATGACAGGAGACATCGAGGCTGCCGCCGAAAGAGCGATTCTCAAAACCGGGCCGCGCCTGAGTGTTGAGGTCGTAAAGGTGGCGCATCACGGAAGTAAGACCTCTTCGACCAGCGCGTTTGTCGACGCCACTCGCCCCGTACTTGCTGTTGTCTCGGTCGGTCAAACTTCGATGTTCGGTCATCCCAGCCGCGAGGTGGTTGATAGATGGAAGGAAAGCGGCGCGAATGTCTTAACTACTGGCAACTGCGGGACCATTACAATCACCACGAACGGGCGCGAGTTACAGCTCCAGACATTTGTGCAGGATTGAAAAACTTCTTCACGTAACCGGGCACTCTGTTTACTCGCCGGTAGAATCCCTTGTAAATTTGGGCCTGCAAAGCAAGCTTTGAGTACTCATGAGTGTTGGCCAACTCTTGTTTCCGAATTTCAAGATCTTGCGCTCTGATTTCTATCTCACGTTTAGCGATTTCTAAAAACTCCCTGAGTAAGGCCAGGTCATTCCCAGAAACTGAGGTTGTTGGGGTGGTGGAGCTACCCAGTCGGAGCGCGAGGTACTATATCAGCCGGGTCGTCGGTTGGAGGATTGGCCATATTTCTTCAGTGCTCGCAATCGTGAGGAGTAGATAGGTCTTTTCCATCTTACTAGAATTAGACCAAAACCAGGCTTGCCAAGCTGAGGCGGTAAAACCCTGACGGACTTAATCTCGTTTTCACGTGTTTGATAAGCCTCTATGAACTCGCTCGGCGTGAGGGCTTCCGTATAGACGGGATCAAGTAATATTTCTTGGGTTGCCATGGGGCGGAATTATGAGCCTGTTGGATCTCGTGGTCAAGATCCCCTCACAATCTGGGTTTCAACAAATACCTAGTCCCGAAACGTAATTTGATACGCTCCGGCTTTTTCGAATGATTCGTTGACCGTTCATACGCGTAGAGTGCACGCGTCATCCCGCGAGATAGGAAGGTACTCAATTTGTGCGCGCGTCTTCACCAGGGAGCGTCAGCCCATACTTGCGCATGATTTCGCGCCCTTTTGGGCTATTAACGAAGGCCGCAAATTCGCGCGCTGTTTGCTCGTGCATTGACCCCTTGATAACACCCAGCGCCTGATCGAGTGGCCGGTGCAGTTCCTGGGGCACAAGGACCCATCTTCCGTCGCTCTGCAAGCTGAGCGACAGCGCCACAATCGCAACATCAACGTTGCCCGTTTGGGCGTACTGCAATGTTTGCCTAACGTTCTCGCCGAAGATTACGCGCGGTTGCACAGTCTCCCAAATCCCTGCCTTCTCAAGCGCTTCGCGAGCAACTGTTCCATAAGGAGCGTGCTCGGGATTGGCGATGGCTATTCGCTTAACTTCCGGGCGCGCAAGGTCCTGGATCTTTTCGATCTTCAGCGGGCTGGCTTTCAAGGTCCAAAGCGTAATTCGACCGCGCGCATATACGGCTTTGGTTCCCGGAACAATAAGCCCTTTCCGGTCCAGTTCATCAATGTACTCAGTATTGGCAGAGGCAAAGAGATCCATCGGGGCGCCGTTTTCGATCTGTTTCTCGAGCATTCCGCTCGAGCCAAAGCTGAAGATGACTTTTACGGAGTGTTGCTGCTCAAAGTTGCGCCCAAGTTCTTCAAAAGCCGGGGCAAGATCAGCCGCCGCTGCGACTGTAATTTGGCTCAGCGACGCTTGTCTGGGACGGCAACCGATTGCCAGCATCGTCGAAAACAGACAAATAACAAGTGCTATTTTTTGCATGCTCGAAAAAGCCTACTAAAAATCTAAATCAGCCACAGGTTAACGCGGATGAAACTGATCAGAAAGAGAAGACAAGGGAGGAGTTCTAACAGGATTCTTACTACTTTTCTCTTCTGTTCTGATCCGTGTAATCAGCGTTAATCTGTGGCTAAATTTCTATTAATCTGTGGCTAAACTCTTAGGATTCGGAGTCGTCAGGGGTGTAGGTGGTGATCTCAGGACTGCCGACTTTGTAAGTCTTCAACACTCCCAGTGGCGGAGCATAAATATGCAGAGTAATAAGTTTCTTGCCGCTCACATCCGGATTGCCAAGTTGATGTATATCCGGGACAGCCGCACCGGTAACGTCACCGCAAGTCCATTCACGTCCCGACTGATAACAGAGGCCCTTTTGCTCGTCGTAAATGAAAGTTGTCTCCCAGAGGATGCCTTCGCACACTTTTACAGCGCCATGCGAGCCGTTATGGTCATGAATGGGCGTTCTGTGTCCGGGTCCCCAGCATAAGACCAGCATCTCAACGAATTGATTACGGCAAACCCGATGACGCCAGTAGTTTGCCTCTTTAAAACCTACGTACGGTCGCAACTCATCTTCGGAAATCACCGCCTTTTCGAGCCACGAGTTCAATTGCTCGAGCGTTGGTGGTGCACCTTGACCCTGCAGCAACTCAACCAATTCCTTCAGCGATAGAGGGCCATTTACATCAATGGGAAGAGTTGGCGTCTGCTCGACGTGTGTTGACAAGTCTTGGAAACCTCCACAATCAGATCCGGCAGGATAAGCAAAGCGGCTTGCGGGACGAATAAACCCCCGATCAGCCTTATATGCTTTAGCAACAGGTGGAGTCAAGGGCTCAAACCGCCAGCAGGACGCGCAAATCGCGTACGTTGGTGCCGGTGGGGCCGGTCACTAAAACGGAATCAAGAAGCTCCAATAACCGGAACGAATCGCTCTCATTGAGGTGGAGCTGAGGATTGAGTTCCCGAGCCTGCGCGCGCTCGATCGTGGTCTCGTCTGCAAAGCCTCCGGCGGCAGGAGTGTTGCCGTCAATTCCATCAGTGCCTGCGCTCAAAACTACGACGTGCCGCCAACCAGCGTCTTGTTGTTTCGAAATCTCCAGCGCGCAGCGGAGCACAGTCTCGAGGTTGCGACCGCCGAGTCCATTGCCATGGACCGGACAAGCGAACTCACCTCCCGATAACAGACACACAGGTGCTGAGTCAGCTCGGTTCTGAATCATTTCTTTTAGACGAGCAATCAGCTGCGGCGTGCCCTCTTCAATAGGTTGTTCAACGATGTCATCGGCAATTGCAACCAGGCAGCCGGCCTCACCTGCTTTGATGGCCGCTGCGTTTACTGCCGTTTGATTATCCAGAAGCAGGTAGGGCTTTCTGAGTCCTCGCGATTCACTCGCCTCTCGCGTTGGGCCGGTATTAATCAGTTGGCGAATTGACTCAGGCAGCCTGTTCAATAGATCGTAACGACGCACAACCTCATTCGCTGAAGGACTCTCGCTGCGGGGCAACATGGTAGGCCCCGAGGCGATGTTGCTTTCATCGCCGGGGTTTGTATCAGATACGAGTAGAGTGATCTGATCGGCATCAGGGGCGGCGCTTGCCAGGCCACCACCCTTCACCGCCGAGAACGTCCGGCGGACGGCGTTGATCTCCGCAATGCTGGCCCCACACGTTATCAGTAAACTATTTGCAGCGCGCAGATCCTCGAGTGTTATTTGTTCTGCGAGTGGCCATTCAATCATTGCCGAGCCACCACCCGAAACCACGAAAATAATTACCGCGCGCTCGTAGTTAGCTTTCTTTAATAATCGAAAGCTCGCCCAACCTGCTTTCAAGCTTTCCATGGTCGGTAGAGGATGGCCGCCTGAAAACGCTTGCCACCGTTGCGCCGACGCGGCACTGAGCGGCAGACGTATTGTTTGTCCGATTGGGCCGGTGGTTAGGATGGAATAGCGCTCGCGCGGCTCGCCCGGAAGGATGACAGGGGTTCCCTGTCCGAGCGGTCCGGTGATCAGGGCGCCGTCAATTCGATCGTGAAGAACCTCGGCAAGACCAGTAGCCGCGGTGAGCGCCGCTTTACCAATTGCCAATACATAGATCTTCCGATCCCCCACTTCATAGTCGTCACCGCAGATTCTTAGAGTTGAATGGTCAAACTCGACGACACGGCGAATAGTCTTGCGAGGGTCAACAGCTTGCAACCCGCTCTCGAATATTTCCACCGCGGCGCGGTGAAGGTCATCTAGTTCAGTATTTCGTTGCATCTCGAATCGCCGACGTGAGATTACGGAACGTTGGCGCTCCTCTTTGCAGTGCGGCGCCTCGTCGCCGCTTTTCAAGAGTGCATTGACTCAACCGAAAGGCAAAAGCGCTGACAAGGCAGCGCACTCCAAAGATAAGAGCAGTTGAGGCCATGAGATTTCGTTTCATGAATGCAAACAAATGTTTGGGAAGAGTTTATCCGCATGCCGCTGAGGTGTGCATTGTGCTGGAAGTATTTAGTTTTCAAAAGCTTGTCGACGCTAAGCTTAATTTGTCCACAGAGTTTTCCACAGGCGAAGTGGAAATGTTCACGAAACTGTCCGCAGAAAATATTAGCCACGGATTTTCACTGATAGGGACAGATCAGAAAGCAGAGGACAGAAAGCAGAAGGCAAAAAGCGGAAGGCAGAAAGCGGAAGGCAGATTGCTGATGCTTACGAGCAAAGCCCTCACGAGCGAGTTTTCCTGCTTTCTGCCGTCTGCCTTCTGCTTTCTGTATCTGTCTTATCAGTGAAAATCTGTGGCTAATCTCTTTGGTTTATTCTTCCGCGCCCGCCTCGTCCCATTGCGCTACCATCTCATAGGCGCGACCGAGCACAGGGCGTGGACGCGATCCGTCCGCCTGACCGATCAATCCTTCTCGTTCCATGATGTCGAGAATCGCAGCAGCACGACCATAACCAATCCGCAAACGCCTTTGCAGCACCGAAGTGGAAGCACGTTTCATCTCAACGCAGATTCGCAAAGCCTCTTCAAAAAGTTCGTCATGTTCGCCATCCGTCGTTTCCAGGCCGAGTGCTTCTTCCTCTGATTGAGTAATGGTTTCATCATATGCAGGCAGACCTTGCGTCTTGATGTGATTGACGATTCGGTTGATCTCCGTTTCGTCGATATAAGCGCCGTGAACGCGAATCAATCGAGAAGTTCCCGGCGGAAGAAAAAGCATGTCGCCTCGTCCCAGCAAATGTTCCGCTCCGTTAGTGTCGATGATGGTGCGCGAGTCGACCTTCGAAGATACCCGGAAAGAGATCCGTGAAGGGAAGTTTGCCTTGATCAAGCCGGTGATTACATCGACTGAGGGTCTTTGCGTGGCCAACACAAGGTGAATACCAACGGCCCGCGCCATCTGAGCAAGCCGCGTAATCGATTCTTCTACTTCGCGGCCTGAGGTCATCATCAGATCGGCAAGTTCGTCGATGATTATTACGATATATGGGAGCGGTTTCCATGGCTCGCCTGCCTCGTCATATTCCTTAACAAGGTTACGCCGCATGATCTCGGTATTAAAACCATCGATGTTGCGCACTCCCCAACCCGCCAGTTCTCGATACCGTCGTTCCATTTCCGCCACCGCCCACTTCAACGATCTTGAAGCCAGCTTGGGATCGGTGATGATCGGGGTTGCCAGGTGGGGAATGTCCTCGTAAAGGCCAAGCTCGAGTCGTTTCGGGTCAATAAGGATGAACTTAACTTCGTCGGGGCGCGCGCGGTAGAGGATGGAAACAATCAGCGCGTTTACGCCAACCGATTTTCCCGCGCCGGTGGTGCCGGCAATTAACAGGTGCGGCATCTTGGCTAGATCGGCGATGTAGTTCAGCCCGTCGATTGTCTTCCCGAGCGCAATCGTCAGTTTTGAAGGCGACTCGCGAAACGCGCGCGACTCGATCACTTCACGCAGAAAGATTGTCTCGCGACGGGGATTGGGGACCTCAATGCCGACGTGCGGCTTGCCGGGCATCCTGTCGATGCGAATGGATTCCGCCTTGAGGGCGAGGCAGAGATCATCCACCAGCGAAACTACCCGCGAGTATTTCACACCCGGATCAGGCTTGAATTCGTAAGTCGTTACGACCGGGCCAGGGCAGATATGTTTAATCTGACCCGTCACGTTGAACTCTTTGCATTTTTCCGCTAGTCGGGTCGCTAGGCTGAGTAACTCATTATCAGCCTGCTCACTATGCGGCGGAGCTTCATTCAGGAACTCCAATGGCGGCAGACCGTAATCGCTATAAGAGACCCGCCGAGCAGCATCGAAGGGAAGCTTTCCGGTGGCCGGCGCCTCGGCTTTCGTTCGCAGCACAGAGGCGCCTTTGACCATTTCCTCAACTTCGGTCTCATCGTCGATGACGGCGGTTCCGAGCGGAAATATTGAGCGCCGGCCTGAGCGACTCTCCACAACAGTTGCTCGCTGCACTCCCGCGGCCGCTGCGGCTGCGACGGAGGTGGCTTGAGTGTTGGCGCTATGCGTCACTTGGTCTGCGATAGTTACGCTTCGAATCACGGAAGACGGTGGCGTTTGTAACGTTTGTATCTGGGGCTCAGGCGCCTTCATAAATTCTGCAACCCGGTCCGCCGGTGAGAGGTCGCTTTTCAAAACGCCACGCCCAGCTTCCTGTTCGGCCTTGAGCGCCAGTTTTTTCTCTTTTCGGAGCCGGGCTTGTTCCCGGCGGGCCTCACGCCAGGCTCTGAATTTTGCAGGTAAGCCGCCGACAAAACTGAACCGGGTGCTGGCCACGTTTATTACAGACTCGTATGCATTGACAAAAGAGAAATTGGTCACCAGCAACAGTCCGGTGGCCGCGACTGCCGTTAGCAGAACCGTTGCCCCGACAGTATTGAGACCACCCGCAAGGACTTGAGCAATGATGGCGCCCAGCAGTCCGCCGGGCTGCACGCTGGCGTCAAACAGTGGATGAAGACCTGAAATGGAAAGCAGGGCCGAAGCGGCGAGAACAAGCACAGTGAGCCCGATGACCCTGGACCACGGAGCATGAATACTGCGGGTCCGAAAGCGCCGCCAGGCCGCGCCGAGTAACAAAACAGGCACCAGATAAGCTGCCAGACCGATAGCCTGGAGGAGAGTAGCTGCGACGCCGGCGCCGATCGAGCCGGCCCAGTTATGAGTTTCAGCCTGACCGACAGAATTCCAGGACGGGTCGTTAGGATAGAAAGCGGCTGAGACCAGGCAGAGCGCCAACAGCAGACCGATCGCGAGAAGGAGAATAGCAATAATCTCGTTGCGCCGGCTCGCGCGCGGCGTGATTATTCGCGGCCTCTCTTCAATCTGTGTAGTTGCCATTACAAACTCCCGTCGCGCCATCGACTTTCTTGGTGGGCCATTTTAAAACACAATCCACGAACTCACACGAAATGACACGAATTTTCGTGCCGATTCGTGTGAGTTCGTGGATAGATTCTTCTCGCTCCAATAACTCACTCAAGGCATCAGTTCTCAATCTAAGCAGCCCTCTTCGACAGCAGGTAAGCCTTGATAAAGTCGTCGATGTCTCCGGCAAGCACGGCATCGACATTGCCGCGCTCCAGTTTGGTGCGTGCGTCTTTCACAAGACGATATGGCGCCAAAACGTAATTGCGAATCTGCGAACCGAACGAGATGTCTGCCTTGTTCGCCTCCAGCTCAGCGGTCTCAGCCTTGCGCTTCTCGATCTCGAGTTCATAGAGCCGTGAACGCAGCACCTGCATGGCCACAGCGCGATTCTGGTGCTGCGAGCGCTGGTTCTGGCATTGCACCACGATGCCAGTCGGCAGGTGGGTAATACGCACAGCTGAATCGGTCGTGTTGATGTGCTGGCCGCCGGCGCCGGTAGATCGATAAGTATCGACGCGCAGGTCCTTGTCATTTATTTCGACTTCAATGTCTTCGTCGATTTCGGGATACACGAATAGAGAGGCAAATGACGTGTGGCGGCGTGCGGCTTGATCAAAGGGCGAGATGCGAACCAGCCGATGCACGCCCGCCTCGGCGGCGATCAGACCGTAGGCGTATTCTCCTTCTACGCGGAATGTGACTCCTTTCAGACCGGCTTCCTCACCGGGCTGATAATCTATTATCTCGGTAGTAAAACCCCGTCCCTCGGCCCACTTCAGGTACATCCGCAAGAGCATCTCCGCCCAATCCTGCGATTCGGTTCCACCCGCGCCTGGATGAATAGTGCAGATGGCATTGCGCTGGTCGTTCTCGCCGGCCAGCAGCATCTCAGTCTCAGCCTGATTCAAGTCGTGCTCGAGACGCTCGATAAGAGAACGCAATTCTTTCAGCGACTCCTCATCTGTTTCGGCAAACTCGAAAAGCACACCGGCGTCGTCCAGTTGCGACTGGAAGTGCTCCTGGCGTTCGATCTTTCTTTCCAGCCGGCTGCGTTCCTGCAATAGCTTTTGCGCGGCCTCCTGATCATCCCAAAAGCCCGGCGCGGAAGCCTGGGTTTCAATCTTTTTCAATTGTTCGCGTTGCGCTGCAACATCAAAGAAACCTCCCAAGCTGATGCACGCGCGGGCGCAGTTCGTCGTACCTTGTTTTCAGATCTTGAATCGATTCCGGTTCGAGCATCTTAACCTCTGGATTCTTTTTTAGTTCCCCATAACGCCAAACCAAATGCCAGCGCAGTTGTCAGAGCAGTCAGCGCGGGAAATGCATCTCCGTATCGGCTGTAAACAGTCATTCGTTCGACGCCGCGACCAACACTCCAATTTCTAACTGCTCGTTGAAAGCTTCCGGTTTCATCTTTCACTTCACCGGTTGCTGTAACATAAGCGCTGATGCCGGAGTTAGTCACTCTCAAGAGCGGTCTCCCATTCTCAACTGCGCGAAAGATCGCATTCGCCAAATGTTGGCGCATCACCGCGGTCGGACCCAGGTATCCATCGTTCGAGATATTGATCAGTACATCTGCCCCCTTGCCGGTCAAGGTGCGCGCAATCGATGGGTAGGCCGACTCGATACAGATAAAGACACCCGCTCGGATCTTTCCTACCTGGAGCAGCGTGTACTTATCCCCCGCGGTAAAGTCGCCGACAATCGCAGTTATCAAAGAGGCTCCCGGTACCCAGCGTGGCAGCGGGACATATTCGCCAAACGGCAGCAGGCGAATCTTATCATATTGAGAAATCTCCCGGCCCTCTTCATTTAGAAGGATGGCTGAATTGTACAAACCATTGCCGGGCGCCCGCTCCTGCGAATTAAAGAGCAGCGAGGTGTGGTTGCTTTGAGTAAACTCCGCCAGCAGCTTTTGTAATTCAGCATCCGAGCCGTAGGCGAAATTCATCGGCGACTCAGGCCAGATTACCAGGCGCGGCTGGTCCAGTGGCACTTGTTGTAGGGCTTTGGCACTTTCAGAGATGTGCATTGCGGTTAGCTCGCGCATCTGAGAACTTGCCACCGACGGATCCACAGGGACGTTGGGTTGAATTGCAACGACCATCAGATCAGGACTACTCGCACCCCCAACTGGACCTGGGCGCGTCGCGTATCCCAAAAGGATAACGATTGCCGCGACGAGGACCACTCCAACGGAGATCGCGAACGCTCTCGCGCAGCGGTTGAGCGCAGCAAAGGTAACTGCGGAATTAACCGTCAAGAGCAGAAAGCCTACCGCGTATACACCACCCCAACGGGCAGTTTGGATGAGCACCGGTTGGTAAGCCTGCGAGTACCCAAGCGCATTCCATAACTGCCCGGTGACTTCCAGCCGGGCCCACTCAAAAGCTGTCCAGATGAACGGCGCAAGAAAGAGTGCTTTATTCCGCCAACGCCTTAGGGCCAGAGCGAGAATCAAAGCGAAACCACCCGGGAAGAGGCCCAACACAATCGCACCCGGAACCAGCAGCAGGTACGCAAGCCATGCGGGCAGCCCACCGAAGTGGATCATCGAGTAGGTGAGCCAGTAGCAGGAACCGTAAAAGAAAACGGAGCCGGCAAGCCAACCCAGCGCGAAGGCCCGGACTGGGGACGGGCGCCGGGCGACGACCAGAAGGAGAGGCATCATGCCGATCCAGGCAAGGGGCCAGAAATCAAAGTCGGGAAATGAAAGGATGAGAAGGACAGAGGACAGGAGCGCTGTGGCGCAGTCCGTGAGGCTTGGAGCCTCGATGCGAACGTGAGAGGCAAGCAATCCCAGCGAGCTTTGTCGCCGGTTGGTTACAGGTGAAACGGCCGTCTGCATTGAGGGCGAGTTTAACACCTCGCCGCAGAAAGTTCGTGTTCCCTTCCGACTCGAAAAAAATTCTCACACCGGTAAATTGTTCCCGCTTCGGAGAGACCATTTCGGCTGGTCAGATGCCGAAATCGACAGAAAACGTCACCGTGAAAGTGACAAATTTCGTCGTGTCTCGAGTGGTGGATAGTGTTAGTGAACCGAATTCGTAGCCGCGAGTTGACAGCGAATGCCAGCCTTTCACCGAGCGGCTACAATATCAGTAGAATATTAGGCCCCTAAAATGCGGGAGAACCCAGTCATTCCTGACTGGGTTCACGTTTTGGGGGGAAACACTGAAGGGATGCTCGGCGGGTGGCTGGCGCAGCGGCAGGCGGCGCTCAGAGGCTTGTTGGCGGCGGGGGCACGGTCACTGTTTCCACTTCGTTTGTTCCGTGCGTGCCGTCGAGCTTTAGAGCACTTCGTGTGCCAGAAGACTCAGAATTCCTGGAATCGCAAAGCTATTGGGTTTAGGAGGGCAAGTTTTGGAGCTTCCGGAGCTAAGCAGGTGTTTTGCATAGGTGCTTACCACAGTCAACGTACACGAAATGACACGACCTTCGTGTGATTTCGTGGATCTATTCCCCTGCTCAACACTTATATACTGGTTATAGAGGAGAGGCGGTGGCTTCCACCAATGTCACCAATAGCAGGTGCTCGGCCGCTCCCATTATGTTGAGAGCGGAATTGGCTGGAAGAGATCGT
Source organism: Pyrinomonadaceae bacterium (assembly GCA_035644135.1). GTDB lineage: Bacteria > Acidobacteriota > Blastocatellia > Pyrinomonadales > Pyrinomonadaceae > PSRF01. Next base: position 25,556 of record DASQPD010000172.1, read on the forward strand.
CCATCGGCGGATCTTGCGAGCCACAGTTCTCCCTTCACCAGAACAGCGCCCTCGGGGTCGAGTAATGTGCTGGCAACTGCGGGCATGCCAATTAGTCGAAGGTCGCCTGTTGCGGATTTTTTCCGGTGTGCAAGGAAGACAAGGGGAAATTTAGAATTTAGAATTTGGAATTTAGAATTTAAGATCCTGAAAAATCTCATCGCCCTCTCCAAACTTAGTTTCTCTAAATTCCAAATTCCAAATTCTATAATTTCTAATTTCTTCAGTTCTTCCCCATCGTCACCTGCCGTTGGAGGGCAATCGCTTCCTGATTCTCAGGATCGATGTTGATTGCCGCCGTGGCGTACTTAGCCGCCTCAGACCGGTCGCCTCGTTCGAGGAAGATGCGGCCCAACAGGATGTGCGCATCAATCATCTTCGGATCCCAGAAGATGGCGGTTTTCAATGCGGCAATCGAGGCTTCCTGATCGCCGCGACGCAGGTTGATCCGACCGCTAAGCAGGTAAGCTTCGGCATTAGTCGGCTCCAGCATGACTACTCGATGCAGCTCCGGTAATGCCTCGTCGTCGCGCCCGGCCTGGTAAAGCTCGCGAACTTTGGCCAGTAGATCCTGAGTTGGAGATGAGCTTGTGTCAGCGTTAGCAGCTATCGCGTTCTTGCGCATCAGATCGGACACGTCGTCACGGTTCAAAACGTCTCTGAGGCGCAGGGAAACAGAGTTGGTAGCCTGTGATTTCTGCCAGTCAGTCTGCCACTTGGCGTAGGTTTGCAGGTAACGGCGCGCCTGGTCATCCGCAGCGGTTGCCGCTTCGGTGTTTCCCATCTTCTCTAAAGATTTTGCGAACAGAAAATAAGCCTGCCCGTCGCGAGGATCCGAGGTAATCACCGGGCGCAATTGCTCGGCAGCTTCGGGATACTTGCCTAGGAGAAACAGGGCATAAGCATAGTTGAAGCGCACCATGGAATCGTCGGGAGACGACTCGGCTGCCCGCGCCAAAAGCGACGCTCCCTGGGCCAGGAGGCGGGCCTTTTCCGTGTCCTTCTTCTCTTCACGCGCGGCCTGGATGGCCACTGCGCCGGCGTTGTTGTAAATGCCGATCAGCGGAACATCTACCGAAAGCGGCACAAGGGCGGCGAGAGCGTGGCTGTAGTCTCCGAGCTTCGCATAACCGAGTGCGGCGTAGAAGGTTGCTTCTACAAAATGCGGGTCGCGCTTTTGCAGCTTGGTGAAATTTTCAATGGCATCTTTCCATTTGCCGTCAAGCATGTAGAAGCGCCCGAGCTCAAAAGCAGCCTGCGGATAGATTCCTCCGCTGTTGGTATCTTCGTAAAGGCGCAATGCATTCTTCAGATAGTTGGCCCGCTTGGGATCGCGTTCACCCAACTGCACACCTTTGACATAGGCCTCAAAAGCGCGTTGGGGAATCTTGGTCGCCTCTTGCACGAGTTGATTCTGCGAGTAAGACAGCGCCTTGTCGCGCTGGTAAAGGATTTGATAAGCGAGGCGTCCATGGATGTTCTGCAACGTTGTCAACGGACCGCCGAAATCGAATTGCCTGGGCAACCAGCCACCATCAACGACCTGCCCGATGTCTCGGCCTTCGTTAATCTTGATGACCCGGGCAGTCACTTGCACGTAAGCTTCCGCGGAGGTTTTGTCTTTCCCGGCATTCGCGTCCTGCGGTGGGGGAGTTACGGAGTAACTGCCGATCACGATCATGGTTGCTTTCGCCTCGCGGCCCAGCTTGATGGCGGTGGCGCGCGAAGGAATAACCGTTTCAGGCAGCCTCAAGCGTTGGTAGGCGAGCTCCCGTTCGTCGCTGGAAACCACGATCAGTCCGGGTTTGTTTAGCAGTTCGGCAATCGCGTCGGCAAAGCTCTCACCCACCCAGTTGTACTCGGGCCTGCTCGAAGTGTTTTCAAAAGGCAGCACCATCACCACGTCGGCAGTCTGCGGAGCCGCTTTGCTGGGCAGCGCGACAGCGCAAAATCCGAGGATCAGAGAGACGGCGATAATTGATTTAAACCTAATTTTCATCAACAAGAATCCTAAATCAGACTGATGACTGTGGACGTTACAACGCACTTCCCGCAGTTTGGTTCCAGCAACGACGATGTGCCGAACAGCCGAGCATACTTTTGTTGAGCGCTTTTAGGCAAATGACCGTTAAATGTTCGTGCTTTCGTGGTTCCGTTTTTGACCGGCGGGGAGGTCCATACCGTGGTATTGCACTTCAGGAACTGCCACCTGAGGCGAGCCACAATACCAGTTTAGCTGCGAAGATAGCGCTGGTCAGTCTGCAATCACGTTCGTAACGCAAGCTGTTAGCTTGCGCGGTGGTTGAGTGCACCTCAAGTCGGACGCAAGCTAACAGCTTGCGTCACCATAACGGATGGCTCCTCAGCGCTGGATAGTTCACCCCGGGCAAGGTTAAACTGTCACGCCAAGACTGTCCTTATCCTTGGACCACGTAGGGCGAATCTGTCTCTTGAGAAACCTTAATAGTCTCAACTTCCTGACCTTTCGCCTCAGTTTGCTGGGGCTCATTTTGCTTGCCGTCGCTGTTCTAATCCCTGTCCTTTCGGGGGCGGCCAGGCAGGATAGCACCATCAGTCAGAGACCTCAGGTTGCGAAAAAGCAGCCTAACGTCATCCCTGGCGAGCTCCTGGTTCGCTTTCGCTCGGACAGCGCAGTTGCTAAACGCAGCCGATCTGAGATCTCCCTGAACCAGGATGGCCGAGCGATTAATCTGCAACTCGAACAACTTGACCCAGCGGAAGCAGTGCCCGGTCTGAGACTGGCGCGCGTCGCCCCGGAAGAGACTTCAGCAGCACTCGAGGCGTTGCGCACTCGGCCTGATGTTGTGTATGCCGAACCGAACTTCATTCGTCGAAAGAACGCGGTTCCGAACGACCCACGCTATTCCGAGATGTGGGGATTGAATAATACCGGTCAATCGGGAGGAATCGCAGGCGCGGATATCAAAGCCGAGCAGGCGTGGAACATCACAACAGGATCTTCGAATGTTGTAGTGGCGGTGATCGACGAGGGGATCGATGTCAACCATCAGGATCTGCAAGCCAACATCTGGCGCAATCCTGGCGAGGTGCCGGGTAACGGCATCGACGATGACGGTAACGGTTTCATCGATGACGTTAACGGCTACGACTTTGTCCATAACGATGGCAGTGTCTACGATGGACCAGGCACTAACCCAGACGGCTCAATCATTGATGAACACGGCACTCACGTGGCGGGGACAATTGGAGCGACGGGCAACAACGGGATCGGAGTTGTCGGTGTGAACTGGCATACAAGTTTGATGTCTCTCAAGTTCCTTGGTCCGAATGGCGGAACATCAGCGAGGGCGATTCGCGCGTATGCGTACGCCAAGATGATGCGAGACCGGTGGGTTGCTTCGGGCGGTGCGCAAGGAGCCAACGTTTGCGTCACGAATAATTCATATGGTGGTGGCGGGTTTTCACAAGCTGAGGCCGACGCTATCCAGTCAATGAGAGGTTCTGGAATCCTCTTCGTTGCTGCCGCGGGAAATGAGCGACAAAACAACAATCTAATTCCGACTTATCCTGCTAGTTACGATATCGCGAACGTTATCTCGGTAGCGGCAACTGATAGCAGTGATGCACTCTCGAGCTTTTCAAACTTCGGTTCCCCAGCCGTTCAAATTGCGGCTCCAGGCTCAAATATCCTGAGCACCACGCCGAATAACTCTTATAGTTCTTTCAGCGGCACATCCATGGCGTCTCCACATGTAGCGGGAGTCGCCGCGCTGGTGTATGCGCTTCATCCGGAATTCTCACCGGAACGAATCCGCGCGGCAATACTCTTCGGAGGATCGTCAGTGCCGGGACTCATCGGAAAAACTGAGACTGGAAATCGGCTTGATGCTCAGGGCGCACTGGAGAATGCGCAAGGAGCCGACATGAACCCACCGGCTGCAGTCAACGATTTTCATATTGCCGCGCAAGAGGGCAGAGGCATCGCATTTTTGTGGACAGCTTCGGGCGATGACGGTAATTCGGGGCAGGCGGCATTGAACGAGATTCGATTTACGGATCAGAACAGCGGTAAGCAATATCTACTAGCTGCCTTAAAACCCCCAAGTGCTGGCGTCATCCAAACCGCTAGTATTCGAATTCCTTATTTGCGCTCGAGTGGGATCGTTTCTCTGAGCGTAATCGACAAGGTCGGCAATGCCAGCAACACCAGTGTTCCGGTTCAAGTGGATTCCTCGGTTGCAAATCCTTATGAACTAACGGTGAGCGCAGCTGAACCACTGTCGACAGGAGGAACGCCGCTTCACGCAAACTTCGATGACTTTATCGATTATTACAACCTACCTTTTTCATTCCCTTACTACGAGCGGATCGCGCCGTCTGTCTTCGCTTCAGGGTCAACTTCATCAGTGAACTTTTCGACGAACGGGGTCCTTTACGTTCCCGGATCGTTACTTCCGCAGAATGATGCATTCAGCTCGGCCGACGGCCTTGCAGGGTGGCCCATGATCGCCGGTCTTTGGGATGATCTTGATTTGAGAACGGGCAGTCGCGCAGACGCTGATATTTACGTCGTGCAACCTGACATGAACCGCGTCATCTTTCGGTGGCAAGGCGTGCCCTGCAATTTCAACGAATCCAGTGGAGTATGCACAGGGGGTGCACCCGTAAATTTTGAGATTGAAATACGTTCAGACGGGACGATCATCAAGCGTTACGGTGCCGGAAACACAAATCTTCATTCGATCGTCGGAATGTCGGATGCTGAGCGAGATCCTTACTTCATCACATCCCATTCGACAGAAGGCGGGCCAATAAGTCTTACTAACGCGCAGACGTTGACCTACACATTGCGCCAGTCGCCGCGACCTGCCGACCTAAGAGTTAACACGACAGTTAATCCTGGTATTGCTCTCGTCGGCCAGAATACGACAATAACGATTAATGCAACGAACGTTGGTCCAAATCCAGCGAATGGTGTCACGGTTAGTGGCTCATTGCCGTCGGAGCTTAGCTTTGTCTCTTGCATGGCGGGACAGTGTTCCGCCACTTCGACGAGCGGAGGCGGTCAGGTTACCGCTTACCTTGGAACCTTGGCTCCGAATTCTTCGACTGCGTTCGATGTAGTGGTGAATGCGACGCGGTCGAACGACCCGAGGGCTCGTTTCTTTCCTTACACTACGAATTGGAACATCAATAGTTTGACATTTGACCCTGCCACTAACTCCAACAGCGTTGCTAGCAGTTTCAACGGTCTGAATCCAAATCCGAATCCACTGACCGGAGTTTCGTCAATTGCAGCTGGATATGAGCATTCTCTGGCGGTGCTGCCAAGCGGAAATCTCCTCGGTTGGGGTAGCAATCAGTTTGGACAGTTGGCAGGCACAACCGTTTTTTCAACGCCAAACCCCATAAATGGTATTACGAATGTCGCAAAAGCTGATGGTGGTCTAGTGTTCTCAGTGGTCTTGAGAACGGATGGGACGGTTTGGATATGGGGCTCAAATTTTGAAGGGCAGCTTGGCGACGGGACCTTAACCAACCGAACCACACCCGGCCCCGTTCCAGGATTAACGAACGTAATCACAATCGCTGCGGGAAAGAGTCACACGCTCGCATTGCGCAATGACGGTACAGTTTGGGCCTGGGGCAATAATTCGCGAGGACAACTCGGAACAGGTAACACAGCTAACAGTCTGGTGCCGGTCCAAGTTGGTGGTCTTAACTCAGTAACTTCGATTGCCTGCGGTGAGGGGCACTCACTTGCAGTGAAGTCGGATGGAACGGTTTGGGCCTGGGGCAGAAATGAATCGGGCCAGCTGGGTGATGGAACACTGTGGGATCATCCGACGCCGACGCAGGTCTCTGGTCTGAGTGGAGTGACTGCGGTGGCGGGCGGCAATGGACATACACTCGCATTAACCGGTAATGGCAATGTATGGGCTTGGGGAGGTAATTCTTATGGGCAAGTCGGCGATGGCACGATGCTGAGCCGCACGCGACCGGTTCAAACTGGAATTACAAACGTGACTGCTGTCTCTTGCGGCTATGAGCATTCACTTGCGCTGCGCTCAGATGGAACTGCATGGAGCTGGGGAAGTAATTTCAATGGAAAACTTGGCGATCTCACGGACTCCAATGCCAAACCAACTCCACGTCAAGTTGTCTGGATAAGTAATATCGTAGCGATCGCTTCGCGTGAAAAGATTTCTCTGGCTTTGAGTTCGAGCGGCCATGTCTGGTCGTGGGGTTCCGGGATATTGGGAGATGCCGGCAGCAGTAGGAGCCACCCATATGAAGTGACCGCAGCGCCGGTACCTCCGCCACCAATCGGTGAAGTCTTGATGCCCAGCTTTAACCCCGACGGTGGCACTTTTACTTCAACTCAAACTGTTACGATGAGATGTCCGTCAGCTGATGCCGCAATTAGCGCGTTCGCATTCGGATGGAATCATTCGCTCATGCTCATGTCGGATGGAACAATCTGGGCGAGCGGTAGAAACGATGCCGGCCAACTTGGAATTGGAGGTAGTGGCACAAACCGAACCCCGCCGGTCCAGACACTAATCGCCGGCGTTCAAACTGCTTCTGCCGGCGCGAGCCACAACGTGGCGTTAAAGAGTGATGGGACGTTATGGACCTGGGGAGCGAATTTCAACGGTCAGCTGGGCATTGGACCGAACATCATTGTGGGCCAGTTCCGCACTAGCCCTGTTCAGGTGACAACCTTGACTAATGTAATAGCTGTCGCAGCCGGTGCTTCACATACACTAGCGCTGAAATCCGACGGTTCAGTATGGGCTTGGGGAGCAAACAACCGCGGCCAAATCGGTGATGGATCACAGACCGATCGCTCGACTCCGGTTCAAGTTGCTGGATTGACAGGCATTGTCAAAATTGCGGCAGGATTTAATCACAATCTCGCACTGCGAAGTGATGGAACCGTCTGGGCTTGGGGCGAAAACAATTTTGGTCAAATTGGCGATGGTTCATCGGCTTTCGAGCGGTTGACTCCGGTTCAGGTAACCGGCCTGACGAGCGTGACTGTTATAGACGCCGGTGGTCTGTTCTCTGAAGCATTGCGCAGCGATGGTTCAGTATGGACCTGGGGGGAAAATCAGTCAGGCGAGTTGGGCAATGGCCAAATAGATGGCGCAAGGCATGCAACCCCAGCTGAAGTCCCCGGACTTTCGAACGTTTCGGTTGTCACGGTCGGCAGTTATCACAGCATCGTGAGACGCGCCGATGGTTCAGTGTGGGCCTGGGGAAGCAACGGACGTGGCGAATTGGGAAATGGTGGTCCTCAACTTCAACCCAATCCAACCCAATTGAATCTCTCTACAATGGCAACCATCACTGCTGGCATTAGTAATACCGGCGCAATGGCGCCTGACGGATCGACGTTCGTATGGGGAGCTAATGACTCCGGACAACTCGGGTTTGGAAACTCTAGTGATCAGCTTGCACCCAGACCTATCACAATACAAGCTACCGGGGTTACGATTCATTACACCACGAATGGAAGTAGTCCCACGGAATTCGATCCCGTTATTGCGTCCGGAGCATCAATTCAGATCGACCACAGTGTCACACTGAAGGCGAATGCTTGGAAGAGCGGGTGGGTGACGAGCCCGGTTAAGAGCGCCTTCTTTGCAATTGGACCCGCGAATCCTATCGACGACTCGCGGACATTCATTCGCCAGCAATATCTCGACTTTCTGAATCGCGAACCTGATCCGGGTGGTTGGGACTACTGGACCGGAAACATCACACAGTGTGGCACTGACTTGCGCTGCATACACAACCGGCGCATCGATGTGTCCGCAGCCTTCTTCATCGAGCTGGAGTTTCAGGAAACCGGTTACGTGGTCTATCGCATACACCGGGCGGCGTTCGGCACCTGGCCCGGTGGACCCACTCGAGCGAATTTAGCCTTTACGCAATTCATGGCAGATCGCAGCTTGCTGGTGCCGGGTCCGGGGTTGCCGCAGAGCACGGTCAACTTTGCGAATGCGTTTGTGCAGCGGTCGGCGTTTTTGCAGGCTTACCCGGTCACTCAGACAAACGCGCAGTTTGTGAACCAGCTGTTCGATACCGCAGGCCTAACGCCATTCACTACTGAACGACAGCAAGAGATCGATGCAATGAACAACAACGGCAAGACTCGTGCGCAAGTGTTGCTGGACGTGATCGAGATCCCTGCGTTTGAAACACGCGAGTACAACGGCGCGTTTGTGCTGATGCAGTACTTCGGTTACCTCAGACGAGATCCTGATCAAGGCGGTTACGATTTCTGGCTGGATGTGCTGAACAACCGCGTGCCGGGCAACTTCCGCGGCATGGTCTGCGCGTTT
>DASQPD010000173.1:0-62725 GCA_035644135.1 Pyrinomonadaceae bacterium
TGCTGCTCCAAGTCCGGCATGGAGCAACCCACTCTCGTACCATCGCAGTCTGTCATAGGCAGTCGGGTCCTTGATCGAGCCGCTAGTAAACATCCGAGTGATATTTCCCTTTCCATCCTCACCAAAATTGATGTAGAAGCCTCCTTCCGCTCTGAACAGAAGCGGCTCGACCTCAACCATCCGCAGGCTCTTGGATCCCAGCGGAGGGAGCCGGAGGGTCAACGTCCCGTCACCGTTCGACACCACATGTGTATCGGCAACGAGTCCTACGAGGCGGGTGAAATACGTTCTGCTCCGCGTAATCGTAAGCTTGGAGACTGACGCCGCGTAGAAAAGTGTTTGATCGGGGACGACGGGAGTTTTCTTTTCAGCATCGGCGTAACCGTATCCTTTCTGAAAGAAAATCTTGCCATCCTTGACGAGTACAAACCCTAGACTTACAGAGGAGCGTTTGAGGTAATCGGCCAGAAACTGATCCATCCATGCCTCGAATTCCTTCGGATCGGTAGGTCCAGCAGCTATAGCATCCAACATATTGACACCGGGATTCCGAGGGGCCCCCTGCGCCAATGGCGAAATGGGCATGACCACACCTAAAAGCATAACCATCAGTGCCCGCTTCATAGTCATATCCCTCTTCGGCTGACAGCTCTTGCCCCGCCCAGTGTTCCCAAAGTGCAGTGCATCGTAAATACCTTTGTGGCGCAAAGTCAACGTCCCTGCTACCGGATGGTCAAGCAATTCTCTTCAGATCGGGCTCGATCCATTTGCGTTTTGCCTCTGGCGAGTTCAACAGTTCCATACTGTAATAGTCAAAAACGATACGGGCATTCGCCAGCGCGCTGATAACCGAATTTGTAAGTTCGAGCAAGGAAAGATCCGCACTCAGTTCCTTAAGTTTGTTGTCGATGACTTTCAGCCAAAAGATCGTCAGCGTTTCGTTGTACTTCTCCTGACCGACGCCGTGGTGCTCCAGAAAGCGAAAGAGTCCTTTACGCATTTTTTCCGTTGCCTGATCAAGGCCTGAATCGTGAAGGTACCAAGTGGCCACGGTGAGGTGGCTTTGGTGAGGAAACTGGTCCTTTGCCGTGCTACACGATTCAAATCCCTGGACTACCGCTTCGATCTCACTTCTCGACTGGTACGGAAAACTCATCTGTTTTCTCCTTGCTTTGAATCACCAAAGAAGGGGCTTTGCACAAAAAGTTCAAATCCCGCCCACAGCAGGACTGAGTCAAAACACTGAAGAACCTGCGCAGTCGCAACTAGACAACTCAAGCTGCGCAAATTCGCAGGTCGGGAAGGGGGCAGTCGTTAGGTTCAAAGTTCGGTAAGGTCAAGTCGCCCCCGCTCAAGTTTCCGAGGCTTCATCATCGAATCAATCAGTCAATGCAGTAAACTCAGAGGCTAGTGAAAGCGATAAGCACTGGCATTCAAGCTTGAGCGGGGGCGCCTTGAAACTTATCGAACCTTGAACCTAACGACTGCCCCCTTCCCCACCTGCGAATTTACTCCGCTTGAATTGTTCAGTCGCGACTGCAGGCTCCTCAGAGTTTTTTACACAGTAAGAGTTTCGGAAGTAGAGTGGCAGATGTAAAAAGCGAAGGCGGACCGAAATATCGATCCGCCTCCCATGTGCAAAAATTTGATTTTTGACTATTTCGTTCCGGCTGCGTTGGCGTGCTGGGTCAACCGCGACTTGTGACGCGCGGCCGCGTTCTTGTGCAAAACGCCCTTCTGCACTGCTTTATCGATGGTCGAAATAGTTGTCGGCAACAATTCGTTGATTTCCGTGGCGTTGCCACCCTCGAGCGCCCCGCGCAACTTCTTGATTGAAGAGCGCACACGCGTCCGATTGCCCTTGTTGATCGCACGGCGCCGCTCATTTTGGCGCATTCGCTTTTCTGCTGATTTATGATTAGGCATTCACAATCTCCGTAACTAAACGCGATGCCCGGCCGACCACTGGCTAGTCACCTAAGACAGGACCAGGCCGCAACGCACAAGTGACGGAGTATAGGGACGGCCCGGGGGGCTGTCAAGCTGGCAACGGACCGGGTAGTGCTCCACTAGTTTGTTGCTAGTCAAATTGACTTTTCTGGCCAGAATGTACGACGGAACATACGGTCTGGAGCAAGCAAACCTTATGGCAGATGGCTTTGGTTGGAAAGTAGATGAGATTAAAGCACTCTTTGAGGGCCGGAGAGAGGTCTAAATAACCTCTAATCGTTACTGTTTCTACCACCTCAGGTGGCGAATGGGTGACAACTAGCAGGCGCCTCATGTTGGTCTGTAACCAGTTCGAGTTACAATTTCAATCATAGCCAGTTGGTTGGCAGACACTTAATTATCATCTTTCAAAGGATAGGAGTTATGTTCATACTATTTCTTCCAGAGAATCCAATGATTTGGGTTCTTATTGTTGGAGTAATCTTTCTCCTTTTCGGCGGCAGCAGGTTACCGCAGTTAGCTAAGGCGCTGGGGCAAAGCAAACGCTCTTTCAAAGAGGGCTTGGAAGAGTCGGAAGAAAAAGGCCAAGAGCAACAAAAGAAACCGGTGGAATTGCGTTCTGAAAATAAGACCGCGCTCGAGTCTATCGATGACGAGGCATTGTTCGCAGAGGCAGACCGGCGTGCGCGTCTTCAAGGCTCAGAGAAAAAACCCTAATAAGGGTAAGAACATACTTGGCGAATCAAAGATAACGTAAAATTTCGCTCGCCAAGGGAAGGTGGTTCTTACCCGTGGCGGATCCGTGTTTCCCTCCGACCAGTGATTTTTACAAACTGGACGCCGATCTTCAGAAGACTGTTGAGTACGTTTTCGACATCGTCGATTCGCCGTTTTATGACGACGAGGCATTAAAGGTTGCTGGTTTGATCACGGCCTACCATGATGCTAAGCGTCAAGGATTGCCTTTGCTTCTTGAAACGCTCGAATGATGTGACGTTTCAAGTAGAGACGATGGGCACCGTAAAAGATTGCGATGTCGTCATTATGATCTGATTCGAGTTTGAAATTAAGGGTTTCAAATAGAACGCCCTTGCCCCACGCTGCGTTAAATTCAACGTGGTAGTCGCTGGGCTTGAGTGGTGTATGCTCTGGCTTTGGATTGCCCGTGGCGTTGGCGAGTTGGTGGCGACCACGAACGTGACAGACAGCATGACGACACGCCTTGATGGTGTCGGTAATGTCTCGGACATTAGGGAAAAGTTTAAGATCGTGAGTAAAAGAAATTCGTTTGCCTAATTTGTTAACAACAGCCAATAGTTCATCAAGCCGAATCAATATCTCGATGAAGGCAGATTCTTGTAGCGGATTCTGATCAGGTTGATCTAAGACGTGCGTGTCCAGAATTTGCTGAATGCGGTTAAATGCTTTTTGAATTCGTGGGTCTGTGTTAGATGTCATGGTTACAACAAACTTCTTAGTAAAAGGCCTTATGGCGTCTGTGGTGATACTTGGCTTGGCGGTGGTTGTTCTGGGCTTACGGGTGGTGGTGTGGATAGATAAGTCGGACCAGAGAATACGGGCGCTTGAGCAACGGGCCGTAGCCACGCAAGAGTCGCGATGATAAGAGCAAGGATGGACATGAAAAAAGGGTAGCCAAAACTGCCAAGAGGGCTTATGTAGTCTAGCGACGTTTGTGGTTAACGTCTCAAGGTTCGTTGTTAACGTCTCAAGTGTGTCTTCAACGCCCTTATTTGATTGTGGGGTAGGGCCGGGTCCAACCATAGTTTAAGCAATTCTTAGTAACATCCATGAAAACCAAAAACACCAATGAATTCGACAAATTCGACAAAGTAATGGACGGACTTCTAGCCGTCCCTTATTCCGAGTTACAAAAGAAATTGGAAGAAGAGAAGCAAAACAAAGGGAAGCGTAAAAGGAAGCGCGTTACTTCTACTTCCCACGTTTCTCGCGTCCGTAAAAAGCGCGTTGGCTAGCACGATAATTTATCGTCGTCTTGGAGTTTTCCAGTGAGTTCTTTCAACGTAAGACGCTTTCCAATCAATTGTTCGGTGACGGCCTTGAAACGGTCGCCATCAGTCCCTTTGCGAGCATTGAAACGCAGCGATTGTTCGTCCAGATAACGGAAAAGATGAAACGGTTCGACAGATACATAGGTGCCACCAATTGTTCTTTTGAGCAAAGACCAAAAGTTTTCAATGCCGTTTGTGTGAACAATGCCGTCAACGTACTTTTCCGCGTGGTCAATGACCTTGTGCATGTATTCTTCCGCGAGCTTTTCATAGGATCTAAATCCATCGCTATAAACAGTCGAACCGCCTTCTACATGCCTGGCAATCTCGCCATGCAGCTGCTTACGCTTAACGTTGCTGACAACCATCGTGCGGACTTCGCCGTGGCGCTCAAGCAATCCCATCACAGCAACCTTTCCCGATCCGCCAGTCCCTTGAATGCGACGCTCGCGCACGTGCTTGTGCATGTTCCGTGCTTTGCCACCTATAAACGTTTCATCCACCTCGACGTGGCCGCTAAGTTTGGTTGCAAACGATCCGGTGTGCATGGCCAATCTGATTCGGTGAAGCATGAACCAAGCGGACTTTTGCGTGACACCGATAGCGCGATGGACCTCGTAAGAACTAACACCGTTTTTGCAATTGGTAATCATCCAAACCGCAGTCAGCCACTTGTCCAAGCCAAGCGGCGAGTCCTCAAAGATAGTGCCAACTTTGACGCTAAACTGCCTGCGATTGTGAACGCTCTTACATTGCCATTTACCTTGACGCTCAAGGAATCTGGCATCATCGCGGCCACAAGTCGGACAGATAACGCCATCGGGCCAACGTCGCGCCACCATGTAGTCGAGGCAATTACGTGGATTCGAGAAGAATACAATCGCCTCTTGGAGAGTTTTTGGTATTTCCATAATACGAAAGGATACGATAGGGCAAGCTGATTCGTCAAGTATATTATTGCCCTAATAAGGACGAAACAGCTGGACTTGGGCAGGACCCATTCTCGCCCCCTCAAGGCCAACTCATACAAGACAGGTTGCCGGAAAATTGGGTAGTGCCCTAATCTGTAAGCGGCCCTCCGTGGCCGCCCCCAATGAAAGATCATTCGGCGGCTCAGGGCGGCCACGGAGGGCCGCCCCTACAAATTGGGGCAGCATCGAAAATGGTTCGGGTTTGACAGGCGCACGAGCGCTGTAGTAGCGTCCGTGCACGATATGCCTAACACGGTCCGGCCAAAATACTACCTCTCGGCACCCTTCCAACCCCGTCCCTGAACGCAAAGGAGATAGATCCAGCTTTTGAAGAAGATTGAGTTGCCGCCAAGGGGTTTGGAAACGCTTTTCGGCGTCCACGACCAAAATATCAAGTATCTCGAATCGCTGTTGGATGTGCGAATAAATGCACGCGGCCAGGATGTCTCTATCGATGGCGGCCCGGAAGACGTTGAGACAGCGGAAAACATTCTTGAGGATTTTTCCGCGCTCTTCAAAGAAGGTCGCCAATTCACAGACAAGGAACTACGCGAAGCTTTCGCGCAGATTGCCGAAGATCGAGCGTTTAGTCTCCGCGATTACTTCACCAAAGCCCGTTTTAATCCCTCGGGCAAAAAACAGGTCGCACCCAAGTCGGCTACCCAGCGAAGGTATATCCAGACTATTCAGGACCGCGACGTTGTCTTTGGCATCGGTGTAGCAGGAACCGGCAAAACGTACCTGGCGGTAGCCATGGCGGTGCAGGCGCTGATCCAGAAGCAAGTCAATCGAATTGTGCTCGCTCGCCCTGCCGTTGAAGCAGGCGAAAAACTCGGATTTCTGCCGGGTGATCTCCAGGACAAAGTAGATCCGTATCTCCGACCGCTGTATGACGCCCTCTTCGATCTCATCGATTATGACCGCGTGACGAGGCTGCTGGAAAAGCGCGTTATCGAGGTAGCTCCCCTTGCCTTCATGCGCGGTCGCACACTTTCTGATGCATTTATCATTCTCGACGAAGCGCAAAACACGACCAGCGAGCAGATGAAGATGTTTCTGACGAGGATCGGCTTTGGCTCAAAAGCCGTGATCACCGGCGACGTCACCCAGGTCGATTTGCCCACAGGTAAAAGAAGCGGCCTGATCGAGGCTGAAAGGGTGCTTTCGAATCTGGTGGGAATCGAGTTTATCTATTTCACCGAAAAAGACGTGGTTCGTCATAAGCTGGTCCAGATGATTATCAAGGCGTACGAAGAACACTCCAAGAAGAGTCACATCTAAAAACAAGCAAACCAGGACTCAGTGATGATCGAGGTCGTCAATCGGCAGCGGCACAGAAAGATCGATCCGAAACACTGGGCGGGTTTTGCCCAAAAAGCATTAGGAGTTATCGGCAGGGATCAGCAGAGTGTGACGATAGCTTTTGTATCCAAGAGGCGTATACGCGAGCTCAATAAACGCTTCCGCGGACTGGACCAGGTCACCGATGTCCTTTCATTTCCAACTGCTGAGGATGCGGTTACGGATTCCGCGGACAAGACCCTGGGCGACATAGCGATTGCCGTTGAACAGGCTGAAGAACAGGCCCGCGCAAACAGCCTAGCGTTCGAGCTGGAAATAGCACAGCTTATTCTGCACGGCTTGTTGCACCTCTGCGGGTATGATCATGAAACAGATGACGGTGAGATGGATCGATTGGAGCTGCGCTTCAGGAGGAAGCTGGGGATCTGAGCCAAATTGCTCGCTCACTACTGACAATGGACCGTTTACCCTTTACCATTAGTTATCTATGGAACTTGAAATAGGCTTGACGCTCACGCTGCTGGTGGTGTTGTGCCTGCTGGCAACTGTAGACATGGCCTTTGGCCAGCTGAGCGACATCGGCCTCCATCGTCTAACCGCAGAAGCCGAGGAAAGGCCTGAACTGCGATCCAAGGCCTTTCTGAAGCAGGTGCTGGAAAACAGGGCCCGCTTTGGCTTTGCGATTTCCGCGACCATCCAGATCCTCCTCGTGGTAGTAGCGGTCCTGATAACCTCAATCTCGTTGAGCATTTTTTCGGATCCCCGCTTTGTGCTGGTCGGGCTCGTAGCGGGTCTGATCCTTGCCGGGGTTTTCCGTCAACTCGTGCCACTGTTCATTTCGGCGCAAAATCCCGAAGCAACCCTGCTGTTTCTTCTCCCCGTGATTCGTCCATTCTTTCCCCTGATGGCGTTCATTGCCGATCCTTTTCAAAAACTCTTCGATCGCTCAAAGCGAAAGGAGCAAGATTTGGAAAACGGCGCGAACGAAGAAGATGACGACGACGGCGGCGACCTGCAAGCGTTGATAGATGTGGGTGAAGCGGAAGGGATTCTCGAAGAGCAGGAAGGAGAATTGATTCAATCCATTATCGAGTTTGGCGATACACGTGTGAGCGAGGTGATGACTCCGCGCCCGGACATCGTGGCTCTGCCTGACACTGCCAGCGTCCGCGAGGCGCGCGATGTGATAATCGAGTCCAAGTATTCGCGTTTGCCGGTCTATCGCGACCAGATGGATAACGTTGAGGGAATAATTTACGTTCGCGATCTGCTGCAACTGTGGGCCGATGGAAAAGAGAATCAACCGATAGCGCCGTTGATTCGGCCAGTCTATTTTGTTCCCGAAACCAAGCCGGTCGATCATCTGCTGGAAGAAATGCAAAAGGCCCACGTGCAGCTCGCCATGGTGATTGACGAATATGGCGGCGTGTCGGGTCTGGTAACCGTCGAGGATATTTTGGAAGAGATCGTTGGTGAGATTGAGGATGAAGATATTGGTGGTGAGGAGTTACAGGAGATCGTCGAACAAGGCGATGGCTCGTACGAAGTAATCGGTTCAACCGAAATCGGTAAAATTGAGCGGCTCTTCGGTATGGAGATCGAAGCGGATGACTTTACGACCATTGCCGGACTCGTAACCAGCGAATCGGGAAAGGTACCCCTTGCGGGCGAGTGTTTGACGTTTCGCGGGCTGGAAGTAAAAGTGCTCGAGGCGGATGAGCGCCGCATCGGGCGTTTGCGCGTAAAGAAAGCTGAATCTGAATCCGCGACCGGCATGAGTCAGGTAAGTTAAGTGAATAAAACTCTAAAAGCGATGGCCGTACTTATCAGTGACCGCTGGAAGGAACCGTCGGTCTGCGAAGCGTGCGGCAACGATTTTACCTGCGGCGCCACTCTCTCCGGTTGTTGGTGCTCGGATGTGAAGCTTACCCCTGACGAGAGAAACCAATTGCAGAACCGCTACAAGAACTGTCTCTGCCGTACCTGCCTGGAAAAGGTTGGCAACAAAGATTAGCAGACGGTTCCAATCCTTGATGCTCAACCACCGGAAGCACATGGCTAAGAAGAAGAGCAAATTTTTGCAGGGGCGAAGAATCAACCCGGCGCCTATTACACCGAGCACCTCCCTCGCCGACCTGGTGGACGAATCGTTCATGGCCTACAACGCCGCCCGTCTGCGTGAGGCTTGCCAACTTTTTACGCAAAAGATGCTCGAGCCTCAGGTAACGGTTGGGCTCTCGCTCACCGGCGCCTTGACGCCCGCGGGACTCGGCATTTCCGCGCTCATTCCTCTGATTAAAGCCGGCTTTGTGGACTGGATCATTTCCACCGGAGCCAATCTCTATCACGACACGCACTTTGGGATCGGGCTGGCAATGCACCAGGGCAATGCGCAGACTTCTGACATCGTGCTGCGCGAAGAAGAAGTGGTTCGGATCTATGACATTTTCTTTGACTACTCGGTGTTGCTGGATACCGATGCTTTTTTCCGCAAGATCATCACGGGCAAAGAATTTCAGAAACCAATGTCTACTGCGGAGTTTCACTATCTATGCGGCAGGTACGTGCACCAACGCGAGCGAAAACTCGGTCAGCAAGGAAAGTCGCTCCTCGCAGTCGCCTATGAATACGCTGTGCCGATTTACACCTCATCTCCCGGTGATTCTTCAATTGGCATGAATGTCGCTGCCAAGGCATTACAGGGTAATAAGCTCGCTTTCGATCCGTCTCTCGATGTAAACGAGACGGCCGCCATTGTGCTGGCAGCCAAACGTGGTTTGATCGACGGTAAGGTGGGGCGTGAGAGGAAAAAGGGCGGACAGTCAGCCGTATTCATCCTCGGTGGTGGATCACCAAAGAACTTTCTCTTGCAAACCGAACCGCAAATTCAGGAAGTCCTGGGAATCGACGAACGCGGGCACGATTATTTCCTGCAAGTGACCGATGCTCGTCCTGATACAGGCGGCTTGTCCGGAGCAACGCCCGGAGAAGCAGTATCGTGGGGTAAAGTGGATCCCGACCGGCTGCCCGATGCTGTTGTTTGTTATGTCGACTCAACGGTAGCGCTTCCAGTCATTACCGCTTATGCTTTAGCCAGACATAAACCCAGGACGCCGAAACGTCTTTACGATCATCGCGCTGAGTTTATGGATCTCCTATTGAAGGAATACAAGAAATCGAACCGGCGGTAAATTGTAAGTAAACAATCTCGCGGAACAGGGGCCAGGGTTTCATGGGAATAAATGGACGGTCCAACTACGACTGTAACGAATGTCCGGCATATTGCTGCTCGGTTTATGAACGAGTGCAGGTTAACAAACGCGATGTTCTTCGACTCGCAAGATACTTTGGCGTAACTGAAGAAGCCGCCTCTGCCCGGTTTACCAAGGTAGTAAACAAAGAGCGGATCTTGCGACGCAAGGCAGATCCGTTGCTCGGCGAGGCGTGTACCTTTCTCAACACTACCACCAGGCAATGCGGAATTTACCATGCAAGGCCCGGTACCTGCCGCCAGTTTCCCGACACCGCTCGTTGCGCCTATTGGGACCTGCTGAAGTTTGAGAAACAACAGCAAGGCGACCCAGACGCTTTGCCACTCGTCAAAATTACTTTCAAAGGCGGCAACAAGCACGAACGAACAGTCAACTGAATTCTTTTCGAGGTAACAAGCAATGGAACACTTCTTAGCAAAACTTATAGGACGGAAACTGGATGTTTACTGTGGCGGCTCGTCGAGTGTTCGCGGTGAAGTGATCAAAGTAGAAGGGGGCGTACTCCACTTGAAGGACAGCGAGAGCAAGACCTGTTTCGTGGCGATCGATAAAGTAATTGTTGTCTGGGAAGCTTTGGATGACGAACATCGTGCAGGCTTTGTTTCGACTCTGACCAATAACCGCTGATTTCTGCGCTCACAAATGAAGAACGCCGGTCGTGTTAACAACGACCGGCGTTCTTTTCCACTTGCAGGATTGAATCAGTCAGTAACTCGCGTTACGGCGAGCGGTACGCGGCGAAACCCATCAACGCGCGCTAGCCAGTAATCGTTAAAAGGCGAGTAGATGACGCCGTGGTGTCGAGATGCATGGTAAAAGCCATGTTCGTCAACCACAACGCCCACATGGGCAAGGCCGCTGAAAAAAACCAAGGTGCCAAACTTGAATCGATCTTCCGGTGCGGGGGCTTCAAATCGTCCCCATAATGTGCGAGCGCTGCCGCGCTCGAAATTGATTCCCGCCGACTGAAAGATACTCCAAACAAAACCTGAGCAATCGAAGGCATTGGGGCCGGTTCCGCCCCAACGGTATGGAGAGCCAAGCCGTTGGTCTATCGCCGACATTAGCTGCTGGAATGTGTCGCCGCGAAGAATCTTTGGAAGGGCAACCGGTGTGGCAGCCTTGATATCCTCTGCCGAGACCTCTGAGATGATCACCGGATCATCGGGGGAACACGTCGTTTCGTTCGAATCGGGGAGCTGTAGTAACTGCTTTGGGCGAAGGTCCGCGTTTTGCGCGAGTACGGTAAGCGACACGCTAAAGATCGAACAGGCAGCGAGCACACAGGGGAACAGTTTACGTAAGAACATAGAAAGGGGACCGCTTCTCCTTACCAGTTTCGACGAGCTTTATCGGGTCTTGTTCGTGAGGAGGGGGCACTAACTTGAAGGATGGTACTCGCCTGAAGGCTTAGCCTCAAGACGCAAAGTGACTGTTTCGTGACGAATCACTCGTTGGTTCCAATCCGAACCAAAAGAAGTCACGAATTCTTTGAGTTGACCATTAAGGGGATTGCTCAGGCGCCTCGGATCGTTCCATCTGCGGACACAATTGGGTCAAAGTGAAGGATAACGGCTCCATCGACTCTTTACATGGTCCATTCGGCAGTCAGCGATGAATCTCTTTCAGCGAGTCATTGTCGTGACACGTGACGATAGAGATTTACAGCGAAAAGCAAGGTGAGTGCTAACGTCATTGGGGCCAACTTCTCCTTTTGTCTATTACAAAGGTGTAATAGGGGGTGGATTTCGGAGATGCGCCAACCTTTTTAGCCTTGTTGCCGTCCCTGATAATTGAGCCCGACGGTCATGATCTTCTGCAGCAGCTGGTCGTAGGGAACACCTGAGTGCTCTGCTGAGTCAGCAAAATCTTCATTATGAGCAATCTGAGGATTAGGATTGGCCTCGAGCAAATAGAAGTGCCCCTCTTCGGTCATTCTGTAGTCCAAACGGGCATAGCCGCTGAGAAACAGATAACGATAGATGCGCTTGGACAGACGCTCGAGCGTCTTGTGCTGTTCCGGCGTCAGCTCGGCGGCTCTGGTCTTTAGACCAACCCGTTCCTGATAGGCTGGATCCCACTTCACCTTCAAGGTAGCAATGTTTTCCGCGCCCTCAGGCAGTTTTTCCATCACCAATTCCCACGGGGCGTATGTCTGAATGTTCTGATTTCCGATTAGACCTACGTAGATCTCCCTTCCCTTGATGTACTGCTCGGCAATTGCATGGGTCTTGTTTTGACGATGGATGAACTCTACGCGCTGCGTCAGCTTTTCGTCGTCATGCACAATTGAAGCCTGGGCTATCCCGACGGAGCCCTCCTCGCTGATCGACTTAACCAGCAGAGGAAATTTCAACCGCTTGGGGCGTTGTACTTTTCGATTCAGCGGAAACACCGCAAAGTTCGGCACCTGAAGACGGTGGTAAGACAGAATCATCTTTGTCAGGGCTTTGTCATGGGCAAGCGTTAGACCTCGAGGATTGCAGCCGGTATAAGGCTGCTTCATCAACTCCAGATAACTGACCACGTGTTGGTCGTACAAGGGATAGCCATGAAACTCTTCGAGCAGGTTAAAGGCGATGTGAGGTTTGTGTTCCATCAAAGCGTTCCCGATAACGTTCAGCTGATTGTATAGACCAACAGGAAAGACTTCGTGCCCCATGTTTTTGAGGGTCGAGATAACGTCGTACTCGGTTTTAACCTCCAGCTTGTCTTTGTCACTGAGACCGTCAAGAGTGTCCGGGGGAACGAGGTCCTCGTGAACCAGGACGATGACCCGGAGCTTCTTCTTCGGTTCTAAGGTTAGCCGCTTCTTTTTGGACTGAGTCGTCATACGGCAATGCGGTGATAACCTGAATGCAACACGTTCATGACCTGCACAGTTAAAACGATCATAATCCGCCTCCGCGCCTCGCGCTTTGGCGTGACTACGCGAAGCTTCAGCTCCCGGCAACGATCGATCATGTTCTGGAGCACGTGATCGATCGTGTATTGATGCACTCCTGTTCCTTCAGCGACAATTTGACGCACCTCGCGGCGCACGCTGCGAATGAAGCTCGCGGCACTGGGGCGGGATTTATATCTCGGGTCGTCCGAAAAGATCCGCCGCAAATCGCGATCGTAAACCGCCGGCCATTCAAAGTCGTAGCGCTGGCGCTTACGCCGGTAATGCTGACGCAAGGTCACACGCAATGCCGACAAAGGCTCGACTTTAGTGCGCGTTCGATTTACAGGCCGGGTTCCCGCAAGCTCAAACATCAACTCATCGATGTATTCCAGCTTTTGCAATGCAGGCCAGCCTTTATAGCGTCGCCGCCAGCGCGATCGCGGCGACAACCAAACCGCAAACGTTTCTGCAAAATCCTCCGCAGGATGGGCCTGCGCATACCAGGCCCGTAGGTGCAGAACATAATTGCGGCTTTTCGGCTTGGGCTTGTAGAAATCCGGATAGGGCAAAGTGAATGAGCCAAACAGCTCGCGCTGGTGTCGTCTGAAATGGATCCGGAACGCCGTGCTCAAAGCATGGCCGGCCTCGTGTCTGAGGATGCGCATGCACTCCGTATCCGTGCCACCCTCGACCTCCAGCATCTGCTTGCGCTCAAGTTTTATCAGGCGTGGATGCGCGAGGTAAAACGGAATAGCAATGCCCGGGACTCTGTCAGGCGAAAACCATTCCTCCGCAAGCCACACATGCGGCTTGAAGCGAATACCGCGTTCATTTAGTTCGCTGTAAAGCCGTTTGATATGAGGCTCAAGAAAGGATCCTTTTATTTTCAGGGGCAGATCGCAGATGCGCATGTCAAGCAACTGCTCGTCAGTCAGTTTATTCCAGGGAAAACGATTGCTGTTGCGAGTGCGATTGCGGAGGTCCCTGCTCATGCCGCGATGTCCTCCCGTAGGGACTGCGGGGCAAGAGATATCTGCGGACAGGAGAATGAAATAAAGCCCGATACAGGGCCGGAATTGATCGTGACCGTCATTCCAGGCGGCAGCCTAAAGTACGCTCTGATTCAGGATGAGCTGACCGCGCCATTGTAGCGGCGTTGGTTTCGATGCGCTAGGACTGGGCCTGGAGTCGGGAGTCAAGAGTCGGGAGTCTGGAGTCTGGAGTCGAGAGTCTGGAGTCTGGAGTCTGGAGGTCTTGGAGTCGAGAAAGTCTTGGAGTCCAGACACCGCCAAGACTCTCCAGACTCCGGACTCCGGACTCCAGACTCTCGACTCCAGACTCCAGACTCCAGACTCCAGACTCTCGATTCCAGACTCCCGACTCTTTAGCTGCCTGGCATGACTCCCGTCTTTAGAAATGACGAGGGGCAGAGTCTTTCGATGACGCAAACGTCGCACGCCGGATTTCGAGCCCGGCAGACTTTTCGACCGTGCGCAATCAGTAAATGAGAAAAGATGACCCAGTCTCGTTTCGGCACAATCTGTATCAGGTCGTGTTCAATCTTTTCCGCCTGCTTTTCATTGGTTAACTTCAACCGGTGGCTGAGTCGTGTGACATGTGTGTCGACAACAATTCCCGCTTTCACACCAAAAGCGTTCCCTAGAACGACGTTGGCTGTCTTGCGCGCCACCCCGGGGAGCTCCAGTAACTCATCCATTGTGGAGGGCACCTGGCCACCAAAGCTGTCGGTCAGGAGCCGGGCTGCTCCCTGAATTGATTTGGTTTTGTTGCGGAAGAAGCCGGTTGTCCGAATATCCTTTTCCAACTCCCTCGGCGACACGGCCAGGTAGTCTTCAGGCTTCTGATATTTGCGGAACAGATCGGCCGTGACGATGTTCACGCGCTCGTCAGTACACTGCGCGGAAAGAATGGTGGCGATCAACAACTCGAAAGCATTCGTGTGGTTGAGGCTGCATTTCGCATCCGGATACTCGCCTTTTAAGAGCCGGATTATCTTTCGTACGCGCTCTTTCAAAGCTTCCTGATCTGCGTCCGCTGCTTTCTTCTTACGAGCTTTCATTTCCTTTACCATGCATTGTCTTTCCTGGCAGCCCTAAGTTTTGTGGATGGAATCAAACGCAAAGAACGCGAAGAAATTTCGCAAAGGGCGCAAAGCGGTTGCGACGCACCCAGCTTTCAGGAACTCGCATCTCTTCGCGATCTTTGCGACAGCCTTTGCGGACTCTGCATTTAATTACGAGTTGTGAGTTAGATACCTACAAGCTTCATCCTGTTCTTTTAAGTTTTCCGTGGCGCTTTGCCCAAATTTCAACCTTCCCGAATACCCAAAGCCCTAGCGGCATTAGTACTGCCCCCATGATTGTCAGCACCACCAATTCCCTGGTTACGGCAGACAACGGTGCACTCACCAGATGCTCTCTCGTCGAGCCACTGTTGCCGATGCCGATCAATTTGCGGCAAGCGGAAAGAGTATACGTTGCCGGAGACAAGGCAGACAGTGGTTGCAGCCATTTTGGCAAAACTTCCACCGGATAATAGACCCCTGATACCAACAACAAAGAGCCCTGGAAAATGTGCGTAGCTTCAGCACCTCTTTCCGGACTCATGACCGGCAAGACCGCGGCCATCAAACCCAGACCGACGAACGCCACGGCGCTGATGGAGATCGTAACCAGCACTCCCAATAGATTCGCGCCACTCAGGTTGAGATCGGTAAGGATCAGCAAACCCGCGAGGACAATCACAGTCTGAATGATGCTATTGAAGAGCGAAAACAAACTGATTCCCAACAGGTGAATGAATCGCGAAACCGGCGCCATGAAAGTGTATTCAAGCGTCCCTTCCCAGCGCTCGTAGGCGATTGACATGGCAATTTCATTGTAGAGCGTTGACATGAAGTTCCAGAGCAAGGCCCCCACAACCAGCGTGAGCGTCAATTGATAGTCCTGTGCCGCGACGCCGATTAACGCCACCGTCGCCGAAGTAACCAGCGCGTAGAAATTAAACACAATGACCCACGAGAGATACCTGCGGGTCAAGTGATAGCCTCGAAAGACGAAGGCCCATGTTTGTCTGATTGTCTGTTCCATTAGACCTCCCCGACCATTTCAACTTCTTCATTCCCCTTTTCTTCGTCCGCCAGTTTTTCGCCGGTCAGCTTGATGAACGCGTCATCGAGCGTCTCGGCGTGAGCCAACTCTTTCAACTGATTTGCCGTTCCCTCCGCCACCAGTTTGCCGCGAGCCAGAAATCCGATGCGCGCGCACAGGCGCTCGGCTTCAGCCATGTCATGCGTGGTGAGCAAAATGGTCCTGCCTTCCTGCCGCCGCAACTCCTCCAGAAAAGCCTGTACATCACGCCGGCTTTTCGGATCGAGGCCGGTGGTCGGCTCGTCCAGCAACAGCAAGGGCGGATTTATCACCAGGGCCCTGGCAATACTGATCTTCTGTTGCATGCCTCGGCTCATCTCTTCCAGCGGCGTCGAGAACTTGTTGTCCTCGAGGCCGAGCCGCTCCAGGATGTCCAGCGCCCGACGTTCGGCAGTGCGGGCTTTTTGGCCGTAAAGCAATGCCGTATAGAGCAGGTTTTCACGCGCGGATAGTTTCTTGTAGAACGCCGCATCAACGCTCACGCGACCGATGATGCGCCGCACCGCTTTCTGCTCTTCGGGCAACGCATGGCCCAATAGACGCACCTCTCCCGAGTCGGCGATCAAGAGCGTCGACAGAATCCTGATCAGACTCGATTTACCCGAGCCGTTTGGCCCCAACAGGCCATACGTCTCACCTTGCCCCACGGTAAAGGAAACATCGTCCAGGGCCCATGACCTTTTGGCCTTCCAAAAGCCATTACGCTTTCGAAAACTCTTTTTCAGGTTATAAACCTCAATGGCTGGGTACTTCATAAGATCACCTGCGCGTTGATCGACAAACGCGTGCTGGAAACAAAAAACGGTTGATTTGGGGATTTACCAGAGGAGCCGAGTGGATCTGCCAGGCACAGCGACCAGGGTTGGCGGCTGCCGAAACACCACGCCCGTTTCGCCATGCGACACGGAAGTGGCGAAGCCTGAGATCGACTCAGTAGTTAACGAAGGAACATCAAGAGCCTCATGAGGCGAAGGTACACGCAGAAAACTTTTTTGGCAAGCTGGCCGAGAAAGAATTTCGGATTGCGGATTGCGGATTTCGTGTTGGCGCGTCGGATCCTCTAAGACTCAACCCTATTGCCGCGGGAGAAGAAATCCGAAATCCGCAATCCGCAATCCGAAATTCTTATTCCGCAATTATCTCTTCCCATTCGCGATCCTTGCCGCTTCCGGCAAGCCGCGGAGTTTCAGCATCGCCCAGACTCCAAACAGAGGGCCAGGCGCCAGAATCACGAAAGCATATCTCCAAGTGATTAGGTTGACCACCTTGGGCACCAACTCAATTGAGAATGTTGTCAGAAGAAAACCAAGACATGTTTGGATGGTCAAGGCAGTGCCCATGTATTGTGGTTCGCCAAGTTCCGTTACGCAGGTTGAGAACTGGGCTGAATCCGCTACCACGCTCGCTCCCCAAATAGCCGCGATGGCGAGCAGAAAAGCCGGATGGGCGCCAAAAAACAGACCTATCAATAAGCAACAACTTCCGCTGATAACCATGGCCCACGAAGTGACCAGCGTTCTCCCGACGCGGTCCGCGATTAATCCCGCAATGACACATCCGAGCGCTCCGCATCCGATAACCAGAAACGATGCGACTTCAGCCAGTTGCTGATTATTTCCCCGCTCTGCAAGGCTCGCGCGAATCATGACCGGGGTCCAGGTCCACATCGCGTACAGTTCCCACATGTGCCCAAAGTACCCAAAGTTCGCGAGACGCACGGCTCGATTCTTGAAGATCTTAATAATCTGTGTCCCGTCGAAATGCGCGCGAGGCAATTCGTATGGTCCATCGCCCACGAAGAAGAGGACAACCAGACCGCCAAGCCCCGCGAGTAACGAAACGAACAGTACGTTGTGCCGCCACTGCGCGCTTCCCACTCCATTGATCAGATAAGGAGAAGCCTTTCCCAACGTAAGCGCTCCGACTAGTATCCCCAGGGCCATCCCGCGTGATTGCCGAAACCATCCGGCCATGATTTTCATGCCGGGTGGATATACGCCCGCCAAACACATGCCGGTCAAAAAGCGCAGCGCGATTCCGGCAATGGGTCCTTGAGCAAATAGGGCAAAACAGGCATTGATTGCGGCGCCGGCAAGCGCTGCTATTGCGAAGAGATTACGGGCGTGGAGGATGTCGGCCAGGTTTATGAGGGCGCTCAAGAGGGTGCCGCAAACAAATCCCAGCTGCACGGCTATTGTGAGCCAGCCGGCGGCCGAGTTACCCAGGTTCCACTCTGCGCGCAAGGCGGGCACAACTGCCGAGGCACTGAACCACAGCGACATGCTCAATAGTTCGGCGAGTGAGAGCAGCGCAAGCACGCGCCAGCGGGCGGTCGTTACCTCTTGATGCAGCGGGGCAGCGGCGCTGGTCATGGACGCCGTTGAAGGAACTCAAGCTTGACCTCACGGTCTAGTGCGTTTACGTGGCTTGGTACGTCCTGGGACATTGATAATTCACCGAGCGCTGACTGCGGCCTAAATAAACTGTCTTAAAGTCCGATGATGCCGTCGTCCAGAAGCATCTTGATCATCCGCAAACTGTCAGCCTCGCGGAATGGGCAAATAGAGAGGATTGATTGGATGTCCCATTCCCCATTAATGCGCGAGAGAACAAACCCCTCTTGAGGTCCAAGTTCTTTATGTGAGAGGTCCTCCGGATTGACCAGCAGTCTCGGCACCGCAGTCGGAGACAGCCTGGAATAAACCTGCCGCATGTACTTTGATTCGGCCTCGAGCATGAGGGTCTGGGCGGCGGAGTTCTTGGGTTCGCGGCGCAGCACGGTATGAATTACCGAAAGTGCTCGCTCAGCATTGTTGTTGGTCAGTTCAGTACGGGCCAGCAGAAGCAGTTCCGAAGCTCCTTCCGGCAGATTGGGCATTTCACTTATCGGATCAGGAATCTCGGGCAGCTCGCCGGCAACAACTGCCAGACCTTTATTGACGAGATCATACAATTGCGCGTACACATCAAAAGACGATGCGTGCATGTTGTAGCAAATCTCAGCTACTGACATGCGCTTCTCGACAAAATACAGAATCTGGCGAATGTCCTTGCCAACGCTGAGTGATGAAGTCCAGCCCGAGCCCAATTCCATTACGGTCCGGTCCGAGGGGATTAAAGTGCGATAACGCATCAATTCGTCGGCGCGATAAATCCCTTCCATGATCACGAGGGTCGGTTCAACTTCGACCCGGGTGAAATCAGCAGGCAGAGGTTCGCCCACGACAAACTCAAAATGCGCTTCTTTCCAGATAAACAGATCGTAGATTATGTCTAACGTTCTGATCTTGAGCACGCCGGCCACTTCCGATTCTTTGAGCACCCCCTGCGCGACCAGAATCTGGCCCAGTCTGCCGGCGTCCCCTTTACGCTGCGTCTCCATCGCAACTTGAAGCTGGGCCTCGGTTAACTTGCCGTAATGAATTAGAACTTGTCCCAGGTACTCTTTGGGATCATTTGTAGTTGAGCCAACGATTACTCCATTTTCAAAATAGATTCCTTTCAGCACCTTATGGTGACTGAATTTTAGTGTCCCCGTCTTTCTCCCCACAGCCAGAAACTGGAGGAGATCAGAGACACTCATTGTGGTCAGAGTGCCTTGAATCGCCATTATCGGTTTACCTTAGAAATGCGGTTGCAGACCATCTTCCGTACCGGAGAGGTGCTGGGCAGTTTCGAACTGGGCAAGTTGAATTCCCGGAAGATAAGACACGGAAGAGAGATTACATGCCTTTCGAAGCGGGATTCAAGTGTTAATTACAGTAATCGCTGAACAACTGGGTGAGAAGACCCATTGGGCGCCTCAATTCGAGGCGCAGGACGTCCGGCAGGGCTTGTAACGGCGGCGCGCGGCCGGTACCGATTAAAGCGAATGGAGCGCGGGCAAAACTGAATTTATGACGATTTGTTGTCCAACGGCATACCTGCATCTTTCCACGCGTCAAATCCGCCGTAAAGTGGGTGCACATTCCGAAAGCCGTGAGCGGTTAGTTTTTGCGCCACACTGGCGCTGGATCCCTCGTGCGGTCAAGTGCAGTAGGTGATTACAGTCCGATCCTTTGGGATCTCCGCAAGATGTTTCTCGACTTCATCTGCGGGCACCCGAATCGCTCCTGGCAATCTCATATCGGCTTCGGCCCAGGCTTTGGGATTCCTGGTATCAACGAAAGCAAATTGCTCCCCTCGGGCCATTCTCTCTCGTATCTCGTCGACAGTAACTCTCGTAGCTTCCATTTCGACCCTCCATTTGTGAGAACAATGCTACCACTCAACTCGTTACAATGCCGCGAGCGTAGCGACCGGATGCCGCCACTCAAGTACAGTACCGCGAGCGCAGCGACCGGATGCGACACTCAACTTTACTGAATGTTCGTGTTCATTTCGTGTGATTTCGTGGATCGTTTTTTATTGTGCACGACCATTACGATCCACGAAATCACACGAAAGAAGCACGAACAACGTACTGTATCGAGTTGAGCGCCTCCGGATCGCTTGCACTGAGCGATCCCGTCACGCCAAATCGAAAAGCAGGATTTCCGCGGGCGCCTGTCCAACAATTTCGATGAGCGGCTCGTCGCTGACAGCCGCGCCGTCCCCCTGGTCCAAAGGTTTTTCGTTCAGCGTGACTGCGCCTCGCGCAACTTGAATCCAGGCGTGCCGGCCAGGCGCCAATTCGTGCTTTATCGAGTCACCAACGTCAAGCAGGGCGGCATAAATTTGCGTGTCCTGATGGATAGTCACTGCGCCGTTGCGTCCATCATTCGCAGCAATCAGCAGCAGACGGCCTTGCTTCTCGTCCTTGCTAAACATTTTCTGCTCGTATTCCGGTTGCCGATTTTTCTTATCGGGTAGAATCCAGATTTGCAACAGGTGCAGTGATTCGTTGTCTGAAGGGTTCGCTTCACTGTGCGTCACTCCTGTGCCCGCAGTCATCCGCTGCACCTCGCCGGGTCGGATGACCGAGCCGTTTCCCATGCTGTCCTGGTGCCGGAGCGCTCCTTCAAGAACATAAGTAACAATCTCCATGTCTCGATGGGAATGCGAGGGGAAGCCACGGCCCGGTGCCACCCGATCTTCATTAATCACTCGCAAACTGCGAAATGACATGTGCTTCGGGTCGTAATACTGATCGAATGAGAATGTATGATAGGTGTCGAGCCAGCCAAAATTGAAGTGTCCGCGTTCATTTGCCCTGCGAAGGTTAATCATAATGCCTCTTCGTTCGGAATCTAACTCTCGTTTAAGAGCAAGGTCTTTCTTCTTCGTGTGATGCGCGTGGATCAAGCTTTTTTGCTTTAGGGATCCACAAAATTACACGAACTAAGAATCGATCGATTTAACAAAGATCGTCATCAGGTCATTCAGTCCCTGCGCGTCAGCTTCGTCGAATCTGCCAAAAGAAGGGCTGTCGACGTCAAACACGCCGAGCAAACGGCCTTCCTTCAAAAGCGGTACAACGATCTCGGAGTTGGACGCGCTGTCGCAAGCTATGTGTCCGGGAAACTCGTGCACGTTTGCCACGATCACGGTCTCGCGCAACAGCGCCGCTGTGCCGCACACACCCTTCCCTAAACCAATCCGCACACAGGCCGGGTAACCCTGAAACGGTCCCAACACCAATTCATTATCTTTGTAAAGATAGAAGCCGGACCAGTTCAGATCCGGCAACGAGTGATAGACGAGAGCTGAGACGTTTGCGGCGTTAGCAACTAAGTCGCGCTCTCCTTCAACCAGGTTGCGAAGTTGAGCCGCGAGGTTCGCATATAGCTCCGCTTTGATTAAGGCGTCCTGTTTAGCGGATTGAATGGGCATCTACTCTTTAAGCCGATGGTCTGATAGTGATAATGACGGATTTCGAGGCTGGTGTGTTGCTCTTCTCAGCAACACTGCGCAATGGCACCAGCACGTTTGCTTCAGGGAAATAGGTTGCCGCACATCGCCGTGGAATGTCATACGGTACAACTGTGAAATTGGCCGCGAGCCGCTCTTCACAATCAAAGTGACTCACGAGATCGACCCTTTGATGAGCTAGCAGCCCCGCCGCTTGCATGTCGTCTGCGTTCAGTAAAACGACCCTCCTGCCGTTATGGATCCCGCGGTAGCGATCGTTCAGGCTGTAAATCGATGTGTTGAACTGGTCATGGCTCCGGATCGTCATCATCATGAACTGATCAGCTCGCAGTTCATGTACAGGGAGCGCATGAACGGTAAACATGGCTCGACCGCTGGGTGTGTTGAAAACTCTTTTTCGCGCCGCATTGGGCAAATGGAAACCGCCCCGCTTCCGCACACGTTGATTGAAATCGACAAAGCCTGGCACAACTCTTTCGATCCGGTCCCGGATACGGTCGTAGTCGGCCAGTAAGTAGTCCCAGTCGACAGTCGTCCGTTGGCCCAGGGTCACCCGGGCAAGTTTTGCCACTATAGCCGGCTCACTCAACAACTCGGGTGAAGCGGGCTCGAGCGACCCGCGAGACATTTGCACCACAGCCATTGAGTTTTCAGTGGTCACAAACTGAGAACCGGTCGTCTGGACGTCAATTTCGCTCCTCCCTAAACACGGCAGGATCAATGCCTGCTCGCCGGTGACCAGGTGCCCGCGGTTTAACTTGGTAGACACATGAGCTGTCAAACGAGTGCTGCGAAGCGCCTCGGCCGTATATTCCGTGTCTGGAGTCGCAGAAAGAAAATTACCACCGAGCGCAAAGAAAACCCTGGCCTTGCCGTCATGCATCGCATGAATGGCACGAACCGTGTCGTATCCATGGGTGCGTGGAGGCTCGAAATCAAACTCCTCGCTTAACGCATTCAAAAAAGCATCCGTTGGTCGCTCCCAAATTCCCATTGTGCGATCACCCTGCACGTTACTGTGACCGCGCACGGGGCACAGACCGGCGCCCGGTCTGCCGATCTGACCGCGCAGCAGCATGAGATTGACGATCTCCTGGATGTTGGCAACGGCATTGCGGTGCTGCGTCAGACCCATCGCCCAACAGAAGATGGTGCGATCTGACGCCACGAAGATTTTAGCTGCATCTTCAATCCTGGCCTTGGTCACACCGCTCTGTTCCAGCAAGTCACCCCAATGTGCGTGCCTTAAGGCCTCGGCAAACTCGGCGAAACCAATGGTGTGTCTCTCAATGAAGTCACGATCAAGTACCTGCCCAGGATGGCGTTCCTCCTGCGCCAGGACCTCTTTCATCAAAGCTTTCAGCAGTGCGACATCACCATTGATCCTGACCTGCAAAAACAGATCAGCCAAAGTAGTACCCGCGCCGAACCAGCCTGAAACTTCCTGAGGATGTTTGAATCGAGTCATCCCCGCTTCTGGCAGGGGGTTAATATGCACTATCTGACAGCCGTTTCGCTTCGCGCTCTGTAAGGCGGTCAACATTCGCGGATGGTTTGTTCCGGGATTTTGCCCAATGACAAAGATCGCCTGGGCCAAGTCAAAATCTTCGAGGGATACTGTTCCCTTGCCCACGCCGATGGTTTCACTCAGTGCCGACCCACTCGATTCGTGGCACATGTTCGAGCAGTCTGGAAGGTTGTTTGTGCCGAATTGCCTCACGAAGAGCTGGTACAGAAACGCTGCTTCATTACTGGTGCGCCCGGACGTATAGAAAATTGCTTCATCTGGTTGGGTGGTCGAGTTCAGTTCGTTGGCAACCAGGGCAAAAGCCTCGTCCCAGCTTATTGTCTCGTAGTGATATGCGTTTCGCCGAAGAATCATCGGATGAGTGATTCTTCCCTGGGCACCCAGCCATTGATCAGATTGTTGCGAGAGATCCAAAACGCTCCAGCGGTTGAAAAACTCCGGCGTGATGCGTTTCGTCGTAGCCTCGTCAGCTATGTGCTTGGCTCCGTTTTCGCAGAACTCTGCATGCGAGCGGCTGCCGTCAGGTTCAGGCCACGCACAACCGGGACAATCAACTCCGCCAAACTGGTTCAACTGCAAAAGAGTCCGTGTACCGCGCAGTACGCCAATCTCTCCCCAGGCGCTTTTGGTAGCCTGAACGATCGCCGGCACACCTCCTGCAACTTTGCTGATCGATTTGATCTGAACCGGCGCAGTTTCTTCCGGCGGCTGCGCTCGCGCCATCTTCGCCTTGTCAGTGGACTCGTTCGCCATAAACTTCGGTCAGCTACCCGTCTGATGGTCCCTCGATGATTCGCACCTTCTGTCCGACTATTATTTTCCCCTGTTGCAGAACTCGAGCGTAAACACGCGAATAACCAGGATTGGCCTTCTGCGAAAGCCGCCCATAGTTCCTATCCAGGAACGAAGGCTCCATTGAGTTACATGGACTTGTGAAGCGAGTGATTTCAATCAACACCTGATCGCCAAGCGCGAGCCGAGCTCCAGGAGCTAGCTGCTGCCAGTCAAGCCCGGAAACTGTGATGTTCTCGCCCGCCGAACCGGGAAAGATCGGATGGCCCTCAGACTGAAACTTGAGGATATGTTCCAGAGAAAATAGACACAACGCGCGGTCCGGTCCGCCGTGGATGTCCGGAAAAAGGTGATCATCACCGACTAGTCCTAACTCGGTCACTTCCGCTTCCCGCAGCGCCAGCTTCGGCACGCCACCTGGTGAAGCATTAAGCTGAAAGATTCGTCCCGGCATTTCTCTAGAAAACCAGACAAGATCATCTCAGAGTAAGAACGAGGCTAACAAACGACTGTACAAGAGAGGATAGAATCCGTTTCACTTCGCGTCAATCACCCTCCAAACGGGTTGCTGTCAGGTTGCTAAATCCTATCAACTGCCGAGACTGTGAAAACTCTGACGATGCCTCGGAGCTTTGAAGCTGAGGATTTGGACAATTCAAGCTGCGGAAATTCGCAGGTCGGGAAGGGGGCAGTCGTTAGCTTGAAGGTTCGCTAAGTTCAAGGCGCCCCCGCTCAAGCTTGAATGCCAGTGCTTATCCCTATCACTTAAGCCTCTGGGTTTACTGCATTGAGTGATTGATTCGATGATGAAGCCTCGGAAACTCGAGCGGGGGCGACTTATAATTTACTCTAAAACCTCCTTAAGATAGAAACGAAAAAGCAAAACGCAAAGCACCGCGAAGTTAAGACGCAAAGTCTCGCGCAAGGGGCTCACAACGTAGTGAGCTTTGCGAGGAACTTTGCGGTCTTTGCTTTTTAGATTTTTTCCTTCCAGTGAAAATCATTTGACTTGGTACCTGCCTTTAGCTTAAAAGCTTCTTCTCCTCTCTAATATTTCTCGGCATTAATTTGCGCAAAGTAATCACTGTGCAGTCAGTGCAATGATTCAACTGTCTCCATCCCAATCGAGGACAACCAGATGATTCCATTTTCTTGCTCGCGGCTGCTTATGGCCGCGCTGTTTCTTGCGGCAGTTGGTTCACACGTCGCTCAAGGCCAGATTAAACCGGGCCGGGATCCTAATCAGCCCGTCGACGAGGAGTACACCAGGAAGATTCGCGAATACACGACTGAAACTTTCTTCAATTCCCCATTGACCGATTACCTACCGGCTTCCCCAAATGTACCATCGCCAAAAGCCGTCCTTGGCGATGTAGCCGGCGCCCCTGGCAAACTGCCTTATGCCGAGGATGTGTACAAATATATGCGGATGCTCGAGCGAGCCTCACCCCGAGTCAAAGTCTATTCCATCGGCACAACTGAAGAGGGCCGGGAAATGATCGCGGTCGCGGTTGCTTCGGAAAAGCTGTTAGCCCGGCTTGATGAGAACCGTGAGCGCCTGAGCAAACTTGCCGACCCGCGCACTATCAATATGGACGACACTGAAGCTGACAAACTTGTCGCGGCTTCCTTTCCCATCTATTACATAACCGGCACGATCCACTCTCCTGAAACCGGTGCGCCGACCGCGTTGATGGAGCTGGCTTACCGGCTGGCCGTTGACGACAGCGCCTACATCAGGAACATCCGCGACAGTGTTGTCACCTTGATCACCCCGGTGGTGGAAGTTGATGGTCGCAATCGAATGGTAGACGTTTACAACTGGCACCTGGCCCACCCAAACGACAATTGGCCGTCACTGGTTTACTGGGGCCACTATGTTGCTCACGACAATAATCGTGATGCGATTGGGTTATCTCTGAAACTCACTCGCAACGTGCTCAAGACTTATTTGAGTTGGAAGCCGCAGGTGCTGCATGACCTGCACGAATCGGTTCCATACCTTTACGACAACACAATTGGTGACGGACCTTACAACGCCTGGGTCGATCCGATTCTGACGGACGAGTGGCAAATGATTGGTTGGAACAACGTTTCAGAAATGACGAAGTTTGGGATGCCCGGGGTTTTTGCTCATGGAAATTTTGACACCTGGTCGCCCGGTTATTTGATGTTCATTGCTGCTACGCATAACGGTATCAGCCGCTTATATGAAACGTTCGGCAATGGTGGCGCAGACACTCTCGAACGCACCCTTTCGCCTGACGAATATTCGCGCACCTGGTATCGCCAAAACCCACCGCTGCCAAAAGCAAAATGGTCGCAGCGAAACAATAACAACTACGAGCAAACCGGTGTCTTGACTGCGCTGCAATACTTCAGCAATAACGCCAAACTCTTTCTCAAAAACTTTTATCTCAAGAGTAAACGATCAATCGACAAGCCGAAAAAGGAGGGTCCGGCGGCCTATGTGCTTCCCGGTGACGATCCCCGACCGGGTAACCAGGCAGAGCTGCTAAGAACGCTGCAAGCGCAAGGCTGCGAGATTCACCGCGCTACGGCACCATTTACTGTGTCGGTGAAAGCGAAAAAAGGCGGCGAAAAGAAGCCGGCTCCGACACCTGGCAGCTCTCCAACTCCGGCAACTGCCACCGCCTCGCCAAGCCCTGCCAAAGAATCCAAAACCGAAGATCGAACTTTTCCGGCCGGGACGTATATCGTGCGCATGGATCAACCCTACAGCCGCATTGCGGACGCCGTGCTCGATTACCAGTACTGGGCGCCCAACGATCCGCAACAGGACATCTACGACGACACGGCCTGGACCATGGGAGAACTCGGAAATGTCGAGGTAGTGCGCGTTACGGATGCCAAGGTCCTAACCGCTCCGATGGACCGGGTCACAGGCGACGTCCGAGCCGCCGGAACTGTTAACAACAACGGTTCGGTGTTTCTGATCAATCACAATGCGGATAACAGTCTGGTTACACTTCGTTACCGTTTGAAGGACACCGCGATCGAAGCTGCCGAGGAACCGTTCGAGGCGGCCGGCCGCAAGTTCAATCGTGGCTCATTCATCATTCGAGCGGCTTCTGCAGACGATTTGCGACGCCTGGCGGGGGAACTGGGCATTCAGGTGTTCGCCGTGGCCGACGCTCCTACGGTTAAGACCCACCCGGTGCAAAGCGCTCGGGTGGCCTTGATGCATACATGGTTGAGCACGCAGGACGAAGGGTGGTGGCGACTGGCCCTGGATCAGTTACAAGTGCCTTATGCCTACATCAGCACGCAAGATGTCTCCAAAGACAGCGACCTGAAAGCCAGGTATGATGTGATCATATTTGCCCCGGTCGGCCGAGGCTCGGCTGCGATCATCAATGGCTTGCCGATGTATGGCAATGCTATTCCCTGGAAAACAACATCGCTCACACCAAACCTGGGCAGAATCGACTCCACAGATGACATGCGTCCGGGTCTGGGGTGGTCAGGTCTGGAGAATCTCCAGAAGTTTGTGCAACAGGGTGGAGTCTTTATTACGGTCGATGATACTGCCGACCTCGCGGTTAGTAACAACCTGGCTCCAGGCGTGGCCATTCAACGGGCTCAACGGCTGCGAGCGGTGGGTGACATTCTGCGAATGAAGACGGTCGACGCGGCGAGCCCGATTGCTTACGGGTACGGCGATTCGTTGGCGATGTACTGCGCCAATGGACCGATCTTTAATATCAGCAATTTCGCCGGCGGCCGCGGTGGACGTTCCCGCCAAACACCGCGCGCAACCGGTCGTGGAACTCCCGATGACCCTGACGTTCCGCAAGGACGGCCGCCGGTTGAAGCTCCGGAACCGCCGAGTGCGGAGGTCTGGGAAGCCATGCCTTTAACTGACGAGCAACGACGCAACGGGATCAACGTAATTCCTCCTGCCCAGCGACCCCGGGTTGTGCTGCGTTACGCTGACAACCGCGACTTGTTTGTATCGGGCTTGCTTGACGGCGGTGATGAGATCGCTCAACACGCAGCGGTGATCGATTCACCGTTAGGCAATGGACACGTCGTTCTTTTCTCGACAAATCCGATGTGGCGAGGTCAGACGAAGGGCAGTTATTTTCTCGTGTTCAACGCAATCCTGAATTTCGACAACCTGAACGCAGGAAGAAAGCTGGATTCGAAATAAATGACCAATGACCAATGACCAATGTCAAATGGTTCAGGATCTGGGACGAAGCGGCTCAATGAAGTCCTGATCTTTTGAACCGTGGTGGCAGACTACACAGGATTGCTGCCCGCGCTCGTCAAAGTCTGAAATCAGGGCGTAGGTCAGGCCCCGGTCCGACCACGTTATCACCTTGAAACCGTTTATCGAATCATAGTGGAAGGTCAGACCCTTTGCGGAGATCTCTTCTCCACCTGAGGGTTGAGCAACCTGGTTCGAAGTTATGACCAGGCTAATCGGCCGCTGTTGCATTTGATAAGCGACATAAGCGGCGTAATCGCTTTTGAATCCCACCAGCCGCGCGCCTTCAAGGTCGTAAAGCTTTTTCTGACCGGACGATTCCTGATAGTTGGGTAGTTTCACGCTGAATGCGAGTTTGTCATGAAACCAGGCAGAAATCTCGTCGGGCGCCACTGAGGTTACCTCGAGCGGAAGCTGTCCACGAATATGTCGTAAATGAGTATTTGCCGCCATCAGGGCAAATTCCGAAGGCCCGCCAACCAACAATCTCTTTCGCTCGTGAGTAATGGTCCATATACCCAGTAGCAAAATCAGAACCAGGATGGCCGCGATACCCAACAAGCTGCGAGGACCGAACGTAAAAGTACTGGCATGTGTTCGACCGGGCGCAGGTCCTTGAAGCGGGCTCAAACGGGTCGAGTCGACAGGATCTGACTCCGCAGTGCTTAGCAGGCTCTCCACGCGTGCGCGCAACTCCTCCGACGCCGAGTGAAGCGGTCTTGCGTGTCTGATGGTTTCCAGAAAGCGTCGTTCACTCTCCAACCGGGAGCGGCACGATTCGCATTGGCTTAAATGCCTTTCAAAACCAGCACGCTCGCTCCCTGCCAATTCATCATCAAGGAAGAGCGTCATCCGGCCGCGAATGTCCTGACACTTACTCATAACTAATTAGCTCAAACTGCTCTTGCTGCTACGGTTGTTTGCCATCCGGTAAGCAGTCTTCTTAGTTTTTCTCGCGCCCGCCCCAGCCGTGACATCACCGTTCCCGCAGGGCAGGCGAGCAAGGTAGCGATCTCGTGATAGCTAAAACCTTCGACATCCCGAAGAACGACGATTTCACGATAAAGGGTCGGCAGGCTGTCAATCGCTGCGGCAATCTCTTCCCGTTCGAGTTTTCTGAGATAAATTGCATATGGATCTTCGACGCGCTCGTCGGGCAATTGGCCAAGCTCATCCTCTTCTTTTTCAAAATTCACAAATCGTGGTCCGCTGCGCTCATGGCGCAACTGGTTTAGCCAGGCATTGCGCATAATTACGAAAAGCCAGGCTTTAAGGTTGCTGTTTGGCGCCAGCTGACCGAACGCTCTCACGGCTCGCAGATAAGTCTCTTGCACCAGGTCTTCGGCATCGCTTTGGCTGTGTGTCAAGGTCATGGCATACCCGTATAGCGAGTCAAGATGCTCAACGGCCGCTTGACCGAACACCGCATGGCAAAGCCCAGGTTCGCTCATCGCTTCGATTCCTCGCAGCGCCGTATTCTATTACAACCCGCGCTACATCGAAATATTCCCGGTGCAAACGGGTAGCAACCTCTTGTTTTCGTGACTAGGTTTTTGCGAGCCAAAAAAATCTCTTCAAGAAAAACAAGAAATTGTTGTTACACGGAGATCCAAAAACTCGGGAATGAAATGCAGGTTAGCGTGTTATTGCAGCTAGACCCACATTTCTGAAGGGCTGTCTACAAGCTAGTCCCCTATTTTTTGACCTCTTGAGTAAAGGAGCGGCATGAGAACCTCGAGACGAATCAGAATGTTGACGGCGTTGGCGTTTTCTTTGA
This sequence comes from Pyrinomonadaceae bacterium, assembly GCA_035644135.1. Lineage (GTDB taxonomy): Bacteria > Acidobacteriota > Blastocatellia > Pyrinomonadales > Pyrinomonadaceae > PSRF01. The sequence continues at coordinate 29,764 of DASQPD010000173.1, forward strand.
CGTTGATCGCAGCAATGCTCGTGACGCAGAACGCAGGTGCACAAAAACAGGAGCCAAAACGCGAATCTTCTTTCATGCCGGTAGTCGAGGAGCCCTTCGAAGTTGTGCGGGCACGCGACAAAGCTGCAAAGGCGCGTATCAACGCCGCGGCCCAAAGGCTGCTCGAACAACGCTACGATCTGCGGCGCCACGTCGATGAATCAGTTCGCATGACCCGCGGCAAGCCGATTCCGGTTGGACCGACGGCAAAACTGAAAGGCGGGGTGACCTGGGAACAGCTCGGCCGCATGAGTCCGGAGGAAATCCAACAAAAGGATCTATTCCCCTACCTGCCTTTGCCGCATCCGAATCATCCCGTAGGCGGAATGCTCTTTCCGCAACTTGAGATCAAGACTCTGCCGCGGCTCGAACGCTTTGACCTCGACTTTGATATCCCGGACCATTTTCTGCCGGAGTTTCCGCCGGCAATTTTCCTGACAACCCGATCAGATCTCGGTGATGTATCACAGGGTCAGGTAGTCACGGTCAACAATTTCTATAGTCTTTTCAACGGTATCCTGAATCCGAAACAGCTCGAAGGTTTGCGCCTGTTGGTTACGCAGTTTCCGCAACAGCAATTCAATGCCACTGACGATCGCAAAACCGAACGTGCAGATGGAATGATTGGTGTTGCATGTCTGGATTGCCACGTCAATGGCCACACTTCCGGCGCTACTCACCTGGTCGGTGACATTCGCCCACAGGAAAACCGGCGGCGAATAGAGACGCCTTCGTTGCGCGGCGTAAACATTCAACGGCTGTTTGGCTCGCAGCGCGCCCTGCGCTCAATCGAAGACTTTACTGAGTTTGAACAGCGCGCGGCCTATTTTGACGGCGACCCGGTAATCGCGACAAAAAAGGGGGCGAATATTCTTGACCGAGGCTCGCAGGTGCATTTCATGTCTGAGATGCAAGAATTGTTTGATTTTCCACCGGCGCCAAAACTGAACGTTCTTGGCCGTCTCGACCGCAGCAAAGCGAGTGAAAGTGAAATACGTGGTGAGGAGCTATTTTTCGGCAAAGGGAATTGCAGCGCCTGCCACACTCCGCCTTACTACACTGACAACCTTATGCATAACCTGAAGGTTGAGAGATTCTACAGGCCGAGAATGGAGGGTGGCATGATGATCACCGCTCAAGGCCCGCTCAAGACCTTCCCGCTACGCGGGATCAAGGAATCGCCTCCGTATCTTCATGATGGCCGGTTGTTGACTCTGGAAGACACTGTTGAATTCTTCAATCTCGTCTTGCAGCTAAATCTAAGCTCGCAGGAAAAGAAGGATCTGGTTGCTTTCATGCGCGTGTTGTAGAGCCAGGTGGAATGAAGACTGGAAAAATGAAGTCTTCATGGTTGCATGTGCCAGGGGATTGAGGACCCTGCGAAAGTATTTTGCGAACGTAACGTTATTTAGCTGAGGCCAACGCCCAGGCCATCGAGAAGGTGCGTGAACTCTCTTTTAGGAGCTCACCAGAGAAGGCCTTTCTCGACCCTGGGCGTTGCCCTGAGATGAAATACCGTTTAAGCGAGAAAGAAACAATCTCACCGCCAATCAGGAGGATTAAGGCTCGATGGCTTGTACTCGGTTTCACTCTTGCTGCGCGAACCGATTCGTCCGAACCTCGCGTACTCACTGATATGGCGCTTCACAAGGTTGCGAAATGCATCTTCCTGGATTTGATTCGCGAACGCCTTCTTAGGAATGATTGTGATCATTCTAAGCTCTTTGCCGTAAATCAGCAGATACTGATCGGCGCCTTCGACAACTCTTGTGTAGAGACTCCAGGCAAGCTTTGAATCGATCTGGTTGGTCTTAACGGCAATGCCTTCATCAGAAAAGGTCACTTCATACTTGTCGCGGAACTTTCCGTCACCACGAAAATATTGAACTGGTGCTCGGACGAGAATGTTATACAACAATGAGGCTTCGACCAGCACAGCCAAAACGATTGACGCCCAAAACGGAAAGTCACCGACTAAAATTGACAAGGTAAGGACCCCTGCCATCAGCAAAGCAAAAAATACTGCCATGCGAACGAGGATACCTGGCGAGCTGAGCAGGTAGAGCCGGGCAGCAGAAACGTATTCCGCCTCAGTATGAAAATACTCAATTTTAACTTCCTGATTCATCACCTCCCCATTGTACAGTCTTTTTCAAACGTCCAAGCATCGCATCCTCAGCTTCATAATCTAACTGGTGGGTCAGATCTTTAGGAGGATGTTCGCGCTCCCAGTCAATTGTTCGGCGCAAACCTTCTGGGAATGGGATTTGCTCGGTATAACCAAGCTCTCGACGAATCCTTGTGGAATCCACGGAGTACTGTTGCCTCAGATCAAACTCGTGACGAAAACTAACTGGTAACTTATCCATTGGAGCGGAGACCACGTCACCTCGCCAACCCAGGACATTACCTATTTCGCGTACCCAGTCTGCCTCCGAAAAGGCCGTCGGATAAGCGACATTATAAATGCGGCCAGCAGCCAGCTTATTTGTCACCGCCAGAACGATCGCATGCGCAACATCCTCAACATAACTTCGCGCCCACCTCCATTCGGCAAGTGATTCTTCAAGCACAATCGCCGGACGCCCGTCGTCCATGCGTTTGATGTAATGAAATAAACGGTGCTGGGCGTCACCTGGACCGTAGGTGGCGGGAGCTCGAATGATTGTAGCCGGGAGCTCATCATCGGCCAGAAGAGAGCGCTCGACTGCCGGCTTGTTGTAATCAAGTCCGGCACTACTTAACTGCTCACGAAGTGGCGAGTCCTCGGTGAGGGGAACCGGATCTGGCGGACCAGGTTCGGTGCGCCAGATGCGGCCAAATGCCCGGTAGACGTCTCCACTGCTGATCGCGACCACTCTCCGCGCCACACCTTTAAAGGATCTCAACCGCTGGGCATCTTGCTCCCTGAACAGGACCATATCCAGGACCACTTCCGGAGCGAGCGCGCGCAGTGGTTCAACATGTTCAGCAAAGCCGGCAAAGTCACCATGGACGTGATGCACGGTGGTGGGGAGGTCGGTTTCGGTCTGGCCGCGATGGAAGATCGTCACCTCGTGTCCGCCCTCGATGAGGCCGCGCACGACGTGCGGTCCGATGAACCTAGTACCTCCAAGGAGAAGGATGCGCACCTAACTTTCCCACTCTTTTAGTCCATCCACCACCCGCAAAACTTCAGTACGCTTCTTCTCAAAGACAGCAAACATGAAGATGATTGTCGCGCCGGTGACGATTCCCGCAACGTACCAGAGCCAGGTCCAACCCAGGTTTACCGAGGCGTAATAAATCATCGTAATGATCGCCAGCAGCAGAAAGACCGACCCCATCAGCAGCAAGCCGCGAATGCGCAAGCTAATGCCCGCGAATACTCCGCAGAGGGAAAGCGCCGCCAAAATCAAAGGCAGCCAGGGTGAATCAGCTACTCCATTTACAAAGATATCTGCTGTCGAAGAGGCGTAGATCATCAGCAAAGAAAAATAGCGAACGCCCGTCATCTCCTCTTCTGAGAACTGCTTTCGATTAAGATACGCGGCGAGCAAGATGGAGAGCGCCACCGGGATCAGCCAGAGCTGCGGATGCTGTAACAGGCCGTAGTTCTGCGTCCGATGCAGCAAATACCAGAGCCCGCCGTTGCCGGCGATTGCTGCTAACACACCAAATAAGAACGACCGCCGGAGGATAGATAGACCTCCGTACACTCCACCCACCAGGAACAGCAGGATTGAGTAATCGACCCTCGACTGTGCCACCCAGAAGCCCAGCACCGGCAGCAATGGAAGAAAGGCTCCCGTCCGCTCAATCGGGCGCGCGAGCACTAACACCTTCCGGCGCCGCAGCGCTTCGCTGGCAATTACCCCCAGGTAAGCAATCGCCATCACCACCAGCGGCCAGTAGTCATCAAACAACCCGCCGAATAACCAGGGCATAGTCAGTCTCGCATGCATGAAGAGCAGCGCTAACATGACCTCAGCGGCGTAGACGTATTTCATGCGCCCCTTCTCTGAAAGATTGAGGGGATCGTGTTTCGGAGATAAGGCAAACAGGACGCAAACGATGATTGCCGATGCCAGCGTTAGGCCGATCGCTACCAGGGATATCGGGTTCAGGCGAACCGCCCCAAAGTTTATTTGATAAAAGATCTCCGTGCAGAGCGTAAATCCCAAGCCCACCCCGCCCGCGCCCACTATCCACGGAACACAGGCGCGCACCGCTCTAGTCCACTCGGGCTTGTCCCGCAACCCTTTCTCCAGAGTCAAACTGTAAATGCCGGTGAAAAGAAACATCTCGACCATCACGATCACTGCGCGATTCAACCAGGTGCCGGTATTCCCGGGTGTTAGCCAGGACCAGCCCAGAAAAACAGTGCCGATTAGGAAAACGAAGACTGCCGCGCGTTGCCAGTGCGCCCGATAAGTTCCTTCAGCCATCAGTGCAAACGTTATGAACTGACCGATCACAGCGATCGCCGCAGTCATTCGCATCCGACCCTCAAGAGAGGTGAGACAGATCCCATAAGCCAGCAGCGTAACGATCGAAACGCTCGCAACGTTGAAGACTGTAAGCCACCTAAGGCTCCTAACAGCCTCGTCGATACGCCTTGGAATACGCACCAGATCTGTCCGCCTCATGATCTCTTCACGCCAGTGCCACACTGCACTTGTGAATAACGAAAACAACGCGAGGGCAATTGTTTCAGCCCACAACAGGCGGTGCGCAGGCAGATGGAACTGCTCCAATGCGAGCGCGATCATCAACAAAGCGGCTATGTACAGGCTCGCTAGTGAATGGCTGGCCCTGGCGTCCCACAGGCAAGCCACCAATAACAAAATAAGGGAACCCACTGCGAACCAGTCGAGCAAGACCGGACCAACTAGCGCGTCGCCAAGTTCAGCAAAGGCGATTCTCACCAGCGCAACCCACGACATCACGATCAGCGAAGTAAGCGCCGTCAGATTGTGAAAAGAAAATGCAATTCTATTCTCGCCTTTTATGAGTTTACGCGCGCGCAACTCGAACACGAGTAAGATAATGCTCGAGAGACAAAGGGACACCACTGCTACCTCCACTTGGCGCAGAGGCCCCGACCACGGGAATTCCGACTTCCACCAGATTAGCGCCGCCGCACTGAACAGAATGCCTGACGCATAGAGATAGATTCTTCTGAGTGTCTGCCAGTGAATGGCTGCGGCGACTCCGGCCATCGCCAACAGTGGAGCGATGGTCCACCAGGCAGTTGACGGCTCGCCCGACTGCGCCCGGAGACTCAAGAAGACGGCCACCAACCCACCCGCGGTGGCGAAAAGAACACAGTCCCATTGCCAATCGCCCGACAACTGCTGCGCAAGCCGCTGTGCTAATGGAGTTTGCTGTTTCGCCAGCCAAGAGGGTAACGATTTCAGCAGCAGCATCAACAAAGTTGTTAAGACTGAACCGATGATTAAAGTATGAAAACCAGTCCAGAGAGTCGGATTCAATGGGGCAGCAGCAAACGCCAGCAAGCAAGTGGCTGCCAGCAATGCCCCGAATATCCAGGAGGGCTGCAACTGCTTTCGATAAGCCTGCGAAAACCAAGTGGCCGCTACCAACGCAAAGCCAAACGCAAACCACCCCCGAACACCTCCTGCTGCAGAAGTTCCAATGCCTGCAAGATCGGGTCGTGCGATAAGTTTGATGGCCACAGGTAGAATGATCAGGGCGTTGAGTATCAGGCAGCTTGCGATTTGAATTCCCAGAAGGCGTCGTGCTTCTGCTGCGCGCAGGCTGTCTAATTGTTGCATCCACTGATCATGCATGCTGAGCCAGACCAGGGCAAATAATGAACCGGCTATCGCATTGAGCTGGATCGTGTGCGCGACAACAACCCGATCCATTGAAGCGTTCGCGGCCACAACTGAAAGCAGATAGACAATGGAAACCGTTAGGTTGAAAAAGAGACCGCCGGCGAAAGCATAAGTCGGAAGTTTCTCGCGGACTGCATAACCAATCAACGTCAAGGCCACCAGAACCAGAGGGCCACCGTAGAGGAGCCGAGTATCAAGCAGGAAGAAGATACCGGCCGCCGGCCCATGCACCGGCATGTAATAGATGGCCCGCAGCGCGGGATAAGCAGTCAATGCAAACAAAGGAAGAACAGTCAGCCCGAGTATCGACCAACGGATCAACATTGGCAGTCGAGTAGCGCCTTCAATCCCCAACCAGGGATTTGATTTGAACCAAGCTTTCAACCGATCTCGATACCAAAGCGGCACCGAGGCGGCAATGAGAAGCCCTGCTCCCAACCAACGCCACGCTGAAGCTGTTGCCAGCTCTGCTTCCCACCGGCCTGCGAGAAGGGGAGGAACTGTAGCCAGCGCCGCCACCGCTCCGAGGGCATAAAAGGAGTTCCTCCGCTCGCGGAAGTTCAGCAGCATGGACATCAGCAGCAGGCCTAACAAGATCCACGAACCGATGCCGAATGCCAGTTCGTGTGGGAAACCTGCAATGTTCCAGACGTGTGTTTCCTTCTCGGCAGCGGTCAATTCCTGGGCAATCCCGGACCATGCTCCATATGCGCTCAACAATGAGAAAGCCCCTAAAACCAACCACAGAATTACCCGGTCAAAGGCGGCGGGAGCATCCAACATACGCCAGGCGTCTTGTACCCAGTTACCTGTTGATTCTGCCTGAACCTTCCTGACCCAAAAACGCAATGTGGTCCATGCGAGGCAGATCAACAGCAGTGCCGTACCTTGTATTTGCAAACTCCAGGGGTGAATAAAAGCGTGAGGCAGATACGCATACCAGTCGTACTGTTGCAGCATCGCTTTGATTGAGATGACGATCCCACACGTAAGCGCAATTTGGAACACGTTGAAGAGACCGCGCTGTCGATTGAGCCAGAGCAATCCCAGCCAGATGCCAGCAAGCCACATCACGCGTTCGGCTTGCATCACCGTAGTTTCCCAGGATCCCGCTTGTACGAGACATAGAACCACGAGAAAGGAACTGATCAACGCCGACCGATTCAGTGTCCGGGTCAAGCCTTCGGCCACAATCCTCGAATAGCGAGAACAGACAAGAGCTGCGACGGCACACAATGTAGCGTGCAGAAGCAACGCCGTCTGCCAGGGGAAAGGTACTCCCAGCCACTGAGCACATGCTTGAGCTAAAGCCGCAAGCAAGAGCCCTGAGCCAATCCAACCGAATACAGACAGATTTCTGGTAGCGGCTATCCAAAATACGCCGAGTGAGTACAGCCCAAATATAAAACTCACGTTGTCGGGGTCGCCAGGAATACCCAAACCAAAAACGCCGAGGAGACAAAGACTCAGGATGGCAACAAGCAGCGTAGACCCAAGATAAGAGCGGGAATCCAACTTCCTTCCCTTCCTCCGCAGCCATTCCGAGGCAATCAGGAAAAGTACGAAGAGCGGTGAGAGGGCTTGTCCGCTGCTTGATGAGATCGAGACGTCGAGCAACGACGTGACGCGAAGATTTCTCCAGGAAACGTGTCCGGCGACAACGTGAAAGAGAACCAGAGAGGCAAGCCCGAGGCATAAAGAAGCAATGAGGTGTGCCGCGGGGATCTCGAGCCATACCGCCAGCACTGTGAAAACCACAAAATTGAGCAGAGCGGCAGGGACGATACTTGCCGGATTAGGCCAAGCCAGAATCATTCCCAAAAGGACCATCAATGTGCCGAGAATCGCCAGAGCGGTGCCCGTCGTTCGTTGGGCTAACAACTCCCTGCCGCCAACTCGCCGCCAAAGGATGGTTCCAATTGCGAGCGCCGGAAGACCTCCAAGACTGACGAGAGGAGCCAGGTACATCATCGTCATTGCGATAGGGCCGCCCTTGTAGAGCAAGAGACCAAACGGCAAGACTGCTGCAAATGTCAGCGAGCCGAGGGTGATGAAGATCGAAGTCGTTTCCGGCTCGTTAATCTCCGGTTGCTTCGCTGTTTCTCGCAACATCCACGCAGCACTTGCGACATAACAAACTACCGGGAAAGCACCCAAGCCAATGAGCAGGCTGGGCGAGACGTCAGGCCCGGAAAAATGACGAACCAGAAGCTGACCAATCGATGAGCCCAACACACCGGCTGTGAGCAGGTGAGGCCAGGCGGGAGTCAAAACTCGGCCGGCGAAATAGACCAGACACAGGAATACGGCCGGCGCAACCAGTTCGCTGACAATCACGAGCAAGTCCGGTGGCAGCGTCCCGCCTGAAACAGCCGCAATCGCGAGAAAGTTCAAGGGGACCAGCAGAGTAGCAATCGTGAGGATGCCTCGACTGGTAGTGGGAAGCTTCCAACGGTGTTCTGTGTAAAGCCCGACGCCAAATAGAGTCGCTGTAACTGTCGTAAAGATCAGGAACTTGAGCACCGGAATCCGGGATATCTCAGCCCACAGGCTTACAACCAGAGCGGTCGAGCAGCCGATGATCAGAAGGCCGCCGATAATCTCGCCCCAACGGATATTGCTTTCCTCCATAAAGGCCGCGATTACTTCGGTAAGTGGCTTGCGAGGTGGTGAAGGCGGGGAAACGACTCTGGACCTCTCGACTGGTGGCTCTTCTATCTCAGGCTGCGTGGCTGCCACCTCAACGGCGGATACGGCCGAGACGTGTGTCGGTGTCACAATAACTGAGTCAGTGGTGGTGACGATTACGGACGGCGGTTGTTCGATGGTCTCGTTTTCAGCCGGGGAAGTTGAGTCTGTAACACTGGCAGGGGGTTGCCTGAAGGGTGAAACAGATGGCGCAGGCACTGACGACGTGCGCTCACCATTTCCCGGACCGGCACGGACGAGCAGTCGTAACCGCTCGCTTTCGAGGTGTTGCCTTAACGTTTCAAGTGTCTGGTTGTCGACCAATCCAGACCTTTGAAAGCGGTCCAGTTGGCGAGCTGTCGCTGCCAGATCCTTGAGCAGCTCAACTGTTATGCCTGATGGTTTTGAAACGCCACAGACAAGACACACTGAAACGCCGCTCTTGAGTTCTGAATTACAGTGCGGACAACGGTAGAAGAGAGTCACCAGTCTCTTCGATTCTCCCGAAAAACCTCTGATTACCCCTGCGACGATAAGCCAGATGGCATGACCCACCAGCGCGATTGAGCCCAGGAATACGAACAGAATCACAAGAATCGCTATGATTAGAAACAGCAGTTCCACAGAATTCCTTTCGTCACCGTGATCGAACGCACCAGACTCGCACAGGAGTGTGCGCTGTCGTCAAAGCCCCACTTTTTGCTGTGAATGGTTGAGGGAGTTTGGTGGTGGTATTCATGTGTGAAGCGACTATAATTCACCAGGCATTCGTCGTCGGGTACCGCGGGGTATTAGTAACGCAAGCTGTTAGCTTGCGTCGCGGGTTGAGTGGCCTCAACCGTCGCAAGCTAACAGCTTGCGTTACAAGCTTATCGATCCCACAAGACATCTTTTTCAAGTTAGCTTAATGAACCTTTGCGACGCCATCTTTGCCAGCAACCGCGATAACCAAGTCGCCGTCTGGTACGAAGGGCAGCAACAGACCTACCGAGAACTCAAGCACGAGACCAATCGGGTAGCGAATGCCCTCAAATTGCTGAATATCGGTAGCGGTGAGCGCATTGCCCTTCTGCTGAACGATTCGCCCGAATTCATCACCGCTTTCATCTCCATTTGCTCGCTGGGTGCAATCGCCGTTCCTATTAACATGGGGCTGCGGGCCGAAGCTCAAAGAGAAATCCTTGCTGATTGTACCGCAAGCATTGCCATTGTTGAGGCCGATTGCTGCAACAGACTCTTGACAGGTGCATTGGAAACGCTGCGGCACTTGAAAGATGTGGTTGTTGTGGAGCGAAATGAAGCCGATAAAGAGCTTTTGGAACAGTTTGAAGCTTCCCAGCGGGGGCTGGAGCAGTCGAGGAGAGTTCACTCTTTAAAAAGGCTCGTAAACCAGGGATCGGGACAGCCGGCCCCCGGCTTCCCGCCGAGCGGTGACAAGGACCCGGCTTTTATTCTTTACACTTCCGGCAGCACCGGTGAGCCAAAGGGGGCCGTGCATCGTATTGCCGATATCTTCAGCACCAATCAAACTTTCTGCCAGGAAGTCTTGCAACTCAGAAATGGGGATCGACTCTTTTCCTCTTCTCGGCTGCCGTTTGCGTACGGGCTGGGCAACAGCTTTACGTTTCCTCTCCTTAACGGATACACCACAATCCTGTGTAGCGAGAAACCTACTGCTGAAATCATCAGCCGAATTTTTCGAGATGCCCGACCCACTTTGTTTTTTGCTGTGCCCGTTGTCTACACAGCTCTGCTGAATCACCACCATCGCGTTGGTGCGCTCGATTGTTCAACTCTGCGCTTATGTGTTTCGGCTGGCGAGGCCCTGCCCGCGCGAGTAGGTGAAGACTGGGAAGCGACCTTTGGCGTTTCCGTACTCGATGGGATCGGCTCGACCGAAATGCTTCACATGTGGATGTCGAACCACGAAGGAGACGTCCGTTATGGCAGCAGCGGAAAGGTACTGTGCGGCTACGAGGCGCGATTGCTCGATCCGGAAGGGAATTTGACCGCAGATGGCCGGGAAGGGCACCTCTGGGTAAAGGGCGCCAGCGCGGCAATGGGATATTGGCACCGCCCGGATGAGACGGCGCGAGTGTTTGTCGACGGCTGGGTGCGCACGGGAGATCTGTATCGTCGCGATAGTGAAGGCTACTGGTATCACATGGGCCGCAGCGACGATTGTTTTAAGTCAGGCGGGCAATGGGTTTCACCAGTCGAGGTAGAAGGAGTGCTGCTGCGCAATCCCGGTCTGACGGCGGCTGCGGTGGTCGAAGACTTTGATGAACATGACCTGCCCTGCGCATGTGCGTTTGTCATCAAACAAAGATTAGAATCTGATGCGACAGCACTGGAAGGCGAGTTGCGCGAGCACTGTCGCGCATCGCTGCCCCGTTACAAGCAACCGCGGCGGTACATTTTCGTTGATCATCTTCCCTACACAGCGACTGGGAAAATTCAACGATTCAAACTCAGGAACCAAATACGGGAACAAAGGGCCTCATAGTGTTTGAGCCAATGAAGAGCATTCAGGAAACCTACGCTCCTCAGCTTGCCTGCTTCGGCTGTGGCCCGGCTAACGACAAAGGACTGCATGTGCGCAGTTTTCCCAACGGCGAGGAGGTAGTTGCTGAGTGGCAGCCAAAGCCTGAATACGAGGCTTTCGCTGGTATGCTTAGCGGCGGGATAATTGGCACGCTGCTCGATTGCCATTGCAATTGGGCGGCAGCCTGGCACCTGATGAAAAGAAACGGTGCTGATCGGCCGCCGGCGACGGTGACCGCCGAATACACGATCAAGTTGTTCCGTCCGACTCCCACCGACCGCCCGATAAAGCTGGTTGCCCGCGTGGTGGAGTCCACTGATGATCGGGCGATTGTGGAAGGAGAACTGATTGCGCACGACAGAATCTGCGCTACCTGCCGGGGGACGTTCGTAGCCGTAAAACCCGATCATCCCGCATATCATCGTTGGTAGGTTTCAAGTTTCAAGTTTCAAGTTCAAAGTTTCAAGTTTCAAGTTTCAGGTTTCAGGTTTCAGGTTTCAAAAGCCAGCGGCTGACTTACTGTAGTCGATTCCCAACTTCTTAAACTCAGGCCGCTGCGAATGCAAAAAACGCGGAACCTGAAACTTGAAACTTTGAACTTGAAACCTTGAACTTGAAACCTGAAACTTGAAACTTTGAACTTGAAACCTGAAACTTGGAACTTGGAACTTGAAACTTGAAACTTGAAACTTGAAACTTGGAAGCCGAACATGAATTCATGCCGAATCTAATTCATCGACCCCGGAGACTGAGAAGAAGCGAGGCCCTGCGCGCGATCGTTTCTGAGACTCGCCTGCAGCCCGAAGACTTTATCCTGCCCCTCTTTGTCTGTCCCGGAACGGGCATCAGACGCGAGATCTCGTCAATGCCAGGCGTACATAATCTCTCTGTCGACGAAGCTACCAGGGAAGCCGCCGCAGCCCGAGACAGCGGCGTCCGCGCAGTCATCCTTTTTGGCCTACCTGAAACCAAGGACGAACTTGCGTCCGGCGCATACGCTGAAAATGGCGTCGTGCAACAGGCAATCCGATCGATTCGCAAGGCGGTGCCCGATCTCGTCATCACGGCGGACACGTGCTTGTGTGAGTACACCTCACACGGGCATTGCGGGGTCGTCCGGAATGGCGAGGTACTCAATGACGAGTCGCTCGAGCTGTTGGCCCGTACGGCCGTCAGCCAGGCTGAGGCTGGTGCGGATGTCGTCGCGCCTTCGGCAATGATGGATGGCCAGGTTGGCGCAATTCGCGAGGCCCTCGAGGCCGGCGGGCTGGACCATATCGTCATCATGTCCTATGCAGTGAAGTACTCTTCGGCCTTTTATGGTCCGTTCCGAGAGGCGGCCGAGAGCGCACCGGCGTTTGGTGACCGGCGCGCTTATCAGATGGACCCGCCCAACGCGCGGGAAGCGATTCGGGAAGCGGAACTCGATTACTCAGAAGGTGCGGATATCCTCATGGTGAAGCCTGCAACAGTCTATCTCGATATTCTGAAGGCCGTCCGCGAGCGTTTCGACCTTCCCCTCGCCGCTTATCACGTTTCCGGGGAATACGCGATGATAAAGGCTGCCGCCCAGAGGGGTTGGATTGATGAAAATCGTGTGATGCTTGAGACGCTGACAAGCATCAAACGGGCGGGAGCAGACATCATAATCACGTATTACGCGCGGGAAGCAGTTAGAGCCTTGCGGGGTAATTGATTTATCCTGATGACTGGAAAGAGTTTCTGCGGTGTAATATTGTCTTTCGTGGCAAGTAGTTGACAGGGATTCCAGATCTCAGACTTCAGATCTCAGATCTCAGATCTCAGATCTCAGAATCCAGATTATTTCGGATTTTTAGATTATTTCGGATTTTTAGATTATTTCAGATCTCAGATCTCAGATCTCAGATCTCAAAATGTTTTCAGCGTAATACCCCGGCTGCATGTGGAGTAAAAGATTCCCATCGCTGCTCCTGCTCATACTCGCGTGCCTCGTCTGCGCGGATCGCGCACGCGGACAGTCCGGCCGCCGTCCCCCGCAACCTTCGTCACCTGTTCCCGCCGAGCGCGTCACAGCAAAGGATTCCCCAGAATCCGCCGAAACTTCCAAACCCGAAATCACTGTGCTTGTCGGTCGTCAGCCCACCTCGCGGCGCCTTCTCAGTGAAGACACAATCTACGCAGCATTCATACAACGCCTAAATCAACAGAAAAATGTGGAGGCTATCGCCATCGGCGACCTGAAAAAGCGAGAGAACGCGATAAAGCAGGCGCGGGCCGAAACAAATCGGTATGTTGTCCTGCTTCAGCTCGAGATCGATAATTTTCAGGAAGGCACAATTGTGCTGAATTCTCCGGACCTGGAAATCAAGTACCTGGTTTTTGCACCCCGCTCAGGTCAGCAAAAATTTAAGGGCAAGGTCTACTATCAGGCGATCGGCGGCGCACGCGCGCGCAAGGATGCCTGGCCCAACGGTCCACCAATAAAGATAACACCGGAAGCAGCGGCACACGCCGCCGCGGATGGTCTCTACGACTGGCTCCTCTTAACCGCCGGCATCAGACAGCGCTGAGCAAACTACTTCCGCATTTCGTCCAAAGCCTTACCCAGCCGCTTGAGCCCTTCGCTGAGCAACTCTGAATCGCCACCGATTCCCAGGCGAAAATGCGATGGCATTTCAAAGAAACGACCGGGCACCACCGAAGTCTCATATTTCTCCTGCAGCAATTCGCACAGCCGGTCGGCATTCCCCTCGCGCAGCCTGGGAAAGAAAACCGTTCCGGCGCTGGGTTTCACTGTTTCCAAATCTTCCCGTGCCTCGAGGAAGCTATTAACCAGAGCGCGATTTGTTTCCAGGCGATCTTCGGCCCACCGGGTCAGCCTGTTGATTTGCCGCAACGCCAGCACACTCAACCGTTCCCCGGAATGCACGGGGGTGGATGCAAACAAATCGTTTAAGCGCCACATTTTTTGGGCCAGCTCAGGCTCAGCAACGATCCAACCGCAGCGGAGCCCGCTCAATCCATAAGCTTTGGTCAAACTGCTGGTCACGATGAATTCCGGTCCCAGCGAAAAAGCGGTCTGCGGCCGCTGCTCAAAAAATGTCTCCAGATAAACCTCATCGACCAGGACCCGAGCGTTAATAGATCGGGCGAGAGCGCCGAGTCTTCCGAGCGCTTGACGCTCAGCAATTACGCCAGTGGGATTGTTTAGGTTGGTTAACACTATGAGGCGAGTTTGAGCAGTCAGCGCTTTTTCAACATTCTCGACGGATAAGCTGAAACCTTCTTCAAAACTGCGCGGGAAACGCTTGATGACGGCGCCCAGGTAGCGAGCAAGAGCCAACAGGGGTTCATACGTAGGGTGCTCAATAAGCACCTCGTCGCCGGGATCTATCAAAGCGGCCATAGCCAGGTGATTGGCGAAAGAAGTTCCGGCGGCGGTTACGAGTGAATCGCTGGGGACTCCGATTCTTGCCGCCAGCGCAGTTACAAGTGGCGGATAGCCGTAACCGTAGTCGCTGGTGATTTCCAGCTCGTCAAGGTCTGCGCGAAACTCGCTCAATTTCACATTCGCCAATCCGCTCGTGGCTAGATTGAACCGGGCACCCGACGAGGTCTTGGCCCAATGCATATAGTCCGAGATCCCGATGCGCCTCACTTCAGCCATTCTGATTTCTCCAACGCCAAAACAGGTAAACGGGAATTCCTGCCAGCAGGATGCCGATTCCGATCAAAGTATTGGTGGGATACTTGTAGATCGTGTTAATCACCACGATCCAGCACACCGCAACGAACAGCACTGTGGTAAGGGGATGTCCCGGAACTGTCATCGCGCGCCCGCTCTTTCCGTCCGCAACATTATCTCGTTTCCGGAATACAAAGATGCAGCAGGCAGTTAGCCCAAAGAAAATGAAGTCGGTGGATACAACATAGTTGAGAATTTGATCGTAACGGCCGGAGGCAGCAATGATGATGGCCAGTACTCCTTGCAGCGCAATGGCAATTATGGGAACCAGCGTCTTTGGATGCAGTTGGCCCACGCTGCGAAAGAACAACCCATCCCGCGCCATTGCAAAGTAAACGCGAGGCGCTGTGAGCATGCCCTGACTGAGAAATCCCAAAGTCGAAACTGCAACACCTGTAGCGATCGCTCGGGCGCCCCAATCGCCCAAAGCTCGCCTCATCACATCGGAAGCCGGGGTAGTTGTGAGGGCCAGGGCTTGTTGTCCAAGCACTCGAATACAGACGTAGTTTACCGCCACGTACAGAACGACGACTCCGGTGACACCGATGATCAAACTGCGAGGCAAGTTCTTGCCTGGCTCGCGAATCTCACCTGCGACGAAGGTTGCTGTTTGCCAGCCGCCGTAAGCGAACAACACCGGTACCATTGCAGCGCCGATCGCCGTCAAATAATCGAAATCCAGCGGACGGCTAGTCAAAGATGCGGTTCTTGCTTCGGCGATATGCGGAGCTGCCAGAAAAAGTCCACATGCAATTAGTCCCAGAATTGCCAGAATCTTGAGCACCATCAAGATGCTCTGCACGGTGCTTCCGAAACGGACGCCAAGGCAGTTGATCAGAGTCAGCGCTCCCAGAGCAAGGGCAGCTACAACCGAATCACTCAACGGAAGCCGCGTCAACTGGAGGAAGTAAAGTGCAAAAGTGATTGCTACAGCCGCCATCCCACCTGTCTGAATGACCAGGAGCAACGCCCAACCGTACATGAAGGCGACCGACGGATGAAATGCTTCACGAAGGTAGGAGTATTGTCCGCCAACTTCCGGCCGCCGCCAGGCAAGTTCGGCCCAGATAAACGCCGCGACTAACGCAACGAGTCCGCCGGCAAGCCAAACACCGATGATCAGAAATGGAGGCTCAACCTGTCGCGCCACCACGCTGGGATTCATGAAGATGCCCGACCCGATGATCCCACCCATGACAATCATCGTGGCGTCAAACAAACCCAATCGCCGGGCGAGTCGTGGCTTGAGTTCGGCAGGCTTGTAATTGTCGCTCATCAGATGCAGCGGTTCGGCTACGTAAAAGGCCTCTCGTTATCCCATAGAAAGCTACTCAAGTTCAAGAATGGTTTTAGAGTGGAGGAATACCGAAGCCACGAAATAACACGAACCCAACCACACGAACCAGCACGAAACTTGTTATTCGACTTTCGTGTTATTTCGTGGACTAGCTTTTTTGTTCACCTGAGACCACGGAGCCTGGACAAAGTTCCGGCCCTAATCCCCAAGTGGAAAATCTGTTATAAACGGCTGGCTCTAATAGCTCGAAATTGATTTAGCGGAGGCCGGCAGTGAAACTCTCATATAAAATCCTTTTATTCCTGGTGCTCTTATTCCTTCCCGAGTTGGCTGCGGGGCAAACTACTGCTGATCCCCAACTTCTCCAGGAAATATCTCGCATTAAAGCCATTGACAATCATGCTCACCCGCTGCGATTCACTGCCGCAGGCGAAAAAGCGGATGACGAGTTTGACGCGCTCCCTCTCGACAGCATCGAACCGTTTCAGCTTCCAGTCCGCCTGAATCTCTCGAATCTGGAGTTTGTTGGAGCATGGCGCCAAATCTTTGGTTACAACTACACGGACATGTCCGCGGACCATGTGCGCGAGTTGCTAGCCACGAAGCAGCGCGTGATGAAGGAAAGAGGTGATTCCTATCCAGCCTGGGTCCTGGACCAGTTGAACATCGAAACAATGCTGGCAAATCGTGTGGCAATGGGTCGAGGTCTCAAACCACCAGCCTTCCGCTGGGTCAGCTTTGTCGATGCCCTGCTCTTCCCGCTCAGCAATGAAACCGCGAAGAAATCGAATCCAGACTATGCCGGATTCTATCCAGCCGAAGAGAAGCTGTTGCGTCGCTATCTCTCCGAAACAAAGCTGAGCGCGTTGCCGCCAACGTTAGCTGAATACCTTAAGAGGGTGGTCAGCCCGACACTCGAACGCCAGAAGCGCGACGGTGCCATAGCTTTCAAATTCGAAGTCGCTTATCTACGACTGCTCGATTTTGGGCCCGCTGACAAACAACGTGCGGATGCGACCTACGCGCAATTCGTCAATGGCGGTGAGCCCACTCCGGCCGCGTATAAAGCCCTTCAGGACTATCTGTTTCATTACATCGCTGCGGAAGCTGGCAGACTGGGCATGCCAATTCATATTCACGCCATTGATGGCGCTGGCGGTTATTATCGGCAAACCGGCAGCAATCCGGCGCTGCTTGAACCGACATTCAATGATCCTTCTTTGCGAAAGACAAACTTCGTAATTATTCACGGCGGTTACCCCTTTACGAAGGAGACGGCGGCCCTGTTGGGTAAGGGCAACGTTTACGCGGATTTTTCAGCGCAGACTTTCCTGCTCTACCCTCGAGCACTGAGCGAGGTGCTGCGCAACTGGCTTGAGAATTATCCCGACAAGATTCTTTTCGGCACCGATGCTTTCTCTTTTACACCGGCGATTGACTGGCCCGAGGTGGCCTGGCTCTCTAATACAAGCGCTCGTCAGGCGCTGGCGCTCGCCCTCACCGGCATGATGAATGACGGTGAGATAAACCGGGAGCGGGCGATGGAATTGGCCCGTATGGCGCTTCGAGACAACGCCGGCAAGCTTTACCACTTTCAATGATCCACGAAATAGGACCAAACCAATTCGTGTGATTTCGTGGAGCTCTCCTTATTTCGTGGCGCGACGGTTGCAGATCCGCTGAACGGATGAGTTTGCGGGGGGGAAAGCAGTCTTGGAGAATCGAAAGGAATATTTTTCCGACAGCCGGTCGCTATGGTTGTTTCCCGTTACCTATTTCCTTCACATCGCTGAAGAGTGGTGGGGGGACTATCCCGCACACCTGCTCCGCACCCGGGGGGTGGTCCTGTCTCAAGAACGGTTTGTTGGCCTCCAAAGTCTTGGCTTGGTATTAATGGTCGTGGGAATAGTTTTGAGTCGAAAGCTGCGCTTCCCTAACCAGATGCGAGCAATCCTTGCCACCCTCGTGATCGGAAACTCAATAACTCATGTGCTGGGAAGTGTCTTCTTCGGAGGTTACGAACCTGGTCTGCTGACCACAGTATTCCTTTGGCTTCCTCTCGGAACGCTCAGCCTACTGCATTCATGGCGGCGAATGAACGTCCGCAGGTTGTTTCTAATGGCTGCCATAGGCATTGCGATCAGCTTTGCCGTCAAACTTTTTACCATCTCGAATTAGGGCGTTAACTCGTGATGGCTCAGGGAAATTAGCCGCAGATTAGGCTCGATAAACGCGGATCAGAACAAATAGCAATTAGGAAGCATAGGAGAGAACCTGTCGCTTGTTCTTCTATGTTTGATCTGCGTCATCCGCGTCAATCTGCGGCTAATTTTCAGTCTTCTTCGCAACGTCGGAAAGTCAGTAGATTGTATAGACTCATCGACCGGCAATGCTCCTTATCTGCTAAACTGCGGCGGCCAACCTGAAGGAGGTAACCCGATGAATCGCCGCGAATTCAATGTTGCGCTCCTCGCGACAATTGCAACTGCCACGCTTGGCCGCCCCTCCAAATCTCAAACTCAACTTCGTGTCAATGGGGCTCGCATCCTCGAACACATCAACGCGCTGGCGGAGTTCGGCAAAAATCCGCAAGGTGGGGTCGGCCGTTTGGCTTACAGTGAGGCCGACCGTCAAGGGCGCGAATATGTGGTTGGGCTGATGCGTGCGGCTAAACTTGACGTTGGTATCGATGCTGCAGGAAACATCGTTGGCCGCCGTACCGGCTCAGCAGCACTACCCGCGCTTCTCTTTGGTTCACACATTGACACAGTCCCTGAAGGTGGAAATTACGACGGGGTTGTTGGTTCGCTCAGCGCGATTGAAGTGGCGCAAACGTTAGCCGAGAACCATATCACTACCCGCCATGCGCTAGAGGTGGTGATCTTTCAGAACGAGGAAGGCGGCCTGATCGGCAGTCGAGCCATGGACGGCGAGCTGACGGAAACGGAACTCGATCTCGTCAGCCGCAGCGGCAAGACAATTCGAGAAGGAATCAAGTTCATCGGTGGCAATCCGAACGACATATCGAGCGTGCGTCGCAAGGCTGGCGATATAGCTGCGTATCTGGAACTACACATCGAGCAGGGCGGCATTCTGGAGACTGAGAAAATTGACATTGGGGTCGTGGAAGGAATTGTGGGAATCAACTGGTGGGATGTGACGATTGAGGGCTTTGCCAATCATGCGGGCACCACAGCGATGAACAATCGGCACGACGCGCTGTTGGCCGGTGCCAAGTTTATTGAAGCAGTCAATCGGGTGGTCACCGGCATACCCGGACGACAGGTAGGTACAGTGGGAAGAATCCAGGCTCTGCCCGGCGCCCCAAACGTCATCCCCGGAAAAGTCATTCTCAGCCTGGAGCTCCGCGATCTCGACGCGAGCAAGATAAACACACTGTACGAAAAGATTCGTGATGAAGCTCAGCAGATCGCTTCAGCGAGCGGAACCAGATTCGACTTCAAAGAGATCAATGTAAACAAGCCCGCGCCAACTGACCTGCGTGTTCGGCAACTCATCAGCTCAGCAGCCAGGGAACTCGGATTAACAATCAGGCAGATGCCCAGCGGCGCCGGCCACGACGCGCAGGACATGGCGCGTCTGGCACCGGTCGGAATGATCTTCGTCCCGAGTATTGGCGGCATTAGTCATTCCCCTCGTGAATTCTCACGCCCTCAGGACATTGCGAATGGCGCGAATGTTTTGCTGCATACGTTGCTGAAGCTCGATCGAGAATGACTCTTGCAAAGCGGGCCAGGGCAGAAAAAAGCCGGAACCTCTTCAGGCTCCGGCTCTTTTGCAACCATCGAAAAGGAACCAATCTAGAAGCTACCCGTTACCCCCTTGAACCCGTTCCTTGCCTGCTTCGTAAACCAGCTAATTACGCGCATTGTGTCGTAGCAATAACCGAGAATGTAATTGCAGGTCGACAGACAGTGCTGTGTGCAATCTTTCTTCATCTCGTCGAGTTGCTTGACGTCAAACTTGTGATCGCCCACCACGCCCCAGTCGTGCGTGGCCGAATACATCGGGAAGCACGGCGCCAAAGAACCGTCTGTGCGAATGATCAGTGAGTTTTGGCCGGCCCGGCATTGCCAGGGTGGCACCTGACCACGCATCAGCATCTTCATGTCTTCCATGTGCTGAACGGGATTGACCATCTTATAGCCGTGATTGAGCCGCTTGTCATTCAGATAATCCAACAAAGCATCAACCCTGGGCCAATCATCGGGTGTGAGATAAGTCTGATTCTCGTTGAGATGCTTGAAGTGGCTCTGCTCCATCATCGGCGTTTCGTTAATGTGATAATCGGTAGCGATGCCATTGTCGTGAGCAATTTCAGTCAGCTCTTTCACATCGTCCATATTGTTATGGCAAATGTTGATATTGAACATGACCGTGTAGCCATAGTAGTGCTGGCGTTTGACGAGATAATCGAAATAGGGCTGGATCGGCTCGAGCGCCTTGGGCAATGACTTTCTATCCTTGACTGAATCCACAGCCAGGTTCACCGTCGCAATACCAGCATCGCCCAGCCGGTCAATCACATCGGGTTTCATCAGCCGGCCGTTAGTCGGCAAGTAGACAAAGATATCTTTCCTGGCGCTGTAATAAACAATCTTATGGATAAACTTTGGCCGCAAGAGAGGCTCACCGCCCATGAGTGCGAGCACCCGGGAACCAATCGAGTGGAGCCAGTCGATTGAACGCTTGGCCACGTCTTCGGTCATGCCCTTTACTGCGTTGTTGTATGACCAGCAGTAGTGACAATCAAGATTGCATTTCCACTCGGTAAACAGGTATGGAATTAGCGGTCGTAATTCATCGCTATGCCAGCGAGACTTGAAGTACGGCGCGCCCCAGCTTTTCCAGGTTCGCACGCCATTCATCTTCTGGTATTCGCGCTTGCTCATCTCGCGCGGATTTGGATTCTGCGGATATGGCGGTTCGGGAAGCAATTCTTCAGGTTTCGGCTCGAGCTTTGGTCGTTCTGCCGACTTATAAAGGATTTGGTGCAACTTTTGGTCGAGGCGAAACGGTGGGGCATCTGTGCCCGCCTGAAGATTCTGCTGAGTTTCGGCCATTGAAGTTCCTTTCTCGATTACCGTCGGCATGTTGGAAATGCCCGGAATAAATGACGATGATAACAACAAAACCCTGACTAGGAAGGATTTGGCGTCAGCAGTTGTTCGACAAGAAAACTCCCCGACATCCCCTCATCCCAGCACCGTGACACCGATAACTGATCCTGACACAATCGGCCCGAAATATTGGCTGATTTGCAAACGAATTGCAAGGGCGAACAAGCCGGTTGCTAAAACAGCACCGAGTTGCGCCTGCCCCAGAATCAGCGTAACCTTTTGCCTTTTGGGTTAAAGGAGCCTTAATTGTCCGCTCGCGCAGAAGCAATCATTACCGCCGGCCTCCGACCGGAGCTTTTTTCTCAAGCCGGCGCCCTGTTTGGCAGCCGGACGCTTTTAGTAACCGCCTTGACGGCTCTAGTGCTTGTGGGTTTCGGTTTCCGAGTTAGCGGCCTCAGCGCCGAAGGATTAAGTGAAGACGAACTCAATAAACTCTATGCGGTGAGTGACTACAGAGCTCACGGGCTAACCGGTGCAAATGGTGAGCATCCGATGCTGATGAAGTCGCTCCAGACGGCCAGCATTGTGCTCGCTGAAAAGTGGAACTCCAGTTCATTCGTTTCCAGTCCGGCTTCTGATCTTTACATCCAGCCTGAAGCCGCACTGCGGCTCCCGGGTGTGATCTTTGGCGCTTTCACGGCAATTCTTATCTACCTGGTCGCCGCCGAGTTGTTCGGGCCCGAAGTAGCTTTCATTGCCGCGGCCTTGTGGGCCTTTGATCCAAACGCGATCGGGTTCAACCGGATTGCGAAAGAAGACACGTTTCTGCTCTTCTTTTTTCTCCTGGCGAATGTCTTCTGGCTTCGTGGCCAACGGATCGCTGAAAGCAGACCCGAGCAAAAGCCCAGCCGTTACTATTGGGCCACTGGGGCCGCATACGGCGCGATGATGGCTTCAAAATATGTGCCTCATCTGATCGCTATCAGCGTCAGCTACTACTGGATTTTTCAGAACCTCCCCGAGACGCGCTGGCGCCTGGGTAAAGAGAGAATGCTGCTCTTTTTCGGCATTATTGGGGTCACGTTCATAGTCTTGAGTCCGACGATTCTGCTGCCTGAAACCTGGCACCAGATGGGTCTTTTTGCGGGGCAGAAGCGACTCGGACATGACGGTTACGAATTCATGGGCCAGCTTTACAGGCATCGCTGGTCCGACTGGCTCAGGGGTACACCCTGGTATTTCTACCTGGTATTCACCTGGGTCAAATTACCGCTGCTGACGCTCATAGGACTTATCGCCGGGTTACCTCTGCTCTTCAAGCGCAAGCTTGGGGATGGTCGCTACTTCATTTTCTTCTGGCTCTTCTTTTTCTTTCTGGGTTTCAGCGTCCTTGGTGGCAAATTCACGCGC
Source organism: Pyrinomonadaceae bacterium (assembly GCA_035644135.1). Taxonomy (GTDB): domain Bacteria; phylum Acidobacteriota; class Blastocatellia; order Pyrinomonadales; family Pyrinomonadaceae; genus PSRF01. Next base: position 52,391 of record DASQPD010000173.1, read on the forward strand.
TATTACACCGTGGTCCTACCGGCAGTCCTGATTACGGCCGCACTGGGAGTGCAGTTTGCGGGACACTGGCTTGCTCAACGTCTGAAATCGGGGCCGGCGGGTGGTGGATTAGCGGCCTATGCCCAAGCTACGCTGGTGGTCGTAGTCGTGCTGGGTTCAGTAATATCATCAATCGGCGCCACACCGCATTTCAGGCTGTATTTGAATTCCGTCGGAGGCGGTGTGGGGCGGGCGGGCTACTACTTCCCCCACGATGAGTTTTACGACACTAGCATGCGCGAGGCAGTTGCGGAGATTGCGCCTCATGCAAGGCCCGGAGCGCACATTGTCAGCGAGAGTCCCGCGCTTGCCGGTTACTATGCGACACGCGCTAATCGGGGAGACCTTGTTTGCGAATCACTTTCCGATCCCGTGGCTCTCACGCAACTTTCCGCGGGCGATTTTGTTATAGCTGCGCGTGGCCGGCGATATTTCAGCAATGATGGATTGCTTACGGCGTTACATCAAGCGACTTCTCCTCTTCTTCGCATCTCGGTTGGTAGCGTGCATTCCGTTGATGTTTACCAGCTTGATCCGGCAACGCTCCAAATCGTTCGGGAAAGTTCCACTCGGCTGCCAGTGCTGGTGAGCACCGGAAACATGGTTCCTGCTCCCGTCAATTGAAGGCTGTAACGCAAGCTGTTAGCTTGCGTTGCGGCTGAGTGGGTTCAACAGTCCGCAAGCTAACAGCTTGCGTTACGCCAATCTTTTTGAGACATACAGACTGGGTAGCGCGCCTACCAGGCCTCGGCGAACTTTTTTGATCAGTGGCTGATCTCCACTTCAACCGGGGTCGTTTCACCGGCTGAGTAACCCTCGGGCCAGGTAGAGATGTTCACTCCATAGGGCCAGTCTGCCTCAGCCGTCACAGTGAAGCGAATCCCGATCGGCAACCCGCGCATCGCCCGCAAGCGTACCCAGAAATTGTCTACTCGCCACTCCTGAACCAGGGGCTGCTTTGAACTTTCTACGGGAATTAAACGTGAACCGACATCTCGTCCGTTGATTGATAATGTCACACGAGTCTTTATGTCTTCTGGGCGAGCATCGGTTGGCACCACTGGCTGTATGTGAGCACGCACAATTATTTGACTGACACGCCGTCTGTCTTCCCGTCCAGGCACAAGATACTCAAAGTAACCGACTCCGGAACCCCAGATGTAACCGGACCCTTCCCCCAGTTTTTCGAACTGCCCGCTTGCGGCCATCGACGGCATGAATCGATAGAGCAGCGACCGGTCTTCGCGCAGAATCGTCTTTGGCACAATCTTCGGATCGTTTGCGGAACGAGCCATCGTGGTCTGATGTGGCACCAGGTAACGTCGTGGGTCGGCAATGCCGGGGGGAGCATTAGCGGCCTTGTAAGTCTCGAATAACCACGCCGCCCGCCCTATTTCCTGGCGCAACTGCCGATCCCGATCCGTGAACGTAACGCTGTAACGTCGTTTAGCATTGGGGGTCAGAATCCAGAACATTGCACCGCCCGCACCCGCCCGCACATTCTCTTCAAGATAGCTTCGGAACCAATCAACCTGAGAAGCTTTGTTGTAGCCTTCCGGCCCCATGCCAAACTCACCAAAGACGAGAGGCTTATTTACCATCAAAGCGGCGTTGGCTCGATTATCGATGAACTCACGAAGGTCGGCGGGAGACGAGACGAAGCTATCTTCATCGTCGGTTGGATAAATGTGCACGTCGCAGTAGTCGATATTTGGCAAGCGGTGATCGGTAATCCACTCACGTCTTTCCACAGTTGAGCGATAGCCCCAATCACCCGGTGAGACAAGATGGTTCGGATCCAATGACTTTAGATAGGCGCTCATCTCCTGTATCCAGGCACGCCTTTCAGCCCAGCGTCCGGTGACGGCCTGGGCTTCATTGATCAACTCCCAACCGAATATCGTGGGGTCATCGCGATAAAGGATTCCCGTTATGTGGTTGCGGCGGGTGGCAATTCTCTCGACGTGCTCACGATACATGCGGCGCGTTTCTTCATTGGTGTAGAACAGCATCGCGCGCTCAAAATTGATGCCGTAAGGATAATTATCATCATCGGCGCCCTTGATGCCCGCCCAAAGGAGGTATTGAGTCACACCTCCAGTGTCGCGCCACCAGTTTGTCAAGCAGATCTGCACGCGAACGCCGTGATTAGCAGCATCGACCATCATTCGATCCAGTTGCCGGAAAGCTTCTTCGTTCCAGTGATCCGGAGTCCAACGGTAAGGATAGGTGGGTGGCTGGCCCGGTGGATCGGGAATGCGATCTTTGTCGCGCAGCTCTCCTTCGCCCAGGGCCCAGATTCGCACTACCTTAATGCCGGCGGAGGCAGTATTGGCCATCTGGCCGGGGATGATTGGCACATTCGCGCCGACGAAGCGGAACGGCCGCCCGTCGATTACGAAGTGAGTACCGCGGGTTTGCACAAAACTTTTTTGCGGCTCGGTCCGTTGCCAGGCCGCTTTGCCGCGAAAAACGAAAAAAGCCGCGCCCATAATTAGCACGAGCGCGGCCAGTGCAATAATTCTTTTAGCCATTCAAGTGGGATTGGGAATTGCCGATTGCCGATTGGGTTCTTGCTGAGCAGCTCGAACATCTGTAATGCCCAACTGCCGATTAAACTCTTGCTGAGTGGCTTAAGACCAATCGGCAATTGGCAATTGGCAATCGGCAATGACTTCAATCGGCAATGTCTTTACCGGGGACTCGTCATTTTAATAAATCCCATGATGGCGCAAATTGCGGCAACAATTACCGCAGCATTGAAGAAAGTGAGAATACTAAATACCAGATTGTTATCCTTCGTGAGCAAGCCAAAACCCAACAGCAGGAATTGCAAATGAAAAAGGAGCATGCAAACAGCAGCAAAGGAAAACCAGCGCGCCGAAGGTCCAAAGGCCCGGGCCCGAGCAAAGCCCAGAACGGCAGCTACCAGCCAGGTGACAGCACCCAGGGCTAGCAGGCTAAGTATCGCGGGGGCAAAGTAACTTGGCTCTCGAAAATTTGTTTCGACTTGCAGGAACAGCGCGACCAAACTGATCGACATTAGCACTCCTCGTTGGACTTCTTAATCGACTTGATACTAAATCCGTTGTCTCTTAGGTCGCCAATTTCACAAAGCAAACGCCGTTTGCGCACGCAAGCCGCCGGGTGGTGCACAAAACGGCGTTTGAGGCTTTACTCGAAATGTAGGCGCGGGCGCGCGTCAACGCCAGCCTGATCACTTCCAAGCTTCAGACCGGGCGCGCAGACCTACTGCGTGATGTGAATTTCCTCTTCCTTGTTTACGTGGCCGAGGAAATAGATTAACCCGCACACAAAAGCAACAGCCGCCAGCGCCAGCGAAATCCAGCCAAAGTTGTGTCCCCCCTGCGGGTCACTGAAGGTCACAAATTTGTAGAAATACCAGATTGCACCGGCAGCCGATGCTAAACCTAACAATACGGCCAGTATGTCTTTAAGGCTTTTCATTTTGAACCTCCGGCCAATGAGCTGTTATGAAGGTTAAGGAAAAAGCCAATATAAGTGTTGGCAGGTTTGCATGTTAACGCTATGAAGCGAATGAAAGCAAGTCTTTGTTCGACAAGATCCCGTGGGGGCGCCTAACGAAGTTTTCTCTATGTCAGCACTATCTAAAGCCTTCCCAAATCCAATCACGATGGAACATTCTACTACTATCCGGGCGGTTTGTTTATTATCCGGCGATCACCCTGCCGCATTGTAATCCGTTCACGATCAAGGTATTCCAACAGAGGAATCGCATATTTCCGCGAAACGCCGGCAAGTTGTTTAAATGCCGCCACGTCTATACTCCGTTCGGGCCCGCGGTTTTCCGCGAAAGTCCGCACTTTTTTAATCAGCCCCTCCAAAACCTTTCGGTCAAACAGCATATCCTGTTGAATACGCACGACCGTTCCGGCATCAAGCATCATTTGCAGAATTCTGCGAGCACGACTTAGGTTCGACTTTGCCGCCGTCTGGAGCGCCGCTTCAAGCGACGGAGGCTCAAGACCCGCTTCTCGGAATATCTGTTCCAGGCGACCGCGCAATTGAGCATCCTCGCCTGACAGCTCGAGTGTGTGTTCCCTCGCACGAACAATTTCCCTTTCGGCCACTAAGAGGCCATCGAGCTCAAGGCGATTGAGCACTGCTCGAAATATTTCGGGTGGGGTATAAGGAAAAAGGCGCTCTCTGAGTGTTTCGCGAGGCAAACCTCTCGTAAGAGGCTCTTTTTTGTGATGGTCCTGGACCTCTTCCATCACCATCCTGCACAAGCCCTCAAAATCCCCACGCGAAATAAACACACCATCGCAATTGATTATGGCGCCCGTAGCTTGCGCTCTTTGGGCAGCGGCAACGAGGATCTCATCACTCCACCCGGTGCGAGCGGCAATCCCGGCTAATGCCTGGCCATACTCTTTTGCTTGACCGACAAAGATCACAAACTGACTAACTCGGTCAGTTGCGTCCTTCAACGCAATCAACGTCTGCCGAGTTCGCGCGAGATCCCTGGCTCGGTGTTTCGTGGCAAACGGATTCAAGATCTCTCCTCCCGCAACCGTCATTGAGGGAGAATAGGATCTCAGAATGAAGCGCTGATTCACGTGTGCGACGACAGGCGATTCAAGTCTTATCTGCGCAAGTCCCGATTCGCCCGGAACGATCTCACCGACATCGTCGATCACCCTAACGCGCCCGAGCACTTCAGCAGTATGCAGGTGAAAGCGAACGCGCGTGCGTGAGCGTATCGGGCGCGAGGCACCCGGTAGCACATTAAGATGGACATCCATAATCTGGATCGGCTCGAGACGCCCTGCCGGGGCGAGCACCATTCCGCGTTCGATCATTGAAGCATCAACACTGCCGAGGTTAATTGCAGTCCGTTGGCCCGCGAGCGCCCTCGAAACTGCCTCGCCGTGTACCTGGATCCCACGAGCTCTTGCCTTTAAACCGACCGGTAACAGTTCGAGCTCTGCCCCCTCCGTTATCTCGCCGGAGATCAAGGTACCAGTCACGACCGGGCCAAATCCCTTCATCGTAAAGGCGCGATCGACAGGTAGGATCGGCACCAGTTCCGAAGACCTTTCTGGGACTTGCAAAGCAAGTTTGTGCAGAGTGGCTTTGAGTTCCTCTAATCCCGCACCGGTTTTTGCGCTCACCGCAACGATTGGCGCGCCCTCAAGAAACGATTCTGTAATTAACTCTTGCGCTTCTTCCCTCACAAGCTGAATCAGTTCTTGTTCGACAAGGTCTGCTTTTGTAATAACCACCAGGCCGCCGCGCACCCCCAGCAAACGGCAGATATCAAAATGTTCTCGCGTCTGCGGCATCACGCCTTCGTCTGCGGCAATGACCAGGGCCACCAGATCGATTCCGTGAGCGCCGGCCAGCATGTTCTTGACGAATCGCTCATGACCGGGCACGTCAACAAAGCCCAAACGCACATCGTTAAGTTGCAAATCGGCAAAGCCCAAATCAATCGTAATCCCGCGACGCTTCTCTTCGGGCAACCGGTCGGGGTCCATGCCGGTTAAAGCACGCACGAGCGCACTCTTACCGTGATCAATGTGCCCGGCGGTACCGACAATAATTGATTTCATGCGCAGTTCAGTCCAAGATTTTTCGGTCGGAATTCTTCGTTTAAGAATAAGACCTTCGCGTGCAATTACGCTCTCGGGATTCCTGAGTGTCAAGTGGGATCTGACGAGGGGTTTCTCTTTTTGGAGTGCGGCACCTTGTCGCCGCTTTTTTTGGACAGAACATTCAGCCTCGAAAAGCTGCGACAAGTCGCAGCACTCCAGGGAGAAGCTCGATCTTTTTGTCGCTGAGGATCCAAATGAGAAAGGGCGAGAGCAGCTGTGCTGCCCTCGCCTTTGATTGTCTATTTTGGTCCTATTCTGGTTTAGTAACCGCTGTAACCAGCGCGGTAACCATTTACGTAGCCCTGTCGGTAGTACTGTCGATAGAGCTCACGATCGCCAAGACGCGAACTGTAGTCCGTAGTTGCATTCTGAAAAGCGCCTTCGTCACGAAACTCAAAACGCTCGCCTCTCCGGCGGTCCTTGCGTCCCGCCTTGATGCCTTCGTTGTATCCAGCATTCAGCGCAGTTTGCCGACCATTAGCAGAAAGTCCATATCCATACCGATCATCGCCGCGCTGACGATTCCAATCTCTGTCGCGCCTCCAATCTCTGTCACGGCTCTGGGGATAGCGATCATTCCGATATTGTGCTTGGGCTGTCTGACTCGCCGCCATGCCGATGCCTAGCAGCAGAAACAACCCCAGGATACCTCCTCCAAATCGCGTGAACATCTTTTTCATGTTATTCGTGACCTCCTGCAGGTGACACTGGCAATACTCGTGCCCAAAGCAAAGTGGCTGATGCTTCAAGAATTAAAAGAGTCTATTGGGGTTTTTCGATGTATTGAATAACACCTTTTAGTATTCTCTCCATACGTGTTGGGTAACGCTTTCATGGCCCAACACTTCCTAACTGTCGCGCCACTGTTTGGTCCAGAGGTAAAAACCGGTCCACGAAGTTACACGAACTGACACGAACGTTTCTTGCTTTATTTTCGTGACTGTTCGTGGATGCCCCGTTACTTGTTATTTAGCACCCGCTGGTAAAAATCTATGTACTTTGGGATGACGATGTCGGTGCGATAGCGGGAGACTGCTGAATTGCGGGCGCGCTGGCCCATTGCCATTCTCAGATCCGGATCAGTCAAGAGTCTCGCTGCATCGGCAGCCATTTTGTCTACGTCTCCGACGGCGCTGAGAAAGCCTGTCTCGCCATCCTCTACTACCTCGGGAATGCCGCCCACTCGAGAGGCGATTACCGGCACTTCACAGGCCATGGCCTCAAGCGCCGCCAGGCCGAACGATTCCTGTTCCGAGGGGAGTAGCAAGACGTCGGACGCCGACAGATAATCAACAATCTTTGGCTGCTTGCCCACAAACGAACATTTGTCGGAAATACCCAGACAACGCGCTCGATGCTCAACATTAGTACGCTCGCTGCCATCGCCGACCATGACCAGCCGCGCTTTAATTCCCCTCTGTAACACGCGGGAGAATATCTCAATGCAATCTACCGGTCTCTTCACCGGCCGGAAATTGGAAACATGCACCAGCAGAGATTCCCCACCGGGCGCCAGCGTTCGTCTTAATTCATCGACCGGATGCCGCTGGTAGTCGGTCTGACAAATGAAGTTGGGAATCACCTCAATGTCGTTGAAGTGAAATATCTCTTTGGTGGCATCCTTCAAATAATGGGAGATTGCCGTCACGCCATCTGATTGCGCTATGCCGTAACGAGTGATGGGTAGGTAAGATCGGTCAGCGCCTACGAGGGTGATATCGGTTCCATGCAAAGTCGTGATCACAGGCAGACGCCGCTGAGGCTTGAGCGACTCGCGCGCGAGAATCGCACTGATCGAATGGGGTATGGCGTAATGAACATGCAGCAGGTCGAGATTCTCTTCTTCGGCGACCGTGGCCATCTTCGTCGCCAGCGCCAGTGTGTAAGGCTGATGCTCGAACAGCGGGTAAGACATCATTTCCACTTCATGAAATCGCACCCGATCACTGAGTTCAGTTAGACGCGTAGGAAGGGCTGAGGCGATGAAGTGAACCGTATGCCCGCGTTCGGCCAACTCTTTCCCGAGTTCAGAGCCGACGATGCCGCTGCCTCCATAAGTAGGGTAAACAGTAATGCCGATGTTCATATTTGTCAGTTGTCACTCGTCAGTTGTCAGTTATCAGTTGCCGTCTACTCAGTTTGAACCTGATACAAACAACTGACAACTGACGAGTGACAACTGAACACCTTCAAAAACAGGAGAGGCAGACGACCCTCGCAATCGCCTGCCTCTATCTCAGCTTGTCTCACCTCTAGTAGGGGGCAAGTGAGGCAACGGAGTATATGCCCGCACTGTGGTTTTGGCAATAGCTGTGTCGGTCCAAAAAATGTGGGATTTTTCAGCCGCTTTTACTTCTCGAGAGGCCGGTTTGAAGCTTCGAACCAGATGTGTGGTAGGGGAGACTAAAACATAAAGATTGATCCACGAATTCACCCGAAAGACACGTAGAACATTCGTGTGTGTTCTTCTTAGTTTTGTGTAATTTCGTGGATCGATTTATTTATGCACAAAATGCTCAAGAAACATGAAGCCCCGGGATTTGCGAAAAAAGGGACCAGGACACTGATTCTTTTCCGAACCTGCGCTTAGGTGCTTGACGCGTTATAATGAATCCGACGATAAGACAAGGGAGATCGAAATGCCAAAGATTAGTGATATTGAAGAAACGCCAAATCCCAATGCCGTCAAGTTCGTCCTCAGAGAACCGGTGACGAATGGAACGGTGCGTTCAATTGGATCACCGGGTGAAGCTGAAAATGATCCATTGGCGAAGGCGCTCTTCGACGTGGGCCATGTCGTGTCAGTTTTCTATATGGACAAGATGATCACGGTGGAGAAGGATGAAGAAGGCGACTGGGACGAACTGCTCCCGGCTCTCGCGGTTCCGATTCGCGCCGCTGAATCAGTGGTCGCTGCAAACGCTGCGGCGGCAGCCGTTGGTGGGTCGATTGCGGCAGTGGCCTCGGACGATCCCAGACTGCTAAGAATCAATGAAATATTGGACGAGAAGGTGCGGCCCGCGCTAATGGGAGATGGCGGCTATTTGGAAGTGCTTGGTTTGGCCAACCACACGCTCAGCATCCGCTATCAAGGAGCGTGTGGCAGCTGCCCCAGTTCACTCACCGGGACGTTAATGGCAATCGAAGGGATGCTCAAGCAGGAAGTCGATCCGGAACTCGAAGTTGTCGCCGTCTAATTGAAGCTTACGAATAAATATTCATCGGGCGGGTAAGCAGCTCTATCGGATCGTCTACGTTCAATGCCTCACGAACGTAAAACGGCTCGCCGGCCGCTACGGAAATCAGCGTACCGAAATACCTCATCCGGTTCTCGATCTGATCCAAAAACCCTTTATCGCTGATGCGCGTTGTAGGTTCCTGTGAATCCGCCCGAAAGAACTGTGAGGCGTGACTCTTGATTGCCTTCATCTTTTCTTCTGTAAAATCCGAGACGTCGACGATAAACGTGGGCACTACCAACCGGGAAAAAACCGAATGCATGATCGCCGGCATGGATACCGGCTTTTGACCAGAGACTTCATCATAACGGGCCATGGTGGCCAGTCGGGCAGCCTGACGTACGATCCGGCAGGTGTTTGCGTGATCTGGATGGGGATCGTCCCAATGCGGAGTTAGCAAAACTCTCGGCGCGTGCAAGCGGATGATCCGCACCATGGCAGTCCTGGCTTCCTCTGTCGGCCAGACATGCCCATCCGGTTGGTCGAGGTTGGTTCGCAGATCCAGCTTCATCACGCGCGCAGCTTCCAGCGCTTCCCGGGCACGAATTTCCGGGGTGCCGCGAGTACCCATCTCGCCCCGGGTCATATCGCACACACCGGTGCGATAGCCCTGCGCCTTTAGTTTGAGCAGCGTGCCCGCGACGCTCAGCTCAGCATCGTCGGGATGCGAAAAGACTGCCAGCACATCCAATTGGTTTTGAGAATCGCTCATTTGTTTGCCGGTGGCAGGTTTAACTTAAAGGCGACGCAGAATCAAGCCGTCACCGAAAATTCCGCTGGCGGTCTGGGGCCTTTGCCTTCCTCTCGGATTTTTTCGTTTGATTTCGTGGATCGTAAATTCTTCGCGGTTAAGACAGGGCGGTCGCGATTGACTCAGCGTCTTGCCGGCGTCAAGCTGAGACGCGTGAAACTCATTGTGCTGGGTTCAGGTACGTCAGTGCCCCATCCGCGCCGTTGCTCACCGGCATATTGGCTAGCAACGGATGAGGGCACAGTGTTGCTCGACATCGGCGGTGACGCCCCTCATCGAATGGCGCAGGAGGAGCTCGATTGGCCGAACCTCGACGCCATTTGGATTAGCCATTTTCATTTGGATCATCTGGGCGGTTTGGCGCCTTATCTCTTCGGTGCTCGCTGGGCGCCGCAAATGAACGATCGCCGCAAGCCGCTTGGAATCTTTGGCCCACACGGCCTCGCCGCTCTCATAGGCGCCTCGCCGCTCTCATAGGCGCCTTTAACGACGTCAACAACTACAAATTGCTCGAACAATCCTTCCCCGTCGAAATAATTGAAGTCAAGGCCGGTGAGGATTTTCAGATCTTCTCCGGGCTTAGGGCCGCAGTGGTTTCAACTCCACACACCTCAGAAAGTCTGGCCCTCCGTTTGACTGAGCAAAATGGCAAGACGCTGGTCTATTC
>DASQPD010000174.1:0-10165 GCA_035644135.1 Pyrinomonadaceae bacterium
GGCGCACAATAAACGAACCGCTTTCCTGAAACTCACGTTCGGCAAAGAATGCCGCCGAAACATCGATGCGGCGGGCGCGGAGGCAGGCGCTGTCTCCCGCACATTGAGCGAGTTCATTGGTCCAGTATTGAAACCCACCTCCATCAGGTTCGCGACCAAGGAAGTCGAGATACTGCTGGCGCACGAAAAACCCGGAGGCATCGATCGCATTGGCGGTAATTACCGGGGCCGCCGTGGCGGTGAAGATGGCGTCCGTCCTGTTGCCGAGCAGCGAGAACGCGCGACTCTCCGGCGCAAAGGTGTAGTTGGCCAACGCCGGGGTGACCGTGTAGAAGTTGTCGGTTTCAACGTTATCGAAATGATAGTTGCCGTTGCTGTCGGTAATGGTGGTTGCAGACGCTGCGCCTGACAAGCTCATCACCACTCCGCCCACCGGATTGCCCGCATCATCGGTGATGTTGCCGCTAATCCCCGCGGGCGCGGCGCTTGGGCCTACGCAAACGGGCGTCATGGTAGAGAGTGTCAGACTCCAGCCGTCCACAATTGTGCCAATGTCCGCTGCTGCATCGTCCGATATGTAAAGGCTCCAGGTACCATTCGGATTGCCGCCGGCTGCGCCTGTGAAAGCCGACGTCAGCGTATCCGCGCCACCGGGCGCCGGGGTCAGGTAAGGTCCTGCCGGGGCCGGGGCCGGGAAGGGATCCTGGACCGTGAGGTAGTTCGCCGGCTGATAGCTTCCCGAATCGGTTCGGTTGTCTGTAGTAACGCCCGGGAAAGTATCAGGTAACGGCGTTGCAGCACTATCGTCAAGGGTGAACACCGTGTTGACCTGATTAGGAGATCCACCCGCGTCAGACATGATGATCATCTTGCGACCTGTGGGCGAAACGAGCAAGACATCGACATCATCCGGGAAGGTATGGTTGAAGTGATTGAGCGTCACAGTCACTTTGTTTATGGTCGTGGGTGCGCCGCTGACAATAATTGTCGAGGGATAAGGTGCTGATGCCGAACCGGCTGGGTCGCCGGTACCAGTCGCGGGAATCGTGATTGTGTTGGCATTAGAAAAAGTCTGATTGTTCGTAACCGTGATGCCAAGCTGGAAGTTGTATGTCAAATTGCCAAGATCAAGCGCACCATCCTGAAGATGGATCGTAGCAGTAATAGTGCCACCGCATGGACCGTGTGCCGTGAATGTGAAGGGACGGGTGACAGATGGTCCGGCTGCAATCACCACACCATAATTCTGCGAATCCGGCGCCAGCGGGGTGACCCCACCTGAATTCTGCATTGTGGCGACCAGATTCGTAGTGTTGCCGGTGCCGGTGTTGATTAAGGGGAAGTTGGCTGTGACAGCTTCACCAGGATCCGGAACGCCGTTGGGTGGATTGTGGCTTTCGAACGTAATCGTGGGTGTGCCGCCTGAAGCAATTGTCGGCGTGCCGGCGACGCCACAGCAGACAAATGGCTGACGAGTGATCTCCAATTGTACGCAGAAAATGGTACCCGAATCCTGCGCGGCAGTATCCGCAGCGTGGAGTGTCCACGTGCCGTTCACCAAAGTGCCGTTCAGTACTGACAACGGCGACTCAGGTCGGAAACTACCTGCAAACGGCGCCGTGCCGGCCGATATTGCAGTGGCTGCGCCGTCGTCAAGAACCGTAGGAGTTCCTGAGCAGTCCGTTGCGCCCGATCCAAAATTCTGGCCACTGCTTCCCCGGTTGGTAACCAGCGGAATTGTGATGCCGGTAGGACTAATGAGGGTCAGCGTTACGTCACCATCGAAAGTATGGTTCAAACGGACTTTTACGTTCACGTCGGTTATCACACCGGTACCGGCCACCATAATCGGAACATCGGCGGTGCCCTCGTCGGGTAGCGGCATGCTGATATTTCCGCTGCTAATGGTGATTGTAGAAGGAGCCCCGAGCGCTCCAGTATTGAAAGTGAACGACACTGTACCCAGATCGTTCGCGCCATCCTGTAGGTGAAATGTAGCCGTTATGGTTTGACCACAAGTTGTACTGGCAGTAAACGTGAAAGGTCTGGTAACGGCTGGTCCGCCTGAAACGACCACTCCATAGTTTTGTGGACCACTTGGCGACGTCACACCGCCAGTCGCTTGCAAGGTGGCAACCAGATTCGTTGTGTTAGCGGTCCCAATATTCGATAAGTCAAAGTTGACGGTGACAGTCTCGCCTGGGTCAATGGCGTTGTTGGCGGGGTTACAACTCTCCGCGGTCACCGCGGTTGCGCCGGCATTGAGCACCGGGATTGAAACCGCAACGGCGTTGTAAATGGCGAGCGCGAAGTCCTGGTCGAGTGGGTCGTTGTCGTGAGGGACGCCATCGCCGGCAATATTTGTCGCCATCACTCTGACGTTAAATGAGCCGGTAATTCCAGCCGGAATGACCACGCTCTCAACATTGTTGCGCGTGTCGGCGATTCCGCCGGTGGCTGAATTTGGGCCACTGAACACGTTGCCCTTGTATGTGTTGCCGCCGACGGTCACCAGGAGGTCGAGATTGTTGACAAATGCATTGCCGGAAGTTGGACCCGGAGGGTCGGTCCAGGCAAGCGTGACACGAAAGGGTTTGCTGTTATCGCTGATCGTTCCAGTGACGATCCGTTGCTGACCGGATGCCGTGAATTTGTCTGCCGGGACCTCGTCGCGGAAGATGTGTGCCGTAGAGAAGTTGTCAAAGTAATTGTTAAGACTGACTTCACCCATCCCCTGATTATTCGAAGGTAAAGTGTCGTTGGCCCCCACTCCGTTCATGTAGCGAGCCGCGTTCATGATCAGGGCTTTCGTCATCGCCGGCGTTGGTGGAGTAAGAGCCCGATTAATGAAGTCTTGTCGTATTAAAGCCGCCACGCCGGCAGCGGCCGGTGTCGAGTGACTGGTTCCTGACGAGGCCGTGTAGTACTGCTGTCCGACCGGGAAGAAGTTACTGCCGACTCCGCCACACACTCCACCGCCATTGAAACAGGCAAGTTGAGCGCCTGTGCCACTCCCAGGAGGCAGGACCACCGAAGCCTGGGCCACACCACCGGAAACGTGCGTACCTGGTCCCATGATGTCCGGCTTCTTTCGCCCATCTGACGTTGGACCGCGGCTCGAGAAAAATATGATGTCGTTCGCACTGTCAGCGCCTGTGTCGTTGATCCCGCAGCCATCGGCGCCGCCGAAGTCGTTCACATTCTCAGCCGCGCCGACGGTGATGACGTTCTTGCCGGTGGATGGTGATCCAACGGTATTGCTCCCCGGGCCTGCATTGCCGGCGGCAAACACGATCACGTATTCCTGGTTTCCGGGAGTTGCGATGCAGTTAGGCAATGAGCAGCCTGTATCGGGTTGGGCATCGCGGACGAGCGCGTCGTACTGTTGCGCATCCGTCGTGTAGGTGTTCGCTGCAGATCCCCAACTATTGCTGCTGATGCGCGAGCCATCTCGATATGCCTGCGATTCGAGATTCTGATAAGTGGGACTGGTGAATGTGTTCGGGTCGAAGATGACAGATGATCCGATTTTGACAAATGGCGCGATGCCCAGGCCCCAGCGGAAACCGCTCGCATCGGAATGTGGTGTTACGCCGATTAAACTATTCGGCACAAACCCACCGATGATGTGCGAGTTGATATTTCCGTGGCCGTCGCAGCCTTGCAATGTACTCCCAGGATTTGGCGTGCCTTGAAGGCGGTTGTAGATAATACGGGACGCCAATGTAGGGTCACCGGTTCGGTAGAGACCGAAGTGATTAGGGGTTGCCGTCCCGTTATCGATACCGCTGTCCGACAGGTTGACCGCAAAACCTGACGCGTCGAATTGCGCCTGTGTAAATCCTTTGCCGGCCAGATATGTCAGGTAGTTCATGGGCGTCGGCACGTTGCCGCCCGTCAAATTGCCAGACATGATGATGTCCTGCCGCTCGTCGAGCTTTACCGGTGTGATCCACTGTTGGATACAGACGACGTCACCTCGAGCTGCTATCAGGGTTGTGACTACGTCCCGTGGCAGCGCTACTTTGACGTTGACATATCCCAGCATGCGCTCCTGGCTGATGAGCGGCTCGAGCTTAAATTGTTCAATCAACGAGAGGGTAACGGCATTCTCCGGGGCATCTTCGACCAATTGGATCGTGAATTGTTCGTTTCCTCTTGCTGAGAGATTACGTCGCGGCGCTTTGCCGTTCGCAGCCGAAACAGCCGGGTCTACGCGAAATTGGGCTGTATAATCTCCGCTCCACTGCGCCACAGATTTATCGTTCGCAAGCTGCTGAACGGCCTGTAGATTTTCCGCAGTCCCATAAACGAGATAGGCATTGTTGGGTATGTAGGTGACGACGCGTACTCTCGTTGCAACGAGCGATTGGTACCATTCGGGTTGTATGGGGCCGGCAAACTGAATCAAGCTCATCTGCTTGCCGCTAAAACCATTTGCTCTTACGCGGCGGGTTTGCGCTTTACGGGAGGTCGTATCAATCGTTCCCGAGTTGAGCAGGATGAGATTGTTCTCGTCGGCACTCTCCGCGGTATCGCCGGCGGCCAATTGATTCATTGCATTGGTAGAGACTTCCAGCAGAGCATAGCTGCCATAGTCGCTGATGAATCTGCCGCCTTGAGACTGGAGCGTATGCGCGAGTTTTGGATCGCTGACTCGAACTTTGTGGCGGTCTCCTGGACTGCGGTAAGCAACGCTTGCCATGACAGCCGGCGCGTCTGGCCCGCCTTTACGATTGGATGAGCTTGCCTTCTGCGTGAAGTCAGAAACCGCTACCAGTAGAACGACCACAAACCCGAAGCCCAATGCCCAACGAGCCGGTCTATTCATTGCGTTAATCTCCTAATTGACGGAATCTGAAAAACGGAGTAGACAGTTAGACGATCTCCTGTCGACCTGAGCCGGTTGTGCTCATCGACCCACCCAAGATTTCCATCCCCGGATCGTTGTGGTTCGGGCTAGATAGCTACGTCCCTGGTTCGAAGGTGGGTGACCGGAGCATTACCGCCCCTGGTGCAGCTGGTGACGGTTTGGTCGCCCATGGCCGAATCGAGCTGTGCTGTGGTTCGGATATAAATCTCTTTGGCAAGCTTGATTTGGATGCTTCAAATGCAGCAGTACGAACTGGCAAAGCTCGTCTGGTTGGACTGTGATGACAATATTCTGGATTCCTCGCGCCTGTCAATAGATAGGAGTTGCGATGAATTGGAAGATCGTATCGACGTATCCATCAACTTCTGAAGTTGTGAAAAAATTGATCTTGCTTGGGGATTACCACTCGACTTACTGAAAATCGCAGGTTGGGAAGGGCGGTTTACCCCCGCTTGCTTTAGTACACTCAACTGTAACGTATCAAGCGGGGGTAAACCGCCCTTCCCAACCTGCGATTTTCAGTATCTTGAGTAGTATTGAATACAAGCTGAGTTTCTCCTTCCGCAGTCGGCGTTAGTGCGAGTGACTAGCGGACCGAAGCGTCGTTGATACTCAACCGAAGTCAGGAATGCGCAGACCATGCCGCGATAGTTTCCCGGTTGGCGGTTGTTCAGCACATCCAACCAGAAATCATAGCCGCCTTGATCAGGATCTCGCCGCAGATAAGCGAAGTACTCCATCAGCACGAATGATCCGTTGTAGAGTGCCTGCGAGACGACCCCATTATCCGCCAGCTCACGCACAACCAGAGCGCGGCTTTCGTTGAGTGAGGTACCGCTGTTGTACTCATTGATCAGGTTAGTGCGCTCGCTCGCAAGATCGACGCCCGTGGCCCCTCTCATCGTCTGCAGTAAAGCATCGACAAAGGACGCGGCTGAGTTGTTGTTTTGATACTTCCGCAGGAATTCAGCGCGCTGCACAAAGGCCAGCGCAAAAGCTGCCTTACTCTGATCAAGATTGGGCCCGGCGACTACTTGTTGCCGGTCGAGGGAAAACTCGCCGTAACCTAACTGTCTGCCAAGAGCACTCTTGTAGAGCCGGAAGATAAACGATCCCGTCTCTTGAAACTCGCGTTCCGCAAAGAAAGCGGCTGAGACATCGATGCGCCGGAGGTTGAGACAAGCGGCCACGCCATTGCAGCCTGCCAGATCTCCGGTCCAGTAGGCGAAACCACCGCGGTCCGGCTCGCGCCCCAGGAAGTCGAGATACTGCTGACGCACGAAGTACTCGGTCGAGTCAATGGCGTTTGCCGTCACGATCGAGTCCGCTGTGCCGGTAAATACCGCATCCGATTTATTGCCCAGCAGCGAGAATGAACGATTAGCGGGACTAAAGTGGTAATTCGCGAATGACGGAGTGACCGTGTAGAAACTATTCGTTGCCACCTCATCGAATTGATATCTTCCATTGCTATCAGTGATGGTTCTCGCAGACGCCGCGCCATCCAACCGCATCAGCACACCAGCCAGAGAATTCCCGCTTGCATCCGTGATTCGGCCACTGATCATGGCAGACGCAGCAGTTGGTGGATTGTTGAAACAGAGCGTTACATCGTTCAAGGTCGGCGTGACCGCGCTATCAGTAGTATTCAAATAGGCTTTGTACTGCAGGTAACGATTGCCATTGAATTGAAGCACTGAGCCCGGTGACGTATAGAATGTTGCCGCGGTGCCGTCAGGTCCTACGAAATTGAAAGGGCCTGCCGCATTGTTGCTCGCAGCGACCTGGAACCGCAGCGTGGTGTTTGCAGGAACCGTGGCATTCCACGAAATCGTAGACCAGAAGATAAAGTTTCCCGGAGGTGGATTAGCATCCTTGAGCGAGGAAACTTGAACACCTGAAGCGGTAAAGCCTGTTTGCATGTAAGTCCGGAAGCCCGCATCAGACGTAACTCCGCCGGTACTTGGAATTGACCAGACCGTGCCGCTGCTCGTTCCGGCAACCCTGGTACCTCCTGCGTAGACGTCAGCACCCATTGCCATTGTGCCGCTGCGGGTTAGCGCATAGGTTCCTGCGGATGGATTCGCCGTCGGACGAATCACGAGTGCGTACATCGTTCCCGCCGTTAGTGTCGGAGGAGTGGCGAAGGTGCCTGTGTAATAAGCTGAGGCGCCGCTTGAAAAGCCGGGCAGGGTCGCGCTCGCGAGGTCGGCGCCAGTGGGAACGCCGCCACTTGTCGCACGAACTGAGAGTGTGAGATTCGGAGTGGTGCCGCCGCACATACTGCAAAATAGGTTGATGTCGGCCTTTGCGAGTTGACCGGTGACCGCCGGAGTGAATGTCTGGCCACCCCAGGTCGTAGTGGTAATACCGACGCCAAAACCGCCGAGCGTCGTGTTTTGTTGGTCGAGGTTCGGTGCATTCAGAAGGACTACATTGCCAGGGCTGGCAGTAAGATCCACTGAAGTTGGAACGCCCGTTTGGAAGTCCGACTGGCTGGTATCAACCAAACAACCCGAAGTCGGTGCAGTTGTTAGTGAGAAATCTTTTGTGGTGGTCGTGCTGTCGGTCACCACGATATTCGTGACACTGCCTGAATTAAATCCCGGACTGCTGGCAGTCTCGCTGGGATATGTCCCAGATGGAATGCCGGCAAACGAGTAGAAGCCGCTTCCATCCGTAGTTGTAATCCTGCTCCCCAGGGCTACAGTTGCTCCGCTAATTGGCGCACCCCCAGCCGCCGCGGTCACCGTGCCGGAAATCGTGCCGCTCGCAACGGTTGTGCATTGCGGGGCAGGAAAACGAAATGAACCAACTCGCGTTTGCCAATCATTTCCGGTGACAGCGTAATACTCGTTGGTGAACCAGAAGGTACAACCGTCTGGGTCAAGTGTCATTGTGCTGTAATCACCCCACCGAGTACTGACGTTTTGAGAGCCAGTTCCCGCGATTAGCGAGGTTTCAGTTTGTAGTGTGTTTATGGCATCCGTAGCGAGGCGCCCTGCATAACGAATAGCCGGAAAGAGCGTGGAGTTAGAGACGCTGTAGCCAATTGCCATGTTTCCGGCGCGATCAACGGCCACGCTTGGCATGTACCTGTTATCGGTGTCGGGATTATGAGTTGCGGCTTGAGTTGCGTTCGCCGCAACTGTGCCTCCAGTTACATCAACCTGATAGTAGCGGACCGCGGCCTGCGTTGGTGAGCTGCCTCGCACGGTATGACTGTCCCACAGCGACTCCAATCCACCAAGATTCGAGTACTGGTTCTGCATCATAAACCTGATAGCTAACGTATCGTTGTTATTGCCGCCTTGTGCGGGTACCGTTCCGGGTGGGCTCAGCCAGCTGGTGGCAGTAAACGAATAGAATGGACCAGTAAACGTAGAAGTAGAGATCCTGGTCCAATCCACATGAAATTTCCAAACGCTCATTGCGTTGGTGAAAGCAAACATAGAAGCGAAGTAATTGGGGGTGCCGGTCAGAGGCGTTCCTGTTTGGAGTCTGGCGTTGCCAGGAAGAAGCGTGAAAACACTCCCGCCATCGGCCGAAGATGGGGCATTGAACGAAACTACCTGAACACTCGGATCGCCCGCATACATTTGGGCCTTGTTGAGAGCCCAGACGCGAACATTCGAAAATGATGAGCTGGCAGGGAAACCGAACATATTGGCTGACATGTAAAGCCCGTCGGGCCAGATGCCGAATTTCGGGTAATCGTTCAGCAAGTCGGTGTTTACGAGCGAGTAGAAGTTCCATCCTCCGGCGACCGGGTCTCCTGTTTTAGAAGCGGCGAAGCACTGGAAGGCATTCGACGTGACGTTTCCGGAACCGTCGAGTGTGAATGCAAAGTCGGTGATAATCCAACGATCCTCAAAGCTGTCGTAAAGAACAACCGGATCGCCGAAGTTGTTTGTGTCGCACAGATTTCCGAATGAGCCCTGGCTCATGAAATTATTGAATGTTAACGCTGTGATCAGTCCACCGGTCTTGCTGAAAATACCGATAGATGTATTGACACTTTGAATGAAGTGATTTGGACCTACATCGCCATTCGTATCCGGTGGTCGACCTGCTCCCCAGTTTAGGAAGTCCAAACCATTGAAATTCTGAATGGTTGAAGGTGCGGGAGGGAATAGTCCGATGACCGGGGCGCTTTGGTCTATCGTGGGAGGCACTGCCCCGGGAAGAATACCCCCTAAACCTGGGGTGGGGCCTTCCCGCTCAGGCCGCTCCTGTCTTACGGGAGCGATTCTGGGGAGTTGGCGGAGATCGCCGTTGAATTCATGCGCTTTCACCAGGCGTAATTCGGTAGGCTGAAGTTCAAGAAACAAACCGTCATCATTCTTTTGGGCCGCTGTCGCGCGGCGCGTCGTGTTATTTTTCGTTCCCGGAGTTTTACGCGAGAACCGTTCGCTGTCATTGCGTTTAAGCCTTGGCTCAGTTCTGAGCGTCATCTCGGGTTTGTTTTTTTTGGGTTTCTTTAGGGTGCCGGCCAGAACCAAAGTCGTCGTAACCACGGCTGCAGCGACAAACGCTAAGACAAAAAACAGCACCAAACGAGTCCATCTCTTTGCAAATAACAGTCTTGCGGAAGTAGTAGCTGAGGAGGGTTTGGTATGGGCCGATTCATTCATGAAACAGATCCCTTTCGGTGGTAGCAAGTCGGTCATTTGCAGTGAGTGATGGCCTAAATTTGAATAACAATGAGAAGGTTTGTTAGGGAAAACTTCTGTGGGGAAATCGAATGGTGATTGACAGGGGTTTGTAATACGCAGCGCAGCAGAGCCGCAACCAAAAGCCTAAGACATGATCCACGAAATAACACGAAATAAATCGAGGAGCTTTCGTGTCAGTTGTTTTTCGGTTCGTGTAATTTCGTGGATCGATTTGTTTACTCGCCAAAAAACCTGCTCAAGAAAACAAGAAATTGTCTCTTTGTTACCCAGATTCCGCAGATTCAGAAAACAGACGATAGAATGAGCTGGGTGATTGATCTCCTTATGCAAGGCTGGTGGAGTTGATATTAGCCTGTCGACTTGATTTGAATTTTTGGGTTCTTGAATCTGCGTAATCTGCGGATTGAATTTGCGTAATCTGCGGATTGAATTTGCGGATCGGCTTTAATTCTAGATGCCTCGAGGGTATCCTTACGAATGTCTCCTCCAAAAACTTGCCGGGTGTCCCCCGGACCGGTAGAGAAAAACACCACAAAGTAGCAGGTGGGCGAACACCTGTTACCGCAAAGGAGCATTGGGATGAATCTCAGGTCTGAGGTCTCGGGTTCCAGGTCTC
>DASQPD010000175.1:0-3851 GCA_035644135.1 Pyrinomonadaceae bacterium
CGCAACTTCATAAGCCTCCTATATTGTTGGTCCGTGACCATCGCCCCTCCGCACTATTGAAGTCCGGCGATAGTCGCTTAGGTTGTCAAAGAACGGGAAATCTAGTTGTCGTCAACCGGGAATTCTAATTGTCGCCAATCAGACGCCCGAAGTTTGCTTGGCCCGGGCGCAAAGCTAATTTGGACCGTGGAAGCTGGAAGCCATTTTGAGGCTATGACCGCTTATTACAAATTCATGGATTGGGGCGAGTACACCACCAATCAGGAGTGGGACACGCAGCCTTATCCGGAAGAGTGGTCTCAGGGATAGCCGCGCCGAACAATGGCTTGCAGCGGACGCGGCGACAGCATCCTTTTCATAGTATTTCCTGCGACGTAGCTTGCGTGGGTTCGCGCCGCGCAGCTGAAGCGCAACGTTCGGCGGCTCACCTTCTGGAATGGAAGAAAGAAAGTGATTGGGGCGTCCAATTTGATGAGTGAGTCAGGTTTCTTTCGCATTGGATTAGCGGCCAGAGGAGAACGCATTGCTCAGTTTGCAGCATCATTCCATCCTGGTCTCGTTTTTCCTGTTCGTCTCGCTCACGACTGGGGCTTGCGCTCGCAGCGCGGATAGCCACCTTACAAATGACCAGCCGATAGCCGATTCCAATTATCATTGGATCAAAGTAACCGAACACGCGCCTTTCCCCGGAAGTTATAACTTTCCTCTCTTCAACATCCGAAACAAGTTGTGGGCTTTTCACAGTCAAGGCAACTGGTATTCGGCAGATGGAAAGAGTTGGACGAAAGCGGAACTGCCGCCCTTGGGACTGAGGACTGGCTTTCAACAATATGTTCAATTGAATGATGCGATTTACGCTCTCGGCACAAGCGAAGGGAATTACCTCGACCTTTCCATCGGCTCGCGCATCGCCAGGACGAGCAGCGATCTGAAACGGTGGGAAGTGGTTGCCGAACAGTCAGAGTTGCCGGCCAGAGTATTCTACGGCGCTGTAGTCTTCAATCAGAAGATATGGCTGCTGGGCGGTTTTGACGGGAAGAACTATTACAACGACGTTTGGAATTCGAGTGACGGAGTGAAGTGGCGACGTATCGCAGAGAAATCTCCGTGGAGTGCCAGAACAAACCCTTCGGCGATCGTGTTTCAGGACAAGATCTGGCTGATCGGTGGTGGCATCATTAACGGGCAAGTGTTCAATGACGTGTGGCACACGGAAGACGGGGTGAATTGGAAACAAGCCACTGACAAGATAGGCCCCAGGCCGATTTTCGGAGGCTCCGCCATCGTTTTTGTCAACAGGATATGGCTCGTAGGCGTGAACCGCAATGACGGTTTTCAGAATGCCGTACTGGTATCAGGCAACGGTGAATTGGACCGAGCAAACCGCGCCGTGGACACCGAGAGGTGGAGTTGCGACTTGCGTCTATGATGGCAAACTATTCATGGCGGGCGGCAAGTACTCAGTTACCGAGAACGGGAATATCAGATTCATCTACAGCAATGACGTGTGGTATATGACGCCGTCTTCAAAGTGATTCCTAAGGTTGCCCGCCGCCGAACTAATTGGACGCGAGCGGCGGAGCGTGTTTCGCATCATGACTGGTCCGGCGATGCTTGAATGAAATCGCGCCGCCGCGTCAACTCAAACGTTAGACCGCTGGCAGCAACGTTCACGCCCTGAATCGAAGTATCACTCAACCCATGACGTCACCAGCTACCGATAGCGTATCCCGCCCACTACCTCATCACGTGGCTGTCATCGGCGTGCTTTCTTGTTTCAACGATAATCGTAGTATATGGTGAATAATTATGAGTTCAAATCAACAGTTTCTGCAAAATTTATACGATGCTTTTAACAAACGCGAGATTGAAACAATCATCTCGCTGATGCGCCCGGACGTGAAATGGGCGAACGGGTTGGAAGGTGGTTTCGTTTATGGACGCGACGCGGTGCGCGAATACTGGACTAATCAATTCAAGGATATTCAACCGGAGCTTGAGACATTAAAATTCGAGACTGACGAAAAGAATCGAAACGTAGTCACCGTTCATCAAATCATCAGAGATTTGCAGGGCAATTTGCTTGCCGATGCAACAGTTCAGCAAATCTTTACCATTGAGAATGGTTTGATCAGTCTTTATGAAATTGGCGAAACCGAAACAATCCAAGAGATGATTCAAAAGACGAGAACTTCCAATGAGCAATGATGTTTCGGTTATCAGTTTCAGCAATCGCGTTTTATCAAACATAGGCTTTTGAAATTAACGGCGCAGCACAACAAGTCCTTGCACCTGACCGCCCGCCGTTTGCCTCTCATCAACATCTGTTGGTGCTTTCCGCGTTGTGTGTTGTTGGCGGTCGGCAGGTGAAGTCCGGCGTTGGGCAGCAACCGGAGGAAGTCGAGCTTGTCGACAAATAAGAGCGAGCTTCAAATCGTGGCCTACGATCCTGATTGGCCTGCAGCATTCCAAGCTGAGGCTAATAGCCTTCGCAGGACGCTTGGAGCGCTGGCTTTGCGCATTGACCATAACGGATCGACTTCTGTACCGGGCTTGGTGCCAAACCCATCATAGACATTCAAGTGTCGGTTGCCTCGCTTCGGCCTATTGAGGGATATGAGGATAGGCTTCGGGTTATCGGATACGTGCACGTTGCTCATCCCGACGATTCGTTCTGTCCGTTCTTTCACAGGCCCCAACATTGGCCGCACAGTCACCATGTCCATTTAGTCGAAGCAGGTGGCGCCGAAGAACGGCGGACATTAGCTTTTCGCGATTATCTTCGGGAGCATCCGTCGGCCGCTCGTGAGTACGAGCACCTCAAACGAGACCTGGCCAGGAAACTGGCGGTGACCAGCGATCAATTGCGTAAAGCCTATGCTCGGGCAAAGACGAACTTTATCGAACGAATTGTGGCAATGGCACTTGATGACGGCTATCCGTGAGAGCTTCTTCATCGCAGTACTGCCCAACAAATCGTTGGACCGGAGCAGCGGTAGCGTGTTTCGTAACTTGATTCATCCGGCGCGGCTTGCGTGAAATCGCGCCGCCCGGTCAACTCTGACGTTAGGCCGTAACACTTCGGAGGCTTCATGATGAGAATCGCTTTGGTACTAACGCTCCTGCTCCCTGATCGACTCCCCACCCTCATCGTCCTTGTCGGCTTCTGGATTCCCCCTGCGGTGGCGGGCTGGGTGGCCGCAGAGTTCCTTCAGCGGAGCACCAGGGCCTGCCGCTCCAAAGTGACCTTCGCAGTCCTGGCGACCTTCGTGCTGGGCTACGCCGCGGCGTGGTTCCTCTTTAACCTCGGCCGCGTGCCACCGTACATACCTGGAGCGTCGACCGATCCAACGTTCGCGCCGCCGGAGGCCGTCAGGGGTCTCGCCGTAGTCACGAGCGCTGGTGTTGCCCGGCAGCGCGCTCGCGTGCGCTCTGGCGTTTCGCCGCCGTGGGGGGATGCCCACATGCGCGCCTACTTCGCCTGGATCAGCCTGACCGAGGCGTTGCTACTGGCGTGGGCGCTCGGCAGTATGATGATGGAGCTATGGCGATTTAACGGCGAGAAATACCTGCGTACCTGGAAGCTTAACTAGCTTGCAGCCGAGCGATTGAGTGATCTTACTAGAATCGGAGATTGAAAATTGCGTAAGTTCGCGCGCCGCCGAACCGCAGGGTTAGATGCATAGCAAAAGAGCACTTCTATAGCGATGGCTAGACCGATTAGTTATAGGTTTGGCCGCCGCGCGTACAATACGCGTACATCGAAGAAGCTAAAGCATCCCAAATCGTCCTACAGTATCCTAAAGAGCCATTCGCGAAAGGTCTTTAGCTTCAGTGATATCCATTGATTT
>DASQPD010000176.1:0-30401 GCA_035644135.1 Pyrinomonadaceae bacterium
TTATAGACCATGAAAGAGAAATGATCGAGGCCGCGTTGCGGGAGGCAGAGGGGCTCGTCTCCGGCCCGACCGGCGCCGCCACCAAGCTGGGCATTCCCAGGCAGACGCTCGAATCAAAGATCCGGAAACTGGGTATTAACCAACACCGTTTTAAGACCTCATAATTTCTCTCCTTAGTTCGCTAAAACCTACTTAATGTCTCAGCGGCCTTCCGTATTTTTTCGCTTACCTGGATGATGTCTCGCAAATCGCTACTGGCCCTGGTTACTACGTTTGCGTCAAGCAGTGCAAGGTTCTTGAAAATGGGACTACCCACAAAACTTACAACCAGATCGTGAAGTTTAACGAGCGAGGCTTTAAGCTGAGTATCATTGATGCTCAATGGGTCAGTTCCAGGTTCCTCATTATCCGCCGTTGCGGGCAAAGCAAGATTAGTCCTTAATCTATTACTTCGCTTCTTCATTTCAGCAGTCAACTCTACCAGCCGACCATAATTCAAGCTGTTTTCACTTTTGATCATTCTCACCATCTCGTTGTGAATGATCTGAAGGCGCTGAAAGTCTTCATTGATCTGGGGAAACAGATTCCTTCTGCCTTCGCTTGAGACCTTAGCGCCATTTCTCAAGCGCTCGAGTTCCCTGTCGTACTCGTCCATCTGCCGATTGCGCTCACGGATTGCGGCCCCGGGCATCGCGGGAGATGACCGGTCTTGCTGACCATTTGATACCTCGATCGACAAAAAGAGAGGAAGCAAGATCGCAACCGGGAAAAAGGTAAGACGATTGCTCATAAGACACCTCCAACGCTTTATCCCAGAGCTTTTTGGCCATCAGTATACTCCTGCAGCGGTGCCACCTCCAAAGGAAATTAGTTTGAAGCTACACCAGGATTTTCCCGCCGTTTTCGTGAATGATGCCGAGCATTAGTCTTGTCGAACGGTCAAGAGGTTCGTGCTTGTATTCTGAGGAGTCCGGTTTTTGCACCGCTTGAACAAGGTACACCGATGGGACTAATGCAAGCCCCATCTCTTTCCTCCCATTTTTTCTTTGTGTTTAGCGGTAACACAACTAAAATGGCACCAGTTTTCACATGGACTGCTTTTTCGCGGAAAACCGAGGAATTCTTTGAGCGCTTCAACCCTCTCGTTAATGCGTGCCGTTGCCGAAGGTGACGCACAATCGTTGAAAGTTCTGCTGGCTCAGGGAACAGACGTAAATTGCCGGAACCAGAGCGGGCAGACTCCACTGATGATGGCCGCACTTTTGGGTCATTCGGCGATTGTGCCCTTGTTGCTCGATGCAGGTGCGGATGTCCGGCTGCGGGATAATCACGGGCTTAGCGCTCTGGAATGGTCACAAAGAAGAGGCTTTGCCGACGTAACTGAATTACTCATCAATGCCCTACCGATAGATTCTTCCCCGCCCGAGAAGAGACCAAAAGCCGAAGGAGATATCAGAGCCCGCTCAGTCAACGAATTGGGACCGGCTGCCACGGCAATGTTGAAAGCTGCGCACGCCAAGCGCGAAGCAGATGCGGCGCGGGAAAGAAACGCGGCGATGCAACCTGTCGTTTCCGCGGCTGAACCTGAGCGGCCTTCACAGCCTGAGCCCGTTGCTGCCCCTGAGCAGCCTTCACAACCTGAGCCGGTTAAGGTTGAGGAGATCACACCTTTAGCACCCGAGCCGGACTCAGCAAACTGGATAATGGAAAGAGAGCGTCGCTTTCGCGAGGCTGCTCGCCGGCGGATCGAAGAAGAGGTTAGCAAACGGGCTGAGCAGAAATCCGTCACTCCAGCCTTGAACAAATCTGTAACGCCCTCCGAACGCCCCGGGCCAATACCGACCGCTGAACCTGCGGCCATTCCGCAAAATGAGGCCATGGGTTCCAGCGCAGAGCCCGAAAAGATCCATTCCCTCCCTGCGCAGGCAGCAGCAGCCGGGCTAACAGTGGAAGCCTCATCGCGTTCCTCGCCTCAACCCCCCGCAGTCGATATGGCCGCAACTCAACCAATTCAAGTGGCTGCTGCCGCAGCGAGCGAGCCTATCGCGCCAGGACAAACCCAACCAATCCTTCCGCCGCCAGTTGAGATTGAGACTCCCACGCCGGCTGCTCAAGCAACATCAGCAACAACAGAACCGCTGACCGTGGCTCAGACCCAGCCCATTGCTTTTTCGTCAACAGCGGAGTCCATTGCTCTGACCACTGGCGCGCCGGGGCCTGGTCCATCTACCTTGCCCCTTATGCAATCCAAGGCAGCAAATCTTGATTCGGTAGAGCAGGTAAAGCGCCCCGCCAGCACTCTGATCGGCGCCGAGAAAGCTGAGGCGAAGGCTCCCTCGGGCCGTCTTTTCACGCGCCCGGTGATCTGGGTTTTGCTCGCCCTTTTGATTGGCAGCGCATTTGTAACTTATCTGGTAACAAATCAATTATCTAAACGCGAACTTGCGGCCAAGCCCGGCTCGGTAGTTTCGCCAGCCCCCGCCGCACCGCCTGTCGTTACCAAACCCGCGCCA
This sequence comes from Pyrinomonadaceae bacterium, assembly GCA_035644135.1. Taxonomy (GTDB): domain Bacteria; phylum Acidobacteriota; class Blastocatellia; order Pyrinomonadales; family Pyrinomonadaceae; genus PSRF01. Next base: position 2,514 of record DASQPD010000176.1, read on the forward strand.
TTCGTGGCCGGCTCCCTCGCCGGTGCAGAGCTGAGTGTTCCCGAAGCGGAGTACCCAGCCAAAGTACAAAGCGAAGGCATCAGGGGCGCTGTGACCGTGCTGGTGCGAGTAAACCGAACCGGTGGGGTTGTGATTTCGGCGCAGGCCCTGAACGGTGATCGACGCCTGAAGACCGAGGCCGAAAAAGCAGCAAGAAGGGCCAGATTCTCTTCAGACAAACTTCCCGATGAGTCAAAAGTGATCTCAGGAACCATCACCTACAACTTTGGCATGCCGCGAACAGAGCCACCTACTGCAAAGCCAGACAATGAATTGCCGGTTGTAGGAGGGGCACTCGTCGGTGCAGAGGCAAGCCTTCCGGGAGCAGAGTATCCCGAAACAGCTAAAACGAAAGGCGTCTCTGGCGCTGTCATGGTGCTGGTTCGGGTTAATCGCATGGGTGATGTAATCGCCGCCCGTGCGCTGAACGGTGATACTCAGTTGCGTACAGCCGCCGTGCGTGCAGCAAAAAAGGCAAAATTCTCAACTATTAAACTGCCGAGAGAGAGTCTCGTAACCTCGGGAACGATCACCTACAACTTCACAACCAGCAAGACACTGGCAACAGCACCGGGATCGTCTTTGTCGCCGCCCACAGCGTCACCATCGGCGTCTGCGACACCCGCTCCGCCCGCGCCTGCGACAGTCAAAGCAGACGAAGATTCGCCTGTAGTCGGTGGTGACCTCGCCGGCAAGGAGGTCAATGTGCCGAAGGCTGATTATCCGCCCGAGGCCAGGCGAAAAGGAGTATCCGGAAAGGTGGAGATGCTGGTTAGAGTGAACAAGCGGGGCCAGGTGATCTCATGGCGAACCCTCAGCGGTGATCGGCTGCTGCGGCCCGCGGCCCTAAAGGCAGCAAAGAGGACCACCTTCTCTCCAGAGAAGCTCGGGAACGTCGAGAGCGTCCTTGGAACCATTACTTACAATTTCAAACCGTGACCTAGTGAATTCGGATTGCCGATTGCCGATTGCCGATTTTAAGAATCGACCACACTGCATTGCGCGAAACTAAAGCGAGTTGATGGTTACAAATCGGCATTCGGCAACTGGCTCGGCAATTCTCTTCACCGGCTCACCTTTAACTCCTTGCCGCTCAAATCATAGGTAACGCTTCCGCTTTTTCGTCCCTGCTTGCAGGATACGTCCCGACGAGTCTCGAGCTGCTCGCTGCCAAAGCTGCGGTTCTCTCTCGAAATCTTGTATTGCTCGACCCGGCCGCTGGAAAACCCCAAACTACTCAGCGCCTGCTTGCCCAGATCCGGTGCCATTTTCGAGATTCACCTCCGAAAGATCGAACTCGCCTCCCCGCAGCGTTCACAGACTGAAGTCTGTGCCACTTTGGCGAGTTCCATTGACGGCTCTGGTGACAGGCCAATCCGCAATCCGCAATTCTGCCGCCGGATGTTATCCTTCTTTGCATGGCTCAGTCAGATCAAACGCGCATTCTGCCCGATGAATTGCGCGTTAGCACCCCCAGCCTGGGGACCATTCTGCGCGAGCGGTATCGACTCGACAGCGAACTCGGTCGGGGCGGCATGGGCATCGTCTATCGCGCCACCGATCTCGAACTGATGCGCGAAGTAGCGGTCAAGGTTCTCAACGCAACGGCAGCGACATCTGATGCTCGCGAGCGTTTGGTCCGTGAAGCGCGCGCCGCTGCTGCGCTTAATCATCCGCATATTGTCGCAGTCCACGATGTGGGCGAGGCCGGGGGTCTGCCTTTCCTGGTAATGGAACTGGTCTCCGGTCCGCGACTTTCGGATGCCCGTCCTACAGATATTGCGCGAGTTGTGGAAATTGCCTGCCAGATCTGCGCCGCACTCGAACATGCCCATGGCAATAGCATTGTCCATCGCGATTTGAAACCGGATAACGTCTTGTTCTCCGGCACAACCATCTCCAGCAGTGTAAAGCTTGCCGATCTCGGTTTGGCGCTACCGTCTTATGGGCCGCGCATCTCTCGTGCCGGCATCATCGTCGGCACTGCAGCATACATGGCGCCGGAACAAGCATTGGGTCAGTCCGTCGATGGCCGCGCAGACCTCTACGCCCTCGGTGTGCTGCTGTACGAACTGACAACAGGTCGACTCCCCTTCACAGGCGACGATGCGTTGACGATTGTTTCGCAACATGTCCACGCTCCTGTTGTCCCCCCAAGAGTACTTAGGCCCGAACTGCCGCGCGCTTTGGAGGCAGTAATTCTGAGGCTGCTCGCAAAGGATCCGGCACAGCGATTCACTTCAGCCGCTGACACCCGCGCGGCGCTGATCGCCTCGCTGACAGATGGTGATGAGACGACCGCGGAAGACTCTACCTCCTCCGTCGCGATCCTAGATGCGCTGGCCCGCGGCCGCCTTGTTGGTCGAGCGAACGAACTTTCAGAGGCGCGTGAACTATGGCAGCGTGCTCGTGAAGGCCACGGCCACGCGGTCCTGCTGAGCGGGGAACCCGGTGCGGGCAAGACTCGACTCGCGCGGGAGATTACGATTCAGGCCGCGGTCGACGGAGCGCTGGTGCTCACCGGTGGTTGTTACGAATACGAAGCCACTACGCCTTACTTACCATTTGTCGAAGCTTTTCGCCGCTGGGTCCGCGGTGAACAGGACGACAACAAGCTGCGCGAGGTGCTGGGCGATGCAGCGGCTCAAATCGCGAACCTCGCTCCCGAAATCAACACCCGCCTTGGTCCATTTCCCGAACGACCTCAGTTAGCACCACACGAAGAACGACTGTTGTTCTTCGACGCTGTGGCCCACGTGTTCGCCACCATCGCCAGACGTCAGTCGCTGGTTTTCTATGCTGACGATCTGCATTGGGCGGACCGGGGCACGCTCTGGCTGCTTGGTCATTTGCTGCGGCAGCTGCGTGATGAGCGCGTGCTCATTGTCGGCGCTTATCGGGAAACAGAACTCGATCGTGCTCACCCGCTTGCGAAGTCGATGGTCGACTGGAACCGTGAACGGCTAATTACCCGCATTGTTCTGCGCCGGTTCGATAACGCGGAAACCGGGGCGCAACTAGGGGCGTTGCTGGGAGAAAACGTCAGCGCCGAATTCGCGGATGCCGTTCATCGCGAAACGGAAGGCAATCCGTTTTTCGTTGAAGAAGTGCTGAAGGCGCTGATCGAACAGGGCTCAGTCCGGCGCGAGAGCGGCCGCTGGAATCGCTGCGACATGGACCAGTTGCTGATTCCGCAAAGCGTGAAAGAGGCCATTGGCCACCGGCTTGACCGCGTTAGCCCGGAGTGCAATGACGTGCTCCGCGCCAGTGCCGTGCTCGGCAAGGTGTTTACATTTGAGGAATTGGTCGCCGCATTACAACAAAATGAAGACGCTTTGCTGGATGCACTCGACGAGGCTGTGGGGGCCCAACTGATCGCCTCCGGCTCCGGCGACTCATTCACGTTCACACACGACAAGATCCGCGAAGTGTTGTACGAAGAACTGAATCCGATCCGTCGCCGCCGCTTACATTTTCACGCGGCCGAAGGACTGGCGCGAAATCGCGAGAAGTTTCCCTGCGCGGTGGAAAAGCTGGCCCATCACTACATCCAGGCCGGTGACCACGAACACGGATTGGAGTATGCGAAACAGGCCGCTGCAGAAGCCCAGCGCGTGTTTGCCTTTGACGAGGCAATCGCCGCTTACGGGCGAGCACGCGACTGCGCAGAAGCCCTCGGCCTGGTCGAGGAACAACTCGCGCAGGAAGAAGCGATAGGCAAAGCGTATCTGCTGCATGGTGAGATGATCCCTGCCGGAGAACATTTTGAACGCGCCCTGGGGCTGGCTTCTGAACCGGCTGTGCGCGCGCGTCTGCAATGCCAGGCGGCGGCTTCTCTGGTGACCACCGGTGACCGACGAGGGATGGATTACTTACAGGAAGCGTTGAAGGTGCTGGATCCGGTTACGAATCCACTAGAGACAGCCAACGCCCTGTCAATCGAGGCTCGCTTTCATCACCTCGCCGGACGTCACAAGACAGCGATTGATTTGCTGTTGCGTTCAGCCGAGCTCGTAGCGCCGGCAGCGGAAGCGGAAACCGTCAGCACGTTTGCGGCGCCGATGATTTCTCAGGTGTACGCCTTTACCGCCGGGGCTCATCAGCATTATGGGTTGTATGCCGAGGCCGATCGTTGGGCCCGCCGCGCGATTGAGTTTGGCACGAAGCACAAGATTCCATTTGCGCAGGCAATCGGCTACGAATTTCTGGGTGAAGATGCAGTTCACGCCGGAGACTTCGAAGCAGGACTTGAATACGCCGAGCGCGAACGTGAAATTGTTGAGAAACTGCACTCGCGCGAACGAAGGGCCTGGGTGCATTTCTACGAAGGTCAATGCCTTTTTTTTCTCGGCCAACTCGAGAAAGCGGAACAGGAGCTCGTTGACGGGATTACGCTGGCAGAATCGGTCGGTGAACATCGAGTCACGTCATTGATGAAACCCAACCTGGGAGTGTTGCTGGCTGCGTGCGGACGCTATGATGAGGCCTTGAAAACCGCTTCAGATAACCTCGCACAAACAGAGTCGTCGAGTCTCCTCTACTCGCATTTTGAAGCACTGAGGTGTCTGGCGGAAGTCCGCCTTCGTCGTGCCTTTGCCGGAGTCTCCGAAAGCAAGCTCGATTCCGCAAACAGAAAGGTGGGAACGGCTCGCGCTGAGGAACTCGAAGAAGCCGAACGTCTTTGCGCGGAAGCCGCCGCACTAGTTGCGCCGACAGAGTCACGCGTAAGCCGTTTATGGCTGGGACCTTTGTATATCGATGTGCTACTGGCTCAGGCACAGCGTTTAGACAGTGAGGCAACGCGCGCGGAACCAGACGGCGAGCAGAAGCGCACCGAAGGCAAGCAGAAGCGCCTCGAAGCCATCAAGCTGTTGACCGAGTATCAGGAACTTGTCGCGGATTGCCAGTCTCCTCGGTTCAGCGCGGAAGCTGCTCGATTATCTGCATTGCTGGCCGGCACTTAGAGACAGAAGTTTATCCGGAATGATCCTGCCGGTGAGCTTTATTCAAAGCGGATTGCTTCCCGGTCTCAACGCTGGGTCAGAACAGGAATCTCTTGTTCGGCGTTGCTCAAAACCTCACGAACCTTGGAAACGAGTTCTTCGGCGGTGAACGGTTTCTCGAGTAGAACCGTGCCCGGCTCGAGCACACCATGATGGATGATCGCTTCGTCCGTATAACCCGACATAAAAAGAATCTGCATCTTAGGACGCAATCCTCTGACTGTCTGAGCCAATTCCTGACCATTCATTTTGGGCATGACGACGTCGGTCAGCATAAGATCTATTCGTTGAGTCTCGGCTCGACAGATTGCAATGGCTTCCTCGCCGTTTTGCGCAACCAGCACTCGATAACCCTGGCCCTCGAGGATATCGCGCGCGAGGTTCCTTACCATTGCTTCGTCTTCCGCCAGCAGGATAGTTCCACTCGCCTGGCCCGGAAGAGTTTTGCGGCCGGCTATCTTTGTAGCATCTTCCCTGATTTCTGCGACAACTAACGGTAGATAGATCTTGAAACTGGTACCCCGCCCAGGTTCGCTATATACCCAAATATTTCCGCCAGATTGTTTTACTATGCCGTAAATCATCGACAATCCGAGACCGGTTCCCTTGCCGACTTCCTTCGTCGTAAAGAATGGCTCGAAAATGTGTTTGCGAGTTTCTTCATCCATCCCACAACCGATATCCGAAACAGCGAGCATTACGTAGTCGCCGGGAACAACGGCGATGTGCATTCCCGCATACGCTTTATCCAATTGCACATTTGCGGTCTCGATTGTGATCTTGCCGCCATTGGGCATTGCATCGCGCGCGTTAACAACCAGATTGGTCAGCACTTGCTCAATCTGGCCCGGGTCTGCTTTTACCTTGCCGACGTTTGGATCCAGCGAAGCAATCAGTTCTACATCCTCACCAATCAAGCGGCCCAGCATTTTAAGGATTCCATGAACCAGGACATTCATATCCAGTATTTCAGGTTTCATCACCTGCTTACGGCTGAAAGCGAGTAATTGTCGCGTGAGTGCTGATGCGCGGTCGGCGGCAGTCTTTATTTCCTGGATCTTCTCATTCGTCCGGTCATCCAGGTTCGGTTTCATCAACAGCAAGTCGCTGTAGCCCATGATCACAGTCAACAGGTTATTAAAGTCATGCGCGACACCACCCGCCAGACGGCCAACAGCTTCGAGTTTTTGTGCCTGCAATAATTGCTCTTCAGTCTCCTGCAAAGCTTTTTGTGCCTGTGTGCGTTCGAAGACTTCGGCCTCGAGCGAGGCAACGACCCTGGTTAGTTCGGCTGTTCTCTCATTGACGCGCATTTCCAACTCATCATGTGCTTTCTGCAGTGCTTCTTTTGCCTGGCGGCGCTCGGCGACATCCCGAATGGCGCTTTTCACAAGTAGACCTGAACCCAGGACCACAAAACATACGGCTGTATTCAGGGCCATTGGGATCGAAGCTCTGCCATACATCAGCGGTGCGCCATAAACATAGCCAAGCGAGAAGACAGCCCCTATAAAAGCGACCACCAGCGAAAGTCCTTTTGTGAAGTTGTTTGTCCAGCGGCTTGGAAACGTGCAAAAGAAAAACGCGAGACTTAGAAGGAAGAATGTCGCGGCCGTGTAGAAAGCCATTTTCCCAATCGGCGCCAGGCCCAGAGTCTCGGCTGGGAAACTCAGGAACAAATGGTCCACCTGGCCGTGTATGTCAATCAAATACTCGCCCAATCTTGTTCCCACCAGCAACAGCGACAAGAGTGTAGCCACGCGAGCGCCAACAACTGCCCGCCTTTTCTCGCTATTCAGTCCAACCAGAACAAATCCCAGGAGAATAAATACGAGGGCCGTATTTGGCGCCATCGGAATGTAATCCGGTCGAATGCCTTTGAGGGCCACCGAACCGGTAAACCAACCCATCAAAGCAAAAACACCAATAGTAACTGCCAACAGCCCGCAAGCCTTTGAGATACGTTCAAATCGACTTAAAGGCCAGGGATCGAATTTTATTTGCATTCTTTCAAACTTACCTATTGTAGGTTTCCACGTTGTGAGCGCCGGGAACCGAGACCGCAATTAAGTTTGCATAAGTCTTGTTACTGAAAGACGTGAATTAGATTGACGGGCAGTATCACTAACTAATCTCGGTGACGCCAGCTACGCAAAGCTAGTTTAAGGGACGAAAGCGCTTAGCATGAGGTTCGAGGTCGCAAGAGCGTTGAGGAGAAAGCTTCTCCGGAACCAGTCTCGGTGAACTTAGGGGTATTGGTCAAGACCAATCTTCGCTCGGTAGGTCCTAATTTGACGTCCTACGGCGTTCTCGGTGTTCTCCGTGTCTTCGTGGTGAAATGGTTCTCGGCTTTTTGTCACCACGGAGGCACGGAGAACACCGAGAATGCACGAAGACATCCCTCGAAAACTTTCGGGCATCGCGCTCAGACAATCCAACCAAAGTGCCAAAACTTGTCACTGTCATAATTGGGCAGCCTGATCAACTGTTGGCAGACGCGTCGTTATCCGCTACTTGCCATTTTGCAGTTCGAGGTTACAAATCCGCAATCGGGAATCTCAAATCCATATTTCCCCATTCCCCATCTCCGCGATACGCGCTATGCTTCCAGAGGAGTTCTGGTGAAATGAAACGCTGTCCTAAATGCGATTCTGTCTGTGCGGACTCAGATCTCTTCTGTGATCTTGACGGCACGCCGCTTGTCGAAGACCTTCCTGCGCCCAGCTCAGATCCGAAGCCTGAGAATTGGAAAGCTCTCGTGATTGGCGTGGTGGCAGGTCTCGGAATTGGGCTGGTGCTGTTCACCGTTTACTATGGCCTGAGTCGACGAAAAGAACCGGCAACTGCACCGGCATCAGGGAACGCCAGCGCTTCGCCAGAGCGACGTCCCATGCTGCACGTAACCACCGCTTCTAATGCGACGCCCTCTCCTGATTCGTCACCTTCCCCGAGCCCTTCGCCATCGTCCACTCCGTCGCCTCAACCTTCTGCGACCGTGAGGCTCAGCTCAAACCCGATCTCCACCGCCGCAGCCAGCCAGACGGACCATGCGACCATTACGATTCAGCTCAAGAATGGCTCCAGTATTCAGGCCGATGAGGCTTGGGAAGGAGCAGAGGGAATTTGGTATCGCTGGCATGGAGTTGTGTCGTTGCTCGACCGGGCACAAGTAAAAGCAATCGAGCGCCCCACGCCATCCCCCTCCCCTTCGCCCAGCAGCCAGTGATGGCCGCCATTCAGTCTCTCGCCTCAAGCCGGTCCAGTTAGGGAGCTTGTGAATTCGCACTGAGTGAAAATTTTCCTCTTGACACGCCGAGCCTCAATATTTTAAATAATGTTTGGCGTTGTTGTTTTCACAATTGTAGGCCAAATTTCCCCGCCTGATCTTCTCATCAGAAAAGATCATAAGAACTTGATCGCTGAGGTGACCCATGTCTTTTCCTCTTCTGTCCGGATTTCGCTCAAATGATCTGGCCATTGACCTTGGAACGGCAAACACGCTTGTCTACGCTAAGGGACGCGGTGTCGTAGTCAGTGAACCGTCAATCGTGGCTATTAATAAGGTGACCAACAACGTCGAAGCAGTCGGTAAAGACGCGAAAGAGATGCTTGGTCGGACGCCCGGAAACATTGTGGCTATTCGCCCGATGAAAGACGGCGTGATCGCCAATTTCGAGGTTACCGAGAAGATGCTCCAGCATTTCATACGGAAAGCTCACAACGGCAGGACCTGGGTAAGCCCGCGCGTGGTTATCGGCATCCCCAGCGAGATTACGCAAGTGGAACGGCGCGCCGTCGAGGACTCGGCCTATCGGGCAAAAGCTTCGGAAGTCTACCTGGTCGAAGAGGCCGTAGCGGCAGCCATAGGCGCCGGACTACCGATAACAGAACCGTATGGCAACGTCGTGGTGGACATTGGCGGCGGCACCACCGATATCGCTGTCATAAGTCTTGGCGGGATTGTTTACTCGCGGGCCGTGCGGGTCGCCGGCGACGCGATGGACGAGGCCATCTCAGAATTTGTCAAGCGTAAGTACAACCTGCTAATCGGCGAGCGAACGGCCGAAGAAGTCAAAATTCAACTTGGCAGCGCGTTCCCGTTCGACGAACAGCTCTCGATGGAAGTGCGCGGCCGCAATCTGATTGAAGGTGTCCCGAGAACCATCGTCATCACAGACCAGGAGGTGCGCGAAGCGCTAGATCATTCCGTCAGCTCGATAGTGAATGCCGTGCGGGTCGCGCTCGAGCGCATTCCACCGGAACTATCAGCGGACGTCATCGATCGAGGTATCGTGCTCACTGGTGGCGGGGCGCTACTAAAGAATCTTGATGCGCGGCTCACTGCGGAGACCGGTCTGGCAGTGTCTATTGCGGAAGATCCGCTCACCTCAGTAGTGTTGGGGGCGGGCAAGATGCTTTCGGACTTTGCTCTGCTCAAGAGAGTGAAATGGGAGAACACTCTGCAGTTTTGAGGAGTGGCACGATGTAGGCTTCTCAGTGCTCTCTGTGTCTCCGTGGTTGTCTGCTTCATTTGCAAAATTCACCACTGAGACACGGAGAACATGGAGATTTGCCTACAGAGTCCGGTTTTGACGGCCATGTTCGAGTCGGAGGAGCAGAGAAAACGCGTTGAATTCATTATCATGACGCTGGCTAAGCTCTACGTGGTCTTAGAGCTCTCGCCGGACGCGTGTCCCGTGTGCTGCAATGCTTTGAGTCACGACGCTCAATGCCCCATTTTGCTTGCATGGTCGCTATTGGACGAGGAAGAGCAGCATCAAGCCAGGACAGCAATCCGCGCATTAGCACTTAGTATCGGGCGCGATGACTCAAGCGTCGAACGTGACGACTCAATTGCAGATCCCGTCGCGCATTGAGGCGGCCTCGCGTCCCGGCTCCCCTGAACTGAGTGCCACCGTGCGGTGGCTTTGCACAAAAAGTCCAAATCCCACCAACAGGAAGAGAATGTGTCAAAACTCCGAGGAATCTGCAGTCGGCGACTGCTCCTTCCCCGCCTGCGAATTTACGCAGCTTGAATTGTTTGTACTTCACCCCTACTACCGCGCGGTTGCTCCAGCTCATACTCATCTGCGGTCGTCATACACTATATGAGTCCGACTCGGAATTGGATCTAAGCAGATCTGCCAGCAAACCAACGATCTCGAGTGATGGCCAAAAAGTTGCCACCTTCTGCGCGGAAGGGGAGATCACAAACATGAAAAATTTTGGAAAAGGAATTGGCGGGGCTCTTTTGTCACTCGCATTTGTTTTTGGGGTGTTTGCTGCGACAACCGGCGCCGCTCACGCGCAGGATCGTAATGATAATGGCAATTATCGACGTGGGCATCAGGATGGCGATCGTCAGGACCGGAGGCGAACCTCAAACAGAGGCCGAAACCGCGATGACCGAGATGATCGTCAGTATAACGATCGAAGTGATTGGAGACGCAATCGGGAACAAAACCGCACCACCGTTTATGGTAACAATGGCCGGTATGGCGATGGTCGCTACGGAAACAACCGTGGCTATGGCAACAACCGTGGCTATGAAAACAACCGCGGCTATGAAAACAACCGCGGCTACGGCAACAACCGCGACTACGGCAACAACGGTGGATACAATCAGGTTGAACTGGATCGCGGATATCAACAGGGCCTGAACACCGGCGCGAGTGATGGGCAGCGCGGACAGAGTTACGACCCACAAAGATCGCGCTACTTTAAAAACGCCTCATCGCAGGCTTTTCGGGAGGGCTTTGTGCGGGGCTACGACCAGGGTTATCGGCAATACTCTGGGTACGGCAACCAGCGCAATGGCAATGCCGGGTGGGGAAACATTCTTGGCGGCATTCTTGGCCGGCCTTGAGCCACTAACGACTCTTAACCAATAACAATCGCAACCTTGAACGCCGCGACTTATGTCGCGGCTTTTTCATCTAAAATCCTATTGAAAGCAACTACTACTGTGTAACGCAAACTGTTAGTTTGCGAACCCTTCCTGACAGACCCTTCATAGTGTATTGCCCAACGGACGCAAACTAACAGTTTGCGTTACCAAGGTCTTGCAATCTAACTGCGCTACGACACGGCGCGATCCGTGATCTCCAAGCCCTTATCGATGATTGCGAACGCCTCGCGCAGCTCCGCTTCAGTGATGCACAGCGGCGGATTCGTAAAGAACGTATTCCAGCGCACAAAAGTGTAGAGCCCTTCCTGACGAAGGAACTTGCCGAACGCTTGCATCTCAGGCGATGTACCGTTGAAGGGCGCCAACGGCTCGCGCGTCGCACGATTCCGCACCAGTTCCACAATTCCGAAAAGCCCGATGTTGCGCGTCGCGCCCACTGACGGGTGGTGACTCTGGAGGTCCTCGAGCAGAACGCGCAGCACTGTGCCCATACGTCGCGAATTTTCGATGAGATTGTCTTCTTCGTAGACCGCGATTGTTGCCAGGGCCGCGGCGCACGCGAGGGGGTGGCTGTTGTATGTAAGACCGCCATAGAAAACATTCTTCTCGAAGTGGTCGGCGATCTGCCGGCGCATGCCCACCGCGCCGAGCTGGACGTACGCGCTCGTCAGGCCCTTGGCCATCGATATCAGATCGGGCACGACTTTCCAATGATCCACCGAGAACCATTCGCCGGTCCGCCCAAAACCGGCCATCACTTCGTCAGCAATCAGCAGGATGCCGTGCTTGTCACACAGCTTCCGTAATCCCTGCATGTAACCATCCGGCGGAATCAGGACGCCATTTGTCCCAACAACGGGCTCGACGATGATCGCAGCGACCGTCTTCGGACCTTCCAGCTCCAAAATCTCCTCGGTCCGAGCCAGCACTTCTCCCGTCGTATCCGAACCTTTTTGAATTCCGTGGTAAAAGTCGGGGATGCGAAAGACGCCAGGGATGCCCGGCTCTGCCGCCCACCGGCGTGGATCGCCAGTCAGTGTTAGAGCGCCGGCCGTTCCGCCGTGGTACGAACGATACCGGGCGGCAATCTTATGACGCCCGCTGAACATTCGCGCGATGCGAATGGCGTTCTCATTCGCCTCGGCTCCACCGTTGGTGAAGAAAAAGGTATCGATGTCTCCGGGTGTGATCTCCGTTAGCTTCGCGCCCAGCCGCGCGCGCACGTCAGTAGCCATGAAGGGATTGGCGTAGGCCAGCGTCGCGGCTTGCTCCTGGATTGCGCGAATCACGCGCTCGTCACCGTGCCCGATATTGACGCACATCAGCTGGCTATTGAAGTCGATGAAGCGTTTTCCTTCAGGCGTCCAGAAATAGATGCCCTTCGCCCGCGCGACGGGAATAGGATCCACCGCCGCCTGTGCGGACCACTCGAAAAGCGTATGGCGGCGGCACAGTTCGACGATTTGTTCGCCGGTCAGATTATCGGCAATGGCGGTCATAGACTGAAGGATGCTACTCAAATACCGAACGATTGACAACGTCAAGTTCACTCCTCCCGCGCGGTAAGGAAACTGAACCATACTCAATCCGGCAATCCAAAGTCCGCAATCTAAAATTTCTTCCGCGGCTCCGTTTCAAAATCGAGAGCGTCATGTTATTCTGCGTTCGAATTTTCTGACCTCACTTGAAAGGATGCACCTCACAATGAATGAAATTAGACTCAACCTCATTGACTCGCGACAAACTCTTAATGGCACAATCCACGGTTCGATAGGTTATGCCTGTATAGCCGCCCCCTCAGCCGAACCCGAAACGATTGCTGAATTTGAATACGCGTTGGCGCCCTATCAGACGCCGCCGGATCACACGCCCGCTCGAGCTGCGCGTCAATAACCCTTCATCAATAAAGCTTGTCACGGAGAATGCCAATGATTTACGACCCCTCACGTGCGCTCCAACTCCTCAGCCTCTCTTGTGGCGTGGCCAACGCAGCATTTCGCAAAGGTCAGCAGGAAGCCATCCAGCACATCGTTGAAGGACACACCCGTTTGCTGGTGGTCCAGAAGACCGGCTGGGGCAAGAGCCTCGTCTACTTCATCGCAACCAGGCTACTGCGAGAGGCCGGACATGGCCCAGCCCTATTGATCTCGCCGCTCCTTGCACTGATGCGCAACCAGATCGCTGCGGCCGAGCGCATGGGTGTCCATGCGGTGACAATAAACTCTGACAATCAGGAAGACTGGACAAACCTCGAGACCAGAATTGGGCTTAATGAGGTTGACATCATATTGATCTCACCCGAACGCCTGGCGAACGAGCGTTTCCGTAGTAAAGTGCTCGCGGGAATCGCCTCACGCATTTCCCTTCTTGTTATTGACGAGGCTCATTGCATCTCGGATTGGGGGCACGATTTTCGTCCGCACTACCGGCTGCTGGAACGCATCGCCCGCACACTCCCTGGGAATCTGCGCTTGCTGGCAACCACCGCCACGGCTAACAACCGGGTGATGGACGACCTACGGCTTGTGCTCGGTCCAGGGCTCGAAGCATCTCGTGGTGATCTGAATCGCCCATCACTTACGCTGCAGACAATTCGTTTGCCTGATCAGGCCGAACGCCTCGCTTGGTTAGCCGAAAAGGTTCCAGTCCTTGCCGGCAACGGAATTATCTATACGCTCACCGTTCGCGATGCAAATCAAGTGGCGAACTGGCTTAAATCGTGTGGGATCAACGTCGAGTCTTATACCGGCGAAACCGGCTACCGGCGCCCTGAATTGGAGCAGGCTTTATTAAACAACCGCGTCAAAGCGTTAGTAGCTACAACTGCTCTTGGCATGGGCTTCGACAAACCGGACCTGGCCTTCGTGATTCACTACCAATCGCCCGGATCTGTTGTAGCGTATTACCAACAGGTCGGCCGTGCCGGACGCGCGCTGGATTCAGCGTATGGTATCTTGCTTAGTGGCGAGGAAGATACTGAGATTACTGACTATTTCATCGAGAGTGCGTTCCCCACTCGTGAAGATGTAAAGGTAGTTCTCGAGGCGATAGAACGAGTTTCGGCCGGCTTATCAGTGCAGGAGTTGATGGCTCGAGTGAATCTCAGTAGAGGGCGAATCCAAACCACCATTGACCTGGTTTCGCTCGAATCACCAGCGCCCATCGCAAAGCTTGGGACTAAATGGCAATTGACGGCGGCAAAGTTGAGTGAAGACTTTTGGCAGCGCGCTGAACGTTTGACCGAACTGCGGCGCGTAGAACAGAGACAGATGCAGGAATACGTCAGCCTTAAGTCAGGTCATATGGATTTTCTCATCCGCGCTCTTGATGGCAATCCCTCTGATACCCACACTGGGGAACTGCCGCTATTGTCGACTGCGACTGATGCAGCTCTGGTTCACAAAGCAGTCGATTTCCTGCGTCGCACAAGTCTACCATTTGAGCCGCGCAAACAATGGCCTACTGGAGGAATGCCGCTCTATGGTCTTCGCGGACGCATTCCTGCGGAGCGTCAGGCGCAGACGGGGAGAGTGCTATCCGTTTGGGGCGATGCGGGTTGGGGCCGGCTGGTTCGTGAGGGGAAATATCGCGACTTTCGCTTTTCGGATGATTTGGTCAGAGCCTGCGAGTCGCTGGTGCGAAAATGGAATCCGCAACCAAGGTTAACATGGATCACCTGCGTACCGTCGCTAAGGCATCCAGACCTAGTGCCGGATTTTGCCGAGCGTCTAGCAACCTTACTGGGATTGCCGTTCCGTCCTGTGCTGAGAAAAACCGACGATCGGCCTGAGCAAAAGAGTATGGCGAATAGTACTCAGCAAGCACGGAACATCGATGGATCACTCACGATCGACCAGCGGCCGCTGCCCTCTGGTTCCGTGTTGCTAATAGATGATATGGTTGACTCGCGCTGGACGATGACTGTCGCAGCCTGGCTGCTGCGCAAACATGGCAGCGGCGACGTCTTTCCCCTGGCGCTCGCGTTGACCGGACAGATGTGATGGGGTTTTCATGACCATTTCTTTATCACCCGATACACAGGCACTGTTGTTGCTAACCGCTCCGCTGATCGCCGGACGCACCGATACTTCGTCTGAGCTTTTGACAGCCGGCGAGTATCAACGACTGGCACGATTTCTTATCCAGATAGATCGGCAACCTGGCGATCTGCTTAGCCCCGGGCGAGAATTCTCCAACGATTTGAAGACAATTATTGACGCCGATCGTTTCGCACGCCTGGTGAATCGTGGCTTTCAACTGGCCCAGGCGGTCGAGCGCTGGCAGGCACGCGCAATTTGGCTCGCTGGCCAGACAGATGAAGAATATCCTAAACGATTAAAGCAGCGTCTCAAGGAATCTTCTCCGCCGATAATTTATGGCTGTGGTGACCGCGCGATTATTGAGACCGGCGGACTCGCAGTCGTCGGCTCTCGCGACGTGGATAGTTGGTTGGTTGACTACACCGTTGCTATCGGGCGTGAAACGGCGCGGGCCAAAAGAACACTAGTTTCCGGTGGGGCTCGCGGAATCGATCAAGCAGCCATGCGCGGCGCACTCGAGGCTGGTGGCAATGCAACAGGCGTCTTGGCTGACAGCCTGGAACGCGCTGCTTTGAACCGCGAACATCGCAACTTGCTGATGGAAAGCAAACTGGCTCTAATCTCTCCTTACGATCCCTCTGCGGGGTTCAACATCGGGCATGCCATGCAACGAAACAAGCTGATCTATGCACTGGCTGATGCTGCTCTCGTTGTGAACTCGGACTACGAGAAAGGCGGTACGTGGGCAGGCGCGGTCGAACAGCTGGACAAACTGCACTTCGTGCCGGTCTACGTCCGAACCGAAGGCGAAACCGGACAGGGTCTGGAGGCGCTGCGCCGGAAAGGGGCTTTGCCCTGGCCCAACCCTGCGACTCCCGAGGCCTTTGTTGAGGCGCTGACGGTGAGGACGAATGGATCGGGCGAATCATCCAGGAGTCAACAACTTTCGCTCCTGGAAACTTAATCGGCTCAGCTTCAACAGGCGATGTCTGCTACAACAACAGCAATTCACCAGATGAGACAACACCTTCTTTTGGTTCTGGGGACGCCGAGACAAGATTCGAGAAGTTATTCAAGCATCATCAGGTAAGACACATCAGGTAAGACATTTTCCATTTCTCATTTTTCATTTGGGAGTTTCGTGTGATTTCATGGTTGGTGCATTTCACAAACCGGCACTAGCCACGAATCACACGAAACTCCAAAACTCCCAAATGAAAATGAGAAATCGAAAATGATGAATGGGAAATATACTAACGCTTCAAACCGGTTGCAGAGGGCCGGTGATCGGTTTCAGCTCGTTGGTGACCTTATCGATGCGCGGGATGCCTCCATGAATCACAACCCGGCGCTGCTCGGTTAGCAGTTCTTCGAAGTCTTGCGCCGACAAAGACTTGCTGAAGAGAAAACCCTGGACCATGTCGCATTCGAGCGCTGTTAAATACTGGAGTTGCTCGGGCGTTTCGACGCCCTCGGCCACCACATTTAGGTCCAGCGCATGGCCCAGTGTGACGATAGCATGCACAATCGCCGCATCGTCCGGATCGCTGCACACGTCTCTCACAAACGACTTGTCGATCTTCAAAGTGTCTATCGGAAAACGTTTCAAATAGCTAAGTGAAGAATAGCCAGTGCCAAAGTCGTCGATGGCGATCTTAATTCCCATCCTGCGCAGCTCGTGAAGCTTTTCGATAGCTTGCTCGGGCTCTTTCATGATCGAACCTTCGGTTAATTCCAGTTCCAGCCAGGACGGATCGAGTTTGGTCTCGTTCAGGATCTCAGCCACAGTCGAGACGAATGTCGGCTGCTGGAATTGGCGCGCCGAGAAGTTCACCGCGAGACGCATCGGCGTGAGCCCGGCATCCTGCCATGACTGGCTTTGCATACATGCGGTACGCAACACCCAATCGCCGATCGGGATGATCAAGCCACTATCCTCCGCCAGTTGGATGAATTCCAACGGATAAAGCAACCCCAGGCCAGGATGTTGCCAACGCACCAGCGCCTCCATCCCCACTGGCTGAAAATCCTTAAGCCACACCTGAGGTTGGTATTCGACGAAGAATTCCCCCCGCTCTAAACCCGGTCGCAGGTTGCTCTCCAGCACGAGCTGCTTCAGGGCATTCGTGGTGCGGCCCGCAGTATAAAACTGGTAGTTGCTGCCCGCTTGTTCTTTGGCCCGATCGAGTGCTGTGCCGGCGCTCTTCAAAAGCGTGGGAGTATCGCGGCCATCGAAAGGATAAAGACTAATGCCGATGCTGGTTGAGATGAAAAGCTCCTGCTCCTCGAAGATGAACGCCTGATCGAGTGCATCCTTGATGGCGCGAGCGGAGTTGGCCGCATCCTGGGCCCGCGGGATTTGCGTCAGGAGAATGGCAAATTCATCGCCGCCAAAGCGGGACACAGTGTCGCAGTCGCGCACGCAACTGGTTAGTCGTTGTGCTACCGACTGTAGCAGCCTGTCTCCCGCAGTGTATCCGAGCGAGTCGTTGATTGTTTTGAAGCGATCCAGATTGAGCAAAAGTACAGCCTGCATCTGGTCGTGCCGGCGAGAGAGCGCGATGGCCTGCTTCAGTCGGTCCTTGAAGAGAACTTGATTTGGCAGGTCTGTTAGCGCGTCATGGTAGGCCAGGTGATTCAGTTTCTCCTGCGCTTGCTTGTTTTGACTGAGGTCCAAAACAAAACAGATGATCTCCTCATCCATCTGAATGGCGGCGAACAGCACTGGAACGCGGCTGCCGTCCTTTCGGATAAATTCCTTTTCAAAGGGAGCACAGGTGCCGAAGGCGCTTACTTTCTCGAAGGCTTCTTCATCCAGCCGGTGGAGTTCAGGCGGAGTGATTGCACTGAGAGTCAGAAAGTCGTCGCGGGTATACCCGAGCGTTTTCAGAAAGGGGTCGTTGGCGCTGGTCACGACGCCATTCTGGTCGGTGAAAGCAATGCCGATCAGGTTCGAGTCGAGGAGGCGGCGCAATGCTGCGTTGAGTTTGTTCTGACCCGGAGTGTGTGACTGTTTCATCGTCGGCTGGCCCGAAAGGTCCCTATCCGCAGGCACGCATAAAGTTTTTGCGGCTACCTATGTCTGAAATGTGGGGCTAGGGCGAGGTATATAAGGGGGTTGCCGCTTTGACTGGCAACCTTGCTGCTAGGCTAGCAGAGTTGCTAACCGCTTTACAATGGGAATTTTAGGGGACCAAGCCTGCTCGGATGGTTGCCGGCAAAAGAATGTCTAAATGGCCGAAAATCGGGGGGTCATTGCCTCGAGCAACTCGTAATCTCGCGGCGTATCAACGTCAACAATCCCTTCAGCGAACGAAACTGCAGTGACATCATCAGCATGACTTGCGATTACCTGTCGCGCCCCTTCGTTAGCTCTCAGAGTTGCGATTTCCGCCAACAACTCGATGCTGAATAGGGCTGGCACACCGCGCACTTCACGATACTGAGAAGCGACAATGCTCTTGCCCGTTCTGCGATGGGCTTCAACCAGTTCATTAATCACACCGGCAGTGATGAAGGGTTGATCGCAAAGCATAATAACCACCCCTTCCAGCGAGGCGCCGGTGGCGACCAGCGTCTCAAGCCCGCTCCGGATTGACGAACTCATCCCCGTTGCCCACTCTCGATTCTCCGCTACTAATACGGGAAGGTGTTCAAGTTCGGTTCTTACCGGGCCGGCATGCGCTCCAATCACCACCACGACGGGATGACACACGGAAGCAAGCGCAGTCTCCACAGCACACCTTACTAAAGTCCGGCCGCCATGAAGCAGCAGTTGTTTTGGCCTGCCCATGCGGGTCGAGGCACCCGCCGCAAGAATTACGGCGCCGATTTTCGATTGCGTCTCAACTGACTCGGCAATACCGCACCGCATTACTACTCACGCCCGCTGTACAAATATTCCTGAAAAGTACTGGCGATAGCTATAGAAGACAATCAACCAGAGGATTACTACAGCGATTGCCAACGCTATACCAGTCGGATTCAAGAACACGTGATAGAGAATGATGTTCACGATTACCGGTCCAAGGAGCACAAGCGCAAGAGGCACGAAACGATTCACCAGTAGTAGCGCGCCCCCAACGACTTGTAGAGCTGCGACAACCCAAAAATAGTGAGACACGGCGAGCGCGACGATAAACTGACCTGCCAATCCTGAAGGCATTGGCCCCATGTTCAGGAAATTCAAAAAACCGTTTAGCCCAAACACAACGGCGATCAGCCCCAGTAGAAGACGCGCGATCAAGGTGACGATTTTCATTTCTCGTTCCCTTTCCGACGGAATTTTGAAAGGCGATTTCTCGCAAATATTACCATCTTGGAAGTGAACAAGACCCGCGTTTTATGCGTTTTTTCGCAAGGTTAACGATTAGCTTGCTGCCCCAATAGCGACTTTTGGCAGGTTAGTGGCAATACCAAACTCGTCGCCGACCGGCCAGTGTGCGGTCATGCCCCGTTTACCGACTTCCGAGTGAATCGAGCCGCTGCGATTTCGCAACAACCCACCACCGCGCCCGGTCAATACAGCTTTAATTTCAACGATTATTGAGAAGGCTATTTCAGCAGGGGTTTCGGCTCCTATGTCCAGGCCAGCGGGCGCGTGCAGTTGCGCCCGGCAAGCATCAACCAGGGTCGATTCGCCTTCTTCCTCTAACTCCAACAGGAGCCGCTCGGCGCGTCGCTTCGGCCCTAAACAGCCAATGTAGCGCACTCGCCTATTCAGGAGCGCCTTCAGCAGCTCGAGATCGTGGAGATAGTTGTGCGTCATCAAGACTACCGCGGCGCTCTCATTTAAGGGAACGCGGTCAAGCACCTCTTCCGGTGGGCATAGCAGCACCGTTTCAGCAGCGGCAAAGCGCTCGATACTCGCGGGTCGCAGTTTTGTGTCAACAACTGTTGTTTGCCAACTGAGATTTTGCGCTAAGGCAACCACCGGAAGTGCATCGTCGCCCGCGCCGAAGATCACCAATGACACTTGTGGCTCGATAACCTGGATAAAGACATCGATAATGCCCGCATCCACCTCATAGCGCTTGATCGCAGAGGCGCCACTTTCAACTGCGTCGCGCAGGTCGTTAACAACACTTGGGCCGGCAAATACTCCACTAACCAGGAGTTCTGATAATAAAGACTCGTCCGGGTAAAGCAGCGCCCGAGTCCCAATCCTGATCTCGGTTTCACCTTCCTGATGAATAACGGTAGCCACTGCCCCGCGGCGCCGGCTCTTTGCACACTCTTTCAGCAATTGCATGAGGCAATCCAGGCGAAGTTCGCCGGCTGGTTCGATCAAAACTTGAACGACTCCATTGCAACCTATCCCCAGGCCCCACACGATGTCGTCGTCCGAAGTTGTGTCGTACGTGACAACGAGCGGCTCGCCCGTGCGCATTACCTTCGCTGCGCGCTCGCTAACGTCGCGCTCCAAACATCCGCCACTGAGGACACCCGTTGTTTGCCCTCTTTCGGTAATGAACATTCGCGCGCCCGGCCGTCTGTAAGCGGACCCTTCCACCCGCACCAGGGTTGCCAATGCTGCTCGTTCGCCTTCAGCCGTGGCTCGTCGATATGAATCGATGATTGCTTGTGTTTCGGTCATGATTCTAAGATCGCGTACGCTGAAAACGTAGTTCAGCCCAATCCGGAACTGACAAATATCTCCATATATTGTTCACAACAGCTTGTCGAGCGTAATCGGCAACTTGCGCACGCGCTTCCCTGTCGCGTGGAAAACAGCATTGGCAACAGCAGAGGCGACTCCGACGTAACCCACCTCGCCAATCCCCTTCGCACCCAACGGGTTGACTTTATCGTCACGTTCTTGAACAAAGAACGCCTCGATCTTGGGAATGTCGGCGTTGACTGGGACGTGATACTCTGCGAGGCTCGAATTAACGATGCGACCCATCCGGTGGTCCATCACCGTCTCCTCTGTTAAGGCCATTCCCAGCCCTCCAACCACGGCCCCTGATATTTGACTGCGAGCCGTCTGCTCGTTAATGATCCGGCCTCCACCGCAGGCTGAAACTGTTCGGCTTACGCGCAACACTCCTAATTCCGAATCCACACGCACTTCGACGAAGTGCGCCGCGAAAGCATGCATTGAAAACTTCTCGGACTCCGCGCCGGGCTTGGAGTCAACCGTCGCTTCAATTGATTCCAGGCGGTTTCTTCGCAGAATATCGCTGTATGTTTCGCCGCGCGACGGATCAGTCTTGAGAAAGATACGACCGTTCGCAAAGTCAACCTGTTCTGCCGACGTGCCGCGGAGCGGCGAGCGGGAATCAGTGTTCACCAACGCCAGGAGTTTCGCGCGCGCAGCCAAACCCGCCTCGTATACCGCGGAGCCGACGCTCGCGGTCGTCATAGAACCGCCATGAACTGCTGCTTTCGGCAATGTTGAATCGCCCAGCTCAGATCGGACCTGACTCAGGTCCATGGCCAAGGCTTCGGCTCCGATGATCTTCATCGTGGTCCAGGTCCCTGGTCCCATGTCGCTGGCTGAGGATTGAACTACTGCGGTGCCGTCACTAAAGATGCGCGCCCGCGCACTCGAGGGCGCGCGCCATGTCGGATACGTCCCCGTTGACATGCCCCAGCCAATTAGATAATGCCCGTCGCGCATTGAACGCGGTTCGATGGTCCGACGTGCCCAGCCAAATTTTTCAGCTCCTTGCTTGTAGCACTCAAGCAGAGACTTGCTCGACCACGGCAACCCACTATACGGATCGGAATCGGCGTGGTTACGGATGCGTAGTTCCAGCGGGTCAATCTTCAACTTGTAAGCTAATTCATCCATCGCGCTGTCGAGAGCAAAAACTCCGGAGCATTCACCGGGAGCGCGCATGTAGAGTGGTGTCTGAACATTGCCGCGCACGAGGCGATATTTCGTGATGCAGTTTGGACTCGCATAGAGCATTCGCCCAACGTTCACAAGGTTCTCGGTGTTCTCTTCATAGAGCGACGTTTGTGCATAGCCCTCATGGACAATCGCGGTCAACCGGCCATCCTTGCCGGCTCCGAGAGCTACGCGCTGCACCGTGTACGGACGATGGCCGTGTGAACTGAACATCTGCTTGCGCGTAACCACCAATTTTACTGGACGCTTCACCACGCGCGCCGCCATCGCCGCAACGACTGGGTGCGACCAAGGACGTAACGACGAGCCGAACGCGCCACCGACGAACGGGCTGATCACGTGAACATCTTCTTCGGGAAGGCCAAAAACAATAGCGAGATATCCCTGTACATTGGGCACCCATTGCGTCTTGTCGTGTACTGTCAGTTTGCCTCCCTTCCACTCGGCAATTGTGGATAGTAGCTCCATTGGGTTGTGATGCTCGATGGGAATTGTGTAAGTTTCGTCTACGACCACCTCTGCTTTACTTAAGGCTTGTGGGTCTCCGCGCACAACGTCGGCGGCCCTGTCCGGTTGCCTTCCAGTTTGCGGATCTTTTCCCAAACCTTCTTGCGGCGGAAAAGCGCGAGCCATCTCCGCTTCAACGCTGGTTATGGGCTTTTCTTCGCCGTAGGTGACTTTAACGAGCGTCGTGGCGTATTCCGCTTGCTCCAAAGTCTCGGCAACGACGACCGCGACTGGCTGACTGTTGAAATAGATCGTGGGTCCTTGGAGCACAGGCAGCGACTGTCCAACCAACGGTGCTACATGGTCGTCAACGAGACGAGGGTCCATCCCCACCCGGCGCTCAGGAAAACGCAAGCGTGGTGCGTTCAGGTGCGTGATTACCGCGAGCACACCGGGCGCACGCTCCGCATCCTTCGAGTCGATTCCCTTGATGCGTCCGTTCGCAATCGTGCTCATCACAAGCGCCCCATAAGTCATACCGGTGTGCTTGAATTCCGCAGCATAACGCGCTCCACCGGTGACCTTCAAACGACCATCAACACGTTCAACTGGCTTGCCGATGAGGGGAACATTACTCATTCTTTGACTCATCCTGTTCTCCCTTCACTGCGGCAACCGTAAGAGCACGGACAATAGCGCGTTTGCCCAATTCAATTTTGAAACTGTTATGTTCGTAACCGTGGGCGTCTTGCATAGCGGCGCCGGCTGCACGTCTGAAGGTCTGCTCGTCGGCTCGTGCGCCCGTCAAGATGAGTTCCGCCTCTTTTGCGCGCCAGGGTTTGTGGGCCACACCTCCCAGAGCCACGCGCGCTTGCCTGATTGTTCCATCTTGAACGTCGAGTGCGGCGCCCACCGAGACGAGCGCAAAAGCATACGACGCACGGTCTCGCACTTTCAGATAGTAGGAATGCGCTGCAAACACAGACGAAGCAGCAGGCAAGTCAATCGCGACGATTAGTTCATCGCGCTTTAGATTCGTGTCTATCTCCGGTGTGTCGCCAGGCAAACGGTGAAAGTCGGCAAAGGGAATACTCCTCGCGCCTTGCGGCCCTTCTACCTGCACAACGGCATCGAGCGCCGCCAGCGCGACGCAGAAATCAGATGGATGTGTAGCGATGCATTGCCGGCTCGCACCGAAAATCGCGTGTATGCGGTTGAATCCTTCCAGCGCGCCACAGCCTGAGCCGGGCTGACGCTTGTTACAGGGCATCGCCACGTCATAGAAGTAATAGCATCGCGTTCGCTGCATCAGATTGCCGCCGTTGGTCGCGGCATTCCTCAGTTGCGGGCTGGCACCGGCGAGGATTGCTTGCGAGACGAGCGGATAACGTTCGCGCACCAGGCGGTTGTTCGCCGTATCGCTGTTCCTTCCCAACGCTCCTAACCGCAAACCGCCGTTGTGCTCCTCGATGCGTGCCAGATCTAGGCGGTTAATATCTACCAGCTGATTTGGATGCTCGATATTCTCCTTCATCAAGTCGATGAGATTAGTTCCACCTGCGATGAACTTCGCGGTCTGCTCACGCAGCACGGCTTGAACCGCAGCCTGGTTGTTCGTCACACGCGTATAGGCAAACGGTTTCATCTGAGATCACGCTCCTCGTTCGTTTTTTCCGCTTGCTTCGCGTACCGCCGCCACTATGCCCGGGTACGCGCCGCAGCGGCAGATGTTACCTGACATACGCTCGCGAATTTCCTCGTCGGTCAGTTCAACGCGCCCCTGGCGACGAACATCTGACGTTACGTGACTCGCAGTGCCCTGTTCGACTTCACGTAACATGGCGACGGCGGAGCAGATCTGACCCGACGTGCAGTAACCACATTGAAAGCCTTCGTGACGAATGAACGCAGCTTGCAACGGATGCAACTCATCGCCTCGAGCCAAACCCTCGACAGTCGTGATTTCGCTGCCGTCATGAATAACCGCGAGAGCCAGGCATGAATTGATGCGCCGGCCGTTTACCAGCACGGTGCAGGCGCCACACTGACCGTGATTACACCCCTTCTTTGTACCCGGTAGATCAAGCTGTTCTCGAAGCAAGTCCAGCAGTGACACCCGCGGATCGAGACTTAAGCCGTAGTTGGAACCGTTAACGCGCAAGCGCACAGCCACTTTCTCGCTCACTGTTTGCGGGGCCACCATGGCATCGAGGGTGCTTGCCCCTCCATCAGTGAGCAGCCGCTGGCCCAGGACCATGCCGCCGCCAGCAAGCGCGCTCCTTTTGAGAAATTCACGACGCTTAAATCCGGTCGCGATCTTCTCCTCACCTGCCGGTGAGTACGGCCCAAGTCTGTCTTCTCTCATCTGGCCTCCTCGTGACTACGTATCGCGCGTTTGTGTTTTGGAAATGCGAGAGGGTACGGGGATTTCCTGATGGCATTCTTGCAGTTTTTTGCTGAATTTGATGTTAATTTGCGATTTCTCAACCTGACGTGGAGTTATGAGCAACCCCAGTCCTGATTCTTAAAAATATAGTGATGCCACGGCACAAGGCCATGGCATCACTAAGAATTGGTTCGAACCAGCCCGGGAGTAGACCACGGACCGCTTAGGTTCGCTGAGATCGTTGGATTTTTGATTCCGCCTCGGTCTTCACACGATTGAGAATGGCTTTGCGGATCACACCTGAGAAGGGCCGGATTAGAGTCCAATAAACTCCAAATTTCCACAGCGCAGCCTGTCCGTAACACTTGACCCTTGTCTCGGTTGAAAGAACTGTTTTTTCATGGGCGTCTGCTCGAAGTCTGAAGTTCCACGCCACCTTGGCGAAACCAAGTCGATTGAACCCAACAAACTCATCCGCCGTCAGATCCATGCATCGCCCACCGTCGGGACGCCAAAATCGTCCAGCAATTCCCATGACCACCTCTTCGTTCGGAACTTCCAACAATGTCACGAAGCCCGTGCCCTGGAGCCGTTGACTGAGAGAGGTAGAGACGCGAGGGCGCGCCACCAGTTTTCCGTTTCTTGCGGACTCGAGTAGGCGCACAACCCACACTTCATTGAAGTCCAGCCACACAAGGTGTTCATAGACCAGGGATGGTTCCGCTTTGATGCAGACTTCGTAGATCGCGCTGAAATCGTAATCCGGGAGGAAATCGTCGATTCGCAGGTGGCCTTCAGACGAATTCGTCATCTATTTTGTAGGCTTTCCCAGAAGCGTTTTGTTTCACTTCGTCGCTTTGCCAAATACTCCTCCTTTTGGCTTTGCACAAAAGATGCGATGGTCTGTACAGTACCGCGAGCGAAGCGACCGGATGTTACACTCGACTGCCCGATGTGATTCTCATAATTGCTAGCCAGTCAATTAGTTAGTTGAAGCGCAACAGCCGGTCGCTTCGGTCCCGGTACTGTACTGATTGCGCTCCATGTGCTGCTAGTCAGCCTTGTTTGAAGCTGAAGTGGATGGTATAGGAATTCTCAAATGAATGCGGATCGAAAGGGGCAAAGATGCAACTCAGTGCACGGAACCAGTTGAAGGGTACCATCAAAAAGGTTGAGCACGGCGCCGTCAATTCTGAAGTTACAATAGAACTTGCGGCTGGAATCGAGATCGTCTCAATCATCACTAAACAATCCGCCGAGCAACTCAAGCTCAAAAAAGGCGGGGTGGTCTATGCAGTCATTAAAGCCAGCGATGTGATGATAGCCACGAACTAGCCATTGCCGATTGCCGATTGGCTTTCAGCTGAACGGCTGATTGGCAATCGGCAATGGCTTCACTGGCAATCGGCAATTGGCAATGGCGTCACGCCTCGGCAATGAAGTGTGAGATCTTAGGTGGCGATGTGCCCAGGTGGAAAGCTTGCACTCGATCCTCAACTCCTCGATCAGCTTTTGTGAGTCGTCCATGCTGCCGCAGATGTTCAGCCCAGGAGTCTACAATAAAAGTTTCAACGTACCGGCCCAAGTCGGCTGTATCGCGAAACAGATTCCAATAAAAGGCGCCGTCGCGTCGTTTGATTTCGCCTGAAGCTTGTGCCGCTTGCGTAAATGCGTGGGCATTGACAGGATCGATCCGGTACTCAATGGTCACCAGCACCGGTCCTGTCTGGGCTTCCGGCTGGGCAAATACTACCTTTGGCTCAGGCCAATGAGCCGACGGTGTCAAGTCCAAATCGTAACCGCACCTCAGTTTGAAGCGGATCCCGGTCGTAAGGCCCGCCACCAATCCCACGGCGGCAATTAATAGCGTCAGAGAGATGCCTGCGCGTCCCGCAATCCAGCCCCACATAGCGCTCCCAACCGCGAATCCGCCGAAGAAGGAAAGCAAGTAGACTCCGAGCACGCGAGCCCTCACCCAGGCTGCGGTTGCCGTTTGTGCTGCCACGTTGAAGGTTGAAAGCAGTGCAATCCAAGCAATGCCGCCAAAGAAGAGTGATCCGCCGACGAGGGCTGCGTTATGCACGTAGCCGACTACAATCGTGACCGCGGCGAAGATTAACGTAGCTCCAACAACGAGGGAATCTGTTGAAATCTTTTGCCTCACGCTGGGCAGGAACGTGGCCCCGGTGACCCCTCCCAGTCCGAGGCAGCCGAGCAGTACGCCATAGCCCGCTGCACTCAAGCCCAGCCCGCGACGGGCAACGAGAGGAAGCAGCGCCCACAAAGCGCTCGCGCATAAAATAAAAGCTGCCGCGCGCACTAAAACTGCCTGAAGCGCTGCCGTGTGCCGCACGTAACGAAGACCTGCGCGCATTGCCCCCAGCACGTGCTCGCGGGGTAGATTGCTCTTCTCGACTGGTCGCCGCCAACGATAGAGCACGAAGATCACGCCAAGAAAAGAAGCGGCATTCAACAGGAAAACTGCTCCCGGCCCAAATGCCGCGACAAGAAGACCGCCCAAGGCTGGGCCGACCGCCCGCGCTACGTTGAAAGCAACGGCGCCCAGAGTAACCGCAGCCGGTAGATCTTGTTTCGAGACCAGCTCCGGCGTAATCGCTTCCCATGCCGGTCCGTTCAGCGCCGCACCCAACCCGAGCGCGAAAGCTAGAAACAGGAGAAGCCAGGGAGTAGTAAGCCCTGCGATTGCCAGAAGACCCAACGTCGCCGCGACGATTGACATCCATGCCTGGGTGATGAGTAACAGCCGGCGCCGATCAATAAGATCTGCGAAGGTCCCCGCCGGAACGGCCAGCAACACAACGGGCAAACTTCCAGCAGTCTCCACTAGCGCAACCATGAGCGTCGACGTGGTAAGGGAGGTCATCAGCCAGGCTTCGCCGACATCCTCCATCCAGGTACCAACATTCGAGGCTACAGCAGCGATCCATAAAGCACGGAAAAGTGGTTGGTGCAGTGGTCCCCACGCCGATACGAAACGCTGACTCCGGCTGCGCGCTTCTGCTGACGTAATTTGTTTCGGCTGACTCGCAGAAGTCACTTCGTACGGCACCACTGTTGCTCCTTCATTCCGTCTGAGGGGCCACGATAGACCAGAACCTAAAGAACCGCCATTCGTTCCGAGCGGCGGCATGAACTAGTTTCCAACTCCACACGCGAGACTGCCGACTCCCGACTCGCGACTCCAGACT
>DASQPD010000177.1:0-44554 GCA_035644135.1 Pyrinomonadaceae bacterium
ACTGATGCCTTACCCTGATGAAGACTTCAAGGATGACCATACTCCGGTCGGTTTCCTGATAACCTTTCGTTGTTTCGGCACATGGCTGCATGGTGATCGACGAGGCTCCGTCGATCGCTTTCATAATGTATACGGGACTCCCAAGTTGGGACCCGAACGTGCTCGCGTAAAGTATGAAAGAAAACTCATGACGCAGCCACCAGTGCGCTTAAGCGCCAAACGAAGAGCTGCTGCCAAACAAGGAGTGAAAGACGCTTGCAAAAAGCGCGGTTGGCAATTGTGGGTAGTCAATGCTCGGACTAATCGTGTTCACTCGGTCGTCACGGCCAACTGTAATTCGAAGAAGGTGCGATCAACTCTCAAAGCATATGCCACGAAAGCGATGCGCGAGGCTGGTTGCTGGCTAAGCGAAGAGAGCGCATGGTCATATCGCGGCAGTCGAATAAGCTTGTGGACCGAAGAAGAGACCCTACTTCATGAAGCCCCGGACGAGCTGCGCAATCTGATCCGCGGCGGTATCGAGCGCGAAATGACCCGCATCCAGAACATGGACTTCGGCCTTCGGCACGTCGCGGCGATAGGCCTCCGGTTCCGAAAGCTCGAACGACAGGTCGTATCTGCCCCAAAGGACGAGAAGGCGAGGTTGCTTCTCGCGCATCCAAGCCTGCCACTTGGGGTAGGCGTCGACGTTTGTGCGGTAGTCGTAAAAGAGGTCGCTTTGAATGTCGGCCTGGCCGGGCTGATTGAGAAAGGCAAATTCATCGGTCCAGAGATCCGGGTCATAGCGTTCCACGTTAGGATCGTCTCCGACATGGCGCGTCCGCGTCGTCGGCAGCGACAGGAGATTTGTGCGAAGGGTGCTTTCGTTGGCAGCGCGATCGGCCCAAAAGGCCCGCCGCGGCTTCCAATTCGCCCCCAGGCCTTCGTTGTGCGCCACAGCGTCCTGGACGATGAGAGCCTGGATCCGGTCCGGTTGGGCCAGGGCCATTCGAAAACCAACAGGGCCCCCGTAATCCTGCATGTAAAGCGTGTAGCGCGAGAGCCCGAGCGCTTCGGTAAAATGATTCATGATGTCGGCATAGTGATCGAACGTATATGCGAATTTTTTCGGGTCCGGCCAGTCGCTGTGTCCGAAGCCCGGGTAATCAGGCGCGACAAGGTGGTAGCGATCGGAAAGCCGGGCGAAGAGAGGCTCGAACATCCGCGATGACGAGGGAAGTCCGTGCAGCAGGAGAAGCGTCGGCCCGTCTTTCGGCCCAGCCTCTCTGTAAAACATGGAGAGCCCATCTATCTGTGTCGTGCGATAAAAAGTAGGGTGTTCCACGCGACGTTCCTTTCCTTGGGCAGCCATAAATTGATGGCCCAGCAATTGAAATGATGCGAGCATCGCAGAAACCACCAACGCCATGGAGGAGACCTGCAAACATCGGGTCCAACAGGACGAGTTGAAAAGACGCATCATTTACCTCCAGTCACCCCGCCACCTCGAAAATCAATTCCAGCTCGACCGGGGTGCCAAGCGGAAGGCTTGCGACGCCATACACCAAGCGGCAAGGGCTCTTGTCTTTTCCGAAGACGTCTTGCAGCAACTCCGAAGCGGCGTCAGCGACTTTCGGCTGATCGCGGACATCTCCCGAAGTGGCCACCGACACGCCGAGCCGGACGATCCGCGTCACTCTGTCGAGCGAACCCAAATGCTCCCGCGTGACTGCGAGCACGTTGAGTGCCGCAAGGTGAGCCGCCTTGCGCCCCGCTTCCACATCGAGCTCCTCGCCGACGTGCCCAATGAATTTCGCCACGCGGCCTTCCGTGGGAAGCATCCCGCTCAGAAAAAGCAGATTGCCCGTCTGCACCGCTTCCACATAGGCGCCGAACGGCTCAGGCGGCGCCGGGAGCTTGATGCCAAGTTCTTTCAACCGCTGCTCGGCGCTGGCCGGCCGAGAGCCTTCGCGGGTTACCATTTGCCGTTTCGAATTTGTATTCATTTTCTCTCTCCCGTTATGTCTAAATCGACCGATTACGCAGCGCAGCAGAGCCGCAACCAAAAACCTAAGACATGATCCACGAAGTCACACGAAAATAAATAGAGGAACATTTCGTATGGTTTGTTTTTCGCTTCGTGTGATTTCGTGGATCGATTTGTTTACTCGCAAAAAAACCTGCTCAAGAAAACAAAAAATTGCCACTTTGTTACACGGATTACTAACTCACCGGCGGGTGGCTATCGGTCGCTTGCTGCTTTTCCTTTTGATCTGAGTAATCTGCGTAATCTGTGAATGATTTGCATTTACCCTCGGTCGATCTTCACAGCAGCCACATCGATCGTAATCGGTGCAAAAAGTGCGGGATCTTGAGCGGGGGCAAGCCCACCTTTCCCAACCTGCGAATTTCCGTTCCTTGAGTGGTATCTCAAACCTATCATAATTTTTCACAGCTTCTACCTTCTTTTCTGTTTGTGATTCGCAATTTCCTTTATCGAGAGCGACGATTTGTGCTAATAAAGCTTTCCTCGAATCGAAAACTCTAAATGAAAATCTTGGGCATCGATGTAGGCACAGGGGGCACGCGCGCCGTGGTGATTGATTCAGACGGCAACGTGTTGGCCTCTGCAACGGCTGAGCACGTCCCTTTCGTTTCGCCGCGTACCGGGTGGGCTGAACAGGATCCAGAAGATTGGTGGCGAGCGACTATTACCGTCGTTCGGGAAGTCTTATCAAAACAATCCGGAGACGAAATCAAGGCCGTCGGCTTCTCAGGGCAAATGCACGGTCTAGTTCTCCTTAATCAGAGCGACGAAGTATTGCGTCCTGCGATTATCTGGTGCGATCAGCGGACGGATTCTCAGTGCAAATCTCTGACTGAAATGATTGGCGCTGACCGGCTCATCGAATTGACGTGCAATCCGGCGTTGACGGCTTTTACCTTGCCCAAGATGCTTTGGGTGAGCGAGTGGGAGCCGGAATTATGGCAGAAGCTACGTACAGTTCTATTGCCGAAGGACTATGTGCGCCTGAAACTGAGCGGCGACCGCGCCACCGACGTAGCCGATGCTTCCGGCACGTTACTGTTTGACGTCAAGGCACGTAAATGGTCGACTGAGATGCTTTCGGCCACTGAGATCGACGAGCGTCTGTTACCACGCGTTTACGAATCGCCGGAAGTAACCGGGTCTGTTTCAAAAGCCGGTGCCGAAGCCACAGGATTACGAGCGGGCACACCAATTATTGCAGGCGGCGGCGATCAGGCGGCCGGCGCTGTAGGAATGGGAATCGTTCGTCCGGGCACAGCCAGTTCGACGATTGGAACGTCCGGTGTCGTCTTTGCAGCAACGGACAAGCCGAAGTTGGATCCAAAGGGTCGCGTCCACACTTTCTGTCACGCGATTCCGGGTCGCTGGCACGTGATGGGCGTGACCCAAGGCGCTGGGTTGTCCTTGCGCTGGTTTCGCGACCAGTTTGGCGCCATTGGAGGAGACGGCTGCGATTCTTACGATAGACTAACCAAAGAAGCGTCATTGGTTTCCGCGGGCTGCAATGGATTAATCTGGACACCCTACTTGATGGGTGAGCGCACTCCTCATCTGGATCCATTTGCCAGAGCGGCGCTCGTCGGATTGACGGCCAATCACACGCGCGCCCACATCGTGCGCGCTGTGCTGGAAGGAGTGGCCTTCAGTCTGCGTGACTCTTTCGAAATTTTCGATGAGATTGAAGTACAAGTCGAGGAGATCAGGCTTGGTGGAGGTGGCGCGCGGTCAAATCTATGGCGACAAATTCAGGCTGACGTTTACGGACAACCCGTTAACACGGTTGCTGCGGAGGAAGGCGCGGCTTTTGGTGCAGCCCTCTTAGCGGGTGTTGGTGTGGGTATATGGTCTTCCGTCGACGCTGCCTGCGATGCGGTTGTGCGAATTGCTGATCAGGTCGAGCCCAACGCGGAGTCGGTGAGAATCCTCGCGCGTCAGTACGAACGCTTCAAACAAATATATACGGCACTAAAACCGATAACCAGCTGACGCTTTGCCATTTCTCAATTTCACATTGATAGGACGCATTGACACGCAAGAAATGTGTAAGTAGATTGAGCTTTAGTTTGGGATTTGACCTATTTGTTCCTTCTTAGTGCTCGGCCTGGCGGTGTTAATAATGAGGTTAACGCAGAGGCTCATCACAGAACTTTTTTCGCCGATTTTGCTTATTTTTGCCCTGTTCAGCAGCCTCCTCGCTCAAGCCCCAGTTCAGAATAGCCAAGCCGCAAACAAGACAGAACTTGATCAGGCGTCAACCGCGAACTCATTGGTTACGGGACGCGCAGTCTACGAGGATACGGGACTGCCGGCAACAAGGCATCGTGTTCAACTCATAGCGAGTGAATTGCTGTCTGGTCCTCATGCGCGGTTTCGCATTCCTACCGCAATCACCAGCGAGAATGGCGACTTCAGCTTACGACGTATCGCAGCCGGAGAGTATTACGTAGTTGCTCGAACAGTCGATCAGCACCCAGCGGGCGAGCCATTGTTTCCTTATCAAGGACAATCCGGGGATAGCGCTGTCGACGTCGCCAAGGTAGAACAGTTCAAGAAGGACTACACCAGGATCGTAGTTGACGGACAGCATAACCTGGCCGTCAACCTCCGAGTACCGAACCCTCACTTTGGTACCATCTCCGGTCGCATTCTTGAGTCAAGCGGCAGGCCGGCGGTTCACGCGTTCGTCCATTTGATGAGCAGTGGCGAGAAATCTTTTGGCGCAACGGTGCTCACCGACGAACAAGGTGAATATAGGTTTTGGGGATTACCGGCAGGTGAATACGTCATAAGCGCCAGCCCACCGGCGCAAAGGCGCGACGAGGGAGAACCAACCAGGCGCTATGAAGGGGTGCTCGGAGCGACATACTTTCCATCAACCTTGCAGTCTCGCAACTCGCCTCCGGTAACTGTCTTTGCGGATCGGGACACCGGCAACATTGAGGTCATGCTAATAGCCAGGGGCCTACACAGCCTCGCCGGTATGGTCCGAATGCGCGGTGATAACCAACCTGTTTCAAGCGCCACTGTTCGCTTAACCAGGAATGAGATCTCAGACCAGGTGTCTGGGACATCGCAGACGCCGGGTATTGAAGGCGCGATGTCTATCTACTTCAGCGCCACTGACAAGAGTGGTCATTGGTGGATTGCTAATGTTCCTGACGGCGCCTATCGGCTTCGTGTCCAATCGATGGCAAGCGCACCTACGAACCAACTATTTGTGCAGCAGGAGCTGGACTTAACGGTCGAGGGAGCCGACATCGAAAATTTGTTGGTCGAGGTATCCGGGGGAAGCCGAATTTCTGGCGTGGTATCCATCGAAGGCAACAATCCCTCGCCACAATTTGTTAGGGTTAGTGCAAACCGATTCAAGGGAAACGCGTCTTGTCATGTTCGGCTCGACGAGGCTGGAAAGTTCGCGTTAACAGCTGTGCCCACCGGCGCTATCACATTGAGCGCCTTCCCTTCACCGCAAGATAAGTTCTACGTGAAATCGATCGAAGCTAATGGACTCGACCTGTTGCGCAACGATCTGACGATCGCCGAAGGCGAGGAAATCAAAGACGTGCGCATCGTAATTTCACCCAATGTTGGCGTGGTAGCCGGAAGCGTGCTTTCGCTGAAAGGTAACAAACCAATTGCGGGTATCAACGTACTTCTTCGCCGTGTCAGCGATGACAAGTCTCGATTGTTGGGCGGCAAACTCATGACCAGCACAGATGATCGAGGAAATTTTATACTTAGCGCGGCGCCCGGGGTTTATTTGGTCCTTGCCTGGCGGGCGACCGGTGGCCCGTCGGCATTTGCGGATGCGATGGATAGAGCTCTACGCGAGCAGGGATCCGGTCTCACATTGCTGCCGAGTGATCGAAAGCGACTTGATATTCGCGTGCCCTAGGTATGCGTTAACTTGTCAAGATCCGTATTCACACCGGCGCTTTCGCCCGGTGTCTCAGGCGCTATCGTTGATCCTGAAAACCGTTTCAACGGTCGGGACGCTTCGATGCAATTGGTGGATCTCTCCTGAACAAATGAAAAAGAAAAATGCGCAAGAGATGCTTAGACTTCCTGCCCAATTCCGCTTCTTCCTAACTCTGGCACTTCTCATCGCAGTCATTGCTTCTAAGCCAGCAGACAAGGCTCGATCCCAGGAACAAATTCCGGACTACAAAAATCCGCGCCTCTCAGTCGAACAACGCGTGAACGATCTTCTCTCGCGCATGACGCTGGAAGAAAAGATCGCGCAGATGACGTGTCTTTGGACAAATCGGCCGCAAAAAAATCCCCAGACGGACTTCGCAACCGATCGCGGAGACTTCTCGCCGGAGAAAGCCGCACAGGTAATGAAATACGGCATCGGGCAGATCGCGCGCCAGCGTGAGCAGAAGGGGCCGCGCGATGGAGCCATATTTGCAAACGCGGTGCAGAAATGGTTGATTGAAAAGACGCGTTTGGGTATTCCCGCAATCTTTCATGATGAAATCCTGCACGCTCACATGGCCAGGGGAAGCACAAGTTTTCCGCAACCATTAGCACTCGCCAGCACTTGGGATCCTGATTTCATAGCCAGAGTTTTCACTGCCGGAGCACTCGAGACCAGAGCTCGCGGCAGCCAACAGGTGCTTGGACCGAATCTAGATCTAGCGCGCGAGCCGCGTTGGGGTCGTACAGAAGAGACCTTTGGAGAAGACCCTTATCTCGTCTCCCGTATGGCTGTGGCAATCGTCAAAGGATTGCAAGGCCCGGGACCAAATATCAATGGCGAACACGTTATTGCCACGGCAAAGCACTTTGCCGCTCATGGCCAACCGGAAGGCGGCACGAACATCGCTCCAGCAAACTATTCCGAGCGAGTCCTCCGCGAAATCTTTCTGCCCAGCTTCAAAACGGCCGTGACAGAAGGCGGCATCATGAGCGTAATGGCTTCTTACAACGAGATTGATGGCGTGCCATCGCACGCCAACACGTGGCTGTTGGAAAAGATTTTGAGGCAGGAGTGGGGTTTCAAAGGCTACGTCGTCTCTGACTATGACGGAGTTTCTCAGCTAGATACGCTGCACCACGTGGCGAACGGCAAAGAGGATGCAGCCCGGCTGGCCCTTGAAGCAGGCGTAGATATCGAGTTGCCGGATCCCGATTGCTTTCCATTGCTGCTTAATCTGGTACGGGAAGGAAAAGTGTCCGAAGCCTCAATCGACAAAGCCGTTGCGCGCAACCTTCGGGCGAAGTTTCTTCTCGGCCTTTTCGAGCATCCTTACGTCGATCCTGATCGAGCAGTCACGGTAACGAATTCACGTGTGCATCGTGAATTGGCAGCCGAGGCCGCCCGGCGATCGATCGTGCTACTAAAGAATGAAAACAATTTGCTGCCGCTGGATCGTTCCAAGTTGCGATCGATTGCCATCATCGGTCCAAACGCCGATCGTGTACATCTCGGTGGCTACAGCGACGATCCGGGTCGCGGCGTCAGCGTGCGTCAGGGAATTAACGAAAAAGTCGGTAACCAGATCAAATTAACTTATGCCGAAGGCTGCAAGATTACTCAGGAAGGCGGCAACTGGTTCGCCGATTCTTCACACCTCAACAGTCCCGCAGACGATGAAAAGTTGATCGCTCAGGCCGTCGAGGTCGCAAGGGCCGCGGACGTCACCTTGCTCGTGCTGGGTGGGAATGAAGATACGAACAAGGAGGCGTGGGCTGATAACCATCTGGGGGATCGCGACAGTTTGGAGCTCGTCGGCCGACAGAACGACCTTGTAAGAGCCATTCTGGAAACAGGCAAGCCGACAATTGTGATGCTTATCAACAGCGGGCCGCTCTCGATTAATTACATCGCGGAAAGGTGCCGGCAATTCTCGAGGGTTTCTATCTCGGTCAGGAAACCGGAGTCGGAGTCGCCGATGTTCTGTTTGGCGATTTCAATCCGGCAGGCAAGTTGACTGTGACTTTTCCGCGCTCAGTTGGGCAATTGCCTGCTTATTACAACCGCAAGCCCACTGCTAAACGCGGTTACCTTTTCACTAACAAAGAACCCCTGTTTGCGTTTGGATACGGTCTGAGCTACACAACGTTCGACTATTCGAACGTGAAGGTGAGCCCCGCGCAAATCAGACTTCAGGATCAGACTAAGGTGAGCGTTACCGTCAGCAACACAGGCAAGCGCGCAGGGGATGAGATCGTGCAACTCTACATCCGCGATGTGGTGAGCTCCGTAACGCGACCCGTAATGGAGCTGAAGGATTTCAAGCGCATCTCGCTAGCACCTGGCGAACGTAGAGTCGTTGAGTTCACCATAACGCCTGACAAACTTTCGTTTCTTAATCTGGCCATGGAAGCCGTAGTGGAGCCCGGTTGGTTTGACGTCATGGTCGGTACAAGCTCGTTAAAGTATCGGACAGCAAAGCTTGAAGTGGTCGCGAAGTAGCTAGACATAAAGACATCCACAGATTACACAGATTCAAAGGCAGGTAAATCATCCAACGGATCGACTGTTCTGCATCTTCGCGAGTATACGGGCAATTCCGACTTACGGATTAACTTTAGCTTTCTTGCCTGCCTTTGAATCTGTGTAATCTGTGGATGTCTTTTGACCCAGGAGGATTTAATGCCCAGCACCAACTACCAACCAAAGCCTGAACACAAATTCACTTTTGGACTTTGGACGGTCGGCAATCGCGGCCGCGACCCGTTTGGCGATGCTACAAGATCAAGTCTGAGTCCAATCACAATCGTTAAGGAGCTGAGCCGGCTCGGAGCTTATGGCGTCAATCTTCATGACAATGATTTGGTGCCGATCGATGCCACACCTGCTGAACGTGATGGCATTGTGCGCGAATTCAAACAGGCGCTTGACGATCACAACATGAAGGTGCCGATGGCCACGACAAATCTTTTCTACGATCCGGTTTTCAAAGAAGGCGCATTCACTTCAAGTGATCCGCGTGTCCGGCTTTATGCCTTGCAAAAGACGATGGGTGCGATGGACCTGGGCGTAGAGCTCGGCGCAAAACTCTTCGTTTTCTGGGGCGGGCGCGAAGGTGCGGAAGTCGATGCCGCCAAGGATCCGCGTGAAGCTTTGAAGTGGAATCGGGAAGCGCTCAATTTTCTCTGCGCATATTCAATCGACCAGGGCTATGGTTACAAGTTCGCGCTCGAAGCCAAACCTAATGAACCACGCGGCGACATTTACTTACCGACTACCGGGGCAATGCTCGGCTTCATTGCGACGCTTGACCATCCGGAAATGGTTGGTGTCAACCCCGAAGTGGGACACGAACAAATGTCGGGATTAAACTTCTATCACGTTGTCGCACAGGCAATCGAAGCCGGCAAGTTATTTCACATCGATCTCAACGATCAAAAAGGACCGCGTTTTGATCAGGACCTTCGTTTCGGATCCGAATCCATCAAGAACCTTTTCTTTCTCGTTAGACTGCTTGAAGAATCTTACCAGGGCCCAAGACACTTCGACGCCCATTCTTATCGAAGCGAAGACCAGGAGGGCGTTTGGGATTTCGCGGCGGGCTGTATGCGGAATTATCTGATCCTCAAAGCGAAAGCACGGCAGTTCAATGAAGACAGCGAGGTTCAAGCGATTCTGGCTGAAATTCGTTCAGCGACTCCTGAATATAATGGACTAATGGAAGGTTACAGCCGGGAGAAAGCGGCTCAGCTTAAGGCGATGACACTCGATCGAACCGAATTGACGACCAGGAAACTCCCCTACGAGCGTCTCGACCAATTGACCGTGGATATTTTGTTTGGAGTGCGATAAGGCAAATGAGCCAAAAAGTTAAAATGGTTGCTGGAAGCTACTTGGCCGGATGAAAGGCAAGTTACATTACGTTTCACTCACTCGAGAGTCGTATTTTCGAGTTCGCTAAGAAAGTGTGAAGATTTTCTGTCCTCTTTATCTATTAGGTGATCCAGAAGACATCATGAATGCGAATACGTGCCGAAACGTGCAGTCTGCCAAATCGGGAAATTTGGTCTAAATGTCACGTCCTATATGAGATTTATGTTTACAGGGAAAGCGAAAATGGGTTGAGCGCTTTTTGGGCTATCCTTTATGGGCCGGATTTGGTTGTTGCGTTAGGCGTACACGATTGAGCAGCAAAGCATTTAGTGTGACAGTCACCGTTGAAGCACTCATTGCGAGGGCAGACCATTCCGGTCGTAAGAGCAAACCAAACGAAGGATAAAGCACTCCCGCAGCGACTGGAATGGCTATCAGGTTGTAGATGGCCGCCCAGAAGAGATTCTGTTTGATCTTCCCGCGCACCCTTCGCGCGAGCTGGATTGAACTCGACACGTCTGATGGATCGTTCTTGACCAGCACCACGTCGGCTGTTTCAACAGCCACGTCCGTTCCCGCTCCGATGGCAATGCCAACGTCTGCCTGGGCAAGAGCTGGAGCATCGTTGACTCCATCCCCCACCATCGCGACCTTTCGACCTTTTGACTGAAGCTTCTTTACCTCATCAGCCTTGTCTTCTGGCAAGACCTCTGCAATCACAGTATCCATTCCAAGTTGTCTTGCTATAGCATCGGCTGTGAACTTGTTATCCCCAGTTAACATTACGGTCTGCACGCCGGACTCATGAAGTAACTTCACCGCTCGACGCGAGCTCTCACGGATCGTATCAGCAACTGCCACTACGCCCGCCGCTTGTCCGTCTACTGCAACATACATCGCCGTCTTGGCGTGGGCAGCAAGAGTGCTAACACGCTCCTCGAGTCCATCAAGTGAAACCTTCTCGCGCACCATCAGCTTCCTATTTCCGATGAGTACGCGGTGTTGATCAACGCTTGCCTCAACCCCGTGGCCAGGAATCGAATCAAAATTCGCGGGCGCTGATAGTTCAATACCTCGCGCCTGAGTACCTGTGACGATGGCTTGCGCAAGGGGATGCTGCGAAGGCTGATCAGCAGAAGCCGCAAAATGCAATAGTTCAGTTTCACTGAAATTGTTTGCGACAACCACGTCTGTGAGTGCCGGTTTGCCGTCGGTAAGCGTGCCTGTCTTATCGAATATCACCGTGTCAACGGCAGCGGTCGCTTCCAAGGCGGTCGCGTTTTTGAAGAGAACTCCTTCGCGCGCGCCTTTTCCCACGCCAACCGTGATCGCTGTGGGAGTAGCGAGCGCAAGAGCATCAGGACAGGCGATGACAATGGTAGAGACCGCAGCTGTGAGCGCAAACAGGAATCCTTCGCCACCAAGTAGGTACCAAATTAGAAAAGCGACAAGACCAGAGCCCATTGCTACAAAGACAAGATACCTTCCCGCTGTGTCGGCTATGTGCTGCGCCGGCGCTTTGCTCGCTTGGGCATTCTGGACCATCTGCACAATCCGTGCGAGCGCGGTGTCGGCGCCGACCGCGGTTGCTCTGAAATTGAATGCGCCCGTCTGATTTACCGTCCCGCCAACGACGCGCGCTCCTCGAGTCTTGACTAAAGGTATCGGCTCGCCGCTGATCATCGACTCATCTACGTAAGAAGAACCCGAAATAACTTCTCCATCAACGGGAACGCGATCGCCCGGTCGCACAACTATTTCGTCCCCCACAACGACTTGTTCGAGCGGGATCTCAGATTCTGAGCCATTGCGCTTTACGCGCGCGGTCGACGGGGCAAGCTTCAGTAGTGCTTCAACGGCCTTTCCGGTAGCGAACCTGCTGCGCATCTCCAGCCAGTGACCGGCAAGACTGAAGGAGGCGAGCATCGCCGCAGCTTCATAAAAAACTTCGCCCTGGAAGATGAACGTTGCGGCCACTGAGTACGTGTACGAGACAAGAATGCCGAGCGCAATCAGCGTCATCATATTGACTTCGCCGCGTCTTAGGGCGCGCCAGGCTGCGGAAATGAACGGCCATCCACCCCACCAGACTACGGGAGTGGCGAGCAGAAATCCGAAAACGTCGATCGGTATACCGAAGGGCGGCATACCGGTCAGGCCCAACATTCTCCCCATAGGAGAGAACAAAACTATAGGAATGGAAAGAAGGATCGATCCGATGAAACGCCGGAGAAGATCGCGCACCATCTCTGCACCGTGCCCCGCATGCTCAACATGCTTCATTTCGGCATGGACAGACTCGGCGCGTTTTGGTCGTTCCATAACCTGGGCGGCGTGCGCGTGGTTGACTGGCGCGGAGAATTCGCGCTCAACCGATGTCGCTCTGACCTGATCAGGTCCGACACGATCTTTGGTTCCCACTGACGGATGACCGGGCTGGCATTTCGAAGGAGCGCAGCTTTGGCAGTCACATTTGTAGCGACAGCCATAAAGATCAGTCTCAATTGCTTCGGCAGTTGTCACTGAAGAGTCGTAAGTCAGGTGGGCCACACCTCGGGTCCGGTCAAGATGTACGCCTTTCACGCCTGGAAGCTTGCTCAGATAGTTCTCAAGATTCGCGTACTCGCTTGCGTCATACGCGTTCTTGAGATCGACCTCGATCACCGATGACCTACTTGCAGAAGGGTGCTTGTTAGTCTGATTGAACATAAGAGACTAAGTTCTCTCTGAGCCTTTCCAAAGCCTGCCCATTATCAACTAATAAATACGCCACTTCCAATCGCGGACCTCAGTCACGTCTTCGCCTGACTCGGCCTATATCAATTTGTAATCGATCAGTTTCTCTCCCGCATCACCTGCACCAGGATGGCGCCGATTCGACTGTGAACCGATCGAGGTCAACGTTGCGTATGCGCGCGTGGGAGTTCGTACTCAGCGGTACTAGCCAACCTTATCTCTGTCAGCTGCGACTCAATCAAATCACTGATTTGGCACGGAGAGCTGCGCGAGAGCATTTCCGGCATCATCCTGGCTATCGCTTTGCTAATTATCATGCCTTTATTCGTTCGCTCGAAGAGAAATGTGGC
Source organism: Pyrinomonadaceae bacterium (assembly GCA_035644135.1). GTDB lineage: Bacteria > Acidobacteriota > Blastocatellia > Pyrinomonadales > Pyrinomonadaceae > PSRF01. The sequence continues at coordinate 12,908 of DASQPD010000177.1, forward strand.
GCGGAGCATAAAGAGTGGCGCCCTCATGGCTGACTCCAAACAGACAGAGCTTTGCACTTATCTTTCAGCCATTCTGCTGACGGGCCTCTTACTGAATGCACTCGTTGGCTGGTGGTGGGCTGATCCTGTGGCGGCGTTGATCATGGTTCCAATTATCGTCAAAGAAGGTGTTGAAGGGGTGCGTGGCGAGACGTGTTGTGAAGATGAGTGCGGTCCGCGCGAACCTTGAATCAAGCCTTATCTCACGCACTCTTTTTGTCCGCCACGCTCTTGCTTGAACAGGTAATTATCATGCCAGCTCTTGTCCTTGAAGAAAACTGCTTGACATTGGAATCGGTTCCACCCTTTACAATCCTTGGAGCAATGAATTCGAGTCCCAAAAACGAGTTTCTGCGGTCTGCTGAATTGGCACGTTTGGCTGGGGTCAGCGCGGACACATTGCGTCATTACGAACGCAAGGGTGTATTGACTCGTCCGCGCCGAGCAGGAAATGGCTATCGCGAGTATCCAGCAGCTGCGCTTGAACGAGTTCGGCTGGTTCGAAGGGCACTGGCTGTGGGTTTCACGTTGGACGAGCTCGCGAATATCCTGCGTGTCCGAGACAATGGCGGCGCGCCTTGCGACGAAGTCAGAGCCCTTGCGGCGGCGAAGCTCTCTCACATCGAAACGCAACTACGAGAGTTGATCTCGTTGCGCGACGAATTACGGGCAACTTTGAAAGACTGGGATTCACGATTGGCGCGAAAAGCGCCCTTTGGCCGCGCGAACTTGCTTCAATCTCTCGCTACTAATGAGTCAAACGGGATCAGAGCATCGCGACGCTTTCGGTCTCCCCTGAAACCGAAGATCAAAAAGGAGAAGCAGTCAAAATGAAAAGAAGAATTTATCTCGCCTTTATCGGCGGAGTCCTGATGGCGCTGGCATTCGTCATGGTTCATGCTCAGCAGCAACGTAAGAAAGACGACATGAACGGCATGGCTGGTATGAGCAACGATGAAATGAATAAGCGTGGCGACCAAGTGATGGGTTTCGACCACAACAAGACCACGCATCACTTTCGGTTGTTGCCGCAGGGTGGAACTATTCAGATTACGGCGAACGCCGTTGACGATACCGAAAGCCGGGATCAGATTCGGTCGCATCTAGGCCATATCACGAAGATGTTTGCAGCCGGTAATTTCAACGCGCCCATGCTAATCCATGAACAGACCCCTCCAGGTGTTCCGGTGATGCAGAAACTAAAGAGTGAAATTGAGTATCGATTTGAAGAAACCGAACGGGGTGCCTCGATGCACATTTCGACACGGAACGGCAAGGCATTACAGGCAATTCATAAGTTTCTGCGGTTCCAGATTAAGGAGCACAAGACGGGAGATTCTTTGGAAGTTTAGCCGATAATTAGCTCAGTGGACTTCAATTCTCTGCCGTAACATTCGGCAACATGGATTTTGGGGGGTAGTGTTTTAATCTGAATTTTGGCATTCAGTTTCTGACACGGTCTTCCTCGTAACACTATTCCTCGTAACACTTGTACGACTACAACTTTGATGTTAAAAACCCGGAGTCTCAATTACGGAAACAACGTGAGTGAAATTCAGATCACTATTCCCGATCATCCAGGAAAGCAAGGAGTTGGTCCACTCAAGAATCAACCGCAAATCACATCGGAACCGATCGATTAATGAACGGAAACACGACTAGGAAACTGAAAGGCCTGTCGAAGGCCCTCGACGGCCTTTCAATTCGAATACATGACAAGGAAATACGTTACGTGGCGACTCGTCCCATGTTCATTGACATGTCAGGACCCAACCTCGATTTCGCCGAGAGTACCTATAGATTCCCTCGATGCTATTCTGTTAGCCTTGCCCTCGATGATCGCTCTTCGCGTTGCGGAAGCTGCGCGGCACAATAGAGAATTCTTCGTAATGATACGGCAGATGATCTGCCTCTTCGCCAAGGTTGCGTGGTTCATGGTGGGCTCGGACAACCAACCAAAACACGATGTCACTGCCATTGACCGTGTCCAACGGACCCACCGCATAATTGTTAGCAAGCTCGACATCGGTGCACCGAAGCCCGACGTTCTCGCCTTGTTGAAAGCCATCCCCACGGTAAACCGTCACCCAAACGTCGCCGGTTGAATACTGATCGCGACCGGCTTGGCGCGGCAACTCCACCTCGTATCCTTTGAACTGACCCGTGTCGTTCTTTGCGACTGTATTCCGCACTCTCCACTTCCGTGCCTTGTCGGGATCGTGCAGAAGCTTACCTTGCGCATTTAGCGTGTCCCATTTGTCGCCCCCGGGTTGAGCGAAGCTATTGTGATTAAATACTTCGAAAACGTCGCGAGGAAATAGCCCGTCGATATCGAGATCGACGCGGAAGTACATATGGTGCACGTGAGCCACGTCAGGCTTACCAGGATGCACGTGACCACCCATGGCGACGTGTGGGGTAATCACTCCATCGCTGCTGAATTCCCAGCTGTGCACATATTGATACCAACCGCATTGGAATTTTGCGGAGATGATGAGCCTCGCCGGATTGAAATCATCGGCCGACTCGGTGGTGGCAACAACCGCATCGGTATCAACCGCAGCAACGAATGGCCCGGGATTCTGCCAGGGTGCCATGCTGTTTGGCGCGGTGTGCTTCAGAGCAGTGAAGGGAGCTCCCCCGCAGTGAGCGTCCAAGCCGTCTTTGAAAGTGGGGGAACCACCGTGATAAGGGACCAAGGCAAACGGCTGGCTTCCTCTCCAAAGGACGCGATGGCCCTGAAAGTCAGCCCACCAGATCTCGAGACCGCCCGCCGAAGCAACTGGAATCTTCCAATAGACTGACCATCCCGCGCCAATTACATTGTGATAACTCCCAAAGGCAGGCATGACTAGTTTTCCTCCTCGCTTGTAACTTCGAAGTGCACTAGTTTCTGTTCGGAGAGATCGACGATAGCCTCGCCCAGTAAGCGAGCATTCTGTTTGCGGTCGACTGTTGCATAGCGCAGTCCTATCAGTCGGGCGCCGGGCTCGCCATAGGAATGTGGACCAAAAGCGCTTGCGAATGCGCCACGTACTTTGATTGCTCGGAGCACCTGCTTATCCTCCTCTGCAATCTTGCGAGCCACCTGAATCTCTTTGGCGAGAAATACCGGTTGGAATCCTCTGAGCTCCGTCTTCTGGACCAGCTTTCCCAACGTATCCACCAGCACTTCCAAAGTGCGCCTCTTTTCATAATCCAGGATCAGCACGGCTATCATTCGTTTTGAAGCGGAATTCGGTCTTGGAGGTTTGGGAATTCGCAGTTCGGCAGGGAAAACCTGGTAGCGTTCAGAAAGCTCTCCAGTCAAGTGCTTCACGGCCGCCGCGGTCGCAGTGCGTTCCTCTTTCGCGCTTAAAGGCTTAATAACCTTTAACAATGCCTTCGTGGCCTTCGACATTTCAGCGTGGGTCCGAGCCATAGCTTAATTTCTCCATTTGATAAACGAGTCAATGTTTCCAAGTCAGCAATCACCAAGTAAGTGCGCAGTGTGCGTGAGTCGGGTGTTCAAAGCTATCGTCTCAAAAAACTGTGCACATCACACCTTCGCGGCCTTGATTAGCATGAGCGCTTGTCAGGTCTTGCGCAATGCAACACGATGCCTTGTATTCTTCCTCTGCGTCCTCGCTCGACACAGACCGATACAACCATGCGCTCGCGACAGGCCCGCAAAACGATCTCGGCTATGCCGATCTCTCTCGAACTGAAGCGATGACTCTCTGAACAAGTCTCAAGGACAAAGCCTTCAAAGTCTCCAAAGCAGTCATAGATCACTTCGCAAATCTTTCCTGTACAGCAATGCGCGCCAAGCCCGCCCATACTGGTGAGACCGGGATCATCCGCTGAGGGTCCTATCGACGTTGGATCAACGCCAAGTCCTCTGACCTTGTCAGCGACCTGGCAGATGTAGCGGACAAAGATTGGATACCAACGGTCTGTAGTTGGAATTGCCTGGGCGATATAGCGTAGAAGAGCAAGATTGCGAACCTCACGGACCAAAAGTGGATCACCTATTCTAACGGGAATGGTCATTCGAAAGGCTCCTAGCACCTTACGCGCGGAAAGCGATGTACCATGCGCCACGGGTTGGTTTTCCGCAGCTCCCGGAAATGCCTGCGCAATGGTAAAGCCTGAATGCTGTTGAACATCAACTCTGAGTCAATCAGTCCTTGAGTAGCCGTGCGAGGTCTCGCGGAAATAAATAGCAACAATTATACCGATGAGTTTTGTTCGGGTTCTTGATGCTGGTTTTATTAATCTCACTGTGAAGTGTCTACTGGAGAAGACACGGGTCAAACCAATTGTGACCAACCAGAAAGGAAGAAGGGCCAGGTGCTTCCCTGACCCGTGAGCGATTCTAGGTCTTCGAGATCATACGTAAGCGCTAAATAGCAATGGCGACGATCAGCGCGACCAAGGCAATTACAGCGAGGACGCCCCTTATGACGTGGGAAGATTCCCATGTGTTCCGGAGTCTTCTCCAGCCTTGACCATTTCTCGGATGGTGTCCCTTGCTCGGATCAACGGAGAAGAATCCTCCTGCTACCCCTTTCAACATCGTATCCTTCAACCAAAACTTGAAATAAGCAGCTTACATAGCGACGAAGGCAACGAATCTATAAACAGCCACCAGAACGCTGAGCGGTTAGTAGGCGTCATTAGATAGTCTCGATGGCCTTATAGTGCTGTCCTGACGAACAGACGGCAACGTGGATTTTTTGAGCTGCACTATCGTATTTTCGTAACTCTGGGGCATAATAATCCTCAAGTTAATGTCAAAGCGCAGATTCTCAATATTTCTGCTGACCGTTACGTTTCTTCTCAGTGCGTGGGGAAACGTGATTGCTGCTGCTTTCTGTCCGCATTACTTATCGAAGCACAGCTGCGAAACCAATCGACAGCCTCAGCAAGTCCAGCAAGTCGACCAAAAATCATCCTGTCATCATGACATGGCTGGCATGGAAATGGGCGACATGCAAATGGACGAGATGGAGATGGAGTGCGCTGTAGAGATCTCGGAAAACGCGATCGGCGAAGACCAGCCAGTACAGATTGGAACGGCATCTTCTACTAAACAGAACGCTATTGATTTTCCGACCGAACCATGCGGACATTGTTGGATGCATTCACAACCTGCATCAGGTGCAGTTACTTTGGTTGCAGTTGATCCATCCAAACAGTCAATCGACACTAACGCGCCGACCGCAGGCTTAACAATTACTCTGCCTATCGCCTTCATCGTGTCCATCACCCCCTTGGAGCACGGGCCACCGGGCAACGTACTCCCCCGCCATGTTCTAATCAACGTCTTTCGAATCTAAACCCCTTCAGAATCGTCGCTATAACCCGTCCGCATCGACGTGTGCATTTGTGTGCGCGTCAACGTGACTTTTCAATTTTTGTGTGAGCAGTCAAAAGGGGGAACCATGAAGGGGTTAAGGTTTGGCGCTTTGATCGCGACGATCGCGATATGCGCAGTGATAGTTATCGGCCTGATGATTTCGAGCGTTGAAGGCCTGGCTCAAGGACATGACATGAGCAACATGCCCGGGATGAAAAGCTCCAAGCCGAAAGCAAAACGCAAAGCTGCAAAGAAGACAAAACGCGGTACAACAAGGAAGAGGCGAGCGGCGAAGACACATCAGATGGGCAACATGCCTGGAACGACCATGCCGGGAATGAATATGCCAAACAAGCAAACTGCCCCTCCGTCAAAAATAACCCCAACGGCGGAACCGTCTCCGCAGATGCAGATGAATATGCCTGGTATGCAGATGCCGACAGCTTCGCCAAATCCTCAGCCTTCTCCGCAGCAAAAGATGGAGATGAACATGCCGATGCCGTCTCCATCGCCAGGAGCTTCGCCGAAAACGGAAATGAATATGCCGGGTATGCAAATGCCAACATCATCGCCAAACCCACAAGCTTCTCCTCAACACCAGATGCATATGCCGGTGCCTTCTGCCAGCCCGGCAGCAAGTCCCATGGGTCAAATGCCCGGCATGGAGATGGGCGGCGGCATGAACACGAATATGGGTCCGCTAATGGTGATGATGGGCAATGACATGGGCATTCGCGTCGGCTCGAGTGATACCAACGTTATGTCGATGGGCGCGATGGGTTCAGGAACTTCGTGGCAACCATCATCGGGACCGATGCACATGTATCACAAAGTTGCTGGTGATTGGCTGTTGATGTTTCATTTCAACCTCGTCGCAGGAATGAACCGGCAAGGTGGACCGCGTGGCGTGACAAAGGCTGAATCAGCCAACTGGTTTATGCCAATGGCTTATCACAAGTTGGGCAAAGGCATCTTGCAATTGAGAGGAATGTTCAGTGCTGAGCCATTCACATTTCCGCCCGGAGGTTCACCGTTGCTTTTCCAAACAGGTGAAACTTTTAAAGGGCAGCCCTTAATCGATCACCAGCATCCTCACGACCTGTTCATGGAGTTATCGGCGCAGTACACGCTGCCGCTTGGCGAACACGGCACATGGTTTACCTATTTCGGCTATCCGGGAGAACCCGCACTCGGCCCCGTCGCCTTCATGCACCGAATGTCTGCGTCCGAGAACCCGTCTGCCACTCTGTCACATCACTTACAAGATTCGACGCACATCTCTTTCGGCGTTCTGACGAGTGGTTTCACTTATCGTTGGCTGAAACTGGAAGGCTCGATCTTTAATGGTCGTGAGCCGGATGAGAATCGGTATAACTTTGATTCTCACAAATGGAATTCCAGGTCAGCGCGCCTTTGGATAATGCCTAACAACAACTGGGCCTTCCAGATAAGTCACGGTTTCTTGCGCAGTCCCGAGGGGCAGGAGCCGGACGTTGACATTCGTCGGACAACCGCTTCCCTCCAATACAACAAGCCATTTAACCGTGGGAACTGGGCATCCGCATTTGTTTGGGGTCGTAACCATACAAGTCGTCCGGGTGAGTTTCACAATCTTAACGGTTACACGCTCGAGTCTACAGTTAACTTTCTGGACAAGAACTATGTGTACACGCGGCTGGAGTTGGTCGACAAGAATGAACTTCTCACGCCGAGCGACCGTGCGCTTCTGGGCATAACTGACGATCATCCATCATTTCGGATCGGCGCTTATACATTTGGCGGTGTACGCGATCTTTGGAACACTGACAAGGTTTCATTCGCAATTGGTAGCGATCTGACTTTTTACTCTAAGCCCTCGATTCTCGATCAGCTCTACGGCAGCAATCCCGTTTCGTGGAAACTGTTCTTCCGAATTCGTCCTGGCAAGATGGACATGCACAGTATGCACGGGATGCACCGGAATACGAACCCTAACAGTGAAAACCCGCCGACCAAACCATAATCAACCGGAGGTGGTGAAATGCGCAAAGTAATTCTTTCGGTCTTCTCGACGTTGGTGGTTATCGCCCTTATCCTCGGTGGCTTTCTTCTGTACGTGCGTGGTCATGGGTTCAGCGCTCGCGAGCAACCGACATGGATGGAAAAGACGATGGCGCGCAACGCCCGGAAGATCGCCACGCCACCGGATGCGAAGAGCCTAATCAATTCGCGACAACAACAAACCTCCGAGATGATGGCTGAGGCTGACGAACACTTCGTCGAGCACTGCGGTATTTGTCACGGAATCGACGGACGCGGCGATACCGTGATCGGAAGGAATCTCTATCCGAAGGTTCCCGACATGAGTGCCCCTGATACCCAACAACTGAGCGACGGCGAAATCTATTACATCATCAGTAACGGTGTTCGATTGACAGGTATGCCTGCGTGGGGTGCGGAAGACAAACCTGAAGCCATTTGGGATCTCGTGAACCTAGTTCGCCGGTTGCCAGACTTATCACCCGAAGAATTGAAGCGCTTGCAGGAGGCCGCACGAAATGCCGGCGGCGAACTCAGCGAGCAGGCCGGCGTGCCTGAGAAGAAGGAATCCGGCGAGGCTTTCAAAGAAGAAACGAAACCGAAACACACGCACACTCATACGCACAAACATTAGTGGAAAGGATGAGAAACCGATGAAAGGAAAGAAGCTTTGGATTGTCATCGCATTACTGGCTACGGTAGTGCTTGTCATCGTAATCATTCAAAGTAAGAAGGAGCGGACGGCCAAACAAACGGCATCACCTGAGAATAGAGCGATAGCTGAATCCCGTTCGACATCGCCGCTGAATCACCCGATGAATCCCGAGACGTCACGGGTTCCTGCTCATTACGAAGTTGCACCCGCTTCAGCCGAGTTGAGTGCGGTGCTTCCGGCTGCGCAATTTACTGGAAAAACACGAGAAGCATACGAGGCTGCAAAACAGATTCCTGTGATGCTCGCTCAAATGCCCTGTTACTGCCATTGCGACCGAGGCATGGGACATAAGAGCCTGCACAGTTGTTTTGAAGACGACCACGCAGCCCATTGCGCAACTTGTGTCGATGAAGCGCTGATGACCTATCGTCTTCAGAAAAAAGGACTGTCAGCCGATCAGATTCGGAAACAAATCATTGCTGAGTTCGGTGACTGAATGACATCGGAAGATGAGGCGACGCTGAAAGGACGTACTTAAATGCAATCGAATCACTACCGCCGATTCTTTGTTCCATTTCATCGCGATGTACATATTTATGTATGCAATGGTGAATGCCTTTGACAACGTATTCAACAACGTCAATCAAGTCTACATGGCCGCTTTGATGACCGCGTCAATGGTGCTTATCGAAATCCCCTTAATGATGTCGATGTACAAATCGAAGAAACTCAATGTCGCCACCATTGCGGTCGGATTAGTAGTGCTTGTTGGGTCTTTTCTGGCTATCAGACAGCAGGTCGCAATCGGAGATAGCCAATTCTTGCGGTCGATGATTCCGCATCATGGAGGAGCGATCCTTATGTGCAAAGAAGCTCGCATACAAGACCAGGAAATCAAAGATCTATGCAAGAACATCATTTCGAGTCAGCAGGCAGAAATTGTTCAGATGAAAGCGAAGCTCGAGCAACTGAACAAATGAAGAATGTCGAAAAGACAGGGTTAATTAATTTGGAAACATAGGAGGAACTAAAATGCGAAAGATCGCTGCCCTTCTCACTCCGGTGCTTATTGCTGTTTTGGGCGCCGCTTGTAGTACTGCTGAGAATACAAACAGCAACGCCAACGCGAACTCGACGGTTACCTCTTCGCCCAGTCCCGCCACGAGTCCGGCCAACGCGAACGCGCAGGCCATGAACGCTAACAAGCATGTCAACATGAACATGAGGAACATGAACATGGGGAACATGAATATGAAGAACATGAATATGGGCAATCACAACATGCGCGCCAAACCGAAACGAACGCCGTGAGTATACGCTCGCAAGTTGGTTGGCGGTCGATACACTAATCTTCGAAGATTTCATTTTCGCAGTAGGCCGTCGTTGTCAGTCAAAACAATGTCGAAACCTGAAAAGGAGACAGAATTGTGAAAACAACAAAGCGTCCCAGTCGTCTGATCGTACGCTTCCTCATCGTTGCAATCGCCATCAGCGTTGGTGTTGCCGCCAAGTACCAGCCAACTGCCTCTTTTCAAGGAGATGAAGCAGCTGTTCGTGATGTGTTACTCAGAAGCGCGTCAAGTTTCGAGAAGAATGATACCGCCGAGGCAACAAAGATATGGGCCAACGACGAATCATTAACGGTGTTCGAGAGCGGTCACCCTAATTATGGCTGGGCGGATTATCGGGACCATCATCTGTTTCCCGAGATGGGCGAAATGAAGAACAAGAAATACGCGTTCAACGACATGAAGATTCATCTTGCAGGGAAGACAGCCTGGGCTACTTTCAAATACACAATTTCGGCTGACGTGATGAGCAACGGACAGCAGCGCCATGTTGATGGTGCAGGCTTGGGCACAGCAGTACTCGAAAATCGCGAGGGCCAATGGCGCATTGTACACTGGCATTCGAGCGCGCCTGCGCCGTCACCGACGCCGAAGAATCCGTAAGCAAGAAAGCACTTCCGAAGACCTCGGACTAATTAACGAACTACATGGAGGGAAAAATGAGAAACACGTTGCTTAGACTAACCTTGGCTTTGTTCGTGGTGGCGGCGGCATCGGTCGCTCCTTCATCAAGCATCGCGCAAAACTCAAACAAAAAAGCTGCTCAGGAACGAACGCTTACCGGCTTCATCAGCGACAATCATTGTGGCTTAAAGCACATGACGGGTATGGGCGATGACAAATCGTGCACGCTGATGTGTGTGAAGAACGGGAAGTTCGTTCTCGCAGATCGAGATAACAAGAGGGTTTATCAACTCGATAAAATGGGGCAGGAAAAGGCACGTGAATTTGCTGGTCAAAAGGTGAAGGTCACGGGCCGCGTGAGTGGTAGAACGATACGCGTTACCAGTATTCAGGCTGCGTAAACGGGGACCACACGTTGCCAGTTGCTGTAGTACGTTACGGATGCGGCGTGAAGGCTCGCTTTCACGCCCGCTTTCTTTCTACTTTCAACTTATCGAGGTTATTAGATCGAACCATTTTGATTCTCATAGAACCGACACCGGCGCTTGACTCTGTATCCCGCTACAGGGTTTAGAATATGACTGCGTTTTAGGACAGACGAAGATCAAGGGAGACGATGATGAACAAAGAATATCGATGAGGTCGTTGCCGAAGCGCTCCGGAATCAGAAAGCTGAAATTGTTAAGCGCCTTCAGTCGGAAGGGTACAGAGTAGCGATGGCCGGCGACGGAATCAAGGATGCGCCCGCCTTGGCCCAGGCGGACGTGGGCATTGCAATGGGAACAGGAACTAACGTGGCGATTGCGAGCGCGTCACGCTTGTTAAAGGTGATCTGAGCGGTATTGTCCGAGCACGGTGATTAAGCCGTGCAACGATGGGGTAACATCAAACAGAATCTATTTTTTGCGTTTATCTACAACGTTTTAGGTGTACCCATTGCAGCAGGAGTACTGTATCCATTTATTGGGCTCTTGCTAAATCCGATGATTGCGGCAGCAGCTATGAGCTTCAGTTCTGTTTCCGTGATTGGCAACGCATTGCGTCTACGTCGCGTTAATTTGTAATTGGAAACGGAAGCCCCAGCCAATTTATCCGAGATAAAATAGGTCAAAACGCGCTTCACGAGAAATCTTGACAGGCTGAATATCAAGGGCATAAAGTTGCCGTGCTTAAATGAAGTAGCTTTCAGGTGGGCTCGAAACCGAGCTGTAAACAGCTCTCAGGGTTAGAGGCGGAACTTTCCAAGAGACCGTGTTGCCCGCGTTCCCATCGTAGTCTGCAAACTCCAAGCAAGTTTCCCGCATTCGCGTGGTCTGACAGTCTTGAGTTTCACGACCAAGCGAGTTTCGCTACTTCAAAATCAAATCCTCTTCTGCCAGCCCCATCAATCCACGAGCTGATGGAAATAAGCTGAGCGTGACGGACTTTAGTTAAGGTCTGGAGAGCAACCAGAATCTCAGACACTAAGGTGCAAAAAACATGCGGTGTTCGAACTGCGGAGCTGCAAACGACAAAGATGTCCGCTTTTGTGTTAAATGCGGCGCGCAAATGATTAGACAGATGGCTGGTTCCTCACAATTAGTCGAGACCATCCCAAGCCCTGGCAGCGCAAACCTGCATCAAGATATAGGTTCCCAGTTCTATAGCAAAGAACGAGCTAATGCCCTCGTTGGCTACATCCTCGAAGGCAAATATCGGCTCGATAACCTATTGGGAACTGGGGGGATGAGTGAGGTATACCGCGCTACACGTCTGCACATCGGTGATGAAGTGGCAATCAAGATTCTTCATCCACAGCAGGGAATAGACCGACACGCGGCCGAGCGCTTCCGGCGTGAAGCGCAGATCGCTGCTCGTTTGAAGCACCCGAATGTGGTGAGCATTTATGACTTTGGTCTATCAGTCGATGGCTTGATGTACCTGGTCATGGAGCTAGTCGATGGGTACAGTCTGCGCCAAATCATTAAACAGCAAGGACCACTGACCATTGCCGCGGCGGCCGAAGTCACTACACAGGTCTGCTCAGCGCTGGATGAAGCGCACCGTCACAACATAATTCACCGCGACATCAAACCGGACAACATCATTTTCAATTCGACCGAGGACGGCCTGCGTATCAAAGTTCTCGATTTTGGTATTGCTAAATTGCGTGATCTGGCGACAAGCAATCTGACGCAGGCTGGCAGCGTGATGGGAACGCCGTATTACATGTCGCCGGAGCAGTGTATGGGCGAAGAACTTGACGGCCGATCAGATATCTACAGTATGGGGATTTTGCTCTACGAAGTATTGTGTGGGTCAGTCCCATTCAAATCGCCAACGCCGTCGGCGGTAGTTGTCCAGCATGTAACGCAGGCACCCGCGCCACTGCGCTCGGTGAATCTCAGTATTCCGGCCGCTGTTGAAGTCGTAGTGCTTCATGCATTGGAAAAGAAGCGCGAGGCGCGGCCGCAAACGGCCAAGGCACTGGCGCAAGAAATGAAAGCTGCGGTCTTGAGCGCAGTTGCTGCGCACTCAACGGTCCCGACCGAAGCTAACCTCTCACCAGTGACTGCCTCATCGAGCGCCTTTACGCCGCCAGGTGTGACCATCCCTTTTGTCAGGTCGAGTTCCGTAACAGGAAGCGGAGACATCGGGCCAAGAGTCCCAAAATTTCTCGGTGGTCAAACAGCGCACACCAAAGGCAATAGGCTCCGGACATTAATGCTCGTCGGTATTGCCTTGCTGGTCATGGGAACAGCGGCAGGCGGCGTGGCTGGATGGATGCTGTGGACCCGCTGGGAGAACTCCAAACCAAAGCAGGAGGTGGTGTCGAAACAGCCGAATGAGGCACCACCAAGGAATCCACAGACCCATACCGCAAGCGACCGGGTCACGCCACAGAATTCGGCAACCGGCTCCGCCGATAGTGAGTTCAATGCGCTCCGCGATAAGCGCAGCAACGCGACTCCCGCGCAGAGGCCCGAAATCGAAGTGGCGCTCAAATCAGCAGAGTCTAAGTATCCAAGCGATTATCGTTTCACCTATGAACGGGCCAAGTTATCTGTTTCGCGGCCCGGGCACGGTGAAACGTTCAATCTCTTGTTTCAGGCTGGTCAGAAGGCCATAGACAACGGTAAAGCGAACGATATGTTGAGTGATCTAATGAGAGACAAGGATGCTGATTTTTACCGGCTATCAAAAGGCCACTCCGAGTGGAATGTTTTACTAGAAGCCCTCAGACGTAGTGATAAAGAAGCATTGAAGATCACTCCGCATCATCACCAATAGTCCTTGACTCCCAGCAGAAGAACATAGCCGTTGCGGTTACTGAAATGAGATCCAGTATTCCCGAGGAAGGCGATGGTGTCTTCATTGGTCATCTGAAGCTATCTTCGGGCTTATTCTCTGTTGTTCATAAAATCTGACTTACGCTCCTGCCAGGCTGCCAGCGCGTGAAAGGTCAGCGCTGGCAAAACGACCATCTGCGCAACAGGAGCAAGCCCAACTCCAAACCCCGGGAGAAGCGGCATTGGCCGCTTGTAAGCCCATAGACTGAAAATATTCACGGCCACGAACTCAATGCCGCTGCTGATTACCAAACCTGCACCTAACATTAAGAGATAGCCCCGCCAACCGGGTTTCTTGAACCAAGATGGATTGCGAAAGATGAGCCAACCCGCTGTGTAAATAATTAGCACCAGAAAAGCGTCGCCAATCGCCGCGATACCACAGTGCCACCAGATCTTTCGGAGATGGCTAATACCAACATAGAGCGGTGACTCAGCCAACTCCCACACATAGTTGAGAAGCACCGCAATGACATAAATGACAAGAATGGTCCTTCCGGTTCGCCATTGTGGGGTCGCAATCATGTGCCTCGATCTTTCGCCTCCTGGATAAGCGCACACACATTATCCTTATGCTTATCCCGTTGCGGGCTGCCTACTGATTACCGCTTGTGAAACAGTCCAGCGCGCCCTGGTGTGCCTTGTTTTTCACAACCGCAATAACACTGCACATATCCGAGCACATTGTTGCGCCCGAGGACCTACGCTGGCTGACTGCTCGATTGGTCCTCTCATCCGAGTTCGCGACCGCGTAGTATCCCTGCCGACTGCGCACCACCGGGTGATGAGTTCCATTAGCTTGCGTCACTCGGACCTTCAGTCGATGCCATTTGCCGTCGGGAACAAAGTTTTCCGGTCGATAGCCGATTGAATATTGGTGACGCAGCTCAAGCGCAATCCGCTCAAACGCTTCATCCATCTGCAGAGAATTCCTCGGGAAGAATGTCTCGCCGCCGGAGATCGTTGCCAAGTTTCGGAGATCCATCTCCGCGGCGACCGCGGCTGACGTGCGAAGCAGCCCTTCCCGGATTCCGATGCTGTATATGCTGACGTCCGATTCCTGAAGCCTGCGGCGGACTTCCTTGAAGGTGTATCGCGAGTTGTTGTCTTCACCGTCCGTGATGAGCAGGATGGCCCGTCTGGGGAAGGTTCCATGCGTAACTTTTTCGAGACCCAAATACAGAGCATCGTAGAGAGCCGTGTTTCCGCCTGTTTGGAAATAGGTAAACTTGTGCAAGACGGCATCGCCATCGCGCGATCTATCGAGTAGGAGATGAGCTTGTGAGTCGAAACTCACAAGAAAGAATTCATCGAGTGGCTGGCTGGTCTGGATAAAGCCTGCGAGTGCTTGTTTTGCTTGCGCTGTCTTCCCTTCACTCATCGAACCTGAGATATCAAAGACCACTGCGACCGAGATAGGCGTATCCTCGTCACTGAAAGCAGTGATCTTCTGAAGCGAGTCATTGTCCTGAATTGTGAAAGCGCTTTTCTCGAGACCGGGAACATTATTACCCTTCGCGTCCATCACCGTTGCTCGAACTGTTACGAGATCAGTGTTCACTACAATCGGTTCCTGGGCCGGCAGGACGCTGGGCGCCAAGATGACCAGCAACATAGACCAGAAAATATAACGTCCCATGTTGTACCTCCCTGTTTATCGAACGACTAACGAACCTTGAAGCATGCCCTTGATTAGAATTCTAGTTCCTTACATTCGTAGTGATTCTTAATTTCGACACGCCACTATCCATTTGGGTGTGACTTCAACCATTCAGCGCGCAGCATGAAGCTGCCCTCAGTGACAATTCGATCTCCAACGCTCAAACCCTCAAGCACTGGAAAATAGCCGTTAGTCTCAGGGCCAACGCGCAAGGGGCGCATCGCAAAAACATTAGGGTCGCCCGTCGCGACGAAAACCACTTGATGATTACCGACGTTTTGGACCGCCGAGACGGGTACAACCGGCACAGTGGATGCTGTGCTTGCGAGAGCGCCGAAAGCCACGTTGACGTACATACCGATCTTCAGTTGCTGGCCGGGATTGGCTAATTCAATTCGTGCTTGTGCGGTTCTTGTTTGAGGATCAACCTTTGGATCAACGTAAGACACCTGACCACGGAAGACGCGGCCTGGATAGGCGTCGGCGGTGATGCTCGCACCGCTGCCGATATGAATCTTGCCGAGATCCTTTTCATAGACTTGCCCGACTACCCACACACTAGAGAGGTCAGTTACTCGCAACAGTTCTTTGTTGGCTTCGATGACCTCGCCCGAATTAACGGTGCGACTGGTTACAGTACCGAAAGTAGGTGACGGTAAGCTCACTTCCGAACTGATCTGTGAGGTAGAACGCAGCGTATTGACTCGTTGAGAACTCAAACCCAGAAGCAAGAGCCGCTGGCGTAGATTGGCTACGTCCGACTCGGCTGCTTTCAACTTGGTGGTAGCCATCTCCAATTCCTCGCGGCTGGCCGCGCCGATCGCAACCAGCTTTTCAGTACGCGCATGATGCTTGTGGTGCTCTTCTAACTCGGCGAATGCGGCAAGGTATTTCGTTTGAGCTTCAGCAAGATCGTTGCTGGACACTACTGCAATTATTTGGCCTTTACGCACACTCTGTCCAAGTTCCGGCCCAACACTTCGCACAATCCCCGCTACAAGAGACATCACAGGCGTTTCTCGATATGAGTTGGGCTGGACGATACCGGTTGTTTGTTGGCCGCCTGCATCAGTCGAGACACGCTCGCCCACCGTTTCGATCTTTATCCCTGCCCTGTGAACTTGTTCGGGGGTTATTGTTAGCGTGGAGTCTCCGGACGTATTACTAGCTTGATTAGCGTTTTGATCCGGGCCGATGGTGCGCGGTGCGGGCACAGGCTGTCCTCCGCCGCCACGCGGAATGAATAGCCAGAGTAGTAATGCAACAGCTGCGACAGCTACGACGGCAACAACTGCGACTATCGCGGTCTTTGCACGACGTCTCTCAACGCGGGCGCTAGCATTTCTTTCTGTTTGCTTGCCTTCAGGTATTTCGTTCATCTTTGTGTCACCTGTTGTTTGGTTGTTGTTGACGAGGCCGTCGCACGCTCGATTTCGACGCGGGCCTTATACGTATCGAGCAACGCGTCAATGTATCGATTCTGCAAGTCGATAAAGCGTCGTTGTTCGCCGAGATAATCAATCAGCGTTTTTGACCCCAATTCGTAAGTTTGTCTCACCACATCGAGGTTAGCGTTTGCTTGATCCTTTACACCGACTCGGAAGATCTCTGCAGCGCGTGCCACGCTGTTGTAACGGGCATAAGCCGAAGCCACTTCACGCCTAATAGTGAGTTCAAGGAACTCGCGCCGCCGCTTTGCTCCTTCCGCTTCTGCGACCGTTGCTTCAACTGCTCCCTGGTTCTTGTTTCGAACGGGCAGGTCAAGAGAGACGCCAACTGTGAAGTAGTGAAAGGTTCCCTGAATTGGCGTCAATTGACCAGCGTCGTTGATGCCGTTCAAGGGATACCCAAAAGCCATTCGTTGATAGCCTGCGACTAAGCTTGCATCCAATCTTCCATCAGCGCGTGCTTGCTCGATTCGAGCTTCCGCGAAGCTCTCGGCGGCCTTCGCCAGTTTCAGATCCGGTCGCTCGGAGAGTGCTCGCTCCGCAGCCTCGGCAACGGGCGACAAGGGAGTGATCACATTATTGAAGTCTCCGCTTAGCCGAACAGGTTCCTCTGGGGTCATGCCAATGAGATTGCGCAGCTCAAGCATTTCTATCTGAGCTTTCCCTTCAGCCGTTTCGCGCATCGAGCGCAGGAGATTGAGTTCAACCAACACCATATTCTGTTCGAGTGGGGCCGTGCCGCCTTCAGTAACGCGCGCCGCCACCAGGTTATAGCCACGCTGGCTTGTAGCTATTAGATCTTCATCGAAGCCGAGCTTGAGAATGGCAGCAAGGGCTTCGCCAAATTTGGCGCGAACATCCGCAGCTAGAACCCGTTCTCGATTGGCAACGTCTTGCCGCCGCATTTCGAGTTCGCGTTCAGCGACTTTGATACGCGCAGATCGACGGCCGCCGAGTTCCAATGGAAGCATCCCGTTGACAGTAATACTATTGTCCGTGCCGGTGATCGTCTTCGAAACACTTGCGTCAACTTTTGGATTAGCTCGCAATGACGCTTGCTTAATGAGCGCGCTGGCTGCGTCTATCTCTTTGCGAGCTGCCAGCAATTCACCGTTGTGTTCAAGTGCATAGGCGACCGTTTGATCAACTGTCAGACCCGTCTGTGGATCCGCGTATCTCGCAACGGCTGAACCTGGGGCCAATGACAAATTCACGCTCATGGCAGAGACACTGTCTTCAACGCTCTTCGCGTTTGATTGAGCCAGCACAGCGGCAGCGCCAACGGTGACCTGCACCAAAGCTAAAACGCCGGCCACACTGAAGCGTAAAATGCGGATTCTATTCATGACTACTACCTTCTTTCTCAATTCCAGACGCTGATACGCGATCAGCATCTGATGACTTCCCGCTTGTCTCGTAACTAAATTCCTCGCTCATCTCCTCGCTTGCTGTCGCGATTCCTTGTTTCTTTAACTGTCGTTCACGCAGCCAGAAAAAGATCACTGGCGTCACAATCAACACATGCAAGAGACTTGAGACCATCCCGCCAAGAACCGGTGTGGCAAGCGGCTTCATTACTTCCGAACCCGCGCTCGTACTCCACATAATCGGCAGTAGACCGGCAACGACGGTCGAGACCGTCATGACCTTCGGTCGCAAACGAAGTAATGCACCTTCCGTCACTGCTTCCATTAAGGTCTTGCGCGTTAGTACATCGACTTCTTGCCGTTTCCTTTCAACTGCCTCCTCGAGATAGATGACCATCACAACCCCGGTCTGCACAGCAGTGCCGAACAACGCTATGAATCCTACCCAGACCGCGACTGAGAAGTTGTAGCCAAGCGCCCAAAGCAGATAGACACCACCAGTCAAGGCGAACGGGACAGCGAGCAATACGTGCGCCGCTTCCAAGGCGGAGTTATAGGTCAGGTAGAGGAGACCAAAGATGATTACCAGCACGATGGGAATCACAATCATCAGGCGCTGCCGGGCGCGCTGTTGGTTTTCATATTGACCACTCCAGTCCATGTAGAAGCCCGGCGGCAGTTGCACCTGGCTCGCAAGCTTCGGCTTAGCCTCGTCAACGAAGCTGCCTACGTCGCGACCGCGTACATTGAGCAATACTGTTCCCCGCAGCAGTCCATTTTCGCTGGAGATCATCGTTGGTCCTTCGACGGTTCGAATTTCGGCTAGTTGCGCCAGCGGAATGGAGGCGCCGGATGGAGAAGCAATTGGAATTTCGCCTAAAGCTGCGGCACTGCTGCGATACTGCGAGGCGTAGCGAACGCGAACCGGAAAGCGCCTGCGGCCTTCGATTGTGACTGTGAGGTTCGTCTCGCCAATGCCTTTCTCTATAACGTCCTCAATGGTGCCGACATCGATCCCGTAACGCGCTGCGGCGGGTCGGTTAATATGGATGTCAATGTAGGGCGCACCGCTGATCTGTTCGGCGTACACGTCTTTTGCTCCCGGCACCTGGATCACAACCTCGGCGATCCGGCGAGAAAGCTCTTCCAAAGTTTTGATATCGTTGCCAAAGATCTTGATTCCGACTTGAGAGCGTATGCCTGTCGATAGCATGTCAATCCGGTTCTGAATCGGCTGCGTCCAGATATTAGTGACACCAGGCATGGTCAGCTTTTCATTCATCTCGGAGATGAGCTTCTCTCGCGTCATTCCGGCTCGCCACTGCTCAGCAGGCTTCAAGTGAACGATTGTTTCGTTCATGTTTACCGGAGCTGGATCGGTCGAGGTGTCAGCCCTCCCTGCCTTGCCCACCGCCGCTTCAACTTCTGGAAAAGTCTTCAAGATTTCATCTTGCTTACTGAGAATTCGGAGAGCTTCGTCCACAGAAATGGCCGGGTCGGTCACGGGCATGTACATGACGTCACCCTCGTTGAGCGGAGGCATGAACTCCTTGCCAATTCCAGTCGCCAGAATGATCGCGCCAGTGAATAGTAGTAACGCGATTGAGACCGTGATGAGGCGATGACGCAAAGCCAAAAGAAGTGCAGGCCGATAGATGGCATGCAGCAGACGCATCACCGGATTTGACTGCTCGGCGTGAAACTTCCCTCCCAACAAAAAAGTGCAGAGGACAGGCACTAGAGTGACGGCAATGATCGTTGCACCGAACATGGCGAACGTCTTTGTGAAGGCGAGGGGGTGGAACAACTTCCCTTCCTGACCAGTCAGCGAGAAGACCGGGATGAAGGCCAGGATGATGATCGCCATTGAGAAGAATACTGGTCGCCCGACCAGCTTCGTGGAGTCACTGATCGTTTCCCAAACCTTTGTGCGGTCTTTGGGATCGACCTTTCTTTTCTCCAGAAAGCGGAATGCGTTCTCGGTGACCACAATTCCGGCATCGACCAGCACGCCAATGGCAATCGCTATCCCGGCAAGCGACATGAGGTTGGAGCTGATGCCCATGTAGTACATGAAGAGGAAAGACGTGAGCACCGCCAGCGGCAACGGAATAGTAACTATAAGAACGGACCGGAAGTGCGCGAGGAAGATGATGTGCGCCAGTGTGACCAGGATTAGCTCTTCGATTAGCGCACGCTTTAAAGTGTGAGCCGCACGTTCGATGAGTTGCGTACGATCGTAAAAAGGAACGATCTCTACACCTTTGGGCAAGCCAGACTTTATGGCCTCGATCCTCTGCTTCACGCTCTGGATTACATCAAGCGTATTGACACCGTAACGCGCGATAACGACCCCGCCCACCGCTTCTTTGCCGTTCTTGTCGAGCACGCCCGTGCGAAACGCATTGCCAAGTTTCACGTCTGCGACGTTGCGGACATAAATGGCCGTGCCGTTTGCTGAGCCGATGACGATATTTGCTACATCATCGGTTGACTGAATCAGCCCAATTCCACGAACCACAGCCCACTGGCCCGCTTGCTCAACGACATTGCCGCCGACGTTGTTATTCGATCGCTGAACTGATTGAACGATTGTGGAAAGAGGAATGTTGTAAGAGCGCAGTTTATTTGGATCGACATCGATCTGATACTGCTGCACGTAGCCGCCGACTGAAGCCACTTCCGCTACACCTGGAACCGAGTTCAACTGGTAGCGAACAAACCAGTCCTGCAACGTGCGCAGGTCTCGTGGATTAATCTGATCAGATTCGAGCGTGTACCAAAAGACCTGCCCAACTCCTGTGGCGTCAGGGCCCAGTGTCGGGACCACTCCTTCAGGCAGTTGCTTTGTGACAAGGTTCAAGCGTTCAAGGACGCGCGTTCGTGCGAAGTAGAGGTTGATGTTGTCCTCGAAGATCACATTGATCATCGAGAACCCGAATGCCGAACTTGCACGCACGACACGCACACCGGCCAAGCCTTGTAGGTTGGTGACGAGCGGATAGGTAACTTGATCCTCGACCTCTTGTGGCGAGCGACCGGTCCAGTCTGTGAAAACGATGACCTGGTTCTCTGAGAGATCGGGTATCGCGTCGATTGGCGTATGCACGAGTGCCCAATAGCCCCAGAGCGCGAGGCCTAGGTAAAGCACGATGATGAGCCCGCGATTGCGCAGGCTCATCTCGATGAGCCGGTGAATCATGGCAGTATTCTCCTTAGACCGTGGTTCGATGGTCGATTGACTACAGGAACTACTGCGCTGTCACTGAGAAAGAGGTCTGCCCTTTTCCTGCCGGCCCTTCAAAAGACACTTGTGCCTGCCACTCGCCCGCCACCTCAGTGTTCGCCTTGGCACGATAGACTCCCGGCGTATCCGTAGTCGTAAGCGTGGCAGGGTCGTTCATCACAGGCATCGAGGCCATCTGCGGCATGTGAAATGTTAACGACGCAGCTCCGACATCCACCGGCTTGCCCGACGAATCTTTGAACGTGACGAAGAACTCATCACTGCCATGTTTGATCTGGCCGGAAGGACTCGACAATGTGACTGTGAGATTTCCGATCGGCGCACTCTTAATGACTTTGCCGGTGTCAACTGATGAAGTCTTAGAACCACAGGCGGCGACGATCAATAGAAGTACGAGAAGACTGAACGCGAGAATATATTTAGACATGATATTCGACCTTCGATGAAATAGAGACCACGCGCGTCAAACGGAGACGCGCAACTGCGCTGTTCCGTCAAGCGAACAGCGACAACAAGACACACTACGGCCTTGGAGTCTCTAGATCAGAAGAGCGAGGTGTCGAATATAAGCAGGATTGGAATACGGAGGCGGGCTATCTGCCCAACTTGAACGAAGAGATAAGTGCGATGACCCAACTAACGGCTGGAGAGATGCTGGATGAATCGCTATGGCTTGGCTTGTTGACGGGCGCGGAAGCTGAGACCCGGTCGAGCCGGTGGTTCCGCTCTGCGAACAATTCAGGGCGCAGCACAAACGAGCGGTTGAAACCTCTGACGTAAGGCTCTCGGCCTGGGCTGCCTTCTTGCAGCAATCCATACCTGCCATGCCGGGCATACTACATTCCTGTTCGTTCGAATGTAGCGGAATGCCAGCGAAGACACTACCGCCAATTACCAGGATCAGCGCCAGTGATGCCAAGCGGGTTACCATGCCTTCACCAATCTAAGGAAGCCATCCGAGCTTTGTCAAGGGTGCTTCGCTTAATCGAAACGGCGGCGAGTCAAACCACCGTAAGCGTCCAACGAACGAAGCACGGAGATCCAAAGGCCGCTGGACGGAACGCTTATTCTCCTGCCATTTCAATAAATGCTTGCGCGGCGCGGCTAAGGTGCTTGTCTCTACGAAAAACGATCTTTAGCTCGCGCCGGATTATAAGGTTTCTTATCTCTACGGCAACCAGAGTCTTAGCTTTCAAGTCAGTCGCAGCCGCGAACGCAGAAATGAAGGCAATGCCGAGCCCATTCTGCACCGCCTTCTTTACAGACTCGGGATTCTCGATCTCCATGACCGCCTCGGCATCAACGTGGAATTTTCGAAGGTGCGAGTCAACAACAGCTCTCGTCGCTGAGCCTCGCTCGCGAAAGATGAATTTCTCGCTGCAAAGATCCTGAGGTGTGACGCTCCTCTTTCTGGCAAGAAGGTGACCGGGAGGCACAATCAGGATTATCTCGTCGGTGATCCACGGCAGAACGTCAACCTCATCGCCCGCCAAGTGCCCGCCTACGAAGCCAAAATCAAATTCATTTCGGATTACCCCATCCTCAATTTGCCTCGTATCTTTGACGGCGAGGTGCACTTCTATCTTGGGATAGCGACGTTTGAAGTGAGCGATAGTTCGCGGAATAAGATACATGCCCGGCGTCGTGCTGGCCCCGATTCTTATTGCTCCACATTCCAGACCCTGCAGTCCGTCCATCGCCTCGCGAGCATCGCTCATTGCTGCGATGACCCGAGTGGCATACGGAACAAGAAGTTGACCGGCCTCAGTAAGTGCGACCTTCTTACCCAGTTGTTCGAAGAGCTTCGAGCCCAGATCACGCTCCAGTTGCCGCATTCGAACGGACACGCTCGGCTGGCTAAGGTTAACTTCCTCAGCGGCGCGCGTGTAATGCAAATGCTTAGCGACGCTTAGGAAGACTTGTAAGTCGCGAACATCCATAGGGTCATTGGGGTTAACTATCGTAATCATTGGAACAATTCATTTCACCAATGATTCGAAGAATATTAACATGCACCCCTAAAGGACGGCACAACCTCTATGGAGGTCTTTGAGATTGCGGAGCCGGAAAGGACTTTGAGCTTTACGGTGATGGCCATTTCAAACGCAAAAAGTGACTCAGACGCAAGGCCGAGCGACAGTCAGACAGACGAGATCCTACGCGAGTGGAGCGAGTCGGCCTGCTACTGGCGAAAACACGCCAATACTATTCGGACAATGTTCGGTCCCGTAACGAAGGCACTTATCGAGGACGCCGACATCATCGAAGGCGACGCGGTCCTTGATGTGGCGGGTGGTGCAGGCGAACCTTCGCTGACAATTGCGGAAACAGTTGGACCAACCGGCTCTGTTACCTGTACCGACGTCACGCCGGAAATGGTCGCCGCAGCCGAAAGCGAGGCGCTCCGACGTGGAATAACACACGTTGCGTTTCAACTATGCGCGGCTGACTCTCTGCCTTTTGAAGACAACTCGTTTGACGCCGTAGTCAGCAGACTAGGAGTAATGTTCTTCCCAAATCCTGTTGCTGCTCTACGCGAGATGTTGCGCGTAACCAAACGGGAGGGGGCGATAACCCTCGCCGTGTGGGGCAAGAGTGAACTGAACCCTTTCTCTTACGTGATTACTGATGTGGTAGCGCGATATCTTGAAACGCAACCGGTTGATCCGAATGCGCCAGGGGCTTTCCGATTCGCCGAGCCCGGCAGTCTGGCTCGGATTCTTGGGGATGCCGGAGCCGTTGATGTTAAGGAGCGCGTGATCAAGTTTAATATTGCCGCGCCAATCTCGCCGGAGCAGTTTTGGGAGATGCGCTCGGAAACTTCCGGGACGCTCCGAGAGAAATTAGCCACGCTGTCTCCACTGCAATCGAATTCCCTGGCCCAAGAGACCCAGGACGCAGTGCGGCACTTCTTTCCGAATAACCAGATGAGTATTCCAGCGCAAATGATCATCGGGACAGGGCGGAAACCGTAATGTCCTTTACTGGAATCACCAACGGCGGATCGAGAATCACCACCGCTCAATTGGTTGAAGCGCTGAAGGAGACCCGCGCGCGCACGCTGGAGCTTGTTGACGATCTGAGCGATGAGCAGTTGATCGGTCCTCGGTTGCATATGGTAAATCCACTGCGCTGGGAGATTGCGCATCTGGCATGGTTTCAGGAGTTCTGGGTCTTACGGCACCTTGGTGGTCAGCCTCCCATTCTTAAAACTGGCGACGACCTTTACGACTCTGCGCGCGTAGCCCACGACACGCGTTGGGACTTGCCTTTGCTTCAGCGAGACGAAACCCTAACTTACATGCAGCGAGTCCTTGAGCGTGTAATCAATCAGGCCGGTGCCAATGGCAGCGGCTTGACGGATGCAGAAGGCTACAATCACGAATACTTCCTGAACCTGGTGCTGCTCCACGAGCAGATGCACGACGAGGCGATCACTTACACACGTCAGACTCTGAGCTATCCTCCGCCAGCAATCGTGGTAGTTAATAAGGTGCGGCTCGTGGCGCGAGACGCGCCTGTTCCTCAAACCGGTAATGATCTGACACGTGACGCAGAAATTCCCGGCGGCAAATTCACTCTCGGAAGCGCTCCCGAATCGGGCTTTGCCTTCGATAACGAACAACTGGCACACGACGTTGAGATTGCTCCCTTCGCGATCTCTAAGACCGCCGTGACCAATGG
Organism: Pyrinomonadaceae bacterium; assembly: GCA_035644135.1. Taxonomy (GTDB): domain Bacteria; phylum Acidobacteriota; class Blastocatellia; order Pyrinomonadales; family Pyrinomonadaceae; genus PSRF01. Next base: position 37,670 of record DASQPD010000177.1, read on the forward strand.
CGAATTCAAAACTTTCGTTGAAGATAACGGCTATAGAAGAAGCGAGCTCTGGACCGCAGAAGGTTGGCGGTGGCGAACCGCTGTCAGTGCAGAACATCCGGTCTACTGGCGCCGAGATGGAAGCGATTGTTGGTTGCGACGGAGCTTCGATGAATGGGTCACGCTGGATGAGCGGCTGCCCCTAATCCATTGCAACTGGCACGAGGCTAATGCTTACTGTCGTTGGAAGGCTCGGCGTCTGCCAACGGAAGCGGAGTGGGAGGTGGCGGCGAGTGCAGAGCCAGCGGCCAAAGGTCGAAGCCTTACAGAGCACAAACGCAGATATCCCTGGGGAGACGACTCGTCAACGGTAGAACGAGCAAATCTTGATTGGCACGCGATGGGATGCATTCCAGTTGACGCCTTGCCAGCGGGTGATAGCGCATTCGGATGCCGCCAAATGATTGGCAACGTATGGGAATGGACGGCGAGCGACTTCAAGCCGTATCCCGGCTTTATAGCTGGACCTTACAAAGAATATTCCGAGCCGTGGTATGGAAATCATAAGGTGTTGCGGGGCGGTTGTTGGGTAACGCGTTCGCGTCTCATTCATAACACCTATCGAAATTTCTACACGCCTGACCGGCGCGACGTATGGGCGGGATTCCGCACGTGTGCGCTCCAGACTCAGAACGAATGAGGATTGCCATCGTCACGCCGGCTCCGCCGGACTCACGTCACGGAAACCGCATCACTGCGCTCCGCTGGACCAGGATTTTCAGACGACTTGGCAATACCGTCTCGATTTTACAGACCTATGACGGCGAGCCCTATGATTTATTGGTAGCCTTACACGCTCGGAAGAGCTATCCGTCAATCATAAACTTTCGGGACCAGAACCCCGCAGCCCCCGTGGTCGTCGCTCTTACTGGAACAGATCTCTATCGCGATATTCGGACCAATCATCGGGCGCAAGAGTCGCTCGATATGGCAACCAGGATTGTCGTGCTACAACCAAAAGCAATCGAAGAGCTTCGGCCAAGCTGGCGAAAGAAGACACGGGTAATCTATCAGTCATTTGAAGACAAGCAGGCGCCGACAGGCGCGCGCGGCAGTTCAGCGAAAACACGAGCAACCAAGGCTGAAGCTCGAGCCAATCGCAACTTTGATGTATGTGTGATCGGCCATCTGCGTACCGTGAAGGATCCGTTTCGCACCGCCATGGCGGCGCGATCACTTCCTGATTCGTCAAGAATCCGAGTCTTGCAGATCGGTGGCGCGATGACTGCAGCGATGGCCAACAGAGCGCGAAAGGAATCGAGTGCTAACCAACGCTACCGATGGCTCGGAGAGCAGCCGCGGTCACGAGCACTACGCATTCTGAAGCAGAGTTCTCTTTGTGTGCTTTCATCTCGCATGGAGGGAGGAGCGAACGTGCTATCAGAAGCAATAGCATCCTCCGTTCCGATCCTCGCTTCGCGCATTGATGGCAATGTTGGCATTCTGGGCGCGGACTATCCAGGCTATTTTGACTTCGGTAATACCACACAGCTCGCACGACTACTGACTCGCGCGGAGACTTCTCCGGGATATCTGGCAGAATTGAAGGCGTGGAGCGAGGGTTTGGCTGTTTTGGCGGATCCCGCCCGAGAGGAGCAAGCATGGTCGGATCTGTTCAGCGAATTATTTGGAAGGAGGTCAGGTATCGAAGAAACCCGCTTGCTGCAAGTAGTGGATGCAGGACAGGTTGATCAGATCATCGGGGCGCTGAAGTGAATACCATCAAGTGAACTGTAGGTCTCCAAGTCACGGTACTTTCAACTCGCTCATCAACGCATCCGACTGGCCGTTTAGTTCATTGAGCTTGGCTTGTGCCGCTTGCAACTCCGTATCGGGGGGTTTGTGAGTTATGGACAGCTGGCCCTTAACGATCCTAAGCATCATCAACTATGACTAGTATTTGATTCACAAAGTTGGAACCTCGGCGAAAATGCGGGCTTGTGCTCGAGGCGCCGCCTGGTCGAGTGACCGCGGTTACTGTGGAGCGAGATTCACGCGGTTGAGCAGGTTTCCAAATCGCGGATCTGAGCGCAACGACTCAAACCTCGGGTCAACTTTCAGATAAACCAGCAACTCGGATCGATCTTTGTAGGCATCCTCGAACCAACGAAACGCCTGCTCCTTATTGCCCAATTGCAGGTGAGTTAGCACGAAGTATTTCGGGGAAACATAGCCCCGTTTTGATTGGGCTTCCAACACCTCCAGTTCCTTTTGGCAGAAGCCCTTCCAACCCGACTTTGCATAAGCGGCCTCTAGTTCGTCCGCTTCACTTTGATTCATTCCACCAAGCCGTTCATTCTTTAGGTATTCCGCAACAGCCTCGGCATGCATCCCCTTAATCTCATAGAGCAATGCGAGCTTATAATGCGCATTACCGAAGTTTGGGTCCATATTAATCGTGTCTCGCAACTGCTCAATCCCTCGGTCGTACTGCCGCGAACAAAAATATATCCATCCTTCGTTGGCATTAATGATTAGCGAGACCGGATCGAGCACCTTGGCTTGTCTGATTTCGGCAAGCGCTTCTTCATGTCTCCCCAATGCAGATAAATGCATCGCGTACCAATGGTGCGCGGTTGCATAGTTTGGGTTCAGCTCGATTGCTCGCTTGAATTCAGCTTCCGCGGCCGTCCAGTTCCAGTCGTATCCTTCGTAAATGAGGGCCAGCGACGCGTGAGCCTCTGCCAATGTGTCATCCAGCCTCAGCGCATTGAGAGCAGCCGCTTTGGCCTTGGGGATGGCTTCGTTCGGCGAGAACTCTCCAAGCTGACCTAACACGTTGTAACAATCAGCCAGGCCCGCATATGGCAAACTGTAGTTTGGATCTATTCGGACACTCTGTTCGAAGAATTCAATGCCTTTCTTGATTCCCTCCCTGGTCCGTTTGTTCCAGAAGTACCGGCCTTTTAAGTAGAGCTGATAAGCTTCAACGTCCCGAGTATTACGTTGGTCGAATCGCGTTTCCTTCTCACCAGAAAGCGGCAACCGCAGCTGGCTTGCGATCTCCTGCGCCAATTCGCTTTGCAAAAACTGAACGTCGCTGATTTTGCGGTCGTAACGCTCGCCCCAAACATGTCTTCCGTCTCTAGTGTCCACCAACTCTGCGCCGATCGAGAGATCCGTGCCTCGCTGTATTACCCTGCCGATCAAGATCTCCTGCACACCCAATTCACGTCCTACCGCCTTTGGATCGATCTCCTGGCCCTTATAACGATAGACAGAGCTACGTGCGATGACCTTCAAGCTTGAAACGTGTGACAGGCGGTTGATGACATTCTCCGTGAGGCCATCGGAAAGATACTCGAGATTAGTATCCTCACCGCTATGTCCGAAAGGTAACACCGCTATGGAGTCAACCTTTTCGTGTGTACCCGCTTGGTTGTTGTGAGTAACAAAGATGAGTATTGCTGCCATCGCAATCACACTGCAAACGAGAAACGCCAAAACTGCAGTTTTGGTGAGCGCGGTAGGCAGTAACGCAAACCGGTTGGCCTTTGGAGCTGCGACTGGCTGTAAGAACTGTGAAGGCTGTGATTCCAAGCTGGATTTGAATCCTGCAGAGGCGCGCTTTCTCGAGTCAGACAAGTCGTCATCCGAGAGCTCTTCTTCCTTAATAATCCTCGCTCTCACCCGTCTCTGGACGATCACATCGACGGCTTCGAGCGGCATTTCTTTCACAGGAGCAATGAAGCGATAGCCATGCTTGGGCACTGTTTCGATGTAGCGATGTTCGCGCTCGTCGTCGCCGAGCGCCTTGCGCAGAGTCCAGATATTCCTCGCCAGGTTTGCTTCCTCGACAAAGGCGTCGGCCCAGACTTCCTTCATCAAGTCGTCCTTCTCAACCAGATGGCCACTTCGTTCGACTAGTACCAGCAAGGTTTCAAAGGCTTTCGGTGTAAGGGGCACTGGCTTTCCCTTATGTCGCAAGACTCGCTCTGAGGTTTCCAGGCGAAAGTCGCCGAACTCATATAAAGCTTTAACCTGCTTGGACATAGCGGCAAGAGAGAAAACTTGGAGAACTTTCGGAGAAGTCGCCAAAGACTTTTCAGGCCATTGTGCCTATCGTCGGCACCCAAAGGATGACAGGGAACCTGACGATCGATGGATGGTGCCTGATTCGCGATCATTCTAGTACCAAGTTCACAGCGTGAGCAACATTCCGGCGGCGTAGCGACGTGAAAAAGCGAACCGAGATTGTGATTGAGATCGAAGAGATCACACTGGTGAGTTGCCGTCCTGTCTCAACGCAAGCGTGGTGTTCAGCTTGCGGCGATCGGGTGATGATGGTTACGCCGGAACAGGCAGCAGCTATTGCCCAGGTCAGCCTCCGCGAAATCAACGTGTGGGTTGAAGCCGCAGCGGTTCATTTCATTGAGACACCAAATCGGCTGTTGCTTGTTTGCGTGAATTCATTGCCGCCACCAACGCAAACAAGAGAATCGTCGCCCCCCTCAAGAATCACAGGTTAAAGTCAATAACGGAAAGGCTAAGTTGATCGATGGATTCATTGATGAATCCAATGACCAAAGTCGGAGTAGGTTCCATCATTCCACCAATGGTTAACATGATAAGAATAGTTATGAGCACCGGCCTGACTCTGCACAGTTGCAATAACTTTCCCATTCTGTCGAATGGCCCTTTGGTCATCATTTTCGGGAACCACAGCAACGATGTGACCGTGTCCGTGGTGATACTGAGGTTTGGATCTGGCAACCGTAATACATACGCGGCCTTGATTCGCTTCGTCTTGCATCTCTGTCAAATCAAGGCTTTGGCGCCAGCCAAAATGAGGCCCCCAGTCTTTGAACCATTCGTTCAACTCATTTGCCACTTTTTCGTTTACCGTACCCGGTTCGCTTCCAGGATATTTCACCGGGACGGTTTCCCCCGCGTCGAGCCTGATAAGAGCTTTTCCAGTCCACCAAACTCGGGGAAGATAGGCTCCAGTCAAATAGCAATAGTCATAGGCGTAGATGTTGCAGTAGGTCATGCCGTCAGATCTGTAGCGGAGACTGCTTTCTACTCTGAGCCATGAGATCAACTGTCTGACGGCGTCTAACCTCTTTTGCGGTGGATCATTCGCTTGCCGCTTGACTGGAGGAATCTCCGTCAACGGATGAGCAAGTCGTGCTTTGGAGCCCCTGACAACTGTCAATCCGCTGGTAGGAAGATGAACTTCAACTACGCCCTCGTGCTCCACAACGACAACATTTTCCCCGACCTCAGCCAGGTAATTCTTGTTGACGTAACCTTCGATCGGTATGCCATTGAGAGATGCGCTGACCTTCCACCAGTCGGACAGTGGCGTTTCTTCCAGTTTTTCGACTTCCTGATTGACCGTAAGTACGCCCAGAATATTTGTGCTATCGGTGGGCTCGGGTTGCTTGCGAATGTGCAGCCCCATGGGCGCCTTGTTGTTGACGACAAATTTTGACTGAGGCATTGGGAATTCCTTTCGTCGGATGCCGAATGTTGGAAAGTGAATTGGGACTAGCCGACTCGCAATTGTTCTAGATCTTGAAGGCTACCGTTGACCCAGCCACGCGTGGTAGCAATCGTTCCGCGTCGATTGAGAGCAACTATTTGATACTTTTCCAAAGACTTTAAGCAGCGGAGATATGTGAGAACGAAAGGCTCCAGAATTGAATCGGGGATATGACCGTTCCACAAGTCTGCATTTTTCTTTCCATCGGATCGATGTACGACTGTTGGCGGGCGATTGACCATCCACGTACAAATGAAATCGACGACTTTGTGAGGAGTCTTTGTCGCAATCAGGTTATTAACATCGTCGAGCCAAACATTCTTCATGCCGCCGCTTTGAGTTAAGAGATCAAAGAACAAGCAAAATTCTCTTAGCATTGGATCGCTCGCCCGCAGCTCTGTAGCCCAACGAGACGCGAGTTTCATGGCCGCTTCTCCGACCTCCGTCGCTGCAGCCATTTGCTGGTCGACCATCTCCGGAGAACCAAAGAGCGCCACCAACTCATTCCGTACATCGGCTCTTAGGTGCTTATTGGGTTGCCATGCTCGAACAATTTGGAGACCCTGAGGAATACTCTTGTTGCAAGCATCCCATAGTTGGTCGCCATAAACGGGCATGTGGCTTTTAACCGCCACGAGCCCGCATTTCTTTACGAGGGGTTGTAGCGAGCCTTGTCCGATATTCCATTGAAGAATTCCGCACGAGATCCCCTGGTTGTCGAAGTCGTTAGAGATTCCAGCCCACGGATTACCTTCCGTTTCAAATCCGCCTGTAACTTCCAGAACAGTCTTAAGCCATTCAGGAGTTAAGTTCGACATTTACTCTCCTACAGAGTTAGGGATTACCTCGGATCACTCTCAACGTGGCGGTGCAAAAAGAGATCGTCGCTCACACGCATGAACCTGAGGGCCAGTCATGAGACACACGCCAGCCAGGATTCGCACAGTGCTGGCGTAAACTCTGTACACCGCCAGGGCGCGATTTACTTAGTCATTAGAGATGACTTAACCGTTCGATCTATTTCACTCAGGATTGATGGTTGATCGCACAATCATTGAAACCATTACTTTGACCAATGCGGTTCCCCGGTTTTCCCAAGCGGTATCGTCGTGGCTAATTCGGCTCTGCATCCAGTGCTCAATACTGGAGAGCTTTGCACAAAAAGTCCAAATCCCACCAACTGGAGAGGCTGTGTCAAAAGTCCGGAAATGAATCCCACACACGGCAGTGTGTGGATGGTTCAGATCCTGTCTACAACGTGGCCGCAATAAAACCCGACGCGCGAAGCGCGCAGGAATAAATCCGGCGAATCTGCTGTAGAAAGGATTTGAACCCATCCACACACTGCCGTGTGTGGGATT